>JBNPOM010000001.1:0-125189 GCA_050315175.1 Prevotella sp. SGI.027
TGTATTAACATGATACGAAACTTGCTCATATTTGGCGTATTTGTGGCCACATGCCTGCTTGTTTGTCCACACGGCAAATATGAAAGGATAGGATGTCAAGAAAAATCATGTTGTTCCGCAAAGGAGTTCTTTATCCGCTCAACAGGGAAATGCGCAGGTATACAAGAAAAATCTCCGTGACGCAAGAGTTCACGGAGATCAATATCAAATGACGTTTTCGTAAAAACACAGTCTGTCTCTATCTAAAAGTTGATGCCGACACTAACGTAGGGATTTATATAGAGGCCTCTGGTAGTGTTTCGTTCTTTAGAAACAGAGCTGTGATAATCGGTCAAGGGAAGCGTGGGAGTCACGCCAATGCGGAACATCACCTTGTCGGCCGACGATTGGTAACGGTAGCCCAAATCCAGGAAAGTGGCCAACCCCGACAAATTCTCGCTACTCTTTGTGGTTTTGCCAAGGTAATTGTATGAAGCGTGGTAAATGGAATAATTAAAGCCAAGTCCCATTTCTAAATTGTGTATTTTATTGCCGATTAAATAGTTCACGGCTAAAGGAATGTTTACTCCTTGTGTTTTCGTGGGCTCAGATTCAAAAAAGTTTGTATCGGTTGAATAGGTGTAACCCAAGCCTATGCGTCCCCCCCACTTTGTGTTTGCACCAAAACGCATGTCGTAATAGACGCCTGGGCCGAACGTTCCCGACCCTAAGAAGTCGATAAAAACATTCCTTTGCTTTTGGGCAAAAGCACCTGCTGACACGAACAACAGCAATAACACGGTTTTAATTTTGTTGTTAATTTTATTCTTTCTCATTGTTTATGAATATTTAGTTTGTTTATAATCATTATATTTCCCATTCTCATACTGCTTAAGGCCAATTCTTTAGTATTCTTGCGCCAATCCAACCATCGCCATCCTTGGTATATACAACTCCCTCGCAATAGCATATTTCTGGTTCTCCTATAAAATCATTATCAGTGATATTTTGTTTAATGTCACTAAAAGTACCATTTCCCCTATATGTAAAATTCAACGTAATATTGCGATAGTATCTCAAGAAAGTATCCTTTATTTTATAGTTTCCATTATTCCATTGAACATCGTTACCAAAAAAATGATATATAGCTTCATCGTTCTCAGACAAAAAGTCAATTTTTTTACTTTCATTATTCGAACTTATAGAGGAAAAGAACTTTATTCCTTTGTTAATTAAGAATTTATCGAATGCTTTAGCAACAGTATTAGAGAATTTATTTTCACCTAAAGCATTATTTATTGATTCACCTATAATAGGTATTACATAGGGACTCTCTGGTACTCTTTTGTTATATACCGTCACCCAGTTATTTACAATACCATCTTTTAAGCTTTTAGTAGCTTCAATATAGGTGTTGTATTTATACGTATTTATATTTTTCCATTGGTTGTTTAATTGTGGCTTCATGAATTTCATAAAATCATCGAATTCCTTGTGTTTTATTCTTTGCCTAATAATTAAGGATGAGATGCCATAATATATTCCTTCTCGCCAATTTTTTACGTGTGCCCAACCGCCATACCACATTTTCTTCATTATCTTGCAATCAACTCCAATTGTCACTCCAAACTTGTAATCATATTTATATACAGATACATAGAACTTTCTTCTATGATTAGAATTAAGTCTAAGTTTTTCATGTTTCATATAAGCAGGATTGAAATGTATTATTTTATCTACTAAACTGACATTGACAGTACCAATAACAGGAAAATTTTCCAATTCTTCTCTTGAGATATCACAAGAATTTGCTCGTGTCCGTGCACTTGTAGGTATAGTAACATCTTCTTTATGGCTTTCAAAATAGTCATTATCCTCGATTGGATTGAAATTATCTTCATCCCAATTATTAAAAGTATTTATCAAGGATACATGTCCCAGCCCCTTTAGACCTTTACCTATTTTAGAAAACTGGTCAATTTTTCTTACCGCATTACGTAGTTCGTTCTTATAAGCAATATTTGCAAATAAAGTTCCATTTTTAATTACTTTATAAAGAGTATCATTAATAATTATTTCTAAATCCTTATTTAAAAAATGTCTCATTTTTTCATTAGGAACAAGAAATCCTATTTTTTCCGTTAATGAATCGTTTGAATTTTCATAAACTTCATTAGATGATTCAAAATCAGGTAATCCTCTTGTTTTATTGTAAGATAAGTCATACTCTTCAAATATTCTATTAAATTCTTCTTTACTATTGGAATGACAAGATGTTTCGCTCTTTACTCACTTTTTCCTCTTTCTGTTTTATCTCGTTTTCATCTAATACATCATTAAACGAACAGGAAGATGATAATAAAATAATGATACTAAGTAAATTAAAAAAAATAAATTTATTCATGTTAAATAATGAGTGGTTTATTAAAAAATGTTGTTATTGAATTTCGGGGGCAAAGGTATGTTTTTTTTGTAATATTTCTAAATTCTCAATATTTTTTTTATTGCTTTTTTCTAATTGACTATAAGAAAGCCATTCGAGAAGAATATGGCGTAAACACCGTCAAATACCAACAAAAAAAGCAATACCATTTGTTAAGATAAACAAAAAACAGCGATAAAAATGGTTTCTTTACCATGCGATTACCATATTTTGTCTATTTTTGCGTGCTAAAGATTGTAAGGTTATTTTAGTGCGAATGATGACAAGAAGGACGAAATGCAGATTGATGGCGTGGATGATGGTGCTTACCTTCATCTCGGCTCTTCTCGTTAAAGACGTTCATGCACACAGCATAACTGTACAGCACTTAGACCAAACAGAGCAACACCAAACCACAGTACAGGCGTATTGTTACATTTGTAACTTTGACCTGTGCAAGATGAGCATGCCCAAACTCTTTGTTTGGCAGCCTGTGTTGCTTGTAAAACGTATTGTTAAACCGCTGTTTACAGCACAAATAGTTTATCGTGAGCCGCTTACGGTAAACGCTCATTCGCCACCTTTTTTAATTCATAATTCTTAATTCATAATTCATAATTCGGAGGAGAGAGACTTCTTTCGGCTGAAGAATTATGATGCTCATACCCCTATTTTATTAAAAAATAGTGCAAACTGAAGGCTATTCAATCCTGATTGGATGGCTGTGGCGTAGCCTATTGAATGAAAAGGAGAAATTATACAAATGAATAAAAAGGAAAAACTATGGTTTTTCAGCATATTGTCGTGTATGTTGATGAGCAGTAATACGTTGGTGAAGGCGCAGGATATTGAACATATACCTCGGCAACATCTAAAAGATACCATTACTTTGGGCGAAGTAGTGGTGAAGAGTAAGCGACAAATTGTTACGCCCAACAGTGTGAGTGCCACACTCACCCACGACGACATTGCCCGTGCAGCGGGCAAGTCACTGGCCTCGATGTTAGAGAACGTCAGTGGGGTGAGCATGCTCCAAACGGGTGCGAGTGTGGCAAAACCTGTGATACATGGCATGTATGGCAACCGTATTTTGGTGGTGAGCCGAGGCGCTAAGCTTACAGGACAGCAGTGGGGGATAGACCATGCGCCAGAAATAGATAAGAATGCCTTCAACGATGTGGTGGTAGTGAAAGGCTCAGAGTCGGTAAGATACGGCGCAGAGGCGTTGGGTGGTATCATTTTGATGAATGCCAAATCCTTGCCGTATGGTGCTCCTCAGGTGCAAGCCGATGTGATGAGCTACTATGGAAGCAACGGAAGGCAGATGGGAGCGGTAGGATACATGCAGGGAACGCTGCCTTTTAATCGCCAAATAGCGTGGAGCCTGCAAGGCACTTTTGAACAGTCGGGCGACCGAAGTACGGCGGCTTATCTGCTCAACAACACAGGCATGCGGCAACGCAGCGCCGCTTTTTCGCTGGGATACCAGCACAACCAGTGGCGCGTAGAAACGGGGTACAGCTTGTTTTGGCAAAAAATGGGGGTGATGCGTAGTGCGCAAATGGGTAACGAGCAGTTGCTGCAAGAGCGCATCAGGATAGGGCAACCGGTTGAGTTTACGCCTTTTACCTATCAAATAGATTATCCCTTTCAGCGCGTGGCGCATCATACCGCCTTTATCAATGTATATTATCAGCCTAGTAGGAGCGTGAAATGCAGTTGGCAAACCACCTATCAAGCCGACGACAGGCGTGAAAATCGCATCCGTCGCATGAACCATTCGGACATCCCTTCGGTTAGCCTTTTCTTGCAATCACTGCAATCACAATGGCATTGGAGCAAGCTGTCTGACCGTTGGAAGACAGAGTGGGGGGCGCAAGGAATGCTCATGAAGAATAGTAATGAGCGTGGAACGGGTGTGGTACCTGTAATACCCAACTATACAGAAACAACCCTTGGTGCTTATGCGTTGCGCAAATATTTGGGCGATACATGGGGTGTAGAGGGCGGAACAAGGTTTGATTACCAGCTTACTCGTGCCGATGGTTACGATTGGACCGGACACCGATATGGGGGAAGCAGGCACTTTGAGAACGTTACCTTTACGCTTGGGGCGCATCAACACGTTACCAAACAACTGACACTTGCCTCGAACGTGGGCATGGCATGGCGCGCACCACACGTTTACGAACTGTTTAGTAATGGCAACGAGCTAAGCTCCGGCATGTTTGTGCGTGGCGACTCCACGCTCCGTTCAGAGCAGAGTTACAAGTGGGTGACGTCACTTAGCTATGCCAACCCATGGGTGCAAGCTCGGGTGGATGGATATGTGCAATGGATCAATCATTACATTTATGATTATCCTACGCGCGAGAACATCGTCGTAGTGTCTGGGGCATACCCCGTATTTCAATACGTTCAGACCAATGCCTTGTTTCGCGGAGTGGACGTAGATACGCATTTTTGCCCCTTGCGCACGATAGATTACCGCGTGTTTGCATCATGGATATGGGCAAACGAGCAACGAATAAAGGCGTATTTGCCGTACATTCCGTCGTTTAAGCTCACGCAACAACTGTCGTGGAAGCCTGCCGTCAGCGGGGCTTGGCATCCTTCTGTGGGCATTGGACATCGCTATGTGGCCAAGCAACGCAGGTTTAATGCGGCTACTGACCTGGTGGATGATACGCCGGCGGCATACCATTTGGTGGGCTTTAACTGTGGCGTCACCTGGAATATGCCTCACCATCAACATCTATCTTTGTCTTTAGAAGGAACCAATGTGTTGAATCAATTATATAAGGAGTACACCAATCGGAGTCGTTATTACGCACATGATCTTGGGAGGGACATTCGTTGTATCCTTCGTTGGAAGTTTAATTGAGATAGTTGACGAGTAGACAAGTTAACAAGTTGACAAGTTAATAGTTAATGGGTTCATAAATATTAATAACCGCATTCATCATTTTATAAAAAACAATCATGAGTAAAATAAAAAAAACAATGAGAACAAAGACCATTTTTTCAACCGTTTTCGCATACCTCAGTATGTTGTTGGTATTCGTAGTGGTATCATGTAAGCCCGAAGAGGCAGTCGATGAAATAAAAAACAAGTTGCACGAAGACCCGGTGAAGGCCGTGTTTACCTTGCAAGAGGGGTCCATCAAGGGTAACAAATCGTTTAACCAGCAGTTGATATTGGCTGATTTTACCCCATCGACAACGCCGGCACAACAAATCGTTTGGGAAATAACACCCAAAGAAGGGTGGCATGTTAGCAGTGCACTCAAGCACTTTCAAGTGAAGAGTGTGAAGGAGGATCCGGCGGTGGTGTATCACCTGTCCATTGAATATTATAATAGCAAGGGGGAGAAAATCAATCACCAGTTCTTCGATTTGGGACAAGATAAGATACACCAGCACTTCTTTTCGCTGTACAAAACCGCTACGGTGCTGGGTAAAACGAGCAAAGCTCGCGTGAAAGATAAGAGCCAATTGCCCTACGATTATTGCTATGTGGACCAATACAATGGCGTAGACATGGGGGCTACCAACCCCGTTGGCTTTGACGGGTTGTTGCAGATTGTGCATCCAGGTGAGGCGTTCAACCTGTCAGTCGACTTGCTGCATGCGGCACAAAGCAAATATGATAAGGACAATCGATTATCACCTTTCTATCTTCCTGCTGCGGTTCTCACCTCTACCGGTCAGTGGGATATAACGGTGTCGCTGCCCTTTGACGTAGACGGACAGGTGGCTCACGGGGACGTGAAACCCCTCGATGCGTCGCTGTTTCAACCCAAAACGGTGGAAATTGAGGTGTATGAGGGACATTTGCACGGCAAAAAAGCGTTCCATCAAAACGGATATTCAAAGAATAATGAATATTTTGGGAAGTCTTATCGGTTGAAATATACCTTAGAAAACAATCGGTGGGTGGCTGATAAAACTAATCCTGCATGGGTGAACGTGTTGGGGAGTGCCAAAGAATATGCCATCTATGCCTTCGCATTGCGTTATTTCAATGATGAGCATGAGGATATAACGGGGCAGATAGTTGACAAGGGTGAAGGCCAACACTATCAGCATTTCTTTAGTGTGAGCAACATCAAACCTTCGTATGGTGGGGTAGAGGAAGCGACGGATGCCAACAACTCCGACTTTTTCAGTTACACCTATTGCGACACTGATCCATGGAATAAGACCAATCATGTCGACCATGCTGTTTTTAACGATGACAATCATCCCATTGGACTCAAAGGTTATTTTGCCTTTAAGCGTGCGCATAAGCAGTTTACGTTGAGCGTTAGGTTAATGCGTGCGAGGCAGACAAAGTTGGTGGGGGGGAAGCCTTCTGTCTTTTATCAGCCAACCAAGCAACAGCAAGCCGAAGAGGCATGGATGCCAAGCATAGACATTCCGGTGAGAGTGTATATGGACGTGGACGAAAAAAGCCTGGACATGATTGATGATGACAGTATTCAGAACTTTGAAACAATGAAGATGAGCGACCTTTCTACTCGTGACCAAGGCATCGTAACTACATTGATGAAAGCCTTTGGCTTAAAAGATTTTAAGGTGGCTTTGGCAGAGTTTTATTGGCTGATAAACGGGACTCCTGCTCACGACGGTAAGGGTTTTTGGTTTTAAGGCAGCCCTGCAAACTGCTTGATACAACACAGCTTGGCAGGCCTTGCTGCGCCCCTTGCCGAACAACGAACCGCGCGGGTGCGAGATGAGCCTGCCAAGCTGTCTTCTAACCTCACCCATGCGTCACCCAACGCATGGGTGAGGTTTTTCCCATCTCCATGCTTTTGCCGTTCAATCTCTATGCTTTTGGTGCCCAAACTCAATGCTTTTGAAGGCCAAACTCAATGCTTTTGAAAGGTGTGTTCTGGATGTTTTGTAACCAATTGCTATTCAGTTGGTTGTGATGTCGCAGTGAGTGAAGTTATCAGGTTTGGCCAGCGTCTTCAAGGCATCATTTGTTTATTTGTTGCTATCGCGTGGAGTAGGGGGCTCGTTTGATTGTTGTCGCCATTCAATGGCTTTCAGGCGGTTGTACTCTTCCATGGAAAGTATCACCACACTCTTTTCTTCAGGGCGTTGTACCAACAGCGTTTCGTTGCCGTTGACCACTTCATCCATGTAGCTGATGGGGTCGGTCGCGTATCTTACGATATCTATTATTTTCATGTAAGTTGTTGTATGGATTTGAACGTTCGCCGTGCTTTGTCCCGCTAACGGCATGGGTTGTTAGTGCGCTTCCAGCCAGTTTTTACCCCAACCGCCATCGGCTATCAGTGGAACCCGCAGCGGATAAGCGTTTTGCATCTCTTCCATCACGATGCGTTCAACCAGCTCTTTCTCCTCAGGCAGCACGCTGAAATTGAGTTCGTCGTGTACCTGTAGAATCATTTTTGATTGGATGTTCTCTCGTTTGAATCGTTCGTAAATGCGTATCATCGCCACTTTGATGATGTCGGCAGCCGACCCTTGGATGGGTGCGTTGATGGCATTGCGCTCCGCAAAACCACGAACGGTGGCGTTGCGGCTGTTGATATCGGGGAGATAGCGGCGACGATGGAAGAATGTTTCTACATATCCTTGCTCGCGAGCTGTTGCTTTGGCCTGTTCCATGTAGTCGTATACCTGCGGGAAGGTGGTAAAATAGCCGTCGATAAGCTGCTTGGCTTCGCTCCGATCGATACCCAATCGCTCTGCCAGGCCAAACACCGTGATGCCATAGATGATGCCGAAATTGGCGCGTTTGGCCTTGGTTCGTTCGTCACGCGTCACGTCTTTCATGTCCTTGCCGTAGATTTTGGCAGCGGTAGCGGCATGAATGTCATAGCCGTTTTGAAAGGCCTCGATCATGTGTTTGTCGCCACTAAGATGTGCCATGACACGCAATTCTATCTGACTGTAATCGGCAGAGAAGAACAAACAACCATCTTCAGGGATGAAACACTTGCGTATTTCCTTCCCATCCTCACCCCTTACGGGGATGTTTTGCAGGTTAGGATCGCTCGAGGAGAGCCGTCCCGTGGCCGTAACCGTTTGGTTGAACGAGGTGTGAATGTGTCCTGTTCGGGGGTTAATGAGCTTCGGTAGCGCGTCAACATACGTTCCCAACAGTTTTTTGAGCCCACGATAATCCAAGATGAGGGTTACGATTTCGTTACCAGTGGCATATTTTTGTAGTTCCTCTTCACTGGTAACAAACTGCCCAGTCTTAGTCTTTTTGGGCTTTTCGGCTATTTGTAATTTGCCGAAAAGAATGTCGCCCACCTGCTTGGGAGATGACACATTGAATGACTCGCCAGCCAGTTTGTGAATCTGATGCTCCAAATCCAGCATCCGTTTGGTGAAGTTTTCTGACGTTTCCTTCAACGCTTCGGTATCTATGCGCACGCCGTTCATCTCCATTTCGGCCAGTACGTTTACCAAAGGCATTTCCATTTGGTAGAACAGATTAGCGACTCCAGCTTCCTTGAGCTTAGGTTCGAGCGCGTTTTTCAGTTGTAATGTGATGTCAGCATCTTCACAAGCGTACTCATAGATGTCGGTAGGAGAGAGGTCGCGCATGTTCTTTTGGTTCTTTCCTCGCTCGCCAATCAGTTCTTCAATATGAATGGTTTGATAGTTGAGGTACACCTCCGCCATGTAATCCATGTTGTGGCGAAGTTCGGGTTGCAGTACATAATGGGCAATCATGGTGTCGAACATCGGTCCTTTTAGTTCGATACCGTAATTGTGAAGCACCTCCATGTCGTACTTGATGTTTTGCCCTACTTTCACAATCTCCTCGTTTTCATAGAGAGGTTTGAAAATTTTAACAAGATTTACAGCATCTTCACGATTGGCCGGAACAGGCACATAAAATGCCTTTATCGGCTCAACAGCAAAGCTCAAACCAACCAATTCTGCCTCCATGGGGTTGGTTGAAGTGGTCTCAGTGTCTAGACTGAGAATTTTATTTGTTAAGAAAAAGTCACAAATTCGATGTGCTTCTTCTTGAGTATCAATGAGTTTGTATTCGTAATGACCCGTTTTAAGGCTCTCAAAACTCGCGTTTTTTGGCTCAACCTGCCCAACACCCGAGGATTCTGCAAAGAGATTGAGTTGTTTGTTTGTTATTTTTGGGCTATTTTGTGATTTATTAAGGATTCTATTGGCGAATGATTTGAATTCTAATTCGGTGAAGATTTCGGCCAATTTATTTTCGTCTGGCTGTTTCAACTTCAAATCTTCCAGGTTCAACTCAATGGGAACATCGGTGCGAATGGTTGCTAAGAATTGTGACATCTTAATATCATCGGTGGCATTTTCTACTTTCTCGCGCAACTTACCTTTAATCTCTGAGGTTCGTTTCAGCAGCTCCTCAATGGATCCAAACTGGTTAATAAGTTTTGAAGCGGTCTTTTCTCCCACGCCTGGACACCCTGGAAAGTTGTCGGAAGTGTCGCCCATGAGCGCCAAAAGGTCGATGACTTGTAGTGGGGTAGTGATGTTGTATTTGTCGCATATCTCTTTTTCACCCAGCGTTTCGTAGCCCCCTCCGTGTCGTGGTCGGTACATGAAAACATTCTCTCTCACCAATTGTCCATAGTCTTTGTCAGGGGTCAGCATATAAGTATCAATGCCTTTTTTTCCCGATTTCATCGCTAATGTGCCGATAACATCGTCGGCTTCGAAGCCATCTACTTGCAAACTTGGAATGTGATAGGCCTCCAATATTTGTTTGATGATAGGCACCGCTTTCTTAATGTCTTCGGGTGTGGCTTCACGTTGCGCCTTGTAAGCGGGGAAAGCCTCGTTCCTAAAGGTCAGTCCATGGTCGAATGCCACGCCAATATACGTGGGATTCTCTTTTGTCAGCACCTCGTTGAGGGTGTTGCAAAAGCCCATGATGGCCGATGTGTTGAGGCCTTTGGAGTTGATGCGCGGGTTATTGATGAATGCGTAATACGACCTATAAATGAGTGCATAGGCGTCCAAGAGAAACAGTTTGTCCATATTTTAGTATATTATTCCTGTAAAATTACGAAAAAAATGGAACAAATAGGGATTTATTCTGTATTTTTGTGACAAAAATAGCAAGCATGGACTATTTATCTTTGATACAACAACCTATTGTCGATGAATTGAATGATTTTGATTACCTGTATGATGAATCATTGTCACACGGTGATGGACTGCTCTCGCAAGCACTTTCTCACATTCGTCAACGAAAGGGAAAGCGTATGCGGCCCATGCTTATTTTGTTAATAGCGAAGAATTTTTGTGGCGTTACCTCTATCGCCCAACATGCTGCGGTGGGCTTAGAACTGTTGCATACCGCCAGTCTTGTGCACGATGATGTGGTGGATGAGAGTGGCGAACGCCGTGGACAGGCATCGGTGAATGCTACCTATGACAACAAAGTGGCGGTGCTGGTGGGCGATTATATCCTGTCAACGGCTTTGTTGCAAGTTTCTTTTACCCATTCGGAAGCCATTATTCAAAACCTTGCTAACCTTGGTAGAACCTTGTCGAATGGTGAGATTTTGCAGCTTAGCAATATCCAGAATCAGGACATTTCGGAAGAAGTATATTACCAAGTCATTAAGCAAAAGACGGCTGCCTTGTTCGAATCGTGTGCCGTGATTGGCGCACAAGCGGGTAAAGGCACACCCGAAGAGGTGGAGGCAGCTCGTGAATTTGGGCAGACCCTGGGTATTATTTTCCAGATTAGGGATGATATTTTCGATTATTTTGAATCGAAAGAGATTGGCAAGCCCACCGGCAATGATATGGCAGAGGGCAAACTTACCCTCCCTGTTATTTATGCTTTGAATTCTACGCGCAATGCCACCATGCTTCAATTGGCACATAAGGTAAAGGACAACACGGTGACACCCGATGAAATCGCACAATTGGTAGCTTTCACAAAGCAGCAGGGGGGCATTGAATATGCAGAGCAACGCATGGACGAATTGCATCAACAAGCATTGGCTTTTATAGACAAGCATGTGATGGATGTAGATATTAAGACGGCTTTGCAAGCCTATATCGACTATGTGGTGAAGCGTACTAAATAAGGAGTACGCACACCTTTTACTGCCTTGTTTTTGTTTTGAGCGTGATAGATAACCTGTAAACATCATATTTTTTAAGTCATGAAAACAAGATTTTTTACTTTTATGCTCCTGTTGTGTGCTTCCGTTTGCGTATCGCAAGCACAGAAATTGGAAGGTAGTTGGACGGGCAAACTGTCGGTTCAAGGTGTACAATTAACGCTTGTCTTTCACGTTGAGAAGGACAAAAACAAAGGTTTCATCGTAACGATGGATAGTCCTGATCAAAGTGTAAAGGGTGTTCCTGCCACAGTGAACAGTCTGACAGCTGACTCTGTGGATATTGCTGTCTCGTCGATTGGGGCTCGCTATCTCGGCAAACAGCAAGGAGACCACATTCAAGGAACGTTTACGCAGTTTGGTAGGTCTTTCCCCTTGATGCTCAATCCCGGTGTGGAAGAACTAAAAAGACCGCAAACTCCGCAAGTGCCTTATCCTTATCAAACTGAGGAAGTGACCTTTCAAAACACAAAGGCCAACGCTGTTTTCTCGGGAACATTGACTTATCCTGTGGGTTATGAGCAGATGAACAAACAGAAAGTACCCGTGGTACTGATGGTAACAGGTAGCGGTCAAGAAAATAGAAACGAGGAAATCTTCGATCATCAGCCTTTCTTAGTCTTGGCAGATTACTTGGCTCGCCATGGCATTGCATCGCTTCGATACGATGATAGAGGGTTTGCGAAGTCTACAGGTGATGCTTCCCAATCGACGATGAAAGACAATGCGGAGGATGCTCGCTGTGGTTTCAACTACCTGAAAAGTCTGAAAAAGTTTGGAAAGATAGGTGTCATGGGACATAGTGAGGGTGGTAGTATTGCCATGATGTTGGCAGCAGAGGGCTTACCTGATTTCATTGTCAGTCTTGCAGGGGTCGCTGGACGTGGTGATAGCTTGATGTTGAAGCAAGTATATCAAGCGATGGAGGCGAGAGGTGGTGCCACTTTCGCGCGTGATTACTGTAAGGTGTTGGGGGCTATTTATGCTTATAGAAATGCCAAGAAAGATATTTCTCATCCCGAAGTCGTTTTAGACTCCTTGCTGAAACAAACCAATGTGTCGCTCCCAGCATTGAGCCGGCAAAGTTTGTTGCCCGTTATCACCATGCAAACTCCATGGGTTCTCGATTTCATCGCTACCGACATGGCTTGCTATCTTCCTAAAATCAAGTGTCCTGTCATGGCGGTGAATGGTAGTAAAGATGTGCAGGTAGATGCGCACGACAATCTTTCTGCCTTGCGAAAAGGCTTGAAACCCAACAAAAAGAACTTGATTAAAGAATACGAAGGACTGAACCATCTGTTCCAACACTGTACGACGGGGCAGACAACGGAGTATCGATTGATAGAAGAAACCTTTGCGCCAGTGGTGATGCAAGACATCGTTGATTGGATCAAGGCACTTTAATCATGCTAAAAAGCTCAAGCGGATATACATTTCTGAGGTGTATATCCGCTTTTTTACAGGTTAGGGCGTTTCTATAAATTAGCTTTGTCAGATTGCGAGGCTCTTTTTGGTGGTCAATTTGTTGGTGAGTGAAGGAGTATAGCGAGCTATACGACTGAACGAACAAGCAAATTGAACCCAAAAAAGACCGCAAGATGACAAAACGTAAACCGTCCAGCATAAATAAAACTTTACGGTGGTAATTTATAGAACCGCCCGTTATTTTTTACAGTTGCCTCTATTGCATTATTAGAAGAATTTTACTTCCTTTCCTTCAATTTCGCTGAGCAACATGTTAGCCAAACGACTGGTACCGAGACGGAACCACTTGTTGGTAAGCCATTTTTCGCCTAACACTTCTTTCACAATGGTGTAGTAGATGAGGGCGTCCATCACCGAGTTGATGCCGCCAGCAGGCTTAAAACCTATCTGAATGCCCGTTTCATCGTAGTATTCCTTGATGGCTTGGCACATCACATACGCAGCTTCTGGTGTGGCTGCCACCTTCTCTTTGCCCGTAGAAGTCTTGATGTAATCGGCTCCAGCATACATGGAAAGGATAGAGGCTTTCTTTATATTTGACGCTGTTTTCAAGCATCCTGTCTCTAAAATCACCTTCATGGCGGCGTCTCCGCAAGTCTCTTTCAACTCTTGTATATCCTCACACATCTCTTCGTAATTACCACTTAGGAACTTGCCTACGGGCATCACGATGTCAATCTCAGTAGCTCCGTCTTTCACAGCCAATGCCGTTTCGGCTACCTTTACCTCGATGAGGGCTTGTGAAGAGGGGAAACTGCCCGATACGCAGGCTATTTCAACGCCTTCAACCTCCAAGGTATCACGTACCACCTGAGCAAAACAAGGATACACACAGATAGTGGCAACATGGGGTAAGTCAGCGTATTCCGTGTCAAACTGGTTTACCTTTTCGGTAAATGCCATGATGCTTTCGTCCGAATCAGTGCATTTCAGTGAGGTTAGTTCGATACTTCCAAACAGGAATTTCTTCACTTCAAGGGTGTCATTGATATGTACTTTCTCTTCGATGAGCTTCTTAACCGCCTCTCGTACTTCATCATCATTGAAATTGGTGTTGTACTTTTTCAAGGCCTGTTCGTACTTATCGACTGTTTGCTTAGGCGCATTCTTAGCGTTCAATTGCTCTTTCGATGCTTCTATGTTTTGTTTGATAGCCATTTTTTATTGAAGTTTTGGGTTGTTAATATGTCTTGTTTTATCTCTGTTTGTTTTCTTCTTCATGTTTTCTTCAAAAGCTTCGGTCAGGTCAACCCCTGTTTGGTTGGCCAGACAGATGAGTACCCACAGTACATCCGCCATTTCATCGGCAAGATTAGGTGTCTCTCCTGGCTTGAAACTTTGGTCGCCATAGGTGCGTGAGATGATGCGTGCCAATTCGCCAACCTCTTCGGTGAGGCACGCCATGTTGGTGAGTTCGGAGAAATAGCGTACACCATATTCCTTAATCCAGCGGTCTACTTGTTGCTGTGCTTCTTTGATTTCCATATTTTGAAACTTATTTTGGGGGGTGTTAGCGTTACTCTTTATTTTTGGTATCCATGCAGATGGTTACCGGACCATCGTTCACTAATTTCACCTGCATATCAGCACCAAACTCGCCAGTGCCAACTTCTTTCCCCAATTGAGCACTCAAAAGTTTGCAAAACAGCTGGTAGAGTGGAATCGAAATCTCGTGCCCTGCGGCATGTATGTAGGAGGGTCGGTTGCCTTTTTTGTACGATGCCATGAGGGTAAACTGGCTCACTACCAATATGTTGCCATTGACATCGAGGATAGATTTGTTCATAACTCCCTGTTCATCATCGAACACACGAAGGTTGACAACCTTCTTTACAAGCCATTCTATATCGTCCTCGCTATCATCTTCACCTATGCCTAAAAGGATAAGAAAACCTTGCTGAATGGCCGATTTCATCGTGCCTTTGATACTTACCGATGCTTCTGAAACTCTTTGTATGACAATTCTCATATTACAAAGATATTTATTTTTAGGATTCAAACCAAATAATCATTCGATTATTGAACTTATCTTTTATCCTCACGCACTTTTCCTTTGATTTATAGGTGGTTCTGGAGACGTTTTAATTGCATAGAGTTTGATGGCCAATATCAATCACTTTGGTGCTTAAACTCATTGACTTTGGCGCCTAATCTCCATGCAATTGAAAAGTCATGTTATTCTCCTTGTTTCGCTGATGTTGTGCATCACGTTGTATGTAGTAGTTTGGTACATGAAAAATCTCCCATTTGTCATCGCTTGACAAGTGGGAGATAGGTTGAAAAAGGCCGATGAAATGGCTCCTTTTTGGTTTTACAACAGTGCAGCGATGGCTTGTGCTGCCTCGCCCTCAAAGTATTTTAATTCACAAATTGGCGTGTTGCGGAAGTCAGCATAACTCAGCACTTGGATGGCAACAAACTGTTGGTCGTCGGTTACGCACGCTTCGAGACGGTAGTTGCTGATGCTCAGCTTCGAGGGCGGTGTCACCTTTTTTGCCAGGCTTGCTACTTCTGTTTCCGCTGCATTGATGAGTTTCACGAATGCCTGGGCATCTTCTGCACTGTAGTAATTGATAACTGCATTCAGCTTGCTGTTTGTTGGTGTGTAGGTGGCTTTGCTGCCAATGCCTAAAAATCCCTTTGAAATCTTGATATTTGAATTGTTGGAAATGGTTTCTGCCATCTCTAAATTTTTTATACTTGCCATAATTTTCTTCTTTTTATTGATTGTCTTGTTGATTTTTTTCCGAGCTGCTTGATAAACGTGTATCATGTTGGTATACAGGTTATTGGCACTTCTTTTCGGCCGTTTTGAACCGATTGAAGCTAAGGTAGCCATGTTTATGACCTCTCTGTGGGCGAGTGGTTGGCTACCTTGCTAACGACATGTTTGAAGCAGTTTTTACGATTTATTAGTAAAATCTCACTGTGCACACATGCTTTGATTGCTTGCGATGTGCGTACGGATTAAAAAGAAGATGGGTCAACGAATGATTTGCCTCAATGCGATGACGTAATAATCGCATGCGGCAGAGGATGGAATAGGGGTTGTGACCGTTGTGAGGTAGCGGTCAATTCCTTGAAATTGTAGGGAGTAAAACTTGTTGTGAAACGTGTTTCGGCTAAGCAGATGTGTTGGCTTCGCTGTAAACGAGGGCAGGATGCGCTGTGGACGGGTGTTGCACAGGCGTACGGTTTGACTGGTGTCGGTGATGAGTGCTGTTTGTCGTTGGGCCGGTTCTATCGTGTCTTCGTAGATGCGGTCTTTGCTCTTTTCATCATCGGAATACCCGGACGTGCCGCCATCTTCAGCCATGCCAGGTCTCATATCGTTGGCATGTGCTATGCAAGTGTTCTGGTTACCAAGTAGTAGGACCAGAAAAAGCAGTAGGGTTTGTATCCAGGTTTTCATCAGTCAGTTGACGTCTTTTGATAAGTTGTTTCTAAAGGATGCGGGTAGTGTGTGTTACTGTCAGCGGCTATGAGATTGCCCTCAAATAGCTGTTGCGCAGCCTATTGACCGCAAAGATAAGCAATTTTTTATGGATTGTTGGTGTGAAAGTGATTGAAAATGATTTTTGCCTTTGCTTCTTTGATGATTTCGTTGAGCGTTTCAAGATCTGCGTCTTTGATCCTTTTCACGCTTTTCAGGGCTTTCAGGAGTTGCTCTTTGGTTTTGGGACCGATGCCTTTGATGTCGTCTAATTCGCTGTGCAGTGCGTGTTTGCTCCGTTTGTCGCGATGGAAGGTGATGGCATACCGATGCACTTCGTCTTGAATGTTCGTGAGGAGGTAGAAAAGTTCGCTATCTGCTTTTAAACCAACGACTTGCGGTGGAAAACCGAATAGCAGTTCGTTGGTTCTGTGTCGGTCGTTTTTAGCAAGTCCTGCGATGGGTATTTGCAGGTTCAGCTCGTCTTCTACTACCTCTCTTACTACCTCCATCTGTCCTTTTCCGCCATCGGTGATAATCAAGTCGGGTAGGGGTGTTTGCTCTTCTATCATCCTGCTGTATCGGCGGCGCACCACCTCTTGCATCGATGCGTAATCGTCTGGGCCGGTCACGGTCTTGATGTTGTATTTGCGATAGTCTTTCTTTGATGGTTTCATGCCCTTGAATACGATGCAACCTGCAACGGCATCGGTGCCGGATATGTTTGAGTTGTCGAAACATTCGATGTGATAGGGCAGCTTGGGGAGCTTGAGTTTGGTTTGCAATTCCTTCATCAAACGGGTCTGTTTTTGTTCCGGATTCAGCTTTTCCGATCGTTTGAGGCGATCGAATTTATACTGTTTTCCGTTCATTTCAGACAGGTCCAGCAGGTGTTTTTTGTCCCCACGTTGGGGAATGAAGAAGGTAGCATTGTTCAAACTCCAATTGATTTCAAAGGGAACGATGATCTCTTTGGCCGTGCTGTTGAACCTGCTTCTGATCTCTTGGATGGCAGTGATGAGCAGTTCTTCATTCGTCTCATCAAGTTTTCGCTTATATTCAAAGGTGAAACTCTGGTTGATGGTGCCGTTTTTGACATGGATGTAGTTGATGAAAGCGTTCTTTTTCTGGTCGTCATCCGTGAGGGTAAACACGTCTAAGTCTTGGAGGGTGTTGCTTACCACCTCACTCTTGGCTACGAAATTGTTGAGCATTTCGTATTTTTGTTTGAGCTCTTCAGCCTCTTCAAACTTGAGTTCTTCTGCCTTTTTTAGCATTTGTTGATAGAGTATCTTGCTCACTTCTCGGGTGTTTCCCTTTAATATTTCACAGGCCTGGGCGATGTTTTCTTGGTAGTTTTCATGCGTTTGTTTGCCCACACAGGGTGCTTTACAATTATGAATGTGATACTCCAAACAGGGTTTATACTTGCCTTGACTTATTCCTTCTGGGGTGATTGGGAAGCGGCAGGTGCGCAGTTTGTAGAGCTTTTTGATGAGTTCAAGAAGAGAATACATGATTGTGATTTGGCTATAGGGGCCATAATAGGTGCCAAATCGCCTGTCAATGCGCCTGGTTTTGAAGATTCTTGGCAGATATTCTTTCGTCACACAGATACTTGGGTAGGTCTTTCCGTCTTTCAACAGTACGTTGTAGCGTGGATTGTACTTCTTAATAAGGCTGTTTTCGAGTAGCAGTGCGTCCTCTTCTGTATTCACTACGGTGTACGTGATGTCCCAAACCTTGCTGACAAGGACCTTGGTTTTGTAGCGATCAACTTCCTTTCGGAAATACGAAGAAACACGATTTTTCAAGTTCTTGGCCTTACCTACATAGATAATTTGGTGATCTTGGTCATAGAATTGGTAGCTGCCAGGCTTCCCAGGCATGCTCAATGCTATACTTTTTAAGCGGTCAATTCTTTTTAAGTTTTCCTCTTTGTTCATCGCTATAAGTCTCTGTGTCACAGGAAATGATATTTTAATTGTTTCATGTGAAACATCTGCATCTGCTTAATCATGATACGCTTCGCTGCAATTCTTGCAAGAGGGTAGTGGATTTTACGTTCCACTACCTCTTGCATTTGTCACTGTTGATTAGAATTGCAACAGTGATTCAATCTCGATGTCTTTGTCAAACTGCTCTCTACAGTGTGGGAACTCGCTCTTGAGTTCAATGATAAAATTCGCATAAATCTTCTTGGGATGGAACTTCTTCACCAGATCACAGGCCGCTTTCATCGTCCCTCCGGTTGCTAACAGGTCGTCGTGTAATAGAACGATGTCATTCTCGTTAATGGCGTCTTTATGGATCTCAATGGTGTCGATGCCGTATTCCTTTGCGTAACTTTCTTGTACTGTTTCGCAAGGAAGTTTGCCTGGTTTGCGACATAAGACGATTCCTGCACCTAATTTGATCGCGATGGCGGATGACATCACAAAGCCACGACTCTCGATTCCCACAATTTTTGTGATGCCTTTGTTTTTGTATAATTCGTACATTTCATCGCTGATGGTACGTAAACACTCGGGACTTTTGAATAGAGTAGTAACATCTCTGAAGTTCACTCCTTTGATTGGCCAATCTTGTATGGTGCGCAAATTGTCCAAAAGTAATTTGTTGTTCATTATTAATGTGTTATGTTATTATTAAATATCTTATTGTTTCATGTGAAACATACCTGTTGTTTGCTTCTATTTGATGATCGTTATCTTCCTAATAGAACCAGAAGTACGTTGATGTCGCTGGGTGAAATGCCAGGTATTCTGCTGGCTTGTGCGAGCGTGTCGGGGTCAATTCGCTCTAACTTTTGGCGGGCTTCGGTAGATAATTCATGTAATTCGCTATACTGAAAGCGCCCTTTTATCTTGATATCACTTAGGCGGTGCATCTTTTCGGCCATGAGTTTTTCACGCTCAATGTAACCCTTATATTTGATTTTTATTTCTGTTGCCTCTGCAATCTCTTCCTTTCGGTTGCGAGGTTTGTTGAGCATTTCTTTCAAAGTCGTGATGTGTTCGGCAAGTTGTATCAGCGACACTTGTGGTCGTCCCACGAGGTCAGATATCTTGGAAGTGCCGTGAAGAGGAGAAGTTCCTATTCTTTCAAGGAAATTGTTGATTTCATTCGGTTTAATCGGTGTTTGATCACAGAAGTCAAGAAGAGCCTTAATACTTTCCTTCTTCTCCACCCACCAATCGTAACGCTCGCGACTTGCCAGGCCTAATTGGTACGCTTTCTCCGTCAATCGTGCGTCAGCATCGTCTTGTCTCAATAGAATTCTGTATTCAGCGCGTGATGTAAACATGCGATAAGGCTCGTCAACTCCTTTGGTAGTCAAGTCATCTATCAGCACACCGATGTAGCTTTCATCGCGGTGCATGACGAAAGGATCGCTGTTTGAGCAATGCAGTGCAGCGTTCACTCCAGCCACCAAACCTTGTCCGGCCGCCTCTTCATATCCAGTAGTACCATTCACTTGTCCAGCCAAGAACAAACCTTTCAAAACCTTTGACTCCAACGTTTGTTTCAATTGGGTAGGGTCAAAGTAATCATACTCTATGGCATAACCGGCTCGGTAGATTTTTGCATCGCGAAAAGCGGGTATTTTGTGGATTGCTTCCAGTTGTATATGCAGTGGCATACTCGATGAAAAGCCGTTCAAATACATTTCGTTTGTGCTTTCTCCTTCTGGCTCTAAAAACAGTGGATGTTGGTCTTTGTCGGGAAAAGTAACAAGCTTTGTCTCCACTGAAGGGCAATAACGGGGGCCTGTACTTTGTATTTGACCGTTGAAAAGGGGAGAATCTGGCAATCCTTGCCTTAATACTTCGTGACATTCTTGATTAGTATAGCACGTCCAACAGGGTAGTTGTTTCAGCTTCCTTGGTTCACTCATGTAGCTGAATTGATGAAAGTCGTTTTCGCCATCCTGCCGTTCCATGTCCTCAAAATGCACCGTCCGTGCGTCTATTCTGACTGGAGTTCCTGTCTTCATGCGATCCACACGGATGCCGTGTTGCGAAATACTTTCACTCAAATGATACACTGCTGGCTCGGCACAGCGTCCGCCTGGCAGTTGATGTTGCCCGATATGCATCAGACCATTCAAAAATGTTCCAGCTGTGATAACCACGCTTTTCGCTCTGAACTCAACTCCCCAAACCGTAATTATGCCAACGGCTTCTCCGTTTTCTACAATCAATTCCTGGGCTTCATCTTGCCAGATGTCAAGAAGTGGAGTATTGTCCAACACTTTTCTCCATTCCCAAATGTATTTTCCTCGGTCGCATTGGGCCCGAGGACTCCACACAGCAGGTCCCTTACCCTTGTTAAGCATACGAAATTGGATGGCCGTTGCGTCGGTAATAAGGCCCATCTGTCCCCCCAAAGCGTCAATTTCTCGAACGATTTGTCCTTTCGCTATGCCGCCAATGGCAGGATTGCAACTCATCTGTCCCACCTTGTTCATGTCCATGGTGATGAGACATGTTCTGGCTCCCATGTTGGCAGATGCTGTTGCTGCCTCGCAACCTGCGTGTCCACCACCTATTACTATAACGTCGTATTTGAATTTCATATTGATCAATTACCTTTTTTCTCCATGGGCATTTCTTGTTTCTGCGGACCTGAGAAGGCCTTTTGTTGCCCAAATCTGTTATCCTTTCGAATCGTTGTGTCGTTGCGCAGGCATTATTGTAAATGTCTGATAAACAAAGAACACAATACATCGCAAAAGTACGCAATAAATTTTAATTATGACTTGATTACGAATTAAAAACCCTCTTTGCTCCGATTTATTCAGTATATTTTATCTATCTTTGCGTCAAATTGTCGTGGATCATCCCGATAGAACAATGGTAGGATTGGATTCCTACCGCCCCTTATCTTTTTAAATTATGAATTATCTTAAACTTGGAACTATTTTATTCGTAGGACTTTTGTCCTCCCATGTGAGCATGTCACAAGTGTCTGATTTCGATTTGTCATCACAACGCAAGGAGAGTGCAGACGTACCAAAGTTGACAGGGCATCAAGTTGATCACAAAGGATTGATAATCAATCCCGTACCAAACTATCTCAATCTATCCATTAGTGGAACACTTGACGTCACGACTGGGGTCAAATTAACTACTAAACTCGGTCAGCAGAAACGAGATATCCAAGAAGATTTGTCCTTTCTCTCCTTGCAATCTGCAGGCGTTCCTTTGAACATTGCCTTGGAAAAGACTGCTGGGAGCCATGCTGTGAAGTCCGTCAGCGGCGCTTATTCGTTGCGTATTCACCAGCAAGGTATTGATATTGTCGGCTATGATGATGCCGGTGTGTACTATGGCATCCAGACATTACGCCAGATATTGGAAAGCCCCATTGCCCAAAATGGCAAGACCCTGCCTTATTTGGAGGTCGATGATTATCCCGTTTTCCCATATCGTGGCATCATTGAAGGATTCTATGGAACCCCCTGGTCACACAAGGTGCGCCTGTCGTTGATCGATTTTTATGGCAAATACAAGTTGAATACCTATATTTACGGACCCAAAGACGACCCCTATCACAGTTCACCCAACTGGCGAAAACCTTATCCAGCGGACGAAGCAAAGAACATTCATGAGCTGGTAGAAGCCTGTGATAAAAACAGGGTAGAGTTTGTTTGGGCTATTCATCCAGGCAAAGACATCAAGTGGAATGAGGAAGATTACAACAACCTGAAGCACAAATTCGACCTGATGTATCAACTGGGAGTCCGCTCGTTTGCCATCTTCTTTGATGATATCTCAGGTGAAGGAACCAATCCAGCCAGGCAAGTAGAGCTGTTGAACCGCCTGACAAAAGAGTTTGTCAAGGTCAAAGGAGACGTTTCGCCACTCATCATTTGTCCCACAGACTATAGCCGCGCCTGGGCCAATCCTACGCCCGAAGGCAGCTTGTCGGTGTATGGCCGAACCTTAGACCCATCGGTGAGGGTGTTTTGGACAGGTGATGTCGTATGCAGTGACGTCACACGAACGACCTTAGCGTGGGTCAATTCACGCATCAATCGGCCGGCTCTGTTTTGGTGGAACTATCCCGTGACCGACTATGTGCGCCACATCGTGTTGCAAGGACCCGTCTATGGACTGGAAAACACCGTCACCGCAGGCGAGATGACCGGTCTGTTGAGCAACCCCATGGAGCATGGTGAGGCCTCTAAACTTGCTTTGTACAGCGTTGCTGACTACGCCTGGAATCCCACAGCCTATAACGCATTGGATAGTTGGGAACGCGCATTGGCGGTGATGGCACCGCAAGCAAAGGACGCGTATCGAACCTTTGCCATCCATTCTGCCGACACAGAAACGGGTTATCGGCGTGACGAATCGTGGGAAACGAAAACCTTCAGCTTCGACCATTACACTCCAAAACAATATGAAGACCTCATGCGTGAGTTCGAAAAGATAGAGAAGGTGCCGGCACAGTTGGAACAAGGATTGGCCAACCGAGGGCTGTTCAGCGAATTGCGTCCATGGCTCACCGAGTTTGGAAAGTTAGGAACGCGCGGTAAAAATGCGCTGAAACTCATGGAGAAGTTCAAGCATGAAGCCCCGGAGGCATTCTGGAACAACTATGTGCAGAACCTCATGAGCGCGGAAGATAAGAAGGCTTACGACGCCCATCGGTCGGGAACCATGAAGCTACAGCCGTTTTATGAAAAAGCCATGGAGGACATGAGCGAGGTCTTCTACGAGCAACTCACGGGGAAAAAGTCAGCCGTACAGCGTCCCATCGGGTCTTATCCCAGCGTATATACCACGCAGAGCAAGAACATGCTGGATGCCGATTCCATCTCATTCTATCATTCGGGCATAGGACAAAAGACGGGTGATTGGATTGGACTGGACCTGGGAAAGGTGATGCCGATTTGGGAAGTTGACCTCAAGCAAGGCCGCAATGCAACAGATGACGTAGATTATTTCGACCATGCCATCCTCGAATGCTCAACTGATGGACAGTCCTGGACCCCGCTCATCGCCGACTTCCGGAAGCAGTACGATATCCATTGGACGGGGCAGGGCGTGCAGGGACGCTATGTGCGCTTGCGCAAACTGCCTTCAGAGAAGACCCATTGGTTGGCCATTCGCACGTTCAAGGTCAATCCTATCACGTTGTCACATCTGGATTTTGGCGTACAGACAGACCAAGGCGAGCAGCCTATCCGTGCTTTTGATGAACAACCTTTGACCTCTTTCCATCTCGCTGGCACCCTTTCGTTTGGTATTCCCAAGCATACGCAGCGTTATATTTTTCTGATGAAGCTGCCCGAAAATCAGACGGTCAGGGTGAAACAACATGACAAGAAGGGACGTGTGGTGGCAGAAACTACCGTTACCTCATCCTTCTATCAGTTTGATGTCGCGAAAAAAGCTACCCGCCTATCCATCGAGGGCAATGCTGAAATCTTTGAAATCATCCGCAAGTAACGAATAAAAATAAGGTGTGCCAGTTTGATGACACACCTTATTTTTATGCCGATTCATCGGCACATCGCCCCTTGTCTGGCCTCGATCAACGGGCTGGTTCTTCTTTTTTAGCCTGCGCTGCTCGTGGTAATTTCTTCTTTTTGTTCACCTTGAACTTGTCAAATCCCAGTCCGTACACACCGATAACCGCACTCTGAGAGACAAAAGCCTCTGGGTCAATCTCGTCAATCGTTCTGAAAATCATCGACGACTCTGTTTGTTTGGCCAGCACGAAAAGCATTTTCATGTCGCGTCCCGAATAAAATCCGTTGCCTGTGAGCATGGTACATCCTCGTTGAACCGTCGTATTGATGGCCCTACCTATCTCTTCGTATTTTTCTGAGATGATGAAGAATTGAACCGACCGCCGGTTCATGTTCACCACTTTGTCCACGCAAGCTGAAGAAACAATAAGCACCACATAGCCATACAACACCTGCTCCCAGTCGTGTAGCACCAGGTAGCTGGACGTGATGATGGTGATGTCGCAGAGCAAAATCACCTTTCCCAGCGAGATGTCATGATATTTGTTGATCATGGCTGCAATGACATCCGTTCCACCTGTACTGCCGTTGCTCGACAATCCCATTCCAATACTCGACCCCATCAGCACTGCTCCCAGAATGGCCGCCATGAAAGGTTGGTCGTTGATGATTGCTTCATCGTGCGTCACTTGTCTGATGAGCCACACAAACATGGCGAACGTAAGGGCGGCATAGATGGTCTTGACGCAAAATCGCCACCCCAGAATCTTGAGCGCAAAGGCCAGCAGGGTGGCGTTGATGACCAAGTAAGTGACTTCTACGGGAATATTAAAGCCCCAATAGATGATAGACGAGATACCTGTGATGCCGCCCATGCCGATGTGGTTGGGCAGTAAGAAGACGGTTAAGCCTAAGCTACCCATGAGCATGGCCAGTGTGATGATGGCGTAATCTTTCAGTTCTGATTTCTTTTTTCTTGGCATGGTGCGTTTGTTTTTTCAGCGTCTTGTTATTTCTTGTTGTACCTTGGATGGTACGAAATGAAGTTGCCGGCAAAGTTACGAAAAAGTAGTTTATCTGTAATGCATTGCCCCTAAAATGTGCTGATGATGGATAATCCGTAACTCCAATGTAGCCGTTCTTGGGATGCGCTCGAGCCCTTTCCCGAAAACGGTTTGATGGTGTTTCGTGCAAAAATGTTCCATTTCTTTACTAAAAAACAGCCCTAAAATGGCACTTCAAAACTTTCAATATAGAAAAAATCAATAGGCAAGGAGGATGCAAACAAGCTATCATGAAGCAAGAAAAATGAGATTTTAAGGCAAAAGTAATGCGTTTAAGGTGTTAGATGCATGATATTGCCGCCCAATAAACATGGTATTGCGCAGCAAAAGCATGCAAATATCTGCCTAAAAGCTATGCTTTTGTGCTTAAAATAGCGCATAAATAGAGGAATATTTGTGGCTTGATTTTGTAAGATACTGTATGTCAGTCGAATACAAATGTTGCTCATTTTGGGCGTATTTGCGACGAAAGTGAAGGCTGTTCGTAAATACGCAAATTATAAGAGGGTGTGTTGTCAAGAAAATTCACGTGTTGAGGCTTGATTGATTACGCTTCGCCTCATTGTCATGATGTTCCGCATCCTTGTCATGATGTTCCGCATCCTTGTTTATTAGGTTCCTCCTCGTTGCCATGATGTTTCCCCGCATCGTCATCATGTTCCGCCTGCATTGCCATCGTCTTTCATCGCATCACGCTCCATCTTTGTGCGAATGAAATCGCAGGTTTACCTTAAAAGTGTTAAAAAACAGGAAGAACAGCCTTGCATATAGAAAAAACTCACTATATTTACATTTATTTTGAAACAGCTAAAAACGTTTTGTCAATATGGAAGAAAACACGCAGCAGCAGGGATTGCAATTGGAGTTGAATCCCGAGGTGGCTCAGGGTAAGTATGTAAATCTGGCCCTGATCTCACACTCCAGTTCAGAATTTGTACTTGATTTTACCAGTATTTTACCCGGAATACCCAAACCCCAGGTGGTGAGTCGTGTGGTGATGGCCCCCGAACATGCCAAGCGTCTTCTCATGGCCTTGCAGGAAAACGTTTATAAATATGAGCAACAGTTTGGCAAGATTCAACTGCCAGAGATGGCAGGCCGCACCATTGCTCCTTTTGAAGGCACAAAGGGGGAAGCGTAGCTCGCTCTCCCTTTGGCGATAGGCTTTGGCTCTTTTGGCGATAGATTGTTCTTCCTTAGCCAATATGGTATAGACTGTGGGATGTACGTGAAACAATTTTCATGTTCTCTTGCTGTTTCCTTTTAGGCGTATCTGCGTGAAATCGTCCCATCATCTTTGTCCATCCTGGTAGCTTGATGAGTTTTCTCGTATTTTTAACGAAAAGCTTTGAGTTATCACTAAATTGTAGTATTTTTGCAACGGCTGGCTGTATCCGATACCTAAAAATGAGGATGTTTGATGGCGAACATTTGTAAAGAACACCAGCCAAGGAACAACTATTTAAACGCACACATCAATATACTAACATTTAAATACTTTAATTATCAATCATTTATGTGGTTAATCAATTCATCTATTGGTAGAAAAGTGGTCATGTCGGTTACCGGCATTGCGCTTATTCTGTTCCTGACATTTCACATGTCAATGAATGTTGTCGCCCTCTTTTCAGGAGAAGCGTACAACATGATTTGTGAATTTTTGGGTGCCAACTGGTATGCGGTGGTGGCTACGATAGCACTTGCAGCTTTGGTTGTTTGTCATATCGTATACGCATTCATCCTGACGGCACAAAACCTGCGGGCTCGCGGCAACGAACGTTATGCCGTTACGCAACGAAGCTCTAAGGTAGAGTGGGCATCTCAAAACATGTTGGTGTTAGGCATCATCATTCTTTTGGGCTTACTTCTTCACTTGTACAATTTCTGGTACAACATGATGTTTGCCGAGATCTTTCACATTGCCGATCCCTTAGGCAATCCTGCTGACGGATTTGGTTACATTCGTGAAACATTTGCACAACCTCTGTACGTGGTGCTGTATGTCATTTGGCTGGTTGCCATCTGGTTCCACCTCACGCATGGCTTCTGGAGTGCGATGCAAACACTTGGAATCAGCAACAAAATCTGGTTCAATCGATGGAAGATCATCGGCGAGGTGTACACTACGTTGCTGATGTTAGGCTTCCTTGTTGTTGTTCTCGCATTTGCCTTTGGCTGCGCACCAAGTTTGTGCTGTGCGTAATTGTTTAATCTGATTACATGTAAGGAAGAATATTATGACACAAATAAATTCAAAAATACCTGAAGGACCAGTAGCTGAGAAGTGGACTAATTACAAGGCTCACCAGCGCTTGGTTAACCCCAAGAATAAATTAAAATTGGATGTCATCGTCGTTGGTACAGGCTTAGCAGGTGCCAGTGCCGCCGCTTCATTGGGCGAGATGGGATTCAATGTT
Source organism: Prevotella sp. SGI.027 (assembly GCA_050315175.1). Lineage (GTDB taxonomy): Bacteria > Bacteroidota > Bacteroidia > Bacteroidales > Bacteroidaceae > Prevotella. Next base: position 27,406 of record JBNPOM010000001.1, read on the forward strand.
TTCAACTTTTGTATTCAAGACTCACCTCGCCGTGCACACTCTATTGCTGCACAAGGAGGTATCAATGCTGCCAAGGATTATCAGAATGACGGTGACTCTGTTTATCGTTTGTTCTATGATACCGTAAAAGGTGGCGACTATCGTGCTCGTGAAGCTAATGTTTACCGTTTGGCAGAGGTATCGAATGCTATCATCGACCAATGTGTCGCGCAAGGTGTACCATTCGCTCGTGAATACGGTGGCATGTTGGCTAACCGTTCGTTTGGTGGCGCACAGGTAAGTAGAACATTCTATGCCAAAGGCCAAACAGGTCAGCAGCTGTTGTTAGGTGCTTACTCATCACTGATGTGTCAAGTACATGCAGGCAAAGTAAAGCTCTATACGCGTTACGAGATGGAGGACGTTGTCATCATTGACGGTCGTGCTCGTGGCATCATTGCTAAGAATTTGGTGACTGGTAAGTTAGAGAGATTCTCTGCCAATGCCGTAGTAATCGCCACTGGCGGATACGGAAATACTTATTTCCTTTCTACCAATGCAATGGGATGTAACTGTACCGCTGCCGTTCAGTGCTACCGTAAGGGTGCTTATTTTGCTAACCCTTCGTATGTACAGATTCACCCAACCTGTATTCCTGTACACGGTGACAAGCAGTCGAAGCTGACGCTGATGTCAGAATCGTTGCGTAACGACGGACGTATTTGGGTTCCTAAGAAGATTGAAGATGCCAAGGCATTGCAGGCAGGAACGAAACAAGGCTGGGAAATACCAGAGGAGGATCGCGATTACTACTTGGAGCGTCGCTACCCAGCATTTGGTAACTTAGTGCCTCGTGACGTGGCTTCGCGTGCTGCGAAGGAGCGTTGCGATAAGGGCTTTGGTGTGAACAACACTGGTTTGGCTGTGTTCCTTGACTTCTCTGAGTCGATCAACCGATTGGGACTTGATGAAATTATGCAGCGTTATGGCAACCTCTTCGAGATGTATGAAGAGATTACAGACGTGTTCCCTGGTGACATGGCGAACGAAATCAATGGTGAGAAGTACTACAAACCCATGATGATCTTCCCCGCTATCCATTATACCATGGGTGGTATCTGGGTAGATTATGAGTTGATGACCTCTATCACAGGACTGTTTGCCATTGGCGAATGCAACTTCTCTGATCACGGTGCAAACCGCTTAGGAGCTTCAGCGTTGATGCAAGGTTTGGCAGATGGTTACTTTGTCTTGCCATACACCATTCAAAACTATTTAGCTGATCAGGCTGTTTGGACGCATCTTACCACGGATCACCCAGAGTTTGAAGAGGCTGAAATGAAGGTACAAGCAGAGATTGACCGTTTGATGAACATCAAGGGTAAACGCTCTGTCGACTCTATTCACAAGGAGTTGGGTCACATCATGTGGGAACACGTAGGAATGGGTCGTACCAAGGAAGGTCTCGAAGAAGGCTTGAAGATGATAGCAGACTTGCGTAAAGAGTTCGATACTAACCTGTTTATCCCTGGTTCTAAAGAAGGTCTGAACGTTGAGTTGGATAAAGCTATCCATTTGCGTGATTTCTTATTGATGGGCGAACTCGTTGCTTACGATGCCATCTCTCGTAATGAGAGTTGTGGAGGTCACTTCCGTGAGGAGTACCAAACACCCGAGGGAGAGGCAAAACGCGACGACGAAAACTATTTCTATGTAGGTTGTTGGAAGTACCAAAACAATGATGAAACCGCCCCCGAGCTACTCAAAGAACCGCTCGAGTACGAGGCCATCAAGGTACAAACGCGTAATTATAAGAATTAAATTGATGAGTTGACGAGTTAACAAGCTGACGAGTAGACAAGATGATAGTGAATTCGTGAGGTTCTTCTCATAGCTAATATGTAATCCGAATTGGATATGAAATCTACGCACAAAGACTTGATTGTTTGGCAAAAGAGCATCATTCTTGTGAAAAAGATTTATCAAGTAACGAGAAGTTTTCCACATGAAGAACTCATGGGAATCTCCTCTCAAATGCGTAGAGCTGCAATTTCAATACCTTCGAATATCGCCGAAGGTTATGGCAGAGCAACAACAAAAGAGTTGTTACATTTCTTATATATAGCCTTGGGTTCAGCTTCTGAATTGGATACTCAAATTATTCTCTGTAAAGAGTTGGGCTTTATTATTGATTTGGAGGATTATCAAGAACTCTATCAATTAAATATAGAAGTCTTAAAAATGCTAACAGCACTCATTAAAAGTCAACAACAATAGACAAAGTATTCATCAAACCGTTGCATTAAAAATATATAGCAATCTATAAATTTGTTGTAACTATTGAAAAAAGTCTATTAACTTGTAAACTTGTCAACTCGTAAACTCGTAAACTAAAAAAATACAAGCCATGTCAAAAAATATAAGTTTTACAATTAAATTTTGGCGTCAGAACGGTCCTAAAGACAAGGGACATTTTGACACTCACGAGATGAAGAATATCCCTGACGATACTTCTTTCCTCGAAATGCTTGACATCCTCAACGAGGAACTCATAGAGGATGGTAAAGAACCGTTTGTTTTCGATCACGACTGTCGTGAGGGTATCTGCGGTATGTGCTCACTCTATATCAATGGTGTGCCACACGGAAAGACCGAACGTGGAGCCACAACCTGCCAGTTGTACATGCGCCGTTTCAACGATGGCGATGTTATTACCGTTGAACCATGGCGTTCAGCAGGCTTCCCTGTCATCAAGGATTGTATGGTAGACCGTAACGCTTTCGACAAAATCATTGCTGCCGGTGGCTACAATACCATTCGTACAGGACAGGCACAGGATGCCAATTCCATCCTTATTCCAAAGGATAAGGCCGATGAGGCTATGGACTGTGCTTCTTGCATCGGTTGTGGTGCCTGCGTGGCAGCTTGTAAAAACGGCTCTGCCATGCTCTTTGTCAGTTCCAAGGTTAGCCAGTTGGCCCTGTTACCACAAGGCCGTCCAGAGGCTGCTAAGCGTGCCAAAGCCATGGTTCTCAAGATGGATGAATTAGGATTTGGTAACTGTACCAACACTCGTTCATGTGAAGCCGTATGTCCAAAGAACGAGTCGATTGCTAACATCGCACGACTGAACCGTGAATACATCACGGCAAAGTTTAAGGATTAAGCCGTGCTTGTTTTGCAAATTCACGCTTTAAACGAGCGTATTTGCAATTCTTAAACTCATAAATATAGCCCATACGTCATCTTTGACGTATGGGCTATTATGATGTTCATCATGAGGTGACGCATCAACTGGATGCTTGTTCGTGGTTTAACGATTGGCGAGAAGGCGTTTACTAAAGTATCTTACCGGATACCATACCGCCATCCAACCAACGGCAATGACGGTGATGAAGATGAACAAGATATCTAAATAGTGGACACTAACGGGATAAGCATTGACAACAAAGTCACCAGAACTTTGCCCAAGTGATACGAAGCCGAATGTCTGTTGAAGCCAACAGAGTAGCAAACCCAACAGAATGCCTATGAGAGCGCCTATGACTGAAATCATTCGACCTTCGAAAAGAAAGATTTTAGTGATTTGTTTGTCGCTGGCTCCGATGTTTCTTAATGTCACCACATCGTTCTTCTTGTCAATCATGAGCATGGAAAGTGAGCCGATGATGTTAAAGCATGCCACAACCAAGATGAACGTAAGGAAGAAATAAGCGATAATCTTCTCGATCTGCATAATCTTGAATGTGTCTGCTTGTTGTTCAAAACGGTCAAGCACCTTGTATCGACTTCCTACGATAGCTTGTATCTCTTTCTTCGTCTCCTTGAGGTTACTGTTCTCTTGAAGTCGGAGTTCAAGTGAGGAGATGCGTCCCTTCATGTCAAAGAGGTTGCGTGCAAATTCAATGGAAGTGAGTATATGCCCCTTGTCATATCTGGCTTGATTCACCGAGAACACCACGCCTGGTGACAGAAGAGAGTCTACCGCAAACCCGCTGGCAGGATTACTCATGTCCAATTGTCCTGACCGCTTGGGTGCGTAGATCTTGAGGTAACCGTTCCAAGTTGCGCCTACATCAAGTGTTTGTGCCAGTCGAATGCCGATGATGCCATATTCCAAATTGCCGGCGTGCAATTCATATTCGCCGTCACCATACAGGATTTCCTTGATATGAGTGAGCTTATCAAAATTGTCATCCACACCTTTGATGGTCACCATGGTTAATTTGTCGCCATACATGGCCATTGCCATGTCCTCCACATTCTCTGTGGCTACATCCACCTGGCGAAGCTGTTTAACCTTCTTCAGCAAAGGATCGTTGGCGTTGGCTGATTTTCCTTCCGTAGGAACTACTTCGAGTTGTGGGTCGAAGTTGGTCAGAAAAGAGGCCACCAAGTCATGAAAACCGTTGAAAACGCTCAGCACAATGACCAATGCCATCGTTGCCACCGCCACACCTATTACGGAGATAATGGAGATGACATTGATGGCATTCGTGCTCTTTTTTGAAAAGAGATAACGACGTGCAACAAATAAAGGAAAGTTCATTTACTGGAATATTTGTGCTCTGAGTCGTTGTTTTATTTCTTCAACAGTTCGTCTATGTGTTCGATGTAATCAAGGCTGTCGTCGATGAAGAAACGCAATTCGGGAACGATACGCAGCTGATTGCGTACCCGTGTGCCCAAGTCGTAACGAATGGTTTTCTCATTTGCCGTGATGTTCTTGAGGATTTCCTCCGCTTTTTCTGACGGAAAAATACTCAAGTAGGCGGTGCAAATGCTCAAATCCGGGCTCACTCGTACCTGGGTGACGCTCACCATCACACCTTGGGTCTCTCTTGTTTGTGATTGAAAAATTGTGGCGAGCTCTTTTTGAAGTAGTCGCGCAACGCGGTTTTGTCTTGTCTCTTGCATAATACTTGTATTTTAAGGGTGTATAATTTAGTGGAAAACTTAGTGGAAGACAAAGATAATTATAATAGTTGACAATTAATTCTTTTTTCGTATTTTTGTGCCAATGGTGAACACTTCTCCTACAAAACAACGGGCAAGAATATTGGAATTGGATTATCTCAAGTGCGTCTTTATTCTCTTGATGATAGTTTTTCATCTTGTCTATATTGGCAATCGCTATCCTGTTGCCAAGGCTTTTGTGTACACGTTCCACATGCCTGGATTTCTCATTATTTCGGGTTATCTGCTCAATGTTCACAAGCCTGTTCCGCAATTCATGCGCTATATGCAATGGATTTTTGTACCTTATTTGCTGATGGAGAGTGGGTATGTGGTCATGGCATCTATCTTACCCATTCGTGAGCATATTCAACAGTTAACCTTTGGTTTGTTTCTTGATAAACTATTTTTACACCCCTTGGGACCTTATTGGTACCTGCACACGCTGATGTTGTGTGGCATTGTTACTTATGTAGTAGCCCAATTTGCGGGTCGTCATCGTGTGTGGATGTTGTTGGGCGTGTTGTTCTGTTTGTGGGTATTGGCACTTTTGGGACTTGTTACCTGGATCAATGCTGTGTATTTTTGTGTAGGTGTCGCGTTGCGTCTGTATCATCGACCGTTTGTTGATACGTTCCATCCCGCATGGTGGTCGTTCATAGGAGTTGTGTTGGTTGCCACTTGCGTGCCAAATGCGCTTCAAAGGCATACCATAGGGGGCATGCTCATCGTGTATTTCGTCATCTCTTTTTTGCTTTGGCTGTATCCCTGTTTGCCCAAAGAATTGGCTAAAATCTCCCATTTCATCGGTAGAAATTCTCTTATCCTGTTGCTTTTCTCTCCCATGTTTACGGTGCTTTCCAAGCTGTTCCAATCTTATCTATTGTTCGAACCCACGGGAATGCTTTTCATGTTGGTGGCTTTGCTGTTTACGGTAGTTGGCAGTTTTACCGTTGCCTATGCCTTACAAAAGTTGCATATAGCACAGTATATGTTTGGAAAGTCAAGGATTATCAAGTGATAACCCATCTGTTTGTCTTTTTAGGAGCTTCTTGTCATTCGATTGGCTTTTTCCTAATGATGGTCAAACCGTCGCGAATGGGCAAGATAACCTTTTCCACTCGTGCATCTTGTGCGATGAAATCGTTGAAATGGGCAATCCCTTGTGTCTGTGCATCGTGTTGATAGTGTTCGTCAATAACATGTCCGTCCCACAACGTATTGTCTGCAAGAATGAATCCACCAGGTCGCAATAGCTTCAACACCGTTTCGTATGTCTCTATATAAGTGCGCTTGTCACCGTCGATAAACGCCATGTCAAACACGACATTTAGCTTGGGAGCTTCCACGTTTGCGTCGCCAATGATGAAATGAATCTTGGATGCCACAGGACTGTTTTCTATCCATGGCCGTGTAAAATCCTCCATTTCATCGTTGATTTCAAACGTATACAGCCGACCGTCTTCATCCAATCCCTCCGCCATACAAATGGCACTGTAGCCACTGAAGGTACCTACTTCTAAAACATTCTTAGGGCGAATCATTTCTACCAACATCTTGAGCAGCCGCCCTTGCAAATGTCCACTGGCCATACGTCCATGCACGGTGTGGATGTTTGTGGCGCGATAAAGGCGGTATAGATAATCGCCTTCGGCATCAATGTGTGCGAGCAGATAGCGTTCTAATTCAGTATTCATAGGTAGTTATTTAGTTTACGAGTTTACAAGTTTACGAGTTGACAAGTTGATAGTTTTGTTGTTGGAGTATTTCATGATCATTCCTCTTACAAGCCATTAACTCGTGAACTTGTGAACTCGTTAACTCGTCAACTATCCATAGTTGTTTTGTTGGACTATTTCACGTTCGTTCCTATAGCAAGCCATTAACTTGTCAACTCGTTAACTCGTAAACTTGTCAACTTATCAACTATCTAACTACTGCCTCGATGGCCAATTTATACGAGTTCAACCCAAAGCCTGCAATAACCCCTTTGCATGCCGATGAAATCATGCTTTTATGGCGAAACTCCTCTCGGGCGTGAACGTTCGAGATATGAACCTCAACGACAGGCGTGGTAATCGAGCGGATACAGTCGAGCAAGGCAATGCTGGTGTGGGTGTAAGCGCCTGCGTTGAGCACGATGCCATCGTACGAAAAGCCCACCTCTTGCAGCTTGTCAATAAGTTCCCCCTCAATGTTGCTTTGGTAATAATCAATCTCCATCTGTGTAAAATCGTGGCGCAACTTCTGTAAAAACTCGTCAAACGAGCGATTACCGTAAATGTCTGGCTCCCGTTTGCCCAGCAAGTTGAGGTTCGGGCCGTTGATGATCATTATTTTCATAATTCGCCTTATTTGTTTATCTTTGCAGTATTGCTGCCACCCGCGCATTTCTCTCTTTGATGCGGCGTGAAGGAGTGGCAGGTGTATGTTGCAAAAATACGCATTATAATGGAAAGCAACAAAGAATCTATCGCGAATGTTGTCAAGGCCTACACGCGCTATCTAAAACTTGAACGCAACTATTCTCCCCATACGTTGGATGCCTATCAGCGCGACTTGCGTTGGCTGTTGGATTATTGTGAGAACGTTGGGATGCATCCCAAGGACATGCAGTTGAAAGATTTAGAGCTGTTCGCAGGCCAGTTGCACGAACACCATATCGGTCCAACTTCGCAAGCTCGCATCCTGAGTGGTGTGCGTTCGTTCTACCGTTTCCTGGTTCTTGACGGCTACTTAGAGCAAGATCCTACCGAGTTGTTGGAATCTCCGCGGCTTGGGGAGCACCTGCCGGAGGTGCTGTCCACCGAGGAAGTGGACATGATAGAGAACAGCATCGACCTGTCCAAGCCCGAAGGACAGCGCAACAAGGCCATCATCGAGGTGTTGTTCTCGTGTGGTTTGCGTGTCTCAGAGCTGGTCAACCTACAGCTTTCCAATCTGTATTTGGACGAAGGCTTCATCCGCGTCACCGGCAAAGGCAACAAAGAACGACTCGTACCCATCTCGCCCAAAGCCATCAAAGAACTGAATCTTTGGTTTCTCGACCGCAATTTGATGAAGATAAAACCCGGTGAACAAGACTATGTGTTCCTCAATCGCCGTGGTGCTCATCTTACTCGCACCATGATTCTCATCATGTTGAAACGCCAAGCCCAGGTGGCTGGCATCCAAAAAACCATCTCTCCGCACACCCTTCGTCACTCGTTTGCCACTGAACTGCTCAAGGGTGGGGCCGACCTTCGCGCCATTCAAGTGATGCTGGGGCACGAAAGTATCGGCACTACTGAAATCTATACGCACATCGATACCACGACCCTGCGCGAGGAGATACTCCTGCATCACCCGCGAAACGCCAAAGATAGGACCGATGAGGGCGGCAGACCGCCTGCCCACGACCTTGAAAGTCAACAATAGGCGCACGCTGACCAAAATGAACATGCAAACTCTCATGAATCTCGATTTACAAGTATTTAGAAGCGTGGCTCACCATCTGAGTTTCACCAAGGCCTCACAAGAGCTCTACATGAGTCAGCCTGCCATCAGCAAGCACATCCAGAAGCTGGAGGCCGCTTACCATGTTAGATTGTTCGACCGACTGGGCAACCGCATCTCGTTGACACAGGCCGGGCGACTGTTGCTGAAGCATAGCGACGTGTTGGCGGCCGATTACCAGCGACTCGACTTTGAGATGAACCGTCTGCGGCAGCGCGTCAGTGGTGGAATACGTATTGGGGCCAGCACCACCATCTCGCAGTATGAGCTGCCCCAGATGCTGGCCAACTTTCTCAAAGCTTACCCGCAGACGGACATCTCGGTTATCAGTGGCAACTCACGGGAGATAGAGGCAGCTTTGATGGATGGTAAGATAGACATCGGATTGGTTGAGGGCATCGTGCGACAACCGCCCTGCAAGTATTCTTTCCTGATGAAAGACGAGTTGGTGACCATTGTCCGGTCGGGACATCCGCTGACGCAGCGTGGTTCCATCACTATCGGTGATCTGTGTAAACAGCCGCTGGTGTTGCGCGAGATGGGGTCGGGTACACTCGATGTCTTCGAGCGTGAGCTGAAAAGACACCAGTTAACGCTCGCAGACATGAACGTCCAGCTGTACCTCGGCAGTACTGAAAGCATCAAGCGATTCATTCTGCATTCAAACTGCATGGGCATCATTTCCATCCGCGCGGTGCGGAAAGAGGTGCTGGAAGGCGAACTGAAGGTGATTGAGATAGAGGATATGAAGCTTGAAAGAGATTTCGTTTTTGTAGAAAAACACGGTGAGAGCGGCCAATTAGTCAATGTCTTCAAGCGGTTTGTCACGTCAGAATGTAAGGGGTGAGGCCTGTCAAAATGCGATTCAAGGCAACTGTTAAAAGTTGCAGAAACGCTCATTTTTATACATGCAGGTTTTGCGTCGAGTTTTCTTTCAAATAGTAAAAGTAAGACTGCAAATATGCGTTTTTCAGGGTACATTTTGCGTGTTGAAAACTTAAAGGCATGCTTTTGCCTGCCAATCTCTATGCTTTTATGCTCCAAGAGCATGCAGATTGATGACCGAATGCATAGAGATTACGAGGAAAAAAGGCCGTCTTTACCGAGCATTTTGCAAGGGTTAAAATCACAAACTGTTGATAATGAGCGCAGTATATTTTTGCGATATTTTGAAAAATCTGATGCCTCGTGCGGAATACGCCCAGGATTTTAGTTAAAAAACGTAAAGTTTTCTACGCGGTTGTATAGATATGAAGGCGGGTGAATGTTGTGTTGTTCTTACCATTATAACTATAGGTTATGAGTTATAGTTATTTGCTATACGTCCCATTGGTGATTTTTGTGTACCTTTGCTGCTCAATCATTAAAAAGTAAAATCAATGCTTAGTGAAAAAAGAAGCAGCATGCTGCATGGCGTACTGTTGATTACCTTGTTTTCGTTAGCCGCTTTCTATATTGGCGACATGGCGTTTGTAAAACGTTTGTCGTTCAGTCCGATGATAGTCGGCATCATCCTTGGCATGCTCTATGCCAACAGTTTACGCAACAATTTACCTGATACATGGGTTCCGGGAATCCTGTTCTGTTCCAAGCGCATCTTGCGAATTGGTATCATCTTGTACGGTTTCAGACTCACCTTTCAGGATGTCACGGCTGTGGGGTTGTCTGCCATTCTCATCGATGCCATCATCGTAACCGTGACCGTTGGTGGCGGCGTGCTGATTGGTAAGCTGTTGAAGATGGACCGAAGCATCGCTCTGCTCACTTCCGTTGGCAGCGGCATTTGTGGTGCGGCAGCTGTGTTAGGTGCCGAGTCGGCCATCAACACCAAGCCCTACAAAACGGCTGTGGCCGTGTCTACCGTGGTCATCTTTGGTACGTTGTCGATGTTTCTCTATCCAGTGTTGTATCGCAACGGTGTCTTTGACCTGTCGCCCGAGTTGATGGGGCTTTTTACCGGTTCTACTGTTCATGAGGTTGCGCATGTCGTAGGCGCAGGCAATGCCATGGGACAAGGCGTGTCCAACACCGCCATCATCGTGAAGATGATTCGGGTGATGATGCTCGTGCCCGCCCTGTTGGTCATCAGTTGGGCGGTTGCCCGCAATCTCACCAAGCGCGATGCCGCCGAACAAGCCAAAGGAAAGATTACCATTCCATGGTTTGCCATCTTGTTCTTGGTGGTTATTGGGTTCAATTCGTTCAATCTGTTGCCCGTAGCTTGGGTTGAATGGATTAATCAGTTTGACACCTTTCTCCTAACCATGGCGATGACAGCACTTGGTGCTGAGACCAGTTTTGACAAGTTTAAAAAGGCGGGAGCGAAGCCTTTTCTGTTGGCAGCCATCTTATTTGTTTGGCTCATTGGCGGTGGTTATTGCTTGGCTAAATATGTCGTTCCTTTGATGATGAATATATAAGGTACTTGATATAAAAGTCCTTTTGATGAACAACGCCACTTGGTTCCAGTAAAACCAAGTGGCGTTGTTCGATCTTTGCCAATGATGAAGTGTTCTTATTTCTCGTGCTTTTCAATAATGGCTCGCACCTCTTCAATGCTTCTGTCAAAAGGTCCGCTGTGTTCTAACTTGAGTGTACACATGGCAGCGGCAAACTTTCCTGCCTCTTCGAAGCCTATTCCTTGTGAGCGACAGTACAAAAAGCCAGCCGAGTAAGTGTCGCCGCACCCCGTAGCATCTACTACTTCTCTCGGTGCATAGGCTGGGATGTCGTAAAAACGGTCGTTGGCATAAATGATAGAGCCTTCACTTCCCAGTGTTACGATAACCTCTTTTACTCCCCATGCGTGTAATTGTTTGGCTGCGTGGCGTGTGTCTTTGAGTCCTGTGATGACCTCCATCTCGTGTTCATTCACCTTGATGATGTCTGTACATGCCAAAATTTCCAGCTTGTCTTTCCAGTCAATGGGGTGAACATCCTGTCCGCAAACCTCGCGAAGAAAGCCTTGTGCATCAATAGAGATTTGTCCTTTGGTAGATAAATACTTCACTACCTCGGGTGAGAAATCGTCATTTAGAAGAGAACCGATATGGTATATCTTTCCCGTTAACGGTTTCATCTCCTCAATGGTGAAGGGATCAGCCTTCGCTAATACACGTTGTGAACGGGTATTTTGATTCTCTCCGTAGGTGTTTTCAAACAAAACGGTATGTTCACTGGGGTACACTTTCACGTCAATACCCGCCTCTTTCATCTCTTGCGTCACTGGCATATCTTCGCTACCCACTTTGGTTACTAACTGAAAACTAACCTTCGAGGGTAGATGATTAAAAGCATAAGCCACATAATAAGCAGTGCCTCCCGACATGGAGACGGTCTGTTTATGTGTCGTATTCTTATCTCTCGTGATGTGACCCAAACAACATATATCTGTCATCGTATTTTCTTTAATTAGGACAAAGGTATTGAAAAATAGCGAATATCAAAGGATTAGCTTTGTAAAAAAAATAAAATAGGAGGATTAGTTTTGTGTTTATTATGGGTACAAAACGTTGGTTCTTCTTTTGTTCTTCGCAGGGTGTCGTGTCGACGCATCATGTTTGTTTGGCATTGATAATCAAAACGATGCCGAATGTTAATGTTTGTATCACAATAGGTAGAAATAAGTGCATTTGCTTTGCGCATCCACGGAATAGCCGTACCTTTGCACCCGATTAAAGAAAAGAATTTGAAGACATTTGAAGAATTAGGCGTTAGCGAAGAGATTCGACGCGCCATTGAGGAGCTGGGGTTTGTACATCCCATGCCAGTACAAGAAGAGGTCATCCCTTATTTGTTGGGAAACAAGAACGATGTAATTGCATTAGCACAGACAGGAACAGGTAAAACGGCAGCATACGGCTTGCCCCTTTTGCAGAAAATAGATGTTGCCAGCAAGCATACGCAAGCCATTATTTTAAGTCCTACACGCGAATTGTGTTTGCAAATCGCTGATGACTTGAAGGATTTTGCTAAATATATCAAGAATCTACACGTAGAACCCGTGTATGGAGGTGCCAGTATCGTCACCCAAATTCATGCGCTCAAACATGGCGCACAAATCATTGTGGCGACTCCGGGACGACTCATCGACCTGATGAACCGTGGAGTAGCAAAGCTTGACCATGTAAACAACGTGGTGTTGGATGAGGCTGATGAGATGTTGAACATGGGTTTCTCGGAGAGTATCAATACCATTTTAGCAGGCGTTCCCGACGACCGCAACACCTTGTTGTTCTCGGCAACCATGAGCAAGGAAATAGAAAAGATAGCCAAGACTTACTTGCGTGACTACAAGGAGATTGTAGTGGGAAGCCGAAACGAGGGTGCCGAGAACGTGAATCACATCTATTATATGGTGAATGCGCGTGACAAATACTTGGCACTGAAGCGCATCGTGGATTACTACCCACGCATTTTTGCCATTATCTTCTGCCGAACAAAGATTGAAACGCAAGAGATTGCCGACAAACTTATCAAGGATGGATACAACGCAGAGGCGCTGCATGGCGACTTGAGTCAGCAACAGCGCGACCTCACCATGCAGAAGTTTCGCCAACACGTCACCCAGCTGTTGGTGGCAACCGATGTGGCTGCACGTGGATTGGATGTGGACGACCTGACGCATGTCATCAACTATGGCATGCCCGATGATACCGAGAATTACACGCACCGTAGCGGACGAACGGGACGTGCAGGGAAGAAAGGTACTTCTATTTGTATCATTCACACCCGTGAGCGTTCCAAAGTGCGTGCCGTAGAGAAAATCATCGGCAAGGAATTTGTGGACGGCACATTGCCTACCGCACAGGAAATTTGCGCCAAGCAGTTGTATAAAGCCATGCACGACATCGAGAAGATTGATGTTGACGAAGAGCAGATTGCGCCCTTCATGGTTGAAATTAACCGACACTTTGAATACGTCGACAAGGATGATATCATCAAGAAGATTGTCAGTTTGACGTTTGGACGCTTCTTGGCTTACTACGCGAATGCGCCAGAGATAGAGAAACCCTCGCTCAAACGTGGCGACAGAGGTGAGGAAAAGGGTATGCGTGGTGGTCGAAAAGCTCGTTCGGAGCGAGGCGGAGGCCGCTCTCGTACACCCGAGAGAGGTTATCGTAGGCTGTTCATCAACTTGGGTAAGGACGATGGATTCTATCCCGGAGAGGTGATGCAGTTTATTAACCAGCATGTAAAGGGACGGCAGCAGGTGGGACATATCGACCTGTTGGGAAAAATATCCTATATCGAAGTACCCGAAAAAGACGCCAACAAAGTGATGCGCTCTTTGTCCGGAGCGACCTACAAGGGTAGAGAGGTGCGCTGCAATGATGCCAACGAAGAGGGTCATGGACGCAAAGCGCAAGCCACAAGAGGTGGCGGAAGGGCTGCAGGTAGACGTGCGGAGAGCGGGCGAAAGAATGGAAAAAGCGTGAAACGCCCCTCTTATCAGCAGGAAGACACGGGCGACTGGCGACAGTTCTTCCAGCAACCCGAGGTGAAATTCAAGGGCGAGACCCCCGATTTCTCCGAAGAAGGTTGGGCACGCCGCAAGCCTCGTAAGGGGTAGGGCGCATGCCGTTCTCGTCTCGTTTTGATGACTGGACGCCCTATTTGTTTTGAGGGAGCGGCACAATCGTTATCCCTTTGGGCTTGAAAATGAAAGATATATGCCTACAAAACAGGCTATATTGGTGAGCAAAATAGACTGTTTTGCTGTCCAATATAGCCTGTTTTTTTGGTTTAGAGCGACGACTTACCGTTGCTTTTTGTGTTCAGATGCTTGGGTAGTTGTGGGCAGTGTGACAGGAAAGCGCGGACTGTCTACATGCTCTTCTTGAATGATTTGCGTCATGCGTTGCACAATTTCAGGGTGTTCGGCTGCCACATCATGGTCTTCGTGTAGGTCTTTGGACAGGTCGTAGAGGTGTGGAATGCCTTTGATGACAACCATTTTCCAGTCGCCCATGCGTACTCCAATCTGATCGGTTTCAGAAAATTCCCAGTACAAATGGGCATGTTTCTTGGGTTGCGGTTGTCCTAATAGCGTAGGAGCGAACGAGATTCCGTCAAAATAATCCACCTTTTGTTTCTTGTTAGCATAGCGTTTTTGGTAGTTCTTCACTCCCACCAGCTCGCAAAAGGTAGGCATGAGGTCGTAAAAGGCAATTTGCAAGTCGCTTTCCGTACCAGCCGCAATGTGGTTGCGCCACCGTACAATGAATGGAATGCGGATGCCTCCTTCGTAACACTGTCGCTTCAGACCGCGCAATTTTCCGTCCCTTCCAAAGAATGCAGGGTCGGCTCCGCCTTCCTCATGAGGTCCATTATCGCTGGTGAAGATGACGATGGTGTTCTCTTCCAACCCCTTCTCTTTCAGCTTTTGCATGATTTGCCCCACATAAATGTCCAACCTTGAAATCATCGCAGCAAATTGAGCGTGGGTGTGTTCGGTGGCGTTATAGCGGCTATGAGGTTGTCCGCCCCATGTTTTGTCCACAAAGAATTTTTGTTTATAATACGCCAAAAGCGAATCATCGGGCTGTACCAATTCGGCGTGTGGAAGGGTATAAGTAAAGATACCGAAAAAGGGATGCTGGTTGTCTTGCGCATCTATCCAGTCCATCGCACGCTGATGAATCAAGTCGGCAGAATATTCTGGGCGTTGATAATATTGCTTACCCGACATGGGGTAGCGGATATTTTTGTCTAATATCAGTCTGCTGACAGCGGTATCTCCACGCTCACGGCTGTATTCGTTGAGGAAATTGGGATAATACAAATGTGCCTGAAACTGGCAAATATAGCCAAAGAACTCATCGATGCCACGCTTGTCGGGGGTCGACTCGGAGCCTTCGTAGCCACCAGCCCATTTGCCAAACATTCCTGTTCGATACCCTTGGTTTTTCATGATTTCTGGTACAATGACGTGATGGGCATCGTATGGCAGCTGTCCCACCCTTGAATAGTCTTCGTTTTCACCGTATTTCACCATTGGAACATCTTTCCAAAATTCCTCGTTTCCACGTACTCGTGTGTGTCCAGTGTGTTGCCCTGTCATCATGCAGGCACGCGAAGGGGCACTCACAGGGGCACCTGCGTAGGCTTGTGTGAACCGCATGCCCTCGGTGGCGAGCTGGTCGATGTGGGGTGTCTCAATAAATGGCTGACCGTAGCAGCCTAAGTCACCATAGCCCATGTCGTCGCACATGATATAAATAATGTTGGGTTTGACAGGTTTCTTTGCGGTGGTAGCCGTGACAGTGCATCCTGCCAATCCTGTCACAAGAAGTCTAACGTTGAATTTTAATGGTTTCATATCTTTCGATTAGTAGTTTTTTATATTTGATATGTGGAGGTGAGTGAAAAGAAAGTTCGTTGATTTCACCGAACAAAAGTACAAAAAAATTGAGATATTATGGGGGAAACCCTCTGTATTATTATCTTTATTTCAAAGAGTTGTAACATTTTCTTATTGTGCTAAATTGATAATTTAGCAAATAATGTATAACTTTGCAGACAAACAAGAAGTTTCATTTTATAAAATTATTTCATCTATGAAAATCAGACATCTTTTCAGTGCTTTGCTTCTGTTGTGTGCAGGTATGCTGCATGCCCAGATGCAAATGCCGCCCGTACCGGTAGACACTGCCGTGCGAATGGGTAAGCTCGACAATGGCTTAACCTATTTTATTCGTTACAACAACTGGCCCGAACACCGTGCAAACTTTTACATTGCACAGAAAGTGGGGTCCATTCAAGAGGAAGAAAGTCAGCGCGGACTGGCGCATTTCTTGGAACACATGGCCTTCAATGGTAGCGACAACTTCAAGGGCAACGACCTCATTGAGTACCTGCGCTCCATTGGTGTGGAGTTTGGAAGCGACCTCAATGCTTACACATCCATTGACCAAACGGTTTACAACATTGACAATGTGCCCACTACCCGACAGAGCGCGCTTGACTCTTGCTTGCTGATATTGCGCGATTGGTCTACGGGGTTGACACTCGATCCAAAGGAGATAGACAAGGAGCGTGGTGTGATACATGAGGAATGGCGACTGCGTACCAGCGCACAGAGCCGCATGTTTGAGCGCAATCTGCCCAAACTGTATCCAGGAAGTAAGTACGGTGTGCGTTATCCTATCGGTCTGATGAGTGTCGTAGACAACTTCTCGCCCAAGGAATTGCGTGACTATTATGAGAAATGGTATCATCCTTCAAATCAGGGAATTATTGTGATTGGCGACGTGGACGTTGATCATACCGAGGCAATGATCAAGAAACTCTTTGGTGGTATCAAGAACCCAGCCAACCAAGCTCCTGTGCTTAATGAGCCAGTGCCCGACACTGCCGAGCCAATCGTTATTATCGACAAGGATAAAGAGCAGCGAACCAACAACGTACAGGTGATGTTCAAGCACGATACTTACCCCGATTCGTTGAAAAATTCCGTTGAATACATCCTCTATGGTTATTTGAAAGGAGCCGCACTCAACATGCTGAACAATCGCTATACCGAAGCAGCACAAAAGGCAGACTGCCCATACGTGGGTGCTGGAGCCAGTGATGACAACTATATTTTCGCGAAGACGAAAGATGCGTTCAGTATCTTTGCCCAACCCAAAGACCCCTCGCAACTTGCCGCTTCGCTCACCGCAGCGGTGGTAGAAGCACGCCGTGCAGTCGAATTTGGATTCACGCCGACCGAATACGATCGCTATAAAGCCGACCTGTTGAGTAGCCTAGACAAGGCATACAGCAACAAAGACAAGCGCAAGAACACACAGTTTTTCAACGAATGTCTGGGTTATTTCTTGACCAACGAGCCTATGCCGTCCATCGATTACACCTATCAACTGATGAAGCAGATGGTTCCAGCCATTCCAGTTGAAGCGGTCAACGAATATATGAAACAGCTGATTCCCAAGAACGACAGCAACATTGTCATTGTGAACTTTAACAACGAGAAAGAGGGTGCCGTGTATCCAACCCGTCAAGAACTGCTCACTGCCCTCCAAACGGCCAAACAACAACAGGTAACGGCATACGTTGACAACGTGAAGAACGAACCGTTGATTACGAAAAAACCGACCCCTGGAACCATCAAGAGTGAGAAGAAGAACGACAAATTGGGGTATACAGAGCTGAAACTGTCTAACGGTGCGACGGTTGTACTCAAGCATACCGACTTGAAGAAGGATGAGGTGCTGCTGTCGGCAGAGGGCTTTGGAGGCTCTTCGTTATACGGTGAGAAGGATTATCTCAATGCCAAGATGTTTAATGAGGTGATTGGAAACAGCGGATTGGGACAGTTCTCGCTGACCGAACTGAGCAAAGCGTTGGCTGGTAAGATAGCCAATGTCGACCTGTCATTGGGCTTTAAAAATACGGAGGCATCGGGGTCGTCCACGCCCAAGGATGTAGAAACGATGCTGCAAATGCTGTATCTCTACTTCACTGGCATCAACAAGGACCAGAAGTCGTACGACAACCTCATCAGTCAGTACAAGGTAAGTCTTAAAAATCGCTCGCTCTCGCCGGAGGTGGCCCTCTCTGATTCGCTCACGGCGACGATGTATGGGCACAATCCACGGTTGACTCCCGTGAAGGTAGATGACCTGCCAAACGTATCTTACGACCGTATCTTGGCCATGGCTAAGGAGCGTACGGCCAATGCGGCAGCATGGACATTCACCCTCATTGGAAACTATGACGAGGCTACCATCCGACCATTGATTTGTCAATACATTGCAAGTCTGCCCTCACAGAATAAGATTGTGAAGGGACATCGCGTGACCTTCCTGCAGAAAGGCAAGATAGACAACACCTTCAAGCGCAAGATGGAAACACCTAAGTCAACGGCTTATAAGATATGGTACAACGAAGACATGCCTTACACCGTGGAGAATGATGTCAAAGCGTCCATCGCCGGACAGGTGTTGTCGATGGTTTATTTGCAGAAGATTCGTGAGGATGCCGGTGCAGCCTACTCGTGTGGGGCACAAGGTGCAGCAACTATCGACGATGATTATCACGTGATTCAATTATTGGGCGTTTGCCCCATGAAGCCAGAGAAGAAGGATTTGGCCCTGAGCATCATGGAGAGTGCCGTGCAAGAGCTCACCAAGACTGTGGATGCCACGATGGTTGACAAGATTAAAGCCGTGATGCTGAAGCAGGCGGATGATGTGGCTAAGACCAATCGTTATTGGAATAGTGTGGTGGATTTGTATCGTAAGCACGGTATTGACTCGCACACTGATTATAAAAAGGTGATTAGCGCGCAGACACCACAGACCATCGCCGCCTTCATGAAAGAATTCTTGAAAGCCGGAAACTACATCTCGGTAACCATGTTGCCGGAAGAAAAGAAGTAAGCGATAGGGTGATGGCCTCACCCCCAACCCCTCCCCAAAAGGGAGGGGAGTGGTTAGCTTATTTGTTCATAGATTTTGCCATTGAACTTGATCAATAGTTCAATGGCATTTTTCTTTGTGGCAGGTAACAGTATGTTACGATGTTGACACATCAAAAGATGAACCCTACGTAGGGGCATAATTCAACATGTTCCGACCGCCATCACGCCCCTACGGCACTGTAATCGTTTCATCATACTGAACCAAAACGTCCGTGCTCAAAGTAGAATTTCAATTGTCCTTTTTCTTGACAAACACCTCTTCACCTTTGGCGTATTTGTAAACAACATCCCTGCTTGCTGTAAATATGGGAAACATGAGGCGGTTTTGTAATGCTGTGTGTATCAATTTATTGTGTGAAATTGCTGGCTTCTCAATCCTTTTTGACACATGTTTTTCGTGCAATAGCATTGAGATTGGCGGGCAATAGCAATGCTTTAACGCTGCAAACCCATGTGAATGACAGACCAAACACATGCAAATAGGCCGTACTTTCGATGTTTTAAGTCGAAAATATCGATTTTCTACGCTTTTTATCCCATTGATGCATCCTGTAAGCATAGTTAATTTTTCTATTTCATCCCTTTACACATGTCGTTTTATAGACACTTTTTTAGGACAAAAAGTGTCAGCCAAACGAGCCAAAGGAGCATGAAAACAGTTCGGATATGTTCACTTTTTGCCGTTATCATCTTTTGGTCGGCGCTTCGCAGAACCATCCTTCAAAGACGTGTAAACAGGATGTTTCCATACGAAAGGCCTGTTGCGAGTTGGCTTCGTTTGGCGAGCATGCGGAAACGTCCTAAAGGAGTTAAAATAAAGCAGATGCGTGACAGATTGTGTTTTTTTTGCTAACTTTGCATGTTCAACAAACAACAAGAATTATAGATATGGCCTATTTATTTTCATCAGAATCAGTTTCAGAGGGACATCCAGATAAAGTTGCTGACCAAATTTCAGACGCTTTGCTCGATCAATTTTTAGCTTACGATAGTGACGCACATTGCGCTATCGAGACCTTTGTGACCACCGGACAGGTTGTGATCATGGGGGAGGTTCGCTCGAAAGAATACGTTGACTTGCAAACCATCGCGCGCAAAACCATCAAGAAGATAGGTTACACCAAGTCGGAATATCAGTTTGACGGCGATTCGTGTGGCATCATGTCGGCCATTCACGAACAGAGTGAGGACATTGACCGTGGGGTGAATCGGGCGAATGAGGACGAACAGGGTGCCGGAGACCAAGGTATGATGTTTGGTTATGCCATCAACGAAACAGAAAACTACATGCCTGTGTCGCTGGATTTGGCTCACCTTATCATGCGCGTGCTGGCCGATATCCGCAAGGAAGGCAAGGAAATGACCTATCTTCGCCCCGACGCGAAGAGCCAAGTCACCATTGAATACAACGACGACCACACGCCTCGTCGCATCCACACCATTGTGGTGAGTACGCAGCACGACGAGTTTGACAGCGATGACGACCGCATGTTGGCCAAAATCAAGGCCGATGTGATTAATATTCTCATCCCCCGTGTCAAGGCAGCGTGTGACGATAAGACGCGCGCGCTGTTTAATGATGACATCTTATATTATGTGAATCCTACGGGAAAGTTTGTCATTGGCGGGCCTCATGGCGACACCGGGCTCACCGGAAGGAAGATTATTGTAGATACATACGGTGGGAAAGGTGCCCACGGTGGCGGAGCATTCTCGGGCAAAGACCCAAGCAAGGTAGACCGATCGGCAGCATACGCTTCGCGATATATTGCTAAAAACCTGGTGGCGGCAGGCGTGTCAGACGAGGTATTGGTGCAGATTAGTTATGCCATTGGTGAGGCTAAGCCCATCAACATCTATGTAAATACGTACGGACGCGGCAAGGTTGGGATGACAGATGGCGAGATTGCCCAAAAGATTGGTGAGATGTACGATCTTAGACCGAAAGCCATCGAGAAGAAATTCGGCCTTCGCAATCCTATTTATTTTGAGACAGCGGCTTACGGACACATGGGACGGCAGTACGAAGTGAAGAAAAAAATGTTTGAAAGTCGTTATCATGAAACGAAAGTCATGCAGGTAGAGCTGTTTACTTGGGAGAAGCTGGACGACGTGGAGCGCATCAAACAAGCCTTTGGTATTAAATAGTAAATGTTGCAGACCGACTCTCTTTCACAGTCAATCGTTGCCGATACTGCGCATACTGGGTCCTCTATGGCGCGACAGGCCAAGCAGCCTACGCCGGCACA
Source organism: Prevotella sp. SGI.027 (assembly GCA_050315175.1). Lineage (GTDB taxonomy): Bacteria > Bacteroidota > Bacteroidia > Bacteroidales > Bacteroidaceae > Prevotella. Next base: position 48,508 of record JBNPOM010000001.1, read on the forward strand.
GGTGCTGAAGTGGTTGCCCAAAGATGCCACTCCGGCACAACAAGACTCGGCCATTCAGGCCCATATCAAGCCCAGCAAAATCAGTTGGAGCCAGATGCCGGACACCCTTCACTTGCCGGGTCATCCGGTAGGGAAGAGCTTTCGCGATGTCAGTCTGCCGCAATATTACAAGGAGTCGTTCTTTTCGAAAGACTCGATGTTCCATCCTGAACTCGATGGAGGGCGCGTGGGAGTGGTAGGCGACCCTGTTCCGTACACGGTGTCGGGTGACGACTTGATTACAGGTGTGCTGCTCGGGTGTTTTATCCTGGCCATGCTCGCCTTTTCAAAGTCTAAACGATTCTTGGAAAAGCAGGCCAAGAACTTCTTTTATCAGCCACGCGGGCGGACGACAGAAGTTACGGAAACGGGCGAAGAAATACGGTTCCAGTTCTTTTTTGTCTTTCAGTCGTGCCTGCTGTTGGCCCTGTTGTTCTTTTTCTATTCACGCACCTACGTCACCGACATCTTTGTTCTGGAGTACTATCAGATGGTGGGTATTTATACCGCAGCCCTCGTTTTGTATTTCATAGCCAAGACCCTGGTCTATACATTCACCAACTGGGTGTTCTTTGATAGGAAAAAAAACGGACAATGGATGAGGGCTCGATTGTTCTTGGTGTCGATGGAAGGCGTGGCATTGTTTCCCATCGTCATGTTATTGTCCTATTTCGATGTTTCGATGAAAAGTGCTGTTGTTTATGCAATTATCGTCATTATACTGATTAAATTGCTTACACTCTATAAGGCGTATGCCATCTTTTTCCGTCAAACAGGGTCTTTTCTGCAAATAATTTTGTACTTTTGTGCACTTGAAATCATTCCAATGCTCGCCTTGTGGGGCGTTTTTGGATTGGCAAACAATCATTTTAAAGTAAATTTTTAGGACACTGATGGTCAAAAAAATCTTAGTATCGCAGCCCCAACCAACAAGTGAGAAGTCGCCATATTATGATATTGAGAAGGAATATGGTGTGAAGTGTGTGTTCCGACCTTTCTTCAAAGTGGAGGGACTCTCTGCAAAAGAATTTCGCAAGCAACGCGTGAACATCCTCGAACATTCGGCTGTTGTGTTCACCTCTCGCCATGCGATAGACCATTTTTTCACGCTTGCCAAGGAGCTGCGCATCACCATTCCGGAAGACATGAAGTACTTCTGTGTGCTTGAAACCATTGCGCTGTATATCCAGAAGTACGTACAGTATCGCAAACGCAAGGTGTTTTTTGGCACGAGTGGTAAGATTGCCGACCTGGTTCCGTTGATGGTCAAGCATAAAGCCGAGAAGTATCTCGTTCCCATGAGTAGTGTTCACAACGATGATCTCAAGAACTTGTTGGACGCAAAGAAACTCAAACATACCGAGTGTGTGATGTATCGAACGGTGAGCAATGACATGACAGAGGAGGAAGTGAAGACGTTTGATTACGACATGATTATCTTCTTCAGTCCTACGGGCGTGAAGGCATTGCAAAAAAATGTGCCTCATTTTGAACAAGGCGACATCAAGATTGGTGCCTTTGGGCCTGCCACATGCAAGGCAGTTGAGGCAGAAGGGTTCCGATTGGACTTGCAAGCACCCGATGCAGACAATCCTTCGATGACGGGAGCCTTGAAGGCTTATCTGAAAAAACATAAAAAATAAAAAGTAAATTGCCGACCGTTAGGCCTTTTAAACTCAGTAAGTGGGAGCGGATATGCGGTAGAACACTGCTGGAAAAGCTCTTCACCGGAGGCAAAAGTAAATCCTTTTCGGTGTTTCCTTTAAGGGTTGTCTATTTGCTAACCGATCAACCTGATGGCGATTTGCCACATGAAGCGCCCGTCAAGATGATGGTGAGTGTGTCGAAAAGGCACTTCAAGCGAGCCGTTAAACGCAACCGCGTGAAGCGACAAGTGCGTGAGGCCTACCGGCAGAACAAAGAGATTGTGTGGTCATCCATGAAAGATTCACCCAATCGTCGGCTGTTGTTAGGCTTTATTTGGATGTCTGATGAGCTTCATGATTCGGACACCGTGACACGAAGTATGCAGATTTTGTTAAAACGAATAGCTGATAAACTGTGAATATTCTCAAGTCTATAAGTCACGGTATGATGCGGATTCTCCAAGGAATCTTGCTGGTTCCCATCTTGTTTTATCAGAAATTCATCACGCCTTACACGCCCCCGTCTTGCCGATTCACACCGACATGTTCGGAATATGCGCGGCAGGCCATCATCAAGCATGGCCCATTCAAGGGGCTGGCGTTGGCCGTATGGCGCATCTTACGATGTAATCCGTGGGGTGGTAGTGGATATGATCCGGTACCGTAAGTTTCTCTTTGAGTAGAGGCCCCAGCTTCATTATACAAACGAAAAATATAAATTTGATTCGATGACAAAGAACTTTGTTGAAGAACTGAAATGGCGTGGCATGTTAGCGCAGATGATGCCAGGCACCGAAGAACTGCTTGAAAAAGAACTCGTGTCGGCTTATTTGGGTACTGACCCAACGGCCGATTCCTTGCATATCGGCCACTTGTGTGGCATCATGATGCTCCGTCATCTGCAAAGATGTGGGCATAAGCCCTATCTGTTGCTGGGTGGAGCGACGGGAATGATTGGTGATCCGTCGGGAAAGAGCTTGGAACGCAACCTCTTGGACACTGCTACCTTGTACCATAATCAAGAGGCTATCAAGCAACAAGTGTCTAAATTCCTCGACTTTGATGGTGACACACCCAACAAAGCCGAGCTGGTGAACAACTATGACTGGATGAAAGACTTCACTTTCCTTGACTTTGCACGCGAGGTAGGCAAGCACATTACTGTGAATTATATGATGGCCAAAGACAGTGTGAAGAAGCGTTTGAACGGTGAAGCCAGCGATGGTTTGTCGTTTACCGAGTTCACTTACCAGCTGTTGCAGGGCTACGACTTCCTTCATCTCTATCAGAAGCATGGCATCAAACTGCAACTTGGCGGTAACGACCAGTGGGGAAACATGACGACGGGCACTGAGTTGATTCGCCGAACATTGGGCGCAGAGGAGAATGCTTACTGTCTGACGTGCCCCTTAATCACGAAGGCTGACGGGAAAAAGTTCGGTAAAACGGAGAACGGTAACATTTGGTTGGACAGAAACCGCACGACACCTTATGCGTTCTATCAATTCTGGTTGAACGTCAGTGATGACGATGCGGAGAAATACATCAAGATATTTACCTCCTTGGAGCGTGAAACCATCGAAGCTCTTGTGGCCGAACATCAACAAGATCCCGGCCGGCGTGTTCTTCAAAAGCGTTTGGCTGAGGAGGTAACGGTGATGGTTCATTCGCGGGAAGACTTAGACATGGCCATTGAAGCCAGCAACATTTTGTTCGGAAAAGCCACCAAAGAGAGCCTTCAAAAGCTCGATGAAGCTACCTTCCTCGATGTCTTTAACGGCGTTCCGCAATACGAAATTGGCAAGGAACAGTTGGGTTGCACGGCCGTAGACCTCTTCAATCAGGATGGAATGGAGATGTTCCCAAGCAAAGGTGAGATGCGGAAACTGGTGAAAGGAGGCGGAGTTTCGCTCAACAAGGAGAAGCTTTCGTCCTTCGATCAGGTCATCACGGCAGACGACTTGATAGACGGTAAGTACCTGTTGGTGCAGCGTGGAAAGAAGAATTACTTCCTCATTACCGTGAAATAAAGCAGCAACTGATTGCTCTCAGTCCTGTTTTTAGAACCATAAACGGCCTATGTGTCACTGGGAATCGTGCCTTTTAGACATCGTTTCAGTGACAGGTAGGCTTTTTTGTTGGGTCGTAAGAGGATCGTTGATGTTGAACCATACTTAAGATGTTCGGTATACTTGAATTACTTATCTGTTTTTGATTCTTTGGCTAAAACCAAGTGCTGGGTCGGCATGGGTGTTCTTGTTACTTTATTTTCGATAGAAAGTAAAGCGCAGAACTGCCATCTACAAAGCGATTCAAGTGCATTGGTTGACAGCGTAGTGCTACCTGATACCTTGTTAAATCAATCGCCCTACGTTTTCCATGTTGACTCACTGATGGGGAAACAGTCAGCCAATCCCCCAAAATATCCATGGCGGGCAGCCGCAGAAGTGGTGGGAATCAACGCTACCTTCCTGGCCGTTGACTATTTTATATTAGATGCTGATTTCGCCAAGGTAACCAGTAAAACACTCAAACGCAACGTTCGGCTTAATCAATGGTTTTGGGATGGAGATGTGTTTCACACCAATTTATGGTACCATCCCTATCATGGCAATCTATTCTTCAATGCCGCTCGCAGTAATGGTATGAACTTCTGGGAGTCGATACCTTATACCTTGGCCGGCGACTTGATGTGGGAAATTGCCGGCGAAAACGAACTCCCATCCATCAATGACGCCATTTCTACCGGCATAGGTGGATTGGCTATCGGCGAGAGTACCTATCGTTTGTCTAACCTCGTGTACCATGATGACCAGCGAGGGTGGCGGCGTGTTGCCCAAGAACTGTTGGGAGCAGCTATCAATCCCATCCGCGCATTGAATCGCATATTCACTGGTGAGGCGTGGAAGATACGTCCTCAAAAAGTAGCTTATCATGATGACGAGCGAATACCTGTACGCATAACAATGGCTGTTGGCGATAGATATGTATCGGGCCACGATGCTTCCACAATGCGGTTTCATACGCCTTATTTGGATTTGTCGGTCCGCTATGGCGACGCTTTCAATGATGAGAACAAGCCTTTCGATTACTTTACCCTCGATGCGGGTGTGGTTGTGGGGCATCAACAACATGCCGTGAACCACATCAACATCATCGGACAGTTGGCTGCAACTCCTGTGATGGAGCGTCGGGGCATGCTGTCGCGCTTCGGTGTTTATCAGCATTTCAATTACGAACATACCAATGGACGCAACGGAGGCTTGCCCCCTTACCAGCTTTCCGAAGCAGCCAGCATCGGAGTGGGGTGGCTTTGTAGGGCTCCTTCCATCCATCAAAACCTGCAATTTGATCAATCTTTCTTCCTCAATGGTATGTTGTTGGGCGGACTTTGGAGCGATTATACCGACAATCCCTTTCACAAATCCTACAACATGGGCAGCGGCTTCACCGCCCTGTCACGCACGCAATTCTCGTTGGGTCACCGCTTTTCTTTCTCTCTGGATGCCCGCTTTTTCAGAATGTACAGTTGGCGTGGCTACGAAGATGTGCCAGCAGACACGCCATACGAAACCTTCAGCGCACAAGGCGAGCGCAACCAATCATCCGTATGGGTGTTACGCCCCATCTTGAAGTTGCCCATTTGGAAACAATGGGGATGTCTTTTTTCGGGAGCTTATTATCATCGTGATACCCACTATACCTATCGAAACGATGCTACTGCCCGTACATACGAAGTGAGATTGGGCCTGCTTTATCAGTTAAAGTAGTACAAACTTCGCCCTTCCTCGCCCTGTTTACTTGTGTTTTGGTTTGGTTGTGTCACGCCAACTTCTTATCTTTGCAGATACATACGTAAATCATCAACAATCAATACGCATACCATTATGAAAAAATTATTTTGTACACTGGCCCTTGCTGCTTTTGCAACAGTCAGCATGTTTGCAGGTTCAAAAGTCATTGCTCACCGTGGTTACTGGACCACACCAGGCTCGGCTCAAAACTCAAGGACATCGCTCCAGAAGGCACTCGACTTGAATGTCTATGGCTCTGAAATAGATGTATGGCTCACTACCGATGGAAAACTCATGGTGAATCATGACAATGATTTCAATGGTGTGGTACTTGAAAAAGCTTCTTACAAGGATTGTAAGAACCTAACACTAAAGAATGGCGAGAAAATGCCACAGCTGAAGGACTTGTTGAAGATGATGAAAAAGACCAAAAGCAAAACCAAACTCATCATTGAAATCAAGACCCATTCAACGTTAGAAGCCAACAAACGCGCTGCCCAAGCAACGGTGAAAGCCGTGAAGAAATATGGGGTTGAGAACCAAGTAGAATACATTGCATTCAGTCATGACGTGTGTTTGGAATTGGTGCGTCTGGACAAGCAGGCCAAAGTAGCTTATCTTTCGGGCAACAAAACACCGGCTCAGCTTCATCAGGATGGCATCACAGGCATTGATTACCATATCAGTGTTCTGCGCAAGCATCCCGAATGGATTAAAGAGGCGCACGACCTGGGCATGACGGTTAACGTGTGGACTGTTAGTGACAAGGCTGGTATTGAAGAAATGAATAAGGCTGGGGTGGATTGCATCACCACCAACGAACCCGTATTGGCCATCGAGTTGACGCGATGATGAGGCTGATGGACAGAAAAAATCCATCTCATCGTTAACAGAACATCCACTCATAGCATGCGAAAAATCATCTTATTGCTTGTCTTGGCCACCACTTTTTCCGTGGCTCAAGACAAGCAAAAACTTAGTAAAACGGCACAGTCGCTCGAGCGTCGGGGCTATGTCAACGTGCAACAACTCGACAAGACCATCCAGGTATCCTTGATGTACGCCCGCGCAGACAACTTCACTGGCAGCGTGTTGTACGACGATTTGCGAGAAGCCTACCTCCATCCGCGCGCAGCTCAGGCACTGGTTAAGGCGCAAAAGCGGCTCAAGGAGTTGCGTCCTGACCTTCGATTGAAGATTTATGACGCTGCCCGTCCCATGTCCATTCAGCAAAAAATGTGGGATAAGGTGAAGCATACCTCCAAATATTTCTATGTGTCCAATCCCGCACGCGGTGGTGGTTTGCACAATTATGGACTGGCTGTCGACCTCACGCTGTGCAACCTGAAGGGCGATACCCTCGACATGGGCACCAAGATTGACTATATGGGAGCTGCGGCTCACATTGACAACGAAGCCCAACTGGTGGCGCAGAAGCGCATCAGTGCGCAGGCTCGCAAGAACCGTCAGCTGCTTCGTGACGTGATGACCTACGCTGGTTTCAAACCCTTGCGTACCGAATGGTGGCATTTCAACTTTCGTTCACGGGCACAGGCAAAGCGTTATTACCAGGTGATTAAGTAGCCTACTGGCTACTTTTTTTATTTTATTTCCGATGAAAAGATGGGTATGATGAACGAAGCAACCGCAGCATTCATTCGCCGGCACGCCGAAGATGATGTGCGACAGCTGGCTCTCAAGGGTGATCAACATCTGGGTGTGGACATGCCTTTGGCCTTGCAACAGATTGCGGGGCGACAGACTGCCCGACAAAAACTGCCGTCTTGGGCGGCCATAGACGAACTGTTGTACCCGCCCCACCTGTCCATGGAGCAATGTTCTTCCGAGCAAACGGCGCGCTACAAGACGCAGTTGGCCGCGCGGCTCTGTGCCGATTTCGTTCATGGATCACGGTTGGACGACTCGAAGAAAGCCCACCTGCCCCATGAAACAGAGCCATCTTTGGTCGATTTGACAGGCGGTTTTGGAGTTGATTTCTCCTTCATGGCCCGTCAATTCGAGCGTTGTGTCTACGTAGAACGGCAACAAGCGTTGTGCGAGATGGCTCAACACAATTTCTCCCTCTTAGGTTTGCAACAGGCAGAAGTGGTGTGTGCCGATGGAGTGGATTATCTACGGCGGATGAGCCACGCCACGGTGATTTACCTGGACCCTGCCCGTCGTGATCGACAGGACGGCAAGACGGTGGCCATCAGCGACTGCACACCTGATTTGTTGAGCCTGAAAGAAGAGTTGACGGATAAGAGTCTTTTTGTCATGGTGAAGCTCTCTCCGATGCTCGACTGGCATCAAGCCGTGGCTCAACTCGAGACTGATGGGGTGAAGGTGTGCGAGATACATGTCCTGTCGGTGAGAAACGAGTGCAAAGAACTGCTCTTTGTCTTGAGCAAGCAACGGTATAAGCCGCTCACCCTCCATTGCGTGAACGATGACCAGGTCTTTGTCTGTTCGGCCGACGAACCATCTGTGGTACTGCCTCCTTATGTAAGTCCCGAAGAAATGCGGCCGGGTCTGTTTCTCTACGAGCCTCATGCGTCAATCATGAAGGCCGGTTGTTTCTCGGCCTTGAGTGCCCAAATGGGCGTTCAGAAGATAGCACCCAACTCGCATCTTTTTATCTCTGACCGTGACCTCCCGGCGTTTCCTGGACGGAAGTTCCGCATCCAAGCCTTCTCTTCGATGAACAAAAAAGAACTAAAGTCAGTACTTCGCGACGTGCGCCAGGCCAACATCACCACCCGCAACTTTCCCCTTTCAGTGGCCGAGTTACGCAAACGGCTCAAGCTGAAGGATGGGGGAGCGGTTTATATTTTCGCTACCACGCTGGCAGATGGGCGGCATGTTCTGTTGATTTGCCGCAAGTAGAGGGCAATATATTCATCATCGGTTCATGCGTAAGACGGTCGACAGTCTGCTGTTCGACATGCGCGTGTTGGTAGTTCACGAGCTTGTTTGATATCGCTGTTATGGCAATGTATGTTATTGATAAACATACGTTTATATCTTTTTCTCGCTATTTGATAGAATACTCGAAAACACTTGCCCGCCAAACTCAATGACTTTGGGTGCCAAACTCAATGACTTTGGCTGCTAAACTCAATGCAATTGCCCACCAAACTCAATGCAATTGAAATGATTATTCGTAGGAGCGTGATTCCCCTTGTCATGCTCACGCCCCGTGAGCGGTAAAAAATGTAGGCGTTTTATTTTGAAAATAGGCCAAATAAGCGTAACTTTGCAAGCCTATATTGCATACAATCTTATTAAAAAGAATGCCATCTGTACAAATTAAGAAGGTCGAGTCGCTGCGCGATTTGAGAACGTTCGTTGACTTTCATTACGACCTTTACGAGGGAGACCCATACGATGTTCCGAATCTTTTCATGGATGATGTGAACACCTTGCGTAAAGATAAGAACGCTGCATTTGAGTTTTGTGAGGCAGAATATTATATTGCGTACAAACAAGGCAAAGTAGTAGGGCGAGTAGCAGCCATCATTAACCATCGAGCCAATGAAAAATGGAAAACCAAGCATGTGCGGTTCGGGTGGATTGACTTCGTAGATGACCTGGACGTATCTCGCGCCTTGTTCGATGAAGTGGCAGCCTATGGCCGTTCAAAGGGCATGACCGAGATGGTGGGGCCATTGGGTTTCACCGACATGGACCCTGAAGGAATGCTTACTTGGGGCTTTGACAAGCTCAGCACGATGATCACTATTTACAACTATCCTTACTACCCACAGCATTTAGAGAAGTTGGGCGGATGGGAAGTTGACCAGAATTATGTGGAATATTTCTTTGACGTTCCGAAGGAAATTCCCGAAAAATATGCGAAGATAGCCGAGGTTGTAGAAACGCGTTACAACCTGCACATCAAGAAACTGACTCGAAGGGAAGTGAAAAAGACCGATTATGGACGAAAGGTTTTTGACATCATCAACGAGACGTACAAAGACCTTTATGGCTATTCTGAACTCAGTGAGAAACAGATTGATCACTATGTGAACATGTATCTTCGCTTCGCCGATTTGAACATGATTACACTCATCGAGGATTGGAACAAGGACAAGAAACTCATCGGCGTGGGCATTTCAATACCATCCCTGTCGTATGCCTTGCAAAAATGCCGTAGAGGCCGCTTGCTTCCATGGGGCTGGTGGCACCTGTTGCGGGCCATCAAGTTTCAAAAGACAGGAGGTGGCGGCGACTTGCTGCTGCTGGGTGTGCTGCCAGAGTATAGATCCAAGGGTGCCAACGCCTTGTTGTTCACCGACCTGATACCCGTGTTTAACAAGTATGGGTTTACTTGGGCCGAGAGTCAGGTTGAGCTGGAAACCAATGAGGGCGTGCAAAGTCAGTGGGGACCGCTGAAGCCCACCAATCATAAGCGTCGCAGCTGTTTCAAAAAGAAGATTTAATTCTTGCCCACGGTCACATCGGGTAAGTAGATTCTTTTTGGGGCTTCAGATGCTCTTTCGTGCGTGACGATGGCGTGTAGAGCGTGCTGGTATGGTAGAACCATCCCATACGGCATTGCTGAAAACGAACAACAACCAATAGACCGATGACTGATAAAAATAAGCAAGAATTGCAATCAACGAATCATAACAATATGGCTTCTGCTCCGATTGGGGCAGAAAAAACCGTTTCTTATACAGATGATAACATCCGACACCTGTCGGATATGGAGCATGTGCGTACCCGTCCGGGCATGTACATCGGCCGGTTGGGCGATGGCAACTTGCCCGAGGATGGCATCTACGTACTGTTGAAGGAAGTGATTGACAACTCCATCGACGAGTTTAAGATGAAGTCGGGCGACCGAATCGAGATTGACGTGGAAGACAACCTGCGCGTGAGCGTGCGCGACTACGGTCGTGGTATTCCGCAAGGCAAACTGGTAGAGGCCGTGAGCATGCTGAATACGGGTGGAAAATACGATTCGAAAGCGTTTAAGAAGAGTGTAGGTTTGAACGGTGTGGGCCTCAAAGCCGTGAATGCTTTGAGTGCGCATTTCGAGGTGAAGTCGTATCGCGAAGGAAAAGTTCGCTCCATCATGTTTGAAAAAGGTGAGCTCAAGAGCGATCAGACCGATAAAACGCAGGATGAAACGGGTACCTATGTTTATTTTGAACCCGACAACACGCTGTTCAAGAACTACTCTTTCCACGATGATATCGTGGAAACTATGCTGCGGAACTATACCTATCTGAATGCCGGACTCACCATCATGTACAATGGACGGCGCATCAAAAGCCGTAACGGATTGGAGGACTTGCTTAACGACAACATGACAACGGACGGATTGTACCCTATTGTTCATGTCGTTGGCGATGACATCGAGATTGCTTTCACGCATACCAATCAGTACGGAGAAGAATACCACTCGTTTGTCAACGGGCAGCATACCACGCAGGGAGGCACGCACCAGAGTGCTTTCAAGGAGCATATCGCCAAGACTATCAAAGAGTTTTACGACAAAAGCTACGAGTACACCGACATTCGAAACGGCATTGTGGCGGCTGTAGCCATTAACGTGGAAGAACCTGTTTTCGAGAGTCAGACCAAGATTAAATTAGGGTCTACGCTCATGGCGCCTGGAGGTGAGACCATCAACAAGTATGTGGGTGATTTCATCAAGCGTGAGGTGGACAACTACCTGCATATCCACAAGGAAGATTGCGCGGACGTATTGGAGGCTAAGATCAAGACGAGCGAGCACGAACGCAAAGCTATGGCGGGGGTAACGAAGCTCGCCAGAGAGCGTGCCAAGAAGGCCAACCTGCACAATAAGAAGTTGCGTGACTGCCGAATTCATTTCAGTGATGAGAAAAATGACCGCAAGGAGGAGAGTTGTATCTTTATTACCGAGGGCGATTCGGCCAGCGGTAGCATTACCAAGAGTAGGGATGTGAACACACAAGCGGTGTTCTCGTTGCGGGGAAAACCACTCAATTCGTATGGATTGACCAAGAAAGTGGTGTACGAAAACGAAGAGTTCAACCTCTTGCAGGCGGCTCTCGACATTGAAGATGGCTTGGACACGCTGCGCTACAACAAGGTGATTGTCGCCACAGATGCCGATGTCGATGGCATGCACATCCGTCTGTTAATTATCACTTTCTTTCTACAGTTCTTCCCCGAGCTTATCAAGAAAGGGCATGTGTATGTGTTGCAGACTCCTCTTTTCCGCGTGCGTAACCGCAGAACGAAGATTAAAAATAAGCAAGTGATAGCGGATGCGGACGCTATTCGTGACAAAAAAGAGCGAAAGAGCGATTTTATCACTCGCTATTGTTATAGTGATGAAGAGCGACAAGAGGCGATTAAGGACCTTGGACCCGAGCCTGAAATCACCCGATTCAAAGGATTGGGAGAGATATCTCCTGACGAATTCGTCCATTTCATCGGTCCTGACATGCGATTGGAACAGGTGACACTGCACAAAAACGACCAAGTACAAAAACTTTTGGAGTATTACATGGGCAAGAATACCATGGAACGACAAAACTTTATCATTGATAATTTGGTGGTCGAGGAAGACCTTCCGGAAGATGAACCCGAACCCATTGATTGACAATCTTTGTCATGTAGATGAACAATCAAGTTCGTTTAGACGGCTAATCGATGTCATTGGGGCGAACAATTCTTTTATATAAAATCAGACAAATGAGACGACTCGTTGCTTCATGTTGGGTACTATTGATATTTTATTCAGTATCCGCTCAAATCAATATCAATTTCGGAAAAGAATCACCGCTTCGCAAGTTGCAAATTGCGGAGATGGCTATCAATAATCTTTATGTTGATACGGTGAACGAAGACAAACTGGTTGAAGATGCCATTCGTGGCATGTTGGAGAAGTTGGACCCACATTCTTCTTATACAACGGCGAAAGAGACCAAGGCCATGACTGAATCTTTGCAGGGATCTTTTGAGGGTATTGGCATTCAGTTCAACATGATGCAAGACACACTCATGGTCATTCAGACCATTACCAATGGTCCGTCGGAGAAGGTGGGCATATTGGCTGGCGACCGAATCGTGAGCGTTAACGACAGTAGTATTGCGGGTGTCAAGATGGCACGCGAAGAGATTATGCGGCGGTTGCGTGGAAAGAAAGGAACAAAAGTAAAGTTGGGCATCCTCCGTAAGGGCATTGGGGAGCGGCTTTACTTTACCGTAATGCGCGATAAGATACCTGTTAAAACCGTTGATGCCAGTTACATGCTTCGTCCCCGATTAGGTTATGTGCGCATAGGAAGCTTTGGTGCGACCACTTATGATGAGTTTATGGCCTGTATCACCGCACTGAAAAAACAGGGAATGCGTGACCTTGTCTTGGATTTGCAGGACAATGGAGGCGGCTATTTGCAAGCTGCGGTGAAGATAGCCAATGAGTTTTTGCAGCGTAACGACTTGATTGTTTATACCAAAGGACGACGTGCGGAGCGTATGGAATATACAGCACACGGTAATGGTAGCTTGCTTTCGGGCAAGGTGATGGTGCTGGTGAATGAGTTTTCAGCATCTGCTGCCGAGATCGTCACAGGTGCTATCCAGGATCAAGACAGAGGACAAGTGGTTGGACGGCGTTCGTTTGGGAAGGGTTTGGTGCAGCGTCCGATTGAATTTCCTGATGGAAGTATGATGCGACTCACCATCGCTCACTACTATACGCCATCGGGACGTTGTATCCAGAAGCCATATATTAAAGGTGACAACGAAAGCTATGCCCGTGAATTGGACACTCGTTTCAAGCATGGAGAGCTGTATAGTGCCGACAGTATTCATTTCGCTGACTCGCTGAAGTATAAGACCTTGCGCCTCAAACGAACGGTATATGGTGGCGGAGGTATCATGCCTGATTACTTTGTTCCACTCGATACGACCAAATTCACACCATATCATCGGCAGTTGGCAGCGAAGGGAATCATCATTACGGAGAATCTTAAGTATGTTGACCAACACCGTAAACAGCTGCAAAAACAATATCCTACCTTCGCAAAGTTTGTGCGTGAATTTGACGTTCCGCAGCAGTTGGTGGATGCAGTGATTCGCTCTGGTGAGAAAGAAAAGGTGAAACCGAAGGATCAGGAGGAATTACAAACGACCTTACCCGCCGTGAAAAACCAACTCAAAGCATTGGTTGCACGTGATTTGTGGGACATGAATGAGTATTTCCAGATTATCAATGAGACCAATGACATTGTCCTCAAGGCCGTTGAATTGATGAATTAAGGCAAAGACGGCACAGGACATAAAAAGCCTTGTGTAACCTTCTCAATGGCGCATGTCTTATTCTTTGCTTCCACTAATAGCAGCAAAGTGAGTGCTTGCTCATGGCACTAATAGACTTTGGTGTCATCGCCAGCGTTGAATATCCATGAACTTTATGGGGGAAAAGTGCAGGTTTGGGAGCGATACTTAGCACCGTTGTTTGCTGGTCATGATACTCAAAACCATCTCATCAGTCGTGCCCATGGCGTCCTTTCCAATGCTGGTGAGGTTGCGTATCGAGCGATCCACGTCCTCGTCGATGATGCCTTCTGCCGACGTTACATGCTTGTTTTCCATTGATAGCAAGGCCGAAAGTACAGCTGTGCTGACACCTGAGCTGATTTTCAGTGAACAACTGGGCTTGGCTCCGTCGCAAATCATGCCGGTAAGGTTGGCAATCATGTTCTTGATAGCATGACAGATGTGCGCATAGTCGCCGCCCATAAGATAGGTGATGCCGCAGCTTGAGCCGATGCTGGCCACCACACAGCCGCACAGAGCCGACAGTTTGCCCAGGCTCTGCTTGATGTAAATGGCTGAAAGATGACTAAGTGTCAGGGCTCGGATAAGTTCTTCTTCCGTATTCTCGTTTTCCATGGCATACACCACCACTGGGTTTGTGGCGCAGATACCCTGATTTCCCGACCCACTATTGCTCATCACCGGTATCATGGCTCCGCCCATTCGGGCATCACAGGCCGACGCTGTCTTGGCGATGATGTGCGAGTAGATGCTGTTACCAAATATCCCTCGACTCAATGGGCGATCCATTGTCTTGCCCAAGCAGTGTCCGTAGTTGCCCTTCAGCGACTGCTCGGCAGCATTCATGTTATACTCTTTGGTTTTCAGCATGAACCTGATTTCGTCGATGGGGGTGGTGGTTGCGAAGTCGTAGACCATCCGGAACGAAAGCTGTATGTCGTTCTCCTCGGGTTCATCTTGCTTCCTCAGGCCTTTGTCGAGCAGGATTTCCCCGTTTTTGCATAGGTGGACAAAGTTGGTATGCGCCCCTGCAATGATGGCTTTTGCCGTTTGATTGTTTGCTTGGCATGTCACCTCGATGTACAGTTTCTCGGTAATTCCCTGTTTGAGTTGGATGTCTATGCGTTTTTCCTCTATGTATTTCTTCGCTTCTTCCAACGTCTCGGGTGTGAGATCCTTAATCACCTCCAGTTGATATTCAGCCTTTCCGACGATGCTGCCCAAGGCAATGGCGATGGGTAATCCAATCATTCCGGTTCCTGGAATGCCCACACCCATCGCGTTTTTCAGGATGTTAGCACTCAGTAGGGCGGTTATTTTCTCGGGCCGACAACCCAACATCTCCGTCGCTTTGGCCGTACATAGCGCCACGGCCATGGGCTCCGTGCATCCAACGGCAGGCACTACTTCCTGGTGGATGAGCTGTATGATTTGTTTTCGGATATGTTCTTCAAGCATGGTTTTGTAGATTCAAATGGTTTTTATATCGTGGTTTGTTTGTATGTAAGATTGCTTTACCCGTGCAAAGCAGGCTGCCTTGCCACGCAGCACAGACCGTATTGCGTGGCAAGGGCGTGCAAGGTCAGTCGCGATTGTGATAAGCCTCCAGTCCTTTCTTCAAGAAATCGAGGTACGCCGACACATCTTCTTTATAGCTGTATGAGCCAGTCAGCGGTTTTCCTGCATTGTCCAATGGCACATAGAAAGGCTGTGTGTTGGCGCCAAACTTACTACTTTGCAGGTAACTCCACTTGTCGCCAACCGTGCGAAGCGTGCGCTTTTTGCCGTTGTCCATCATTTCTATCTGCTCTTTCAGCGGCGTTTTGTCGTCCACGAACAAGGAGATGAGCACATAATCCTTTGTCAGTACCTCCGCAACCGATGGATCTGTCCACACAGCCGCTTCCATCTTTCGGCAGTTGACACAACCAAAGCCGGTGAAATCGATGAAAGCAGGCTTGCCCTGAGCTTTGGCGGCAGCCATTCCTTCTTCATAATTGGTATAGGCGGCGTGAACCTCTTTGTTGTTCAGGTTGAAGTCTTGTGTGCTGATTGGCGGTGCGAAAGCGCTCACGGCCTTAACGGGTGCGCCCCAAAGACCAGGCACCATGTAAACCGTGAAGGCGAGTGAAACCATGCCCAGCATGATGCATACAACCGGCATGGGTTTGCTCTCGCCGCCCACCATGTCGCTTTGGAACTTGAGGTGCCCGATGAGATAAAGTCCCAACATGCCGAAAATCACAATCCACAGCGACAAGAACACCTCACGATCGAGGATGCCCCAGCCGTATGCCAGGTCGGCTACAGAGAGGAACTTCAATGCGAAGGCCAGTTCGATAAAGCCCAATACCACCTTGATGGTGTTCATCCAAGAACCCGATTTGGGTGCTTGCTTCAGCCAAGAAGGGAACAGGGCGAAGAGCGTAAACGGCAGAGCCAGTGCCAAGGCGAAGCCAAACATTCCGATGGCAGGGCCCACCCAGTTGCCCGACGTGGCGGCTTGTACCAGCAAGAAACCAACGATGGGTGCGGTACAAGAGAAAGATACCAGCACCAACGTGAAGGCCATCAGGAAGATAGAGAGCAATCCGGTGGTGGAAGAGGCCTTGCTGTCCATCTTGTTTCCCCATGACTCAGGAAGCCGCAGCTCGAACCATCCGAAGAAAGAGAGGGCAAATACCACCAGCAGCAGGAAGAAGAAGATGTTGAAAACTGCACTGGTTGCCAGTTCGTTGAGCTTGTGTGGATCGGTAAATGCCGTCACAAGCAGTCCCAGCGATAGGAATATCACGATGATGGCCAAGCCGTAGGTAATGGCATCGCGCATGCCTTTGGCCTTGTCCTTGGTGCGCTTGAGGAAGAAACTCACCGTCATGGGGATGATGGGCCATACGCAAGGGGTGAACAGCGCCAGCAATCCGCCGACAAACCCCATTAAAAAGAGGTACCACAGCGATGACTGTCGCTCGCTGCGGCCATCCTGTTGTTGCAATTCTTTGATGACAGGTTGCCACAAATCAGTGCTGACAGCCACCTGGTTGGTATCCACCGGTGCGGGAAGAAGCGTGTCCGTCGCCGCGGTCTGCATGGAGTCTGGGCTGAGGGATGAAGGCGAATCTCCATCTTTCGCCTCTTTTTCAGTCGGTTCCTGTGGCGTTGTCGCAGCCACGATGGCCGGCGATTTCCCGGCGTTCTTGAAGGCTACTTCTTGCGGTGGCATGCACGTTTCGTCGTTGCAGGCGCCATATTCCAAATAAGCATCAATGGTATAATTGGGTTTGGTGAACCTAATTTTCTGGACAAACTGCGCCTTATGCTCAAAAAAGCGCAACTTCATACCAAATAGGTTGTCCATCTTCGAGATTTCGTTGCCGCGCGCCACCAGGCCGCCCACTTTCTCTACGCCGTCCATTTTGTTAACATGGAAAGAGGCTTCGATAGGGCCATTGCTGCCAAGGTTCACGGAATAGACGTGCCATCCCTGTTCTATTTCCAGGTTGAAGACTATCTCTCCTTCAGCAGTTTTGCCCGTTTTGAGTTGTGCGGATGATTGTATGGGGTCTACAATCTGTGCTTGGGTGAATAGCGTTGTTAACGACAACAATGCCAGCACTAAATACTTTTTCATGTTAAGTGATGTTTATGATTGTAATAACAATATTATATATACAGAAAGTCGCATGCCATTACCAAAGTCCGTTCATGGTTTTGCTACCTTCACAGGACTGTAGATGCAAGCACTTTCACGGCTTGTCCGACTTATAAAGTAGGCCTTGTCTGCAAAAATATATAATTCTGTTGATACAGACAAACGCGGAAGTAAAAAATACTTGTTTGAGAACGTGAATTTTTACGCCATTCCTTGTAACCGCTGTCATCATGACTTTAAGAATCAAACCTTCACCACAATGAAAGCCAGGCGTGATGAATTATCTTGACAACGAATGCGCTCATGCTTGGCTTGTCAATCAACAACCCCGCTTCTTGTCTCAAATTCGCCCAAAATAAGCAGTCTTTCTATTCCTTTGTCATACAGAAAGTTACGCTTATCCACCACTGCCGTTGCTTCAATTTTCAGGCCATTTATGGGTAAAAGCATTGCTTTTGGTCACCAATAGCTATGCTTTTGCCATGCAATGGCAGTCCTATTGACCGCCAAAAGGATGCTTTTCATCACATCATCTCGTTGTTATTGGGTCGAAATCTGCTTTTTTCTACTCAATCAACGCCTTGTATGCATCCCGTTTGCCTATTGATTTTTTCTAAATGGTAAGTTTCTGAAGGCCGTTTTTTGGGCGTTTTCTTTCAAAATTATCGTACATATTTTATACGATAAGACAGGGCAATTTTCCGCTTTCCTCAGGTATTGTTGATCACTGATAGGTTGTATGAGTGCACTGCTTCTTCCCCTATGGTTCGGCGCAAGGTTACTGCCATCTAACTGCTTTACCAAACTTAATCAATAAAAAAATTAAATTTTTTTGTGGATATAAAGATTATATGCTACCTTTGCACTCTATAAAAATGCGGCAATAGCTCAGTTGGTAGAGCACAACCTTGCCAAGGTTGGGGTCGCGAGTTCGAGTCTCGTTTGCCGCTCATTTTAATATTTGTTCAGGCTGCTGTAGTCAGGTTGGTACGACATGAAAACTTTTTCAGTGGACAAACCTGGTAGTTACAGGCGGTTTTGGCTGATTGCCGCAATGGTGGAATTGGTAGACACGAGGGACTTAAAATCCCTTGGCCAGTAATGGCTGTGCGGGTTCGAGTCCCGCTCGCGGCACACTAAAACTAAAAATGATTACTATGCGCAAAAATCTCATCTTTACTTTATCAGTATGTTCAGTGCTGGCATTCACCTCATGTTCTAAAATGGGAGCGTTGTCGGCAGACAATTTCACGGTTATCCCCAATCCGTTAGAAACAAAAGGCGGTCAGGTTCCAGCTACCATCAATGGTGCTTTTCCTGAAAAATATATGAAGAAAAACGCGGTTGTGACTGTGATTCCCGAACTAAGATATGGAAACGGACAGGTTGCCAAAGGGGCAGGATCTACGTTCCAAGGCGAGAAAGTGCTGGGAAACGATCAGATGATTTCTTATCGTTTGGGCGGTCGTTACACCATGAAGACGGCGTTTGATTTCGTACCTGCAATGCAGAAAAGCGACATGTACCTTACTTTCAGCGCACGCAGGGGTAATAAGAAGATTAATATACCTGCCGTGAAGGTGGCCGAAGGCGTGGTTGCTACGTCTGAATTGTACAAGCAACTGTTGCTGGGTGACGGTGGTTGCATCGCTCCCGACTCTTTCCAGCGTGTTAATGCGCAGAAGCAAGAGGCTAACATCAAGTTCTTGGTGAACCAAGCCAACTTGCGCCGGAGTGAATTGAAGAACAACTCGGTTCAGGAGTTTGTAGCCATGTTGAAGCGCATCAACGCCGATCGCGAGAAATTGAACATTCGCAACGTCGAGGTTCAGGCTTATGCATCACCGGAAGGTGGATTCAGCTTCAACGACAAGTTGGCAGGCAAACGTCAGAATACTTCTGAGGCTTACGTTAAATCGCAGTTGAAGCAGACGGGCGTGGCCACTGGCATTGACGCTCACTACACCGCACAAGACTGGGATGGCTTCCAGAAATTGGTTCAGGCCAGCAACATTCAAGACAAGGATGTTATCCTGCGCGTGCTGTCCATGTACAAAGATCCTGAGCAGAGAGAGCAGCAGATTCGTAACATGAGCGAGGCCTTCCGCGAATTGGCAGACGGCATTTTGCCAGAGTTGCGTCGTTCTCGCCTGATCATTAACTATGAGACTATCGGCAGAAGTGACGAGCAAATCAAGACACAGTATGCCACCGATGCCACTAAACTCAGCGTAGAGGAAATGCTCTATTATGCTACTTTGGAAGACAACATGGCCAAGAAGGAAGAAATCTACAAGCGCACAGCAGAATATTATGACAAAGACTATCGGGCTTTGAACAACCTGGCTACCTTGGCATTCATGAAGGGTGGCGAGATGGAAGCTACACGTTATCTCGAACGTGCTTTGCGTGTTAATCCGCAAGCTCCTGAGGCTTTGGCTAATCTGGGTATCATGGAACTGGTTAACGGCAACGTGAAAGAGGCCGAGACCAGCATCGCCAAGGCGCTGGGCGAACAGAATGTAAACGTGGCTATCGGTAGTTTGAATCTGGCAAAGGGCAATTTTGCACAAGCAGAGAAAGACTTTGAAGATGTCAACAGCAACAGTGCGGCACTTGCACAGTTGATGAACAAGAACTATGCAGCAGCAGCTGCTACGCTGGACAAGGTAGCTAACCCTAATGCTTTGACCGACTATCTGCACGCTATCGTGGCTGCACGTCGTGGTAACAAGTTTGCCGCAGAATCTTATTTGAAAGAGGCTTTGAAGAAAGACCCCTCATTAAAGACATACGCTGACAACGATTTAGAATTGTCTATCTTGAGATAAGGCAACTGTTTGCTATGAAGCATATTGCCTATTTCTTTTGGCTCACTTTGGTTTTGATGTCGTGCGGTACCGACAGTCATCATTTTAAACTCGATGGCCGGCTGCTGCATCTCAACCAAGGTGAGTTTTACGTTTACAGTCCCGATGGCATCATCGATGGAATGGACACCATCAAGGTGACGGGAGGGCGGTTCACGTACGAGATTCCTTGCGAGAAATCAGGAACGTTGCTCATCGTGTTTTCCAACTTTTCAGAACATCCCGTCTTTGCTGTACCTGGTAAAAAGGTAGAGGTGAAGGGGGATGCTTCGCATTTGAAGGAACTGGAAGTGAAAGGAACGGATGACAACGAGCTGATGTCTAAGTTCAAGAAAAAGATTGCTAACGCATCTCCTCCGGAGGTTTTGAAATACGCAGAACAGTTTGTGAACGACCATCCCAGCTCGGATGTGGGCAGGTACCTTGTTTCTAAGTACTTCCTCAGAACGCCCAAGCCCAACTACCCCAAGGCCAAACAACTGGTGGGTGTGATGGTGAAGAAACAGACCAAGAATGGGGCTTTGAGCCGGTTGCAACGACAACTCTCCGGAGGGTTCGTGGCAGAAGGTGACCGATTGCCATCCTTCTCGGTGACAGACGTGGACGGCAATGTGGTGACAAGCGCTGCTTTGAGTCAGGCTCCACTGGCCGTCATCAATGTTTGGACGTCGTGGAGTTACGAAAGTCTGGACATACAACGGCAGCTCAATGAGTTTCAGAAGAAACATGCCGCTCGCCTCAAAGTGGTGGGATTATCGATTGACCCCAGCAAAAAGGCCTGCAAGGAGACCTTGGATCACGACTCCATTCGTTGGTCGAACATCTGTGATGAGGCGTTGTTCGAGGGCAATCTTGTCCATCAATTAGGCATTTCATCCATACCTTATAATATCATCTTGAAAAACGGACGCGTAGTAGCATGTGGACTTGACGCTCAGGCTCTCATGAAGAAGTTGGAAGAGTTGATCTAAAGCGACTTATCATGCTGGTTAAAACCTATTGTGCAGCTGTCAACGGAATGGAAGTGACAACTGTGACTATTGAAGTTAGTTTAACGAACGGCATCATGTACCATTTCACCGGACTGGGCGATGAGGCCGTGAAGGAAGGGCGTAGCCGTATTGCTGCCGCCATGCAGTTCAATGGTTACAAGTTTCCGCATGCTGACATCACGGTGAACATGGCACCGGCCGACCTTCGTAAGGAGGGTAGCAGCTTCGATTTGCCCTTGGCGATAGCCATCTTGGCCGCTAATGGCAGCATTGTTTCTGAGGTGCTCGACCAGTATATGATGGTGGGTGAGTTAAGTCTGGATGGTACCTTACAGGCCGTCAAGGGGGCCCTTCCCATCGCCATTTGTGCCCGTAAAGAGCATTTTAAGGGGTTGATTGTCCCCAAACAGAATGTACGTGAGGCTGCGGTAGTCAACAATTTGGAGGTCTATGGCATGGACTCGATGGTAGATGTCGTGCAGTTTTTGACGGGTGCCAAATCGTTTGAGCCTACCGTCATTGATACCCGAAAAGAGTTTTACGAACACCAATATCGGTTTGACCTTGATTACAGTGATGTTCGAGGACAGGAAAACGTGAAGCGAGCGTTGGAGGTAGCGGCGGCTGGAGGGCACAACCTCATCATGGTGGGACCGCCTGGAAGTGGAAAATCCATGATGGCCAAACGCCTGCCAACTATTCTTCCACCCCTTACATTGGCCGAAAGTCTGGAGACAACACAGGTCCACAGCATCGCAGGTAAGCTGGGTTCCGACATGTCATTGATTGCGCAGCGCCCTTTCCGCGCCCCACATCATACTATCAGTGAGGTGGCATTGGTGGGTGGTGGGTCCACTCCGCAACCGGGAGAGATTACGTTGGCCCATCATGGCGTTTTGTTCTGTGACGAGCTTCCCGAGTTTAATAAATCCACGTTGGAAGTGTTACGCCAGCCATTGGAAGACCGAAAAATCACCATATCGCGTGCGAAGTACACCATTGAATACCCTTGTAGTTTCATGTTTGTGGCGTCGATGAATCCCTGTCCGTGTGGTTATTATGGCGATCCAACGCATACATGCGTCTGTACACCCGGTCAGATTCAGCGATACCTCAACAAGATTAGCGGTCCATTGCTCGACCGCATCGACATACAATGTGAGATTACGCCCGTGCCTTTCAAGGATATTTCCAAGGCAGCTCCTGGAGAACCGAGTGCTAATATTCGTGAACGTGTCATTGCGGCCCGTGCCATTCAGATTGAAAGGTATAAAGACTGCAAGGGAATTTATTGCAATGCGCAAATGACCGAGCGTATGATTCATCGCTTTGCTGAACCTGATGTCGACGGAATCAACATGCTCCGCATGGCGATGGAACGGCTTAGTTTGTCGGCTCGGGCCTACAATAGAATTCTGAAAGTAGCTCGTACCATTGCAGATTTGGAGGGTAGTGAACCTGTCAAGACCGAACATTTGGCTGAAGCCATAGGCTATCGTAGTCTGGACAGAGGCGATTGGGCAGAGCGATAGCGCAGCATGATCCAGTTTTAACTACTCCCATTATTTTGCCATCTCTTCGATTTATCGTAATTTTGCATGAAGAAATATTAAAAAATAGCTATACTCATGGAGGAGAAAAAATTTAAGCGAACAACCGTTACGGCCGCTTTGCCATACGCAAACGGTGGAGTTCATATCGGTCATCTGGCTGGCGTTTATGTGCCGGCCGACATTTATGTGCGTTATTTGCGCCTGAAAAAGGAAGATGTTATCTTCATCGGTGGCAGCGATGAGCATGGGGTGCCCATCACTATCCGTGCCAGGAAAGAGGGAGTAACGCCGCAAGACGTGGTGGACCGCTATCATTCGCTGATTAAAAAGAGCTTCGAGGAGTTCGGAATCAGCTTCGACATCTATTCTCGTACCACATCAGAAACACATCACAAGTTGGCTTCTGATTTCTTCAAGAAGTTGTATGAAGATGGCAAACTGTTGGAACAAGAAACTGAACAGTATTATGATGAGGAAGCTCATCAGTTCTTGGCCGACCGCTATATCACGGGCGAATGTCCCCATTGTCATCATGAAGGAGCCTATGGAGATCAGTGTGAGCATTGCGGCAGCGACCTCTCACCCATGGAATTGATTAATCCAAAGTCGGCGGTCAGCGGTTCAAAGCCGGTCATCAAGAAGACCAAAAACTGGTATTTGCCGCTCAACGACTACCAAACATGGCTCAAGAAATGGATTCTGGAGGGGCATCAAGAGTGGCGTTCCAATGTGTATGGCCAGTGTAAGAGCTGGTTGGACCTTGACTTGCAGCCTCGTGCCATGACGCGTGACCTTGATTGGGGAATCCCTGTGCCTATAGAAGGAGCCGAAGGCAAGGTGCTTTATGTCTGGTTCGATGCCCCTATCGGGTACATATCGAATACCAAAGAACTCTGTGAGAACGATCCTGAACGCTGGGGATCATGGGAAAAATGGTGGAAAGACCAAGACACCCGACTGGTACACTTTATCGGTAAGGATAACATCGTGTTCCATTGTCTGATTTTCCCCACGATGTTGAAAGCCCATGGCGATTACATCTTGCCCGACAACGTGCCGGCTAACGAGTTCCTCAACCTGGAGGATGATAAGATATCTACCTCTCATAATTGGGCTGTTTGGTTGCACGACTACTTGGTTGACCTTCCTGGAAAGCAGGATGTGCTGCGCTATGTACTCACGGCCAATGCGCCAGAAACTAAGGATAACAACTTTACATGGAAAGATTTTCAGGAACGTAACAACTCGGAATTGGTGGCTATCTACGGCAATTTCGTGAACCGAGCGTTGCAGTTGACCAAGAAATATTTCGATGGAGTGGTGCCTCCATGTGGAGAATTGCTCGATGTTGACAAGCAAGCTCTTGATGAATTTAAGGACGTGAAGAACAAAGTGGAGGGTTATCTTGATGCGTTCAAGTTCAGAGAAGCGCAGAAAGAAGCTATGAACCTGGCCAGAATCGGCAACAAATACATGACCGAATGTGAGCCATGGAAGGTTTTGAAGACCGATCCTGAGCGTGTGAAAACGGTTTTATACATCTCGTTACAGTTGGTTGCCAACCTCGCCATTGCGTTCGAACCATTCTTGCCGTTCTCTTCAGAGAAGCTTCGTCGCCTCATTCAGATGGATACTTGCGATTGGAATTTGTTGGGAAACCATGATTTGTTGAAGGCTGGTCACCAGCTGGCTGAGCCCGAATTGCTCTTTGAGAAGATAGAAGACGAGACCATTGAGCTGCAACTTAAAAAGTTGGAAAATACAAAGAAGGCCAATGCCGCTGCCGCCTACACGGCTAAACCCATCAAACCGACGATTGATTTCGCTGATTTTGAGAAGTTGGACATCCGTGTTGGACATATCAAACACTGTGAGCGTGTGAAGAAAGCCAATAAGTTGCTGAAGTTTACCATCGATGATGGTTCGGGAAAAGACCGCACCATTGTAAGTGGTATCGCCAAGTTCTATGAGCCAGAAAGCCTCATTGGTAAGGATGTTTGCTTCATTGCCAACCTGGCACCGCGTAAGCTGATGGGCATAGAGAGCCAGGGTATGATACTTTCTGCTGAGGACTTTGACGGTTCGCTCAGTGTTTCGACCATTGAACATTCTGTCAAACCAGGCAGTCAGGTGATGTAGAGAGCCTTTCATGGGTATGTATCATAGGGACGAACCTCCATCTGTCGCAACTGATTCGCAAACGTTGCATAGATCTTGAAAATAGTATAATAATCATGGAACAGCTATTGCATTATTGTTGGAAGCATCGTCTGTTTCCATTACGGCAACTCACTACCACCGACAACCAAGTAGTGGAAGTGATAGATGTGGGGCTGCATAATGCCAATTCGGGTCCTGATTTTCTCAATGCTAAAGTCAAGATAGGCAACACGGTGTGGGTGGGCAATGTGGAAATACATGTCAAGTCGAGCGACTGGTATGTGCATCGCCACGAGCAAGATGCGGCTTATAACAATGTAATCCTGCATGTTGCGGGTGAAATTGATGCGGATGTAAAAACCGAGAGCGGTCGTGTTGTGCCTCAGTTGCAGCTTTCTGTGCCAGCTTCGGTTGCGCAACATTACGAACAATTGCAGACCATTGACACCTATCCGCCGTGCTATGAGATTATCCCCAACCTGTCAACTTTGACGATTCACGCATGGATGTCGGTCTTGCAGACAGAGCGTTTAGAACAAAAAACGCATGACATCGAACGCCGTTTGCAGCAGTGTGACGGTGATTGGGAGGCTGCTCTCTTCATGACGTTGGCCCGCAACTATGGTTTTGGCATCAATGGCGAGGCTTTTGAACAGTGGGCAAGGTCGATTCCGCTGCATGCTGTAGACCATCATCGTGATGACCTGTTTCAGATAGAAGCGTTCTTTATGGGGCAAGCCGGATTGCTGGAGCGTCATCTTATCCCGCAAAAATATCACGAAACGATGGATGAAGAGGGCTATTTTGAGCGTCTGCGAACAGAATATCTCTATCTGCAACGAAAATTCTCACTACGTCCTATCGACGGAAAAATGTGGCGATTCTTGCGATTGCGTCCGCAAAATTTTCCCTACATCCGCATCGCACAGTTGGCCAACCTATACCATTCCCGTCGGTTTGGATTGCGTAATTTGGTGGAAAGTGAAACCCTTGACGATTTAAAAGTAGCGATGAAATCGGCTGTTTCGCCCTATTGGGAAACTCATTATGTGTTTGGTTCGGTGAGTAAGAAGAGCGAAAAGCGGCTTTCGGAGGCGTCACTTAACGTTCTTCTCATCAACACAGCCATTCCTTTTTTGTTCGCCTACGGTCGGCACGAGGCGTCAGAGTCGCTTTGTGAACAAGCGATTCGTTATCTGGAACAGCTCAAACCAGAGCGAAACCACATTGTCAACATGTGGCAACAGTGTGGCCTCGATGTGCAAAATGCAGGCGATACTCAGGCTTTAATCCAACTCAAAACACAATATTGTGACCGGAAAGAATGCCTGCGTTGTCGTTTTGGCTATGAATACTTGAAAGGTAAACAACAGAACATGTAAGAGAATCAATGGCTATACGCCTTCTATGAATATTATTTTTAAACCAAAGAATTTGAAATAATGGAATATATTTTTGAAACGGAAATGGAAGTTCGCGACTATGAATGCGACATACAGGGTATCGTTAACAATGCCAATTATCTGCATTACACAGAACACACGCGCCACTTGTTCTTAAAATCATTGGGCGTGAGCTTTGCCAAACTGCACGAAGAAGGTGTAGATGCCGTGGTGGCACGTATGAAATTGGAATATAAAGTGCCACTGAAATGTGATGACCACTTTATATCCAGACTATCTATGAAAAAGAAAGGATTGAGATATGAGTTTTATCATGACCTATATCGTGCCGCAGATGAAAAGTTATGTTTCTCTTGCCAAGCTGATTTGGTATGCTTAATCAATGGGCGACTGGGACATAGCGAAGACTACGACCGCGCGTTTGCTAAATATCTATGAACATGACAGACCCGCAAGAGATTATCAACACCATCGCTTTGACACGCATCAACCATTTTCATCTCACTGGAATGGTTCAGCTGTATCGTAGGTTGGGCTCGGCGACAGCCGTGATAGAGCATCGACATGACATCCGTGAGGTGCTGCCTGATGCGTCGCCTAAGTTGGTGTCATCGCTTCAAAACGTAGACCAATACTTGCGTAGAGCAGAGAAAGAACTCGAGTGGGACGTGTCAAATGGTGTCATGCCGCTTTGCATGAATGACGAAAACTACCCGCAACGGCTCAGGGAATGTGACGATGCACCGTTGATGTTGTTTTACAAAGGGTCAGTCAACCTGAACCAACGTCGTGTTATCAGCGTGGTGGGAACCCGAAGAAACACTGTCTACGGAGAAGATTTGATTCGTCGGTTCATGGCAGAACTGCGACAATTGTGTCCACAAGTACTCGTGGTTAGCGGCCTCGCTTATGGCGTTGACATCCTCGCTCATCGCCATGCTTTGCAAAATGGATACCCTACTGTGGGTGTTCTGGCACACGGATTGGATTATCTTTATCCTCCAAGACATCGGCAAACAGCCGATGAAATGGTGCAAAAAGGAGGATTGCTCACAGAATTCCTCACGCAGACCAATGCGGACAAAGTGAACTTTGTGAGAAGAAATCGTATCGTAGCAGGAGTTTCTGATGTGTGTATCGTTGTTGAAAGTGCTGCCCATGGTGGTGGCTTAATCACCGCCAGTTTGGCTCGAACCTATAACAGAGAGGTGTTTGCCTTCCCCGGTAACGTGGGTAGTCCATATAGTGAGGGATGCAACAACTTAATACGAGACAACGTGGCAGGGCTCATCAATCATGCCTATGATTTCGTAAAAAGCATGGGATGGGAAGATGATGCAAGGCTCAGTCGTGCACATCATGAAGGAATTGAGCGACAGTTATTCCCTGATTTATCGGCTGAGGAACAGCAAGTTGTTGCCGCGTTGCAAAAAAACAACGACTTGCAAATCAACATGCTGAGTGTGCAGGCGGGCATTCCCATCGCTAAACTCTCTGCCATTCTCTTTACTTTGGAAATGAAAGGCGTGTTGAAAGCCTTACCGGGTGGCATTTACCATTTGCTCATGGGTTGATAGGAATCTGCTCATAGGTTGAGATCGTTCATGGGCATTCTATGCCATGTCGTTTAGATTTGGCAGTTTAAAATAGATATAATCAGATACTTTTTTAGGAAAATGAAGATAGGAAACATAGACTTAGGCGTGCAGCCAATCTTGTTGGCTCCGATGGAAGACGTGACAGACATCGGTTTCAGGCAGTTGTGCAAGCGCTTTGGTGTATCCATGGTATATACCGAATTTGTCAGTGCAGAAGCACTTGTGCGGTCCATTCAAGCCAGTTTGAACAAGTTAACCATTAGTGACGCCGAACGACCTGTAGGCATACAAATTTACGGAAGGGACGTTGAGTCTATGGTGGAAGCTGCCAAGATTGTTGAACAGGCCCATCCTGACGTGATTGACATCAACTTTGGATGTCCCGTCAAGAAGGTGGCAGGCAGAGGTGCGGGCGCTGGTATGCTACGTAACATACCGCTTTTGTTGGAGATTACCCGAGAGGTGGTCAAAGCTGTACGTACGCCAGTAACGGCGAAGACACGCTTGGGATGGGATGAAAACAATCTTATTATCACCGAATTGGCCGAACAACTGCAAGATTGTGGCATCCAAGCGCTGACCATTCACGGCCGCACACGCAGTCAGATGTACACCGGAAATGCTGATTGGACGCTGATTGGCGAGGTGAAAAACAATCCTCGCATCCACATTCCTATCATTGGCAATGGCGACATTACCACGCTCCAGGAAGCCAAACAGGCTTTCGAGCGTTTTGGCGTAGATGCCGTCATGGTTGGACGGGCAGCCTTTGGTCAGCCTTGGATCTTTAAAGAAATGCGCGACTATCTCGACGGAAAACCTTACGACGCGTCGCTTGACATCAATAAAAAGATAGACATATTGGAGGAACAGCTGCACATCAATGTATCACGTATCGATGAATACCGGGGTATCTTGCATACCCGGAGGCATTTGGCAGCCAGTCCTATCTTCAAAGGCATCCCCGATTTCCGACAAACCCGCATCGCCATGTTGCGGGCATCTACCGTTGTAGAACTGGAAAACATCTTGGAAGCGTGTAGAAAACGCTTGGTGGAAGAGCGGTAAGTTCTCTGTTTTAGAACATCCCCAATACGCTATCTTTGTCTAAATGGATAGTGCTAAGGGAATGCTTCTCGGTCGTTGATATGTCCATAGCGTCTGTACTTCTCTTGTTATTCTGATCTGTTCTACAAGGCTATAGGGGTTCGTTTCGTCCACTCATCCTCTTTTCATCACCCTCATTCCATAAATAAAAGCGGCACGACCTCGGTGAGGTAATGCCGCTCTTCTTAGTGGTTTATTTCTTTGTTCAGCGTTCCATGTCGTTATGCTACAACGACAGCCTCTTCTTCTTGTTCTTTCTTGATTTTGCGTCCCAATACTAAGTAAGCGATTGGTGATGCCAAGAAGATAGAACTGAGCGTACCAACGAAGACACCAATAATCATGGCAAAGGCGAAACTGCGAATGCTGTCAGCACCAAGGATGAAGATTGGAACCAACACAATCAATGTAGAGACCGAGGTGTTGATGGTACGAGCCAACGTCTGGTTGATAGAATCGTTGAACGTCTTCTGTATATCTTGTTTTGGATGCAACTTCAAGTTCTCACGGATACGGTCAAACACCACCACCGAGTCGTTGATGTCGTAACCAATCACCGTCAGGATAGCGCCGATGAACGTTTGGTCAATCTCCAAGGAGAAGCCTATCCATCCGTAACATAATGAGAACAAGCCGACCACAATCACGGTGTCTATGATCAATGCTGTAACCGAACCAATGGAGAAACCAATGTTGCGGAACCGCAGTAAGATATATAAGAAGATACATATCAGTGCAATCACAACGCTCTTGATGGCATTGTTCGTGATGTCTTTAGCAATGGATGGACCCACTTTAGAAGAACTGATGATTGATCCACCTTCGCGGATATCAGGGTTCTTGAACGCTTCAATGCTGGATTGCTTCACGAGTCCGGCTTTCTTCAGCGAGGTATATAGAATCGTTTCAGCCTGGTCATCCATCTGCGGGTCATTGCTTTCCAGGTTGTAGTTGGTAGATACGCGGAAGGTCTTCCCATCGGTACCGATGGCAATCACGGTGGTGGTTGCGGGTTTGCCTATATTCTTACCTACCGTATTTTGGAATGCATTGTCCAAAGCGTTGCGCACCTCTTCCACATGTGTGTTCTTGTCAACCGTTACAACGTAGTTGCGTCCACCCGTAAAGTCAATGCTTTGGCTCAAACCACGAACAACAAAGCTGCCGATGCAAATGGCAATTACAATGGCGTAAATCGTGCCACTGGTCTTGAACATGCTCATAAATTTATAGCGTGTGTTCTGCATCATATTCTCTGAGATGCCAGTCCAGAATTTGAGGTTCAGCCACTTGTCTTTATTCAGCTTGTGTTCGTAAACCAAACGTGTCAAGAATACGGCACTGAAGAACGAACAAGCCAGACCAATCAACCATGTGGTAGCGAATCCCTGGATGGGTCCCGTACCGAATATCAACAGGATAACACCCGTGATGGCCGATGTCAAGTTGGAGTCGAAGATGGCGCTGAAGGCGTTGCTGTAACCAGCTGCTACCGCCTGTTTCATGTTCTTTCCTGCTCGTAATTCCTCTTTGATGCGTTCGTATATCAGCACGTTGGCGTCGACGGCCGTACCTAACGTAAGCACCATACCGGCAATACCCGACATGGTAAGGGCGGCTTGAAACGACGTTAGAATACCCAAGGTGAAGAATACGTTCACAATCAAGGCGCAGTTGGCTATCATACCTGGGATGAAATTGTACATCACAATCATGTAGATCATCAACAGCACGAAGGCTATCACGAATGAGATGATACCTTGCTGGATAGACTGTGCACCCAGCGTAGGACCTACCACCTCTTCTTGTACGATGCGCGCAGGCGCCGGCATACGGCCTGATTTCAGGGTGTTGGCCAAGTCTTTGGTGTCTTCAATGGTGAAGCTACCCGTGATAGACGATTGTCCACCATCAATTTGGCCGTTGATGCGAGGAGAGGTGTACACCAATCCATCCAACACGATGGCAACAGCTCTGTCAATGTTGGCCTTGGTGATAGCTGACCAGCGACGTGCTCCGTCGGCATTCATGGTCATGGAAACCTCTGGTTTACCTGTCAAGTGGTCAAACTGGTCGGATGCGTCAACAATTACATCGCCTTCCAACGGAGCGCGTCCGGTGGTGGTTGTAATCTTCAAAGCATGCAGTTCGTAATAGTTTTTCACCTGCAATCCATCGGCTGGTTTGGCACTCCAAAGCAGCTTCAAGTCGGCAGGAAGAATCTGCTTGGCAAGGTCTGAATGGATAATTCTATTCACTTCTGCGGTGTCGCGTACGCTGGCATATCCCACAAGGCTCAGTGCGTTGCGCCCCGTCGTGCTCAAAATAGCCAACAGTGGGTGTTCTTTCTTGGCAGCGGCGATTTGTTCTTCATTCGAAACTTTTACGTCGCCTTGTTTCTTATCTTTCTTGAGTTGGAACTTAGGATCTGCTTTCTTAACGGCTTTCTCTTCACTGGCTTTCTCAACGGCCTTGGTTGCAGCGGTGTCGGCAGCGGCCGTGTCGGCCACTTGTGTGTCGCCGTTGGCCAGACGAGCGTCCAGTTGTGTCAGGTAAGGAATGATTTCTTCAGCGTTGAAAGTCTCCCAGAATTCGAGGTTGGCACTACCTTGCAACAGTTTACGCATACGCTCTGGTTCACGAATACCTGGCATTTCAACCATGATGCGACCTTGTTGTCCCTCCAATTTCTGGATGTTCGGCTGAACGACACCAAATTGGTCGATACGCGTGCGCACGACGTTGAACGAGTTGTCGATGGCCGATTGGGTTTCTTGGCGCAATGCTTTCTCTACCTCTGCGTCGGTGCTTTGTGGGTTCACCTTGCCTTGAAGTTGCTGCGTGGCAAAGATTTCAGCCAATCTGTGACCTGGTGCATTCTTCTTGTACGCTTTGATAAAGAGAGAGATAAAATCTTCCTGGCTGGTTTCTTCCTCTGCTCTTGCCTCTTTCATCGATTTCACGAAGGCGGCATCTGTCTTGTGATCAGCGAGCATTTCTACTACGTCAGGCACCGATATCTCCAATATCACGTTCATACCACCTTTCAGGTCAAGGCCCAATCCGATTTGAGTTTCCAAACATCTTTGGTAAGAATAGATGCCCAGATACTTCACAGAGTCTTTGTACTCTTGTTGTGCAATCGGATCTTTCAGCTTTGCTGCTTGGCCATCATAATAGCGAGTGGCAACTGAAAATGACAAATAGAAGATGCTTGCAAGCGTCAGTAGGACAGCCGTTACAATTACAATTCCTTTGTTTTGCATTTTAATTTATTATTATTGATGATTGTTTTTTCACACTTTTGATAGACGTGCAAAGATACTATTTTTTTTGTTAGTACGAAAAATTTATGGCATTTAAATGTACATTTTTTAAGCATTTGGAGCCTTTTTCAGCCAGCAATAGATGGGATAGTGGTCGCTTGCTTTTATTTTGTTGTCTACCTTGCAGTTGTACGGAGTCCAGTCTTTCGAGCACATCATGTGGTCAATGCGCACATAAAATCCACCAAGATGATAGGATATGCCAGGCCCATTTGCCGTCTCTACGTAACAGTCGCGCAGTTGTTTGGCAATGGTTCGGCGGGTATACGAATTGGGTCCGTCGTTGAAGTCGCCGCATAATATCACGCTCTTGTCGCGATGTGCGGCGATGTATTGGGCAATGGCGTCGGCTTGCGCAGCTCTGAGTCGTGACGCCTCTCCCAGTTTTTTAATGAGTGTTTTGGTGCTTATCTGAGCTAATTCGCCCTTGATGTTTCCTTTGACAACGCCCTTGAAGTTGGCTTTGTCTTCTAGTGACAGACCAATGGACTCCAGGTGGTTGTTGATGACAATCACCGTGTCGCCCTTGATGTTCAGATAGAAAGCCGTTGAGTGGTTGCCTTCAGAGGGATAGTTGATGTCTTCTTGACTGATGATGGGGTGACGGCTGTAGATATCCATGATGTCTCCTTTGTTCTTGGCGTGCGAACCGGCGTGGTAAGGATATAGTGAGTCCATCTGAGCTTTTGCCTTGTCTGCGTACTTGCCCCATGCGTCAGACTCTTGAAGGCATACAATGTCTGCGCCTTGCTCTTTAATAAAATCCAGCACGGGGTTGTTTTCGTGTTCAAATCCATTGCCTCCAAAGAACCAAACATTGTAGGAAAGCACCTTGATGGCACCTTCGGGTGTTTGTTTGGGAAGGTTGATGGGGAAGTAAACCCTGATGGGTTGGTAGCATGCGAGAAATCCAAGCAGGGGAATCCAGACAAGCTTTGGGTGGAAAAAAATCCAGAAAATAAGAAATCCTAAATTGATGCAGAGCATCACGGGGAGTACCAATCCTATGTTGGCTAATGAAGGGTGGTGGGCCGGATTGATTCTGTCGGCGTAGCCAACCACCAACATGGCGATGATGGTGGTGATGTTTGCTCCAGCAAAGAGTTGGAAGACAAACTTTTTAAAAGCTTTTCCCATTCCCCCTTCTGCTTAACGTCGATTACTGCTGTCAAAGAGTTTTTGTTTCTCTTCTGCCGTTAAGCTGTCGTAACCGCTTTTGCGAATTTTATCAAGTATCTTGTCTATTTCCTCTTGTTCACGCTGCTTCTGCGCGTTATAATCCCAGTCGCTTTTACGCTTGTCGTAGGCATCGTGCTTCGTGTTGTCGGCTTTCTTGTGTGCGTGTTCTTCCCACTTCTCCCGCAAGTTGTCAAAAAATTGCTGCCCGTCTGACCGCGCAGAGCCGCCGTACGGATGACGTTTCCAATAGCGAATCATGAAGAATCCAAATGCCATGCCACCGAGATGAGCAAAGTGGGCCACGTTTCCGCCGGTTGTGGTCAATGCCATGACCAGTGAAAGACCAGCGTAGAAGATGACGAACCACTTGGCTTTGATGGGGATGGGCAGCGGGAAAATGAAGATTCTCTCTTCTGGGAAAATCATACCGAAGGCTAAGAGCAGCGCGTACACGGCTCCCGAAGCTCCCACGGTGGTCCATTTGTTGAGAAAGTCACCCATGGCGATGCGCATTCCGTCAATCGACACACTGTCGTAAGCGGCAAGCCCTTCGACCATATAAGATCCATATTGTGCCAGCTCTTGGAACAGACCAGCTCCGATACCGCACGAAAGGTAATAGAACAAAAACTTCTTTGGCCCCCACACGCGTTCCACCACACAGCCGAACATCCACAAGGCAAACATGTTGAAGAAGATGTGTTCGAAAGTGGCATGCATGAACATGTAGGTCACTAATTGGTAAATCCGGAAGTCGGAAGCCAAAAAGAAATGAAGTCCAAGAATATCATTCAGGTCTACCTGTGACCTGAACACATACATGGCGGCAAAAGCCAATAAATTAATGATAAGCAGGTTCTTGGTAACTGTGGGTATACTGCGCATAGATAATTCGTTGTATAAAAGTCTTTATAATGTGCGCAAATTTACGAAAAAACTCCGTCATTTGGCATAAAATAAGTGATTTATAGTTTTTTTTTGAGCAAATAGTATATTTTTTCTTGTTTTTTGTTTGTTTTCTGAAATGTTTAACCTATATTTGTGCACAGTTAAAAAGCACATTAATTTTTATTAATCATTTTATAAACACAACAGTAATGAATAAAACAGAATTAATCGACAAGATTGCTGAAGCTGCAGGCATCAGCAAGGTAGCTGCGAAGAAGGCATTGGATGCAACAACAGGTTCAATCAAGGAAGCTTTGAAGAAAGGTGACAAAGTACAGCTCATTGGCTTCGGTACTTTCAGTGTTTCTGAGCGTTCTGCTCGCGAAGGAATCAATCCTTTGACAAAACAGAAGATCAAAATCGCTGCCAAGAAGGTTGCTAAGTTCAAGGCTGGTGCCGAACTTGCAGACGCCCTCAACTAATTTTTGTAGTTAAGAAAAATAAAAAAGGTGATTTCCAATGTGAAATCACCTTTTTTATTTGTCTTACGTTTGTTGTCCTAAGCGGATTCGAACCACTACAAACAGAACCAAAACCTGTTGTGCTACCATTACACCATAGGACAAGCATTCCAGTCTTTTCATCCTCCTGTGAAGCTTCATAAAAAGCGTCAGTCGCTGAAAAGACGGTGCAAAGGTAATTGTTTTTTAGTCTTCCGCCAAATTTTTACGTTGATATTTTTTTTGAGCGGTTTTACTTTCATACTGCGATTCCTTATGAACCCCACTAATATTAATTTAAAATTAAATGGGTTTTGGTTCCGAATTTTCTTGACGACCAACCTCTTCATATTTCGCGTATTTGGTAATCACTCCTCTCTTTGTCGCAAATACGCAAAATATGAGCGGCATTTCTATCTTCCTATATGGCAATGTGTTATGGCTTTCTTATGTTCTGGAGCATCCGTTTTTCTGGTTTTGACACGACAAAAGCATTCATATTCGAGCGCAATCAGTATGCATTTGTGATGCAAAGGCATGTAAATTGCGAATCAAAGTGATGCGTTTGATGGTGTAAGACCATTGCTTTTGTGGTAAAATCCGTTTTTTCTAACTCAATCATCGCCTGTTTGCATCCTGCGTGCCTATTGAATTTTTCCAGATTGAAAGTTTCATAGTGCCGTTTTAAGGCCGCTTTTTTATGAAAAAACAGGACACTTTATTGTAGCTTTCTCTGGTTCTCGCAGGGGGATGAATTGTCACGCTCTGCTCTAATCAGCCAATCGAGCGGTCGGTAGGTGTTGGCTTTTGGAGGGCTAAGTGTGGTTGTGCGTGAGACGACAAACAAGCAAATACCTATTTTTGGGTATTGTCGCAAAAAGGCGAAACGAGTACTTTTGCAAAATAACTGGTAGTTATGGTCTTAAAAAAATTGTTGTTTTCAGCAGTCCTATTCCATTTCTCTTATGAAAAGATTGACCGTTTTTATTTTTTTCATCAGTATCAGCGTGTTGTTGAGCCAGGCTTACGCACAGCCGGAAGGCTGTCGGTTTGCAGGTAAGTTGACCGATGAGCATGGCCAGGCCATCGAGTTGGCCTCGGTCAGCCTCAACAACAGCTTGGTGGCATTTACGAACAAGGACGGGCTGTTCGAGTTTCTCAACGTTCCGGCCGGTCGTTATGATTATCGCATCACGTTCGTTGGGTACGAAACGGTCAGTGGAACGGTGGCGATAAGTGCCCATACTCCACAGCTCAAGGTGCAGATGCGTGAGTTGGGTTTGCAGCTTAAGACGGTAGAGGTTACCGCCCGACAGCAGGCAATGGGTTCGAAGTCGCTCATCGGGCAAGATGCCATCAGGCACATCCAACCCAAGAGCGTGACCGACATCCTGCAACTGGTGCCGGGCAATCTGATTGAGAATCCCACGCTGAACAAGTTGGCGCAAGCCCATATCCGCGAGATAGACGGTGACAGAAACAACGCGCTTGGTGCTCTTGTGGTGGTGGATGGCACGCCGGTAAGCAACGATGCCAATCTGCAAGTGTTGGGTACGGCCCGGTTCAGAGCTTCTTCGGGAGCGCAAGCTGACGGTATGGGCGACCAGACCACGGCCGGACGGGGAGCCGACTTGCGTACGGTAAGTGCCGGGAATGTGGAGAGCGTGGAGGTGATTCGGGGTATTCCGTCAGTCGAATACGGCAACCTTACGTCGGGCATGCTCATCGTCAAGACCAAGATGGGGCATACGCCGTGGGAAGTAAAGGCGCAGGCTGACCCGTTTTCCAAGCTGCTTTATGCTGGAAAGGGCTTCAACTTGAAACGCGGAGGCGCAGTCAACTTCAGTGTAGACTGGAGCCAGTCGTGGGCCGATACGCGCAAACATAGCAATGGATACGACCGCCTGACGTTCACGGGAGGGTATTCAAAGACCGCCGGGCGTAATACCTTTAGTATTAAAGGGGCTTTCTACAGCAACGTCAACAATCGTAAAGACGACCCACAATACCGGGAAATGCAGCTCCGCTTCACCAACAAGAACATTGGAACGCGCCTGTCTGTATCCGGAAAATATCATGCGCGCAGTACCTTTCTTTCGGCATTGTCGTACAATCTGTCGTTACAATATTCCAAAACCACCGACCAACACGACAATCTTGTGTCCAATCCCGACGGTGTCATCACGGATGTCCGCACGCCGGGCATCCATCCTGCCATCTTCAAGAACAAGAGTTATTTCTCCAAATACGAAATTCTTGGGGCACCACTTAACCTCTATGGTCAGGTTGTGGGCAACAAGTATCTGCAATTGGGAACCGCCAATTATACCAATGTAAAGATAGGCGTGGAGTTTGTTCATAGCGCCAACCATGGCAAGGGCTTGCTGTTCGACATGCAAAATCCGCCTCAGTCAATGGGAACACAGACCCTTCGCCCCCGTGCTTTTAAGGATATTCCTGCGCTGAACACCCTGTCGGCATTCGTCAGCGACAAGCTGTCGTTGCAGGTTTTTCAGCGGCATCTGACGATGGAAGGTGGCCTTCGGGTAAGCAACTTGTTCCTAAACAAGCGAAAGAGCGGCGGAAAGCGAGGAATGTTTGTTGCAGAGCCTCGACTGAATGCTTCGTATACGCTGCTGGACAAGACGTGTAATCAATGGATAGACGAACTCTCTTTGACGGGTGGTTATGGCATTTCTAACAAAATGCCCACCTTGATGTATCTCTACCCCGACAATGTTTATTATGACAACGTGTGCCTGAGTAAATACGGTGAGCGTGAGGAAGACCGGTTGGCCCTGCTGCAGACAGATGTGATAGGACAGGTTGGCAACCCCGACTTGATGCCTACGCATACTCAAAAATGGGAGTGTGGGCTTACTTTCCGAATCGGGAAGGTCAGCGGCTTTGTGACTTATTACAACGAGCGTCATCATCATGAGTTTGGATTTGAAAGCAGATTGTATTGGAATAAATTCCCCAAATTCAGCCTGCCGGTGGAGGCTGCCCTCCCGAAATATCATGAAGAGACAGGGGATGTGAGCTATCTGCACAATGGTGTGCGTATGATGACCGACAAAACTGAGCAGGTGGATATGTCTACTTGGAGCCGACCGACCAACAATACACGGTCGCACAAGCATGGAATAGAATATGGCATAGACCTGGGTTCGCTCAGTCTTTTGCGTACATCCTTGAGCATCAACGGTGCTTGGTTCCATACGGAGCGTACCGATGAGAAAGACCAGCTTAGGTATGTTGACTACAACTACGACTATGTTCCAGTCATGCCAAACGGTTCGGGGTACATCCGGGACCGCGTTAACTCTACTTTCCGCTTCGTTACCCATGTGCCGGCAGTCAAAATGGTCTTCACCACGGCCGTGCAAGTGGTGTGGTATGAAAGCGAAAGGGAGGTGTATAGACAGCCGGATGGCAAGAGTCGCTATCATCAGTTCACTTATGAGGGGCGTGAATATCTGGGTGTCTCGCCTATAGGATATTACACGCGGGACGGCCATTACTATCCCTGGTCGGCCGATGCAGAGCGCGATGTCGTGCGTCAACGCATGATGGGACGTTATTATCTATACGACTTTGAGAAAGATGTAACGCATCCATGGGTGTTGTTGAGCCTGCGGTTTACAAAAGAAATAGGCAAGGTGGCCGAACTTTCATTCACGGCCAACAACTTTCCTAATGTGTCACGTTGGCACACCAATCCTCACAGTCTGTCACGAACACAGTTGTACCCTGCTCCTTATTTTGGTGCGGAAGTGAAAATCAAATTATAAAAAACAATTTAAATCAGTAATAAGTATGAACAAATGTATTGGGAAAATGGTCTCGGCTCTGTTGCTGCTGACCGCTGTTTTAGGCTTCGTTTCTTGTAACAAAAATGATGAGCCGAGTATTGCGAACTACGAGTTGACGCTGTCTTATCAACTTCCTGACGGATTGAAGGCAGACGATATCAGCGATGCCAAGCTGGTATTGACAAAGGGAACGAAAGAGGATACCCTGGTGTTGAGGGATATGAAGGCCTTCTCGACAACGCTTCCGCAGGGACAGTACAACTTGCTGCTCACGGCAAAGGTCAAGGATGAGGCCAACGCTTACCTCACAGGGACGCTCTCAGTAGACCTCTATGCGAACAAAAAAGCCACTATTGAGCTGCAAAAGGTGCGCAAGTCGACGCTCATCTTCAAGGAAATCTATACCACAGGAGGCAAAAAAGGCTATGTGTTGGATAACTATTTTGAGATTGTGAACAACTCTGATGAAATGCAATATCTCGACGGTGTTATCCTAATGACTAATCCTGGAGGACAAAAGAAGGAGCAGAACGTTTGGCAAGCCAACGGCTACAAGGACCGCTATGCTTGTGGACAAGGTACCGTTATCGCCTTCCCCGTAGGTAAGGACGGTAAGTCGATTGCCCTCAAGCCTGGTGAAAGTACCGTGATTGCCAGTGACGCTGTGGATCATAGCAAGGTGGCTCCAGAGGGAAACCATTGCCCAGACCTGTCGAAAGCACAGTGGGAGGTATATATTGACAATGTAAAAGGTGAGGTGGATTATCCCGCCCCCAACATGGATATCATCTTCCAGAACAATAAAAACATGAAGGCCTTTGGGTTAGGCTTCTTTAATGGTGGCTACATCTTGGCCAAACTGCCAGCTGGCATCACCCCAAAGCAGTTTGCTGCCGACCAGAATAATTTAAAGACTACGCCAGGAACCAAATCAAAGATGCAATTTTTGCTGATGCCAAGCAAGTATGTGCTGGATGCTGTGGATATGTCTAAATCCGATGCAGAGACATATTTCCCACAATTCTTACCTGTTGACGATGCCAAAGCTGTCAAGGCCAGCAAGGCTTGGGAGGGCAAATGCCTGCGTCGCAAGGTGGAGAAAGTGGTGAACGGGCGTGCTTATTTCAAGGACACCAATAACTCATCGGTCGACTTCCTCAACAACCAGCCACTTCAACCGGGGCGTGTTTTCACGGAGGTTGATAAATAATCCAATTCATTCAGCTATCATTTCCGCTGCCAAGACCGTCGTCGTGAGGTCTTGGCGGTGGAACCTTTATTCAGTCATTTATGAAACATGTTCCATCCATTCGCGTCTTGTGCTGCCTGTCGTGCATGTTGTTCGTGCAGGCTGTTGTTGCGCAAACCGTCTTTATCCATACCGATGACCCATGGCATGAGGACCATCTGAACGAGTTGACGAATGTCAGATATTCCGGCAACAACCCCATTCGCATCGCCTATAATCAGCGGTCTACGGCAGGAACAGCGAGGGTTGCCTATGGCGAACATAATGGATTGTTCAAGGCTGTGGATGCTGCCAAAAGGCAACGGCAGCTGGATGTGTATGTCGGGGGGCTCAAAGATTTGAATCAGGTCAAACTTAGTGGACATCTGCAATATCAAAACAGACAGGAGACAGACCGTCGATGGAACTCGTCATTCTATCTCATGCCGGACAATCCCTTTGTATTGGGCGATTCTGTTTGGAGCGAACCTTCCTCCGAAGTGTTCCGTATGAGTGCCGAGTTGGCATGGAAATGTTCCAAAAGATGGTTGTTGGGAGCCGGTGTCGGTTTGATGATGGGCAGCTCTTCCGACCAGGATGACCCTCGTCCCAAGACGCTCTCATCCTCCTTCCCCGTTTTGCTTGGCGTCGAATGTCAACTAAGCGCAGCCTGCCACTTGGGCGTATCGGTGGGTATGGAAATGGTTCGTACAAACATAAACTATACGGTTGTCAATCCCCTTAACAACCATCGCTTCTTTCTCATGAAAGGACTTGGCGAATATTTCAGGCGGTCTACAGCCAGCAATCCTGGCTATCAGCGCAAATATGACGGTCAAACAGCACAAGTAGGTGCCCAACTTACCTATACGTCCACAGCCTCTCGATGGAGCAGTTTCACAGAGATAGCGTTCTCACGGGGTTATGAAAATGCGGTAGACGGTGGTGAGGCGTATGTCTTCAAAGGTGGAGATTATCAGTTTTCAAGC
The DNA here is from genome assembly GCA_050315175.1 of Prevotella sp. SGI.027. Taxonomy (GTDB): domain Bacteria; phylum Bacteroidota; class Bacteroidia; order Bacteroidales; family Bacteroidaceae; genus Prevotella. The sequence continues at coordinate 89,533 of JBNPOM010000001.1, forward strand.
CTGAAAGGACAAGCCCGGCTTATCTTTCATTCTGGACCCAGCACGACCCATCAGTTTTTAGTACATGCACGTTGGCATCAGGGAGATGGCTATTGGTACGACCAGAAGGCAGTAACAGACATCGAACATGGCAACCGAACCGATTACAAGGTATTGGGAAAGGCGCGCGTACACCAAGACTATCGCTTGTCAACCGACTTAGGTTATCGGTTGGACATGCCATTTTTTGTGGAAGGTAAGATAGGAACAACACAGACATGGATTAAACATGCCAGTGATTTAGGGACACAAAAACAGGCATGGATGCTTGCTTTCATGCAGGCAACAGTGGGTACAAGCGTACAATGGAGGCATTATACGCTCAACACTTCAGTCCATGGAGGGTTCTATCTCCCATTGTCAGAACGCCAATTTGCATCAGCATCCGAAGAAACGGGTAACATCACCGACCGCTATGTCGCTCCTCAATTTGAGTATTTGAGTGCGAGACGTGTGCGCATGGGCGGCATGTTGGACGTGCAACGTACGCTGAAACGGATGAATGTCGGACTGAACATCAAGGTGGATGCATGGCTTCATGCGGACGACGCCGCATTCGCTCGTGCGCTGAGGCATACATCGCGGGTGGGTATCTGTGCCGGTCTTTACATGCAATTTTGACATGTTGAAATCCAAGAAGACTGAATGAGCGTGCGTAAGGCAACCATCAAAAAGCGCCTAATGAATACTTTTTTACATCTAAAAAACATTGAAATGAAACGAATCATCATCATATCGCTCTGCCTGCTTGTGTTGGTAGGGCATGGCATGGCCAAGAGTGGATTTGCCATTGTGGTTGATACCAAAAGTTACCAATACGCCCAAGCTGAGTTGAAGGCTTATGCTCAGGCTGTAGAACAAGTCAATGGACTCAAGGTTTATACGGTTGTTGACCGTTGGGGGATACCCGATTCTATCCGTATCGCACTTCAAAGACTCTATTATCAGAAGCGTAATCCGATTGTAGGAGCCGTCTTCGTGGGTGACATTCCTGTGCCTATGATACGCGACGCACAGCATCTTACCTCTGCCTTTAAGATGAATCAAACCAACCCCAGACAGGAGTCGTCGGTTCCTTCAGACCGCTATTATGACGACTTCTCCTTGCAATTCAAGTCTGTGGGGCATGATGAGGGTACGCCTTATTATTACTATTCACTCACGGCAAAGGGTTCCCAACGCCTGCAACCCAACATTTACACGGGAAGAATACGACCTACCGACGTAGGTGGAACCAGTAGATATGCCAAGCTGAAGGCCTATCTTCAGAAGCTGGTTGCACTCAAACGGACGAACAGAAAGCTGAACAACATGTTCTATTTTGATGGACATGGATACATCTCAGCTTCCAAAGATGCCCGAATAGACGAGAAAATATCTTATTTCGAGCATTTTCCACAGCTCAAACGGCGCACCCATCAAGTTGGTTATATCTCTCACGACGATGTCAATCCCGTGAAGGAGCGACTGATGAGCGAGCTCATGCGCAAGGATATGGATCTTGCCATGCTGCACCATCACGGTTCTTTTGATGCCCAATACCTCAACAAACTGATCTTGCCCAATACGGTAGCCAGGGCCAAGACCTTCATCATGCGTAATCTTAGGGGGCATATTTATCACGCTAAGCAGCGCAATAGGAATGCCGACTCACTGTCTACCGCCCTTTTGAAGAAGTTTGACCTGCCCGACTCGTGGGCTCTGCATGCGCAGAGTGACTCGTTGGCTCGTCTGGACTCCATCTATGAGGCCGCTGCCGACCTGCATCTTGAAGACTTCCGCGCATACCAGTTCACTCCCAACACGCCTGTCATGGTGATTGATGCCTGCTTTTGTGGGTCGTTTCATCTGAATGACTGCATCGCCAACGAGTATGTCTTCCAGCCCGGGAACACCGTGGTGTGTATCGCAAACAGCGTCAATGCGCTGCAAGACAAATGGGCAGACAAACTTATTGGACTGATCGCGGATGGCGGTTGCGTGGGTGATGTCGTGAAGTACGCCCATTACTTGGAGCTGCATGTCATTGGAGACCCCACCTTTAAGTTCGCCACTGAGGGCAAGGGCATGGACGTAGACCGGTTGGTGAGCGAGAACAAAGAGGGCGCATGGCGCAAACTACTCAAGTCAGACCAGCCTGAACGCCAGTGCTTAGCTATGGAGGCTCTTTGTCGGCTCAAGGCGATGTCATCGGCCGAATTGTTGAATATCTACCGCAATTCGCCTTCTTATATCGTCAGAATGCAAGCCTTTACACTCATTTGTGATTACAAAGACGACAATTTCATCAAGTTGTTGCAGCTGGCTGCCAACGACAGTTACGAACTATTGCAGCGTTGTGCTGTGGTGATGATGGGCAAGAGCGGTGACGAGCGGCTCATTCCGCAACTCATCAGCATTGCCATCGCCAATGCCACGTCAGCCCGAATCAATTTCGATGCGCTCAACTCGTTGACCGTATTCCCCAAGAGTCAGCTCCTGAAAGAGTTCGCACTTCAGTTTGACCGACCTGAAGTGTGCTACATACATAAGGACTCTGTTCGTGCGTTGATATACAATGCCATCGATCATGCTTCAGAACGCTGGGTTGAGGACACGCGTAAGATTTTGGATTCTACCGTTCCTGTAAAGAAAAAGCTGCAGCGGATACGCTTCACGCGCAATTATATGATTCATGCCATGATTCCGGATTTGTTGCGCTATCTCGAGCAAGAGAAGAACGAGCAGGTTGAGATAGCTTTGTTGGAGGCCATGGGTTGGCGTACGCATTCTTATCAACGCCCACTTATCTCGGCTGCATGCCAGCGCATCATCAATGGCGACGGTTATACGCAAGCAGTAAAAGACGAGGCGCTGAAAACGTATAAACGGATTAATGAATAAAATAATCTTTTGTTGGAGCTTGTGCCTGGCGGTGGGAATAGGTCGGGTACAAGCTCAATTTGTACAACGCAAGATCTACCCACAGCCACGCCTCACGCAGGCGGTGGTGGATATTCGGCAGCTGCGTACCACCGTCAGCGAGTCTACGGAAGATGCCGTTCAGTTGCCCACCTCGGTGGATAACAGCAAGACGAAGTATTTCCCACCCATCCTTTCACAGCGTGGTGGCTCGTGCGCGCAGGCTTCGGCCATCGGCTACATGCTCACTTACGAACTCAACAGATTGTTGGATCGTGACGCGTCGGTCAGTGCTGAGAATCGCATGGACTATCTGTTTTCATGGAATATGCTGAATGGCGGTGAGGACCAGGGAGGATTTGCTGAGGAAGGATTGTACCTGGCCCAACGCTATGGCATGATGAGCGAGGCCGATTATGGTGGGTCGGCCGTCTCGCAGTTCAGATGGTGCACTGGCTATGACAAATACTTGCGGGCCATGCAGAACCGGGTGGAACGAATTCTGGTCTTTGATGACAGCATCCCTTTGCTCAAACGCTATCTTTATGATGCAGGAAACGGCAGCAGACCAGGCGGAATATTGACCTTTTCCACGCAGAGTGATGGGTGGAATATAGATGGACAATACAAGGGACCGTCGGCAACAGGCTACCACTCTTTGCTGAAAAAACTGGCTACCCGCGGCGCTCATGCGCTGACCATTGTGGGCTATGACGACCTGGTGGAATACGAGGATGAGAAAGGACGACTGCACAAAGGTGCTTTCATCGTGGCCAACACATGGGGCTCGTGGGCGCATGACCATGGCCGCTTCTATCTGCCGTACGATTTCTTCCGTGACCCCAGTGTCGGCAATCGTCTGCTTAGCGGTGAGTTGCAGGGTGTGGTACCTAAGAGGTATCAGCCCAAAGTGGTCTACAAGGTGCGGTTGAGCTATGATTCGCGCGACGACTTGAAGTTTTCCATGGCTGGCATTGAGCGTGGGGAAGGTGAAGCACTGCCCAACTATCACTATTGTTACGCCTTTCACAACCAAGGTGGCGACCTGCCCATGCAAGGCAAGTGGTTGGAAAACAGCATGGAGTTTGCCATGGACTTCACTGAGTTCATGTCCAGCCCGGACGCGCAATACGCCTCTTTCAAACTGAATGTCGTCAAATCAGCCATCGGGCAAAAGGTGGGGAAGGGGTGCCTGGAAAGTGCCACGGTTATCGACTACCGTACGCATGAGCCGACGGAGTATGTCTTTCAGCCAAAAGCACCGGTCGAATTGGTTGGTGGTGACAACGTCTTCACCATCGAACCCTTCAAGACCTTTGATGTGAGCGTTTCGCCTTATCGGTATGCCGATGAAGGTCAACCCTCTGCCAAAGTGTTCTTGCTCAAGACCGCAGATGGCAATGCAGCTAAATTGAAAATAGAAAAGATGGATGCCAAAAACCAAAAAGTAACCCTCAAATATAAAACAGAATGAAACGTGTATGCTTATGGATGTTGGCCGGCATGATGCTGCTTCTTGCAGGCTGTGCCACAGAAGATGCAGTCGGTCATGGTGTTCAGAATGTCTCGTTGACGGTCGACGATGTGCCCAACCGGTGGACGTACGTCTCACTGTCTGCCCATGAGGTGGTGGGAAGCAGCTCCTTGGGCGATACCCATGAGGATGCTCTGTGGATGCTGCGCACCGACTGGGACATTGCCTTTTGTAACGGAATGATACGGACCAACAGTGGCTCTTCTGGCAAAGGGAAGGGCGGTATCACGTGGACGCCGGTGAATTATGATGACGTTGACAATCTAAGGGCGCCTTCCTACCAAACGGACACACGGCAGACTGTAACGGTAAAAAGTGTGGAGATAGAATGAAAATCCCCTTTTTCTTCCCCTATTTTTGTTTGTTAATGTCAATTAAAATGACAATAATTTAACACTTCTCAATGACTCATTCTGGAAAAATAATACGAACAAGAAGCCGTATAAAAAGCCATTTCTCTCCAATCTCTATCGTTTTGGAGATCAAACTCAATGAGTTGATACCCTAAAAGCATTGACTTTACCCTGAAAAGTGACGATGAAATCGGTCGTTTTTGCATGTTTTTTGGCAAAAAAACACCTGATTTTTAGTCCTTATTTTGGCCGTTTTCTTATAAGTATTTGTGAATCAAAGGTATGTAAAAAGCTTCAAAATTCGCGTATTTCTGAACAGAAGGACATCTTGTTCAAAATAATCGAAGCACACGAAAGCAAATGTAAAACTAATTCTGAATACATGATTTGATTGCTTTCTGGTGTGGATTCGTGATGTGCGTATTTGAGTTTTCATGCGGCTCTTCTCGTCCTATTCGTTGTCGCACGCATCGTTTGTCAAGATGATGGTTGAACAAAGTACGATGAATGGCATCCTTATTGGACATGTCTTGGAAGCAGAAAACGAGGAATGAGTTTCCTTTCTTGCTGGTATGCCTTAAACCCTAAACAACCTTAAAAAACGTTCTATAAAGCACTATTTTGCATAATTAAGCCTTAAAAAGGTGTGCTATTTGCGGAATTCTATATAAATTTGCAGCTAAAATCATAATCAGAAGTAAATGAATAGAAGAATTTTACCGCTTCTCATGCTGTGCTCAGTGATGTTGCTGTTAGCCTCTTGTCTTAGTGGCAACGACGATGAGCAGATGTCATACGACGATGCGGCCATTATAGGGTTCTCGGTTAAAAACGTCAAACGCTTGGTGCATACCAAATCCAGTAAAGGTGCCGACAGCACATATACTACGGCTTTTGCTGCAAGCGACTATCTGTTCTACATAGACCAAATCAACAGGGTGATTTATAATCCCGACTCGTTGCCGGTAGGTGTTGACGCTTCGAAAGTGGTAGCGACCATTTCGGCCAAGAATGCGGGTACGATTGGCATCAAAAACGCTGACAACGATACGATTAAATATTTCAATTCGGCCGATTCTCTCGATTTTACCAAGCCCCGTCAGGTTGTTGTTTACAACAATTCGGGTACGGGTATGAATACTTATACCGTCCATGTGAACGTACACCAGCAGGATGGTGACACGTTCATTTGGAACAGTCAGACAAAGAATGAGCCTAAGCTGGGCGAGCTAACAGCCATGCGCTTGCTCGCAAATGGGGAAAACTTGTATGTCTTTGGTAACAAGGGGGCTGAGGCAAAGATTTATACGGCCGCACGAAAGGCGGCAGACCAGTGGCAAGAAATCACGCCCAACATCCAGTTGGCAAGCGACTTCTATCGTCAGGTAGTATTGCAGGGCAAGACGTTCTATGGCTATCATGACGGTCAAGTGGTGAAATCAGCTGACGCCAAAAACTGGTCAGTGGTGTCTACCATCGCACTGAAACAGCTGGTAGGTGCCAGCGATGCCAAGTTGTATGCCCTGACTGAAAATCATGAAATATTAGTTTCGGCCGACAGAGGTGCTACCTGGACGACGGAAACCTTGAGTCCCTCGAACGCTCTGTTGCCAGAGGCTGACTTGAATTTTGCGGTTCAACCCTCGAAAACCAATGCGGGTGCCAATCAGCTGTTCATGGCAGGAACCACCGACCAGCGTGTTGCCCAGTGGGGAAAGATTGAAGAGAACGATAAAAAGGCCGAGAATCAGCCTTGGTCAAGTTATACGCCATCGGCCGGAAACCGGTTCGCATTACCCAACTTGACCAACCTTCAGGTGGTGAAATATGGCGACGCACTCGTGGCTATGGGTGGTGCCGGAAAAGGCGAGAGCAGTGGAGTGAAAGCGTTTAGTGAGATATATGGCAGCGTGGATGGCGGTTTGACGTGGAAAAAACATGCCACGTTGGTCTTCCCAGAAGGCTTTCACAGCAGTGAAACCTCGTTTGCCATGACGACCGATGCCGACCACCACCTGTGGATTGTCTGTGGAAAAACCGGACAAGTTTGGCGGGGACGGCTCAATAAGTTGGGCTGGCCAGTGGTGAAAAGGGTGATTACAGAATAGCGATACAACATAACGAAACATGCGTCAAGGTCTGCTCTCCATATTGTTGTTCGTGGCCGCTGTGCAAACGCAGGCACAAGACGATGTGGAATATCGGATGGAGGTGGGGGCCGGAGCGGGCTTGGTGTCCTATCTGGGCGACTTTAATGGCAGCGTGGTGAAGAACATGCAACCCATAGGTTCGCTCGTGTGGCGATGGGTATTCAACCCTCGAATGGCCCTAAGAGCCAAGGGTAGCTATGGCAAGCTCAAAGGCTCGTCGGCCGATGTGCAGACTTATTATCCTGACATGCAGGCCAAACCTTACCAGTTTAATCATTCGTTGGGTGACCTGGGCGTTACCTTTGAATATAATTTTTGGCCATACGGCACGGGCAGAGACTATCGGGGAGCCAAACGGATCACCCCTTTCATCTTCGGAGGAGTGGGGGGTACGTATGTTTCGGGTGGACCGAAAGACGTGTTGACCGCCCATGTGCCTTTGGGACTGGGTGTGAAATACAAACTTGGCGACCGTGTAAATATAGGATTGGAGTGGGCGGCGCACTTCTCATTGAGTGACAAACTCGACGGTGTGGTTGATCCCTATCTCGTCAAAAGCAGCGGACTGTTCAAGAACACCGATGGCTATTCGGCACTGCTGGTGACGCTTACTTATAGTTTCCAAGCCAAGTGTAGAACGTGTCATAATGATGCTGAGTAACAGAATGACTACAAGAACAACGATGAATAACGAACTGGACATGAAACGTATCCCGACACATGTCGCCATCATCATGGATGGTAATGGGCGTTGGGCAGCCGAACGTGGCAAGGAACGCAGCTTCGGTCACCAGGCAGGCGTGGAGACAGTGCGCCGAATCACGTCAGAATGTGTCCGGTTGGGCGTTGAGTACCTCACGCTGTACACTTTCTCTACGGAGAATTGGAACAGGCCGGAAGATGAGGTGTCGGCTCTCATGGGCTTGGTGTTAAGCTCGCTGGAGGACGAAATCTTTATGAAGAACAATGTCCGCTTTCGGGTCATTGGCGACGTAAAGCGTTTGCCGGAAAGTGTGAGAGCGAAACTTCGTGAGACGGAGGAGCATACCGCAGCCAACACAACCATGACCATGGTAGTGGCTCTGAGCTATTCGGCACGGTGGGAAATGACCCATGCCCTGCAAAATATCGTGGCGGATGTGCAGGCAGGACGTGTTCATGCAGACGACGTTGATGAGGAATTGGTGGGTCAACATCTGGAAACAGCCTTCATGCCAGACCCCGATTTGCTTATCAGGACGGGTGGAGAATTGCGGGTTTCCAACTTTCTGTTGTGGCAGATAGCTTATTCGGAATTGTATTTCTGCGATACCTATTGGCCCGACTTCAACGAGGCTGACCTGCACCAGGCCATCATTGACTTTCAAAGTAGGCAGCGACGATTTGGAAAGACAGAGCGTCAGATAGAAGACCAGATTAAGATTGATAATAATTCAACAAGATGAATCATATATATAAGGTGTTGATGGTAGCGACGGCAATCACCTGTGGGGTGACCGTTCATGCACAAGATAAGATAATACATCCTGACATCAATTACGCAGGAACGCCTCGAACGGTGGTCATCGGGGGCATTGCGGTGTCTGGCGTGCAGGGGTATGAAGATTATATGCTGTCGGGTATCTCCGGCTTGTCGGTGGGACAGACCATCACGGTGCCTGGTAATGATATTACAGATGCCGTGAAACGCTATTGGAAGCATGGCTTGTTTTCCGATGTTTCGATATCGGCCGACTCCATTGTAGGTAACAAGATTTATCTGAACATCTATCTGCAAACGCTGCCACGCGTGTCTGAAATCAATTATATTGGTCTGAAAAAGTCGGAACGCGAAGCCATGGAAACTAAGTTGGGATTGCTCAAAGGAGGACAGGTAACACCCAATACCATCAGTAGGGCGAAGTTCTTGGCCAAGAAATACTTTGATGACAAGGGGTTCAACAATGCCGACATCGACATTATGCAGCGGGATGACGTGTCCAACAAGAACAGTGTGATTCTGGATGTCATCGTGGATAAGAAGGCAAAGATGCGCGTTCGACACATCGAGATTGTTGGCAATAAGGCTCTCAGCGACAAGAAAATCAAGGGTACCCTGTTCACCAAGGGCGCCTTTAAGAAGATTCATGAGTCGGGAAAGTTTGGCAATATCTTCAAATCAAAGAAGTATACGCCTGAAAGATGGAAGGAAGATAAGCGCAATCTCATCAAAAAATACAATGAATACGGGTTCCGCGATGCTGTCATTCTTGAGGACAGCGTGTGGAATGTGGATGACAAACATGTCAACATCTTGGTAAAAGTAGACGAGGGAACCAAGTATTATCTCCGCAATATCACTTGGGTGGGCAACACGGTGTACGCTACTGACTACCTGAATGCGCTGCTGGGCATGAAGAAGGGGGATGTTTATAATCAGACTTTGTTGAACAAGCGACTGACTGAAGATGAGGATGCCGTGGGTAATAAGTATTGGAACAATGGTTATTTGTTTTACAACTTGCAGCCAACGGAGGTGAACATCGTGGGCGATTCCATTGACCTGGAGATGCGTATCACCGAGAATCAGCAGGCAAGACTCAATCATGTGCGCATCAACGGTAACGACCGACTGTACGAAAATGTAATCAGACGTGAGCTAAAAACCAAGCCAGGCGACCTCTTCTCCAAAGAGGCACTCATGCGATCGGCACGTGAATTGGCATCCATGGGACACTTTGACCCGGAAAAGGTGAATCCAGATGTGAAGCCAGACCCAGAGAATGGAACCGTTGACATTAACTGGAACCTTGAACCAAAGAGCAATGATCAGATAGAATTCTCACTCGGTTGGGGACAAAATGGTTTGATTGGACGTGTAGGATTGAAGCTCAATAACTTCTCTATCCGCAACCTTTTCAACAAGAACAGTGAGCGACGGGGCATCCTGCCCATAGGAGACGGGGAGGTGTTGTCATTGGGCGTGCAGACCAACGGCCGCTTTTATCAGTCGTACAACATGAACTATACTACCAATTGGTTTGGAGGTAAGCGACCTACCCAGTTCTCCGTGGGCGCTTATTTTTCAAAGTCAACGGATGTGTCCAGCAATTATTACAACAGCTCATGGCGCAACAATTACATGAATTATATGTATGGTTACGGAAACTATGCTTACAATAATTACGAAAACTACTACGACCCAGACACCTATATCAAGATGTTTGGAGCCAGTTTGGGTTGGGGTAAGCGCCTGAGATGGCCTGACGACTACTTCATGTTGTCGGTTCAACTTGCCTATACTCGCTATATGTTGAAAAACTGGAAGTACTTCTTGATGACGACCGGTAATGCCAACAACTTGAACTTGAACCTCTCCATCAACCGTACTTCAACGGACAACCAGCTTTACCCACGTCGTGGATCGGAGTTTACGGCATCGGTTTCGCTCACACCACCATGGTCTAAGTGGGACAAGAAAGACTATCAGAACTTGGCACTGGACCGCCAATCGAGTACTTTCCAGGCGGAACAACAGGAAAAATACAAATGGGTGGAGTACCATAAGTGGAAATTTAAGGCCAAGACGTATACGGCTTTGTCAGGCGGACAGAAATGTTTTGTCTTGATGACGCGTGTGGAATTAGGACTCTTGGGCAGCTATAATCGGTTTAAAAAATCACCCTTTGAGACCTATTATGTGGGTGGTGATGGCATGAGTGGCTATTCTACCGGCTATGCGGAGGAAACCATTGGACTGCGTGGCTATGAAAATGGCTCGTTGACACCATACGGATACGAGGGTTATGCATACGACCGTATGTCGCTGGAGCTTCGTTATCCATTCCTCTTAGGTAACACCACCATCTATGGACTGGGCTTCCTTGAGGCCGGAAACGCTTGGGATGACACCCGTAAGTTCAATCCCTTCGACATGAAACGTAGTGCCGGACTTGGCGTGCGCATCTTCCTTCCCATGGTGGGCTTGATGGGTATCGACTGGGCCTACGGCTTTGATAAAGTGTTTGGAAAGAAAGGTGGTAGCCAATTCCACTTCATTCTCGGTCAAGAATTTTAAGGAAGTTAAAACAGGTTCGCCAGTGGTTAAATACTCTTTAATAGCTAAACGAAAGGACATTACACAACGTCCATCTAATAATACAATTAAAATAAAGGAGAGCTGATGAAGAAAATAATATTGATGAGCTTGATGTTGATGGCAACATTAGGCATCGGTGCGCAAAAATTCGCACTGGTTGACATGGAGTATGTGTTGAAGAACATCCCCGCCTACGAGCGTGCCAATGAGCAATTGAACCAGGTAAGCAAGAAATGGCAGGCTGAGGTAGAGGCGCTGAATACGGAAGCTACCACGATGTATAAGAACTATCAGAACGAGGTAGTGTTTCTCTCGCAAGAGCAAAAGAAGGCTCGGCAGGAGCAAATCATGAAGAAAGAGAAGGCCGCCAGCGACCTGAAACGCAAGTATTTCGGGCCAGAAGGCGAACTGTTTAAGAAGCGTGAAAGTCTGATGACCCCCATCCAAGAAGAGATATACAACGCCGTGAGGGACATATCCGAATTGCGTGGATACTCATTGGTCGTTGATCGTGCGTCCAATTCGGGCATCATCTTCGGCTCACCGAAGATAGATATCAGCAACGAAGTGTTGCAGAAACTGGGTTATTCGAATTAATAATTAATCAAATAAAGAACAAAAGAAAATGAAAAAGCTTATTTTAATGTTGATGCTGTTTGCACCAATGTCGATGTTGGCACAAAAGTTTGGCCATCTGAACTCACAGCAGGTAATGAACGACATGCCTGAATTTGTGAAGGCACGCGGTGAGATTGAAGCCACTGCCAAGCAGTATGAAAACGATTTGAAGGCCATGCAAGACGAATTGCAGCGCAAGGCTGAGGAATATGAGAAGACGAAGTCGACCATGAATGCTACGAAGCAAAAGGAGACAGAGGATGGGTTGATGAAGCTGAATGAGAAGATTCGTACGGCTTATAACGACAACTCACAGGCTTTGCAGAAGGCTCAACAAGAGAAGATGCAGCCTATCACGGCCAAGTTGGTCAACGCCATTCAGGCTGTAGGTAAGGCAGGAAACTATGTTTACATCATGGATGTCACATCCGGCATCCCTTATATCAGTCAGACGCTGAGCGAAGATGTCACCTCAAAGGTAAAGGCTGAGCTGGCCAAGACAAAGTAATTTGAAGTGTTCTGTCTGCCTTCCCTGGATTCATCAACGTTGAAAGAATCCTTTTATAAAGGGATGTAGACTTGGAAAAGCTTATAATTAAGCAGAAAAAGGAGTTGGCAGACAAAGGCTGATGTGCATGACACAGACAACTGTTTGCTAACTCTTTTCAGCTTTTTTCATACGGCAAACGCCAATCTCATGTGACGGAATGCCGCATGAAAGAATCAACAAGGGGAGGGAAAGGTGACCCTCCGGCAATAACAACATAAATCATTAGACAATGAAAAAGCAACTCTTATTTCTATTTTTGTTGATGATGCCCTTCGTGGCACAGGCCCAACAGGTGCTGCCTAAGTTTGGTTATTTCAACTTAACCACCTTGATGAAAGCCGTTCCAGAGTATGTAACGGCTCAGAAAAACATTGCTGACCTGCGCGTAAAGTACGACGCAGAAACCAAAAGATCGGAGGATGAATTCAATAAGAAATATGAAGAATTCCTCGATGGCCAGCGTGATTTCGCACCTACTATCATGCAGAAACGCCAAGCCGAACTGCAAGATATGATGGAAAAGAACATCGCTTTCAAGAAAGAAGCCCAACGGTTGCTGGCACAAGCCGAACAAGATGCCATGGCACCTGTTAAGGGAAAAGTGCTTGGTGCCATCCGGAAGTTGGGACAGGAGCGTGGTTACGCCTTCATACTGAACGCCGATGGCGATGCAGTGCCTTACATAGACATGGCTTACGGCGACAACCTTAATGACGCAGTGCTGAGCCTCTTGGCACACGGAGGCAAGTAATCGCCACAGACCCCCTATGTCTCAACTGCCTCAAACGCCAGGTCCCATCGGGGTATTCGACTCCGGTTATGGCGGACTGACCATCCTTCATGGCATCCGTCAGTTGCTGCCCGAATACGATTATGTGTATCTGGGCGATAATGCCCGTGCGCCTTATGGAACGCGTTCGTTCGATGTGGTGTATGAATTCACGCGGCAAGCGGTAGTCAAACTTTTCGAAATGGGGTGCCATCTCGTCATCTTGGGGTGCAACACCGCATCGGCCAAGGCACTGAGAACCATCCAGCAGCATGATTTACCCTCGCTCGATTCCCACAGAAGGGTACTGGGCGTGATTCGTCCAACGGCCGAAGTCATTGGCAGTCTCACCACTACTCGTCATGTAGGTTTGTTGGCTACCGAGGGAACGGTGAAGAGCGAGAGCTACCAACTCGAGATACAAAAGTTTTTTCCCGATATACACGTCTCAGGAATCGCCTGCCCTTTCTGGGTCCCATTGGTTGAATACAACGAGGCTGACAGTCCGGGTGCCGACTATTTTGTCAAGAAGCGGCTGGACGCGTTGGCCCAGAAAGATCCCATGATCGATACAATTATTTTAGGCTGTACGCACTATCCGCTGCTCATGCCCAAGATAAAGAAGTACAAACGGCCTGGCGTTCGCATCGTCGCACAAGGCGAATACGTGGCCAACAGCTTGAAAGACTATCTGAAACGACACCCGGAAATCAACGTAAAGTGTACGAAAACAGGCACTTGCCAATACTTTACAACCGAAAATCCCATCCGTTTTCAAGAGCAAGCCCAGGTGTTTTTACATGAAAAAATACAGGTAAATCATGTTAATTTGGTTTGATTTTCCAGTTTCGTATCCATGAACTAACCAGCGAACAAGCGTGGGTTTCCCGAATCATATCCTACTTCATTCATGACCAACAAACTCTTCACAACCATGGCTGCCGCATCCTTCTTGGGGTGTGGCACCGCTTGTGCGCAGCCGAAAGACAGCGGCCCCAACATCATCGTCTTCATCGTTGATGATATGGGATGGCAGGATACGTCGTTGCCGTTTTGGCATCAGAAGACACGCTACAACGAGATGTACGACACACCCAACATGGAGCGGTTGGCCAGTCAAGGCATGATGTTCACGCAGGCATACGCCTGTCCGGTCAGTTCGCCCACGCGTTGCAGCTTGATGACGGGCATGAACATGGCACGTCACCGTGTAACCAACTGGACTTTGCAGCGGGATGTGATGACGGATGCCAGGAACGACAGCGTGAAGCCTGCCGATTGGAACTGCAACGGCATTGCGCAGGTGTCTACGGTTGCGCATACCACCACGGCTAAGTCATTCGTCCAGCTCCTGAAAGACAACGGCTATCACACCATTCATTGCGGGAAGGCGCATTGGGGGGCCATCGACACGCCGGGAGAGAATCCGTGTCATTTTGGTTTCGAGGTCAACATCACGGGCACGGCTGCTGGTGGTTTGGCCACTTACCTCAGCGAATTGAATTACGGTCACACCAAAGATGGAAAGCCATACGCGCTCAATGCCATCCCCGGGTTGCAAGCTTATTGGGGAACGGGAACGTTTGCAACGGAGGCTCTCACGCAGGAAGCGCTCAAGGCACTTGATAAAGCGAAGAAGTATGGACAGCCCTTTTATCTCTACATGTCGCACTATGCGGTGCATATCCCGATTGACAAGGACATGCGTTTCTTCCCTAAATATGTCCGCCGGGGGCTTTCTGACAAGGATGCCGCCTACGCTTCGCTGGTCGAAGGCATGGACAAGAGCCTGGGCGACATCATGGATTGGCTCGAAAAGAACAAGGAGGCCGACAATACCATCATCATCTTTTTAGGGGATAACGGCGGACTGGCCTCTTCTCAGCTGTGGCGCGACGGACCGTTGTACACTCAAAACGCTCCCTTGAAAAGTGGGAAAGGTTCGCTCTATGAAGGGGGAATCCGAGTTCCCTTTATCGTGAAATGGAACGGCGTGGTGAAGCAAGGCGTGCGAAACGATGCCAGCATCATGGTGGAAGATTTGTATCCTACCATCCTTCACATGGCGCAAATCACCCGTTACCAGGTGCCACAGACCATTGATGGCATGGACTTGGTACCTTCGTTGCAAGGACATACGGACAAGGCTCTGCAACATAGAGCCATCGTATGGAACGTACCGAATATATGGGATGGCTCCGGACCGGGCATCAGTCTTAACTGTGCCATACGGCTAGGGGATTGGAAACTGATTTATGACTATCCCACGGGGCGGAAAGAGTTGTACCATATTTCCTCGGACATTGGGGAGAAAGAGAACGTGGCCGGGCAGAATCCGCAGAAAGTGAAGGAGCTTTCTGCGTTGTTGGGCAAGAAGTTGCGCGGCATGAATGCCCAGCGTCCCATGCTGATTCGTACGGGCAAGCCTTGCAAGTGGCCCGACGAGGAATAGTCTGCTTTCTTCTTTTTTGTACTGAAAAATGACAATAAAATGGCTTCCGTAAACTCCTGAACTAGAAAGGAAGACGGTGTAAATTGTGCGTTTTGGTGGCGTTGAAAGTCAAGAAAACCCGTGTTTTGAACAAAAAACATAGCGATAGCCTCGTTTTTCATGTCCTTTTGGACGCCAATTAACATGGGTTCGTGGTGCAAAAGCATTGCGTTTGGCAGGTAAACTCAATGCTTTAATACTCCTAAATGGCGTCTTTTGATGTTTAATAATATCGATTTCTTTGTAACACGTTGTGTCTTTGTGAGTTATAAAACTTGCGCATAATTCGCGTATTTGCGCCCAACTGGTTGGCTGGTTGTAAATAATGAAAGGAGAAAGGGGTTGTTGTCAAAAGAAATGATAGTATGAGCTTGTCTACGTTCGGCGTGTTTCGTCTGAGTAAAAATGAGGTGTACGCCCATTTCTTTCGTATGCGTTGCTGCGCGATAAGCCGATGAGGAGTGACCTATCGGTAAAAGAAAAAATCCATAGACCCATGATAACAAGAAGTCATGGGTCTATGGAAATGGCCTGAAAACGCTATTTACGGTCGGCTTTCAGACGTTCTGCCATGGCCTTCCCCAGTTCTTCGCACTGGCTGCGTACGTCTTTTGACATGGCTTGTTTCATTTCAACGGGCGTTCCCACAGGCTCAAATTTGAGCTTGGTGTCTACCCATTCGGCAATGGTGGGTACGGCTTTGCTGGCCCATCCATAGCTGCCAAACCATCCGATGTAGTGATTCTTGATGTCGTGGTTGGCTATTTCAGACAGCAGTTCGGACATCTCGTGGTACAAACCGTTGTTGTAAGTTGGCGCTCCCACAATCAATCCGCGGTAACGGAAGATGTCACGGAGGATGTAAGAGTGGTGCGTCTTCGAGATGTTGTACATGCAAATGTTCTTGATGCCGGCCTGACTGGCAGCCCTGGCGATGGTTTCTGCCATGCGTTCGGTGTTGCCATACATGGTTCCATAGCAGATGACGATGCCCTCATCGGTTTCGTATTTGGACATTTGGTCATAAAGGTTTATCACTTTCGATGCCTTCTCGTGCCATACAGGGCCATGGGTAGTACAAATGTAATCGATTTGTTGATCGGCCAACTTCTTCAAAGCGTTCTGTACGGGTACGCCATATTTCCCTACGATGTTACTGTAATAGCGCACCATCTCCAACCAAGCCCAGCTGGTGTCTATCTCTTCATCCAGGATACCACCATTCAATGCGCCGAAACATCCAAAGCCATCGCCCGAGAACAACATGTGGTCAGTCTCGTCGAGCGTCATCATCGTTTCGGGCCAGTGCACCATGGGCGTCATGAAGAACTTCAACTTGTGATGACCAAGGTCTATCACTTCGCCATGTTTCACTTCAATCGTTTGGTCTTTGATGCCGTAGAAGCCGGCCATCAGGTCGAAGGTTTTCTTGTTACCGATGACTTGAATGTTGGGATAGTACTTCTTCAACAGTCCCAAAGAACCGCTGTGGTCGGGTTCCATGTGGTTCACTACGAGGTAATCGATGGGTCGGTCGCCCAGCACCTCATGCAGGTTTTCGATGAATTGCGTGAAGAAATCCACTTGAACAGCGTCGATGAGGCAAACTTTTTCGTCGTCTATCAGGTACGAATTGTATGAAACGCCCGCTGGCAGAGGCCACAAGCCTTCGAACAAAGACTTGTTGCGGTCGTTCACACCTACATAATAGACTTTATTCTTGAGTTCTATCATATTTGAATTTATTATGTGATTAATGAGGTAATATCTGCTTATCGTTTTGCCAATTCGTCTTTCATCTGGTTGGCAAAACTGGTGTCAACGTAGTTGTGTATGCTCTTACAGCTCTCCGAGGCGAAACGTAAACCGTAGCTGATGATTTGGTCCCATTGGTTCTCCGACAGGCCTTGTTCCAGCATCTGGCGCGTAATGTCATGTTTGAGTAGCCCAAACAACACGCCTGCATTAAAGTTGTCGCCGGCTCCGATGGTGCTCACCGGGGCTTCATCAGGCACGGGGTAGGCCTTGTGGAAATTGTTTTCTGCGAACAATTGCACGGCTTCGGCTCCTTGTGTGTAAATAAACCGTTTGCAGTAGAATGATATTTCGGCCTGATATACTTTGGCTGCGTCGTCAAGTTTGTACAGCGTTTGAAAGTCTTCTCTGCTGCCTCTGACGATGTCGGCATACTCTAAATTCTCCAACAGATTAGGGGTGATGCGCATCACGTCATGCTGATGTGCTGGTCTAAAATTGACATCGTAGTAGATGATGGCACCATGATTGCGGGCATAGTCGAGCAATCCAATCACTTGAGGTCTGATAACGGGGTTGACGGCATAATAAGAACCGAAGATAACGATATCGTCTGGTTGGATATCGGGGAAGGCAAAATCGAGTTGGTCGTGAGGATGATTTTTGTAAAAAAGGTACTCTGCATCGTTCTTCTCATTGAGAAAAGCCAGGGAAATGGGCGATTTGCTGTCGGGAAAGGTGTTTACATGACTGGCATCTACGCCGTTCTGTTCCAGGAAACGGTGAATCATGTTTCCCACACGGTCGTTGCCTGTCTCGCTAATGAAGGTGGTGTGAACCCCCGATCGCCCCAATGAAATAAGGCCATTGAACGTCGAACCACCGGGATAAGCCCCGATGGGCTGGTCGTTTTTGAAAATAATATCGAGCACAGTCTCGCCGATACCTATTACCTTACGCATAACAAACTTGATTTTGCTCATGCAAATATACGGTAAATAGGTAGTAACTCAAAATAAAAAGAAGTATTAAATTTTAAATCTGTCTAAATTGATTATCTTTGCAAACCATTGGCTTGGTCAAGTCTGAAACCGTAGAAAGATGATTTGATACCGAGCTGTGTAAGAACGAAATCATGCTGAATTATCATACTTTTGTGCTCGATAACGGTCTGCGAATCATTCATCGTCCTTCGCAATCGTCGATAGTTTATTGCGGATACCAACTCAATGTGGGTTCAAGGGATGAGGAACCTGGTGAAGAAGGCATGGCACATTTCTGCGAACATGCCACGTTCAAAGGGACGCAGCGGCGTCGTTCATGGCACATCATCAACAGTCTGGAGAGTGTAGGAGGCGACCTCAATGCCTTCACCAACAAGGAAGATACAGTCTATCACGTGGCTATTCTGAAAGAACATGTCGCCCGAGCCATCGACATCCTGACGGATATCGTGTTTCACAGCACCTATCCGCAGGCGGAACTGACAAGAGAAAAGGAGGTAATTTGCGATGAAATCGAGAGTTATAACGACTCTCCGGCCGATTTGATATACGATGATTTCGAGAATACTATCTTCCATGGACATCCTCTTGGACATAATATTTTGGGCACAACCGATACGGTTCGCTCCTTCATGACGGCCGACACGCAGCACTTTACGCAGAAGTTTTATCGGCCGGAGAATGCTATTTTCTTCATTGATGGGGATGTTTCGTTCGACAAAATTGTCAAATTGCTCTCCAAAGCTACCGCAGATATGCCGAAAAGCGCACCTGTGATGTCAGCAAATCACCATCATCAGTGGGCCAACAGCAATGACCCGACGGTTATTGTGAGTAAGAAAGACACGCATCAGGCGCATGTCATGATGGGCAATCGGGCGTACGACATTCACCATCATGAGCGGATTCCGCTGTATTTGCTGAATAATATCCTGGGTGGTCCAGGCATGAATGCCCGCCTCAACGTGTCTCTTCGTGAGCATCATGGGTTGGTTTATACTGTTGAAAGTTCGATGGTGAGCTACACAGACACGGGGTTGTGGTGCCTATACTTTGGCTGTGACCCACACGATGTGTCGAAATGCCAGCGGCTGGTGCGTAAAGAGTTAGATAAAATGATAGAACAACCGTTGACGGAATACCAACTAAAGGCGGCTAAAAAACAAATAAAAGGGCAGATTGGTGTGGCTTGTGACAATCGTGAAAGCTTCGCTTTAGACTTTGGGAAGACCTTCTTACACTACGGATACGAAAAAGATATCAATTGGTTGTATGAGCAAATTGATGCTGTCACCTCACAAGAAATCCAACAAGTGGCACAAGATATCATGGCAGCGGACAAGCTTACCACGTTGATTTTTCAATGACAAGCCGATAGAATATAAGCTGATGGGATAAACAAAACAGGCTGCTTTTGTAAGTAACATCATCGGGTTACCTGCAAAAACAGCCTGTATTATATTTGTATTAACGTGCGTTTGCTTATTTCAAGGCCCAATATGTGCCGTCATTCACGGCCATGTGTACCTGATAAACGCCAGCTTCAGTCAATGCAACATCCATCTTTTTGCCGTTTGGCAGGGTGGCTTTGATGGTTCCATCCTCATTGAAACGGAACAACTCTGTTTGCTTTCCGTTGGCTATTTGTGACCAAGAGTCGGTAGACTTGTCGTACAAGAACTTCGTTACCTCACCAGTTGGTGCCGTAATTTCATAGCCGTCTTTCAGAGTTTTCACAGCATAGTACTTGCCATCTTGTCCCATCACTTGCTTAGTTTTGCCGTTATTGGCCATTGGATTGTCACCTGTCCAGAACTCAATGGTGTTGAGTACCACGACATCGGCAGTGCCACAGATGGCGTAGGCCGGAGAGAGAATCAGGAAGATGATTTCGTTTAGGAACTTGCTGTCTGTGGCTGTTTTGTTCCAACTCAACAGCTTGTTGAACAGGCCGAAGCTTCCGATGCAAGATGTTGTCAGCAAGGTTGCTGCCAGCAGAAGGGTGGAAACCCTAAGATTTTTCTTTTTCATCATTCAAAGTGTTTTGGTGTTTAATCAGTATTCCAAAGATACACATTAATCATAGACCAGCCATGGGGATGATGTTTTTTAACCTAAAATTTAATTTATATTATAGGTATGAATGCTGACTCCCTGTGCCGACGGCAGGAAATTGATGCCCCACCAGCACATCTGCAGCAGCGCGAAGTTGATGACGAGTATCCACAGCGCGGTCCTTGAGCTTCCTTTGCCGCCCAGTCGCAGGTGGATGTAGGCCAGATAGGCCAGCCATGTGGCCGCGGCCCACGTTTCCTTGGGATCCCATGCCCAGTAGTGTCCCCAGGCTTCTTTTGCCCACAGTGCGCCGAAGAGCATGCCGGTTGTCAGGAAGGCCCAGCCAGCGTAGGTCAGATTGTCGCAGATGTCCATTTCATTCAGGCTGGCCTTCTGTCGCTTGATGAACAGCAGGTAGGCCGACATGACGAACGCGGCGCCCAGCAGGGCGTATGCAAACATGTATACGATGACATGTGGGGCAAACCATGGGCTTTGCAGGGCAGGCATCAGCGTCTTGCTGTGTATCTCAGGTTTGAGGATGTTGATGCAGATGAAGACGAGTGAGAGCAGGGTGGAGAGGGGAAGTATCCACTTGTATCTCCATCGGCTGTAGACGATGAGGCCAGCCAGTGGAAGGAAGAGCGAGTACCACAGACGGGTTTCTCCCATGGTTCGGAGCGGTGGGCGGTCAAGGGTTATCCACATCCAGAGGATGTACATGAAGAAAATGACCAGGCCAAGACCCGTCAGGGTGTATGCCCTGCGGGATTTGTCCTTCCATGATGCCCAGGCGCCCCCTGCCCATAGCAGTGCCGAGAGGATGGCGAAAGCCAGGAAATAGTGCCAGGTCATGGGTGTTCCTCCTTTCTTCTTTGTGCGGTGATGAAAACCATGACGGCTCCTGCCAGCAGCAGGCAGATGCCTGTGTAGACGGCGGGCAGCCAGGGGTCGGCAACCAGCTCGAATGTGCTTTCGTCGCTCCAGCGTCCCATTCGTTTGTCGTAGTCCAGCAGGTAGATCTTCCATCCATCGACAGCGAATGGCTTGTTGACTTCTATTTTGGCTGTCTCGCACTTGCCGGTCTTGGTGAATATTTGCACGGTCGAGGCGTAGCGTAGTGGCTCGCGTTGTGGCATGAAGAGGCGGAGGCTGTCCGTTAGGGTCAGCGTTTGGCTGGGGAACAGGTAGCTTCCGTCGCTGATCCAGTCTTTCTTGCGGGTTTTCCCGTCGGGCGAGGTGGCTTCAACGAGTACCGCACTCACAGCGCCGGATGACATCCACGGCACGTATTGCATCGATGCGTCCATAATTTTGGGAGCAGCCTCGCTGATGTTCTGCTCTATTTTGATGCCCCATCCCAGTAGCTTTCCTTGTCTCAGGGATGGCTCGAGCAGTAGGCTCTGGGGGGTTCCTTCGGGCAATGCGTTGCTCCGTGCGTCAGCCATCAGCAGCCTGGGCGGGTATTGGTCGATGGTAAAGCTGTCCAACTGGATGGCAATGGGCAGCTCGTGCATTCGCATTTGGCCGTCTGTGGCCCGCCATTCGGGCTGTCCCTTGTAGCAAATCATCTTCAGGCGCCTCATGTCGGCACTGCCCAGTGTTGCGGTGACCAGCACAAGCAGCAGGCCAGCGTGGCACAGCAGCGAGGGAATGTTGCGCCGTTTCATCGACAACAGCTGATGTATGGCCGTCTCCCCCACCGTGATGGTGACCCAAAGGTATATCCATACAAATGGCCAGTACGATAACATGCGGGTAAGGCCGATGGCGTCTGTCGCCGGCATGGAGGCTGGAACCTGCCGGGTGAGTCCCATGATAACCGTCATCAATGCGGCAAAGCCAAGGGCAGTGGTGGCCGAATAGGTTGTGGTGAGATAGCGGAAAAGGTAGACGTGTGGGCGCAGGGCGTAGATCGTTGCCAGGACCAGTACGGTGCATGCCAGTGCGATGGCGTTGGTCGGGAAGGCAAAAACGCTCCAGTCTATGGGGCCTGCTGTCAGCTGGAGCAGTTGGCCGGTGATGACAAGTCCTGCGCCAATGGCTATTCCTTCTTTGTATTTCCAGGGTTTGTTCCACATACTGTTGTCGTGTCAGGATGTTTCTGCACAGGGGTAGCATAAGAAAGCCACTGCATGGAGCATGCGTGCAGTGACTCTTTCTGTTGTCCCCATGAAGTGGGTTTGCTCTACGTTGCCTACATGGGTTTCGTCACGAATCGGTGGTTCTTGCGGGCATCGTCTATCCACTTGGGTACTATGTTGTTGACGAACCGTTGTTTTTGCTCTCTCAGCTTCTTCATGTCAAGTCCTATGTATGCTTGTGCCTTGGCCTTGGTCGACAGGTCGGGCATGGGTACGTTGCCCGTGAACCCGTGGCGTGCCAACACCTTTGCAATCTGCAGACGTGCCTCTTGTGCGGCGATGAGGCCGTCGCTGAAGATGCGCATCACCTCTTGCGGGGCGTGGAAGCTGCCCCCGTGGCTGGCAAAGCCGTAGTCCCACCGCCACTGGCTCTTGCGGATGAGTGCCAGCACGGGTTTCATTTCCTTTTCGGTAGCACCCTTGTCCCAGGCAAACTTGGCCTCGATGTGTGCGGCAGCCAGTTCTTTTTCCAGTCTTGTGCGCTTCTCGCTGGCCATGCGTTGCCTGTCGTAGACGTTCCGTCTCAGTTCTTTTTCGCTCTGGCGGTGGCACACCTGGCAGGTGCGGTCTATGTTGGCCAGCGGGCTGGTGATGTGGTGGTCGGTGTATTTCACGCCTCCCTCGCTCTTGTAGGGCATGTGGCAGTCGGCGCACGAGACCCCTCGCTGTGCATGGATGCCTTGCTTGAAAATTTCGTACCCGGGATGTTGGGCCTTCAAGATGGGTGTCTTGCTCAGCGGATGGATATAGTCGTAAAAGCCCGTCTTGTCGTAGTAGGCCTCGGCAGCCTCTACCGTAAGGCCGCTGTCTTGTGGGAACGACAGGTAATTGGTTTGCTTGTCGAAGTAGTATTCTGTATGGCATTGTGCGCAGACCAGCGACCGCATTTCCTGGTGTGTTGCCTTCTTGACGTCTTCCCCTCTGCGGTTCCATGCCTCGTACAGGGCGGGTCGGGCAGGCTTGAGGTCCATGGTGCGAGCGTCATGGCAGTCGGAGCAGCCTATGCTGTTCATCATCTGGTTGCCCAGCTCGCTCCAGGTTGCCTTGTAGAAGTTGGCAGTGCCCATTTCCCGCATCATCCTTTGCACGTCGGGTCCTTTGCATGTCCAGCATGTACCCGGCTGCATGTCGCCGTCGCCGTCGATGCCTGGGTGTCCTGTCCGCAGGATGTTGCGCAGATCCTCGATGGCATGGCGGTGGCCGCGTGGTGTGTTGTATTCTTGCGAGAAGGCGTATCCGGCCCACAGGATGACCATTTCGGGGCGGTCGGCCAGTTCGTCGGTGGCTTTCGAGCCATTGAACTCACTTGTGAATGACGTGTCGGCCGTCATTGCCCAGCTCTCGTATTCGCGCGGGAAGTCGGCCTTGAACTTTTCGTTTTGGGCCACTATCGAGTCGGTCATGGGCGTACGGCGGTTGTTGAAGATACTCGCCACCTCGGCTCTCCGTTCCATCAGGGACGATGTGATGAGTCCCAGTACGAAGACGACGGCCATTGCGCCGCCAAACAGTAGCCATCCTTGCCAGCGTTTTAGTTGTTTAGCCATATCTGTTGGATTTTATGATTCTTACTTTTCCTTGTCTAACAAGCCTTGTAGCCACGAGGGCACCGGCGATTCGGGCAGTGGCACTTGCGTCTCGGCGTGGGGCGTGCTCGACAGGCTGTTCATGCCCCCGTGTGGCACGTCCTTGTGGCATTCCCAGCAGGCAAGGCCCTCGCCGCGCTTGGCCATCATGTAGTCCATGCGCCCCGTCTTTACGAGTTCCTGGTTCAGCTGTGTGTGGCAGCGTATGCAGTTGTCCATGATGACCCGTGCCGACGCGTCTTCTGCCTTGATGGTTTGGGCCTCGCCGTTGGTCACGAAGTAGTAGACGTGCTTCATGCCGTCTTTTCCCTTGAAGTAATACTTCATGAAAAGGTTCTGGTGCGGCACATGGCAGTCGTTGCAAGTGGCGTCGCGTCCGTGCGACGAGTGTGACCAGGTGGCGTAGTAGGGTGTCATGATGTGGCAATTGACGCACGCGGCTGGGTCGTCGCCTATAATATAGGTGTGCATCCGGAGCAGGTAGGCAAACAGGCCGGCAAGCCCCACGATGACCCCCAGAGCCATGAGCCCGGCAACTTTCTGTCGGTAGGTTAGCGCGTTTTTCCTGTTTGACAACTTGCGAAGGTTCATAGGCCTTTCAGTGAATACTGTGGCAAATATAGGGATAATTTTTGGGAATTGGTGTCAAGAAACAAGAAAATATCCTCATTTATAAGGATAAAAATGCCTTTCCGAAAAAGGTTAAAGATAGAGAACGGCCTCGTTGCCCATGTTCATGAGCAGGTCCAGGATGCTAAGGTTGGGGATGAATCCATGCTTCCGGGCATAGACCTGATAGTACGGCCGGGGCGTGAAAGCATCGTCTGGGAGTGGATGTTTGGGGCGAATGGCATCCCTGAGATCTGTTATTTGGGTCATCTGCAGGGGCAAGTCATCGGTGTTCAGATAGGTAGTGGTTTCCTGTATGTTCGGTTCGATGTCCAACAACTGGCACATTTTCATCGTGATTTCAAGGTTGAAATCATAAAGAAAGGTCCATTTCTTCGTGAAAAAAGGAAGTAAGTCATCCGCATAATATTCAAAGAAAGGGCTCTCACCGTAGGCCGACTGTAGTGCGTTCCAGTGCAGATGACGCCAGTTGGCATGGTCGCTGATGCGAATGTCGCGCATTGGACATTTGAGGGAGTCATACTTTTCCACCGGAATGCTCAGTGCCTGAACGCCATTTGTCATGGCGATGTTGCAACGATTGCGGTACGTTTGTTTGACGTAGTTGTCGTGACTTTCCAGATAACAAACGTCGTAGCGATTGAGTTTCTGGTACCACTGCACGGGCCCAAAGTAGGTGGATGAAAGAAGAACGCTATTCATGGTGCTTTTCAAGATGCGGCCAACGCTTCCATCTGAACAGCGAATAAGCCTTTCCGGCGATGTCACCGTGCTGAACCAGCGTACGTTTTCGGCCTATTCCCAGCAACAGATATTGGCAAGTTCCGCAGCGACAGTGTGCGTTGCAGTGGTTGGGAATGAGATATTTTTCGCCCTTGACGGTAATGGTGTCGCCGGGAAGCGCCATCACTTGCCCCAACGCCTGCTGTTGCTGTCCGAACAATACCACCTCACCGCGCTTGAAATCAGAGCGTGCCAGCCTGTTTACCAACACTCTGTCACCCTTTCGAAGCACTGGCTTGAGCCCCTCGTCGGGTACGGTAAAGATGGTAAAGGCGTATGCACGGATAGCCAACATGACTATGGTGCAAACAGCGATGGATAACATCCATTGTAAGAGGTTTCGCAAAAGAGGTGCTTTGTTTCTCATCATCGGCTGCCCTGTTGCGGTCAGACGGCGTTCATACTGCTATTTAATGTTGTCAACCATATTGAACAATCGGTTCCAACGGATGCCACCCAGTCCCTTTCGGTCAGGGTCGGAAGACCACCAAATGAAGATGGGTTTGCCCACGATGTGGTCCTCTGGTACAAATCCCCAATAGCGGCTGTCTGCCGAATTGTGACGGTTGTCGCCCATCATCCAATAGTAATCCATTTTGAAGGTATAGCTCTTGGCCAGTCGTCCGTTGATGTATATCTGGTTGTTCTTAATCTTCAGCTCGTTATTCTCGTACACGCGGATGGGACGTTCGTACACAGCGATGTTGTTCATGTCCAGGTTGATGCTTTTCCCCTTAGCCGGAATCCATATCGGGCCGTAGTTGTCGCGTGACCAATTCGTCACGGCATTCAGCGGATAAAGGTCGCCCACAGTGGCATCGGTGTTGATGCGGATGCTCTCAACGATGTCCTTGTGTGCCGCAAGAGCCTTTGCCGTAGCTTTTGTCAGCGGCATGCAACCACGTTGGTTCAGACTGCCAAGGTCTTCCATGGATATGCCCAGCTCTTTCATGAGGTCGTCTGGAATATGCTGTTTCAGTTTGATGTAATAGGTATATTGTACGTTGTCAGGCTCCTTGTTGGGCTTGCCGTCCAGGTAAACGATACGGTTTTTGATTTGAAGCGTCTGTCCTGGCAGTCCAACGCATCGCTTCACATAGTTTTCGCGGCGGTCGGTAGGACGGCTGTCGATAGATCCAAACTCCACCGGATTGTTGGCTACGTATTGTCTTCCAAGTGCATACACCTGCTCAAAGTAGTCGTGTTGTTGCTGCTTGTTCAGCGTGTTGAGGTCGATGGGGCCCCCGTTGTTCTGCTCGAAAATCTGTTGTCCGAAGCCGTACACCATGCTGTAGTATTCGGTTTGATAGGGCAATTCGGTGCAAATGGTATCCCCAGCCGGATAATTAAACACCACGATGTCGTTGAGCTTCACGTTACCCAAACCTTTCACCCGGCGATAATCCCAGTGCGGAAACTCGATATAGCTCTTCGTGTTGATGATGGGAAGCGTGTGTTGGGTAAGCGGCATGGTCAATGGGGTTTGTGGAATGCGCGGTCCGTAGCTCACCTTGCTCACGAAAAGATAATCTCCAGTGAGCAATGATTTCTCTAAAGAGGACGATGGAATGACGTAATTCTGAAAAACAAACAGGTTGATGAAGTACACAGCCACCAGCGCGAATACCAGCGCGTCTACCCAACTCATTACGAAGCGCACGGGTGCCTCGGCGTCTTTCCACCACTGCCAGCGTATCTTTTTGCTGATGTACACGTCGTAGATGAAAGGAATCACCAGCAGTCCCCACCAACTTTTTACCCAATATAGAAACAAAAGATACAAGGCGAGAACCACGATAAACTTGGTCCATTGTACCTTCATATTTAGTTTTGCTTTCTGTTTATCAATCATAGTGATAACAAGATGTATGTTTAAATGTTTAAAAATAAGATTGCTTAGAACCTAAACAAGTCGCTCGTGGTGAGCAATCCTGTGTGTGTTGCGGTATACTCGGCTGCCAACACTGCCCCCAAGGCAAAGCCCGTGCGATTGTGTGCATCGTGCGAAATAGTGATTTTGTCGGCCTCGCAGTCGTAGGTCACGGTATGAATGCCAGGCACTTCGCCACGGCGTACGCTGTCTATGGCCAGCTGGTCGGCCGCCACGTCGTCCGAACCCGACGTACTTCCGTCAGCCGCCTGCTGCACTCCTTTCACCCAACTGCGTTTTCTGCCCATTTCATCGATGATTTCTTCGGCCAGCGTGATGGCTGTTCCGGAGGGTGCATCCAGTTTATGGACATGATGGGTTTCCTCTATTTTCACCTCATATTGTGGGAAATCGTTCATGATTTTGGCCAGATAACGATTCACGGCCGAGAAGATGGCCACACCCAAGCTGAAGTTTGATGCCCAGAAGAGCGTCTGTCCGCCTTCGCTGCACAGTCGCTTCACGTCGTCGCCATGCTCTTTCATCCACCCCGTAGACCCGCTCACCACCTTCACGTTGTGTGCGAATGCGCGCAGATAGTTGCCGTATGCGGCCGTTGGCGTAGTGAATTCGATGGCCACGTCGGCACTTGCAAATGCTTCACTGTCAAAATCTTCCTGGTTTTGTACGTCGATGATACTCACGATTTCGTGACCTCTGTCCTTGGCAATCTGTTCAATCATCTTTCCCATCTTGCCATATCCTATCAATGCTATTTTCATATTGCATGCTCCTAAATGATGACAAAGATACTTTAAATCGGCTGAAAATCAAAATATTGTACTTTGTTTTTAGTTTTTATTGACGCTTGCGTTCCCTGTTTTTCTTGCCTTTGTGTGCAAAGGGTATCAGACCTAATTTGTCCCATGGTCAGCGGTTGAAACTGCTCAGTCATGCCTATACGGGTGATGTGCAGGTGACATTTTTCTTGACAACAACCCCTTCAGGATTCGCTTATTTGCGACCAACCTTGTCCTTGGTCGCAAATACGGAAATTATGCGGCGTTTTCGCAACGTGTTGACATTCAGCTTTTTCCGTGAATTGTGCACAATTTCCCTGTCATTTGCAATGCCCTTGGAGGTCAATAGCATTGCTTTTGGTCACCAATAAGCATGCTTTTGCGCTTCAATCTCATGCGTTTAGCACGGTTAAGTGATGCATTTTTTGCTCAATTGGATGGAGATGGGGAGGCAAAAGCTATGTTTTTGGAGCCGAAAGTGATATTTCATTAACCTTTTTCATATTGCAAATGGATTTCTGATGATGCGATTTTTCCTATTTTATCATTTTTAATTGCTCGTTTTATTGTCATTTTTTCTGACATAACGGTTGAAAGTTTGGCAGGAAAACCATCCGCCAGCCCCAGCATCATCCAATGTGCTTTCGGAACAATAAAGTATCTACTAAAATTTTGAAGATACGAGAATTGTGTGTATTTTTGCATGAAAATGGTACACGAAGCTTATTACGTACAAAAGTTAACCCATCGGGAAATCAAGCCAACGGCCTCCCGGCTGCTCATTCTTCGTGAGATGATGCGTGGCGATGAGGCCGTATCGTTGCCCGATTTGGAACGCTATCTGCCCACTGTTGATAAGTCAACCATATCGCGAACCTTGTCGTTGTTTCTGCTTCATCGCCTGATTCATGCCATTGACGATGGATCGGGTGCATTGAAGTATGCTGTTTGTGACGACGATTGCGATTGTTCGATTGACGAAGAGCATACGCATTTTTATTGCGAAAACTGCCATCGCACGTTCTGTCTCAAGCACATTGCCGTGCCGGTGGTCCCGCTTCCGGAGGGATTCACCATGCATAGCATCAATTATGTGCTGAAAGGCTTGTGCCCAGAGTGTACCGAAAAACTGAAATAGCACTTTAACTAACTGATAAATTGCTGACATGAGAAAGTTTGTTTTGACGTTGACTGCGTTTAATAAATGAGGAAGCGTCAAGATTGGCACATTCCCGTTTGATGGTGATAAACTCAAGGACAGACAGCCCTCAGTACAGGTGTTTGCACCCATGTGCATCAGGTGCTCTTGGTTCATGCGGATTGTGTCAGCCGTGTTTGTGGGCGGTTGTTTTACATTTGATGATGGTATTGGTTAATTGAAACATCCTATGAGTATCATTAGATTTATCAAAAACTGGACGTTGCCTATATCGATGGTGATAGGAGTGACAGCCTATTCTGTGTTTGCTTTCATCCCTTCTTTGGGTAAGGCCGCATGCTTGTTTGCGCCTTTCTTTGACACCATTCTGCCTTTGTTCATGTTTTTAATCTTGTTTGTGACCTTTTGTAAGGTCAATTTCAGGCGTTTAATTCCGGTCAAGTGGCATCTTTGGGTGAGTTTTTTTCAAGTGTTATTCGTCTTTGTCATCATTGCCATCATCCTGTCTTTTCGCCTCAAGGGCAACAGTCTCATACTGATGGAAGCACTTCTCACATGCATCATCGGCCCATGTGCGTCAGCTGCCGCAGTGGTTACGCAGAAATTGGGTGGCAATCTCGAGGAGATGACCACCTATACCTTCTTGTCTAACTTTATCACCGCTTTGCTCATTCCCATTTGTTTCCCACTAATTGAAAAAACAAGTGACATTACTTTTATGGATGCATTCTTGAAAATACTCAATCAAGTGTGTCTTGTCTTGGTCGTTCCGATGGGCTTAGCTTATGTCGTTAAGCACTATTTTCATCGGTTTCATCGGTGGGTTGTGGGGGTAAAAGACCTTTCTTATTATCTTTGGGGATGTTCTTTGATGATTGTGACAGGCACTACAATGAAGAATATTGTGCATGCAGAGACAACCGTTCCTTTTCTTTTGCTCATCGCTTTGCTGGGCTTGCTGCTCTGTGTGATACAGTTTTCCGTGGGACGTTTCATCGGTCACTATTTCAATGCCACCGTCAATGCCGGTCAAGCACTGGGCCAAAAGAACACAGCCTTTTCCATCTGGATAGCTTACTCCTACCTCAATCCCATCTCATCCGTTGGCCCTGGTTGTTATATCCTATGGCAGAACATCATCAATAGCGTTGAAATCTGGATGTATCGGAAGAGGGGTTTGGAGCGGTCGACATAGCTAAAATTGTGTTATCGTCTCGCTTTTTCACAGGAAGCTATGTGTGTTTTTACAGGAAGTCACGTGTGTTTTCATAGGAAGTTACGTGTGTTTTCGCATCTTCCAGGTTGTGTTAAGGAAAGAAGAGAATGTAAATTGGTCTGAAAGAAGGGCCAGATAAGGCTCTTCCTCTTAACGTATGGTCAACAAACCAAATGGACCTGACGTGGAAGCAACATAGCGAGTGAGGTAATTTTTCTCGCCTCGAGAACCTTTAGAGATATTCCCACCCGTATTCATATTGTATTCACGGTGACAATTGTTACACGTTGCAATACCGCTGGATGACAGGGTTAAAGGGTAATTTCTGCGTGGTATCGTGAGCCAGTCGAAGCAATTGGGACATTGGTTGTCGTAAGCATAGAAGACGGGAGGATAGTCTAAGTTGCCAAAGCCAACGATCACGCCATTGTTATAACCGAAGGTAAGAGCCGTTCTTTGGTCCCTCGAGTTGAAAATGGACGTGCTTTGGCTGCCCCGGTTGTTTTTGAAAGCGAAATAAGTTGCACCGCCTTTCATGGTTTGTTGTACCAAACAAAACACGCCAGGCGACGTGGCGTTCATCGCACTGGCTAGCGTTGCGTCGTTGTGTTCTTGATTGTTAATCGCCACGAAGCACCGAACAGAACTGTATTGGTTCTGATTTTCTCCGCACGATGACAGCAACAGGGGCAGGAAAAGAAATAGGAATGTTCCTTTTCTATTCATCTTAAGGATGCGTTTCAGACGCATTATCCCATCTCTTTGCCTGCTTTTACCCTTATTCATACTGTATCATTTGCAAGACATCAGCCACCTTTTCGATACCTTCTTGCAGCGGTTTTTTCACCATGGCCTTGATAAAAGGGTTCACTTCTGCCTTCATCGTGAGTTTCATCTTGCTCGAATGGTCGGTCACAGGCAATACCTGTATCCATAAATTGACAGGGATTGGACTCTTTTTCGTCTCGAACTTGATACACTTCGGTTCGTCTCTTTCGATGATATTGAGTTGCACATCACCCATTGGAGAATGGATAGAGATAGAATCAGCGTCGAAGGTTAGGTCCTTAATCTTATCCTCTGGTATTTTGTCGCGTACCTTCTCAATGTTTGTTAGGTCGCTCAGCATGTTGTAAACAGACTGCTGTGCGTAAGGAATCTCGCGTACGGAACTTTCAAATTTGCTTGACATAATTTTATAGCATGTATGATTTTTACTAAATGGGGATTTACTTTCGCCAGTTGGATGGGTTCTTTCGCCATTCGTTGAGCAACTCGATGTCGCTTTCTTGGATATATCCCGTAGCCAGTGCCTCAGCCACTACATGGTCATAGTCGGTTAGGGTAACCAACTTGATGTTGGCATCTGTGAATGCTTGTGCAGCGACAGGGAACCCGTAAGTGTAAGAGGCAACCATGCCAACAACGTTTCCTCCGGCTTTTCGAATGGCCTCTACTGCCTTTAAAGAACTGCCCCCGGTAGAGATAAGGTCTTCGATGACCACCACCTTGGCACCCTCTTTCATCTCACCTTCGATTAGGTTTTCCAGTCCATGATCCTTTGGTTTGCTTCTCACATATATCAAAGGCATGTTCAAGACATCAGCGATGAGGGCGGCTTGTGGGATGCCTGCCGTCGCCACACCTGCGATGACGTCAGTCTCGGGGAAGTGTTTCAAGATGGCATGCACCATCCTTACCTTCACAAAGGTGCGTATGTCGGGATAAGAAAGCGTTTTTCTGTTGTCGCAATAAAAAGGCGATTTCCAGCCTGAAGCCCATGTGAAAGGCTCGTTGGGCTGTAGCTTGATGGCTTTGATGCGTAATAATTTGGATGCAAAATCTCTTTTTAATGTGTTCTTTTCCATATCGTAATTTATTGAGTATATATTGCAAAGATAGTTGAAATCTCCTACATTTCAAAGAGATGAGCAGCTTTTTTGGCACCATTCGTGCTGTTCTATCCTTTTGCCCAACCCAAAGAGAGCACGCTGACGTGCACCCTTCCATCCTGCTGCAGCGCCTTTCCGCAGGCGCAGATGGTGGCTCCGGTGGTCACGATGTCATCGATGAGCAGCACATGTTTGCCCACCAACCCCGCGTTTTCGGCCAGTTGAAAGGCGTCTTCCACGTTCTCCGTGCGAGCCAACCGATTCTTATGCGTCTGGCTGTCCTTAAACTTTACGCGTTTCAGTGCATGCTTCATGATGGGCAACCCGCACACTTGGCTCACCCCTTTGGCGATTTCAAGGCTTTGGTTGTATCCCCTTTGGCGTTCACGGCTTTTCGTCAGCGGAACGGGCACGATGCAATCGATGCCTTGAAAAAATCCTTTTGCCTGAAATTCCTCAGCGGTTAGGCATCCTAATTGTTCACCAATCTCAGGATGATCGCCATATTTCAGGGCGTAAATCATGCGACTTGCCTCCGATCGAGCTTGATAGAAGAACAATGCTGCCGCCCGTTCAATGGGGATGCGGGCCCAGAACAGTTGGGCCATCTCGTTGTCGTAGGCATCGTCTTCGTAGTGAGTGCGAGGCAAATGGAGGTTGCACGAGGCGCACAACACTTGTTCGCCTTCGGTCAATCTCCGCCTGCATTCCACACAAGTGCGGGGAGATACCAGGTCAAGGATTCTGCTTATAAAACTAATCATCCATCCAATCGTCAGCTTGGTCGATACATTGTTTAATCTGTTCAATGTCAAATCCCCTACCCATGGCAAAGCGGATGAGCTTCATGCTGCGCTCATAGTCATTGCGCCCCGTAACAGATTTCCACTTACGTTGGATGAGTGGCCGCAGGATGGCGATGTAGTCTTCGTCCGGAACCTCATCGAGAACCCTGTTTGACACATCCTTCGACACCCCTTTATGATACAAGGCCTGCTCTATCTTGCGGCGTCCCCACTGGTTGTAAGTCATCTTGTCGTTGACAAAAGCCCGAGTGTAGCGTTCGTCATCAACGTATTTCCCAGCAATCAGTCGATCCATGATGTGCTCTTGAACCGCACTGTCTAAGCCCCAAAGGCTCATCTTCCGAACCATCTCTCCGCTGCAGTGTTCCGCTTTGGCACAAAGGGCAGACAGCTTGTTCCAAGCCTCTTTTTCGGTCATTTCTTTCTTTTCGTTCATCATCGGCAATGTTTTCATGACTTTTCGGTTTGAGAAGGGCGGGTCGCTCTGGCCATTCTGTCCTTGCCAAAAGCGTCTTTTCGGATTTCAATATCGATGAAACCTACGTTTTTGAGCATTTCTTCCAGTTGGTTTCTGTATAGCGGATTGATTTCAACATACAGCTTTCCGCAGGGTTTGAGCGCTTTAATAGCATAATTGGCGATGGCTTTGTAGAACATCAGCGGGTCACTTTGGGGAACAAACAGAGCCGTGGATGGCTCGTATTTCAGCACGTTTTGCGCCATTTCTGCTGCTTCAGAAGGACAGATGTAGGGTGGGTTTGATACAATAATGTCCCATTTCATCGAGTCTTTTGGTGTCGCTAAGGCATCCTGAAGCACAAAACTAACAGGTGCCTTCCATGCCTTTGCGTTTTCGCTCGCTATGAGCAACGCATCCTGAGAGATGTCCCAAGCCGACACAGCCGCACCTGTAATGTCCAAACTGAGCGTCACTGTGAGGCATCCCGAGCCTGTTCCGATGTCCAAAATCGTGATGGGATTCCCGTCAGTTGGTGTTTGTTCGCTGACTATCCAGGTGCAAAGTTCCTCCGTTTCGGGTCGTGGAATCAGCACACCCGGTGCCACTTTGAATCTGCGACCGGCAAACTCAGCCTCGCCCAATACGTATTGTACAGGTTCTGCTTGCCGCAACCGCTGCATGATTTTCTCCAAGGAACGGCCTTCTTCTGCTGATAAATCGTTAACTTTGCCACACAGAATATCGGTGAGTGTCAATCCAAAACGCACCTCCAATACCGTCCTAACCACTGCTTTTGCTTCGGTTTCATCGTATTGGGGGGTGAGTTGTTCCCAGAGTTCCCGATAATTTTTCATGGCAACAAATATACTAAAAAAATAAGAACATGAACCAAGAAGAGCTTGATAAAATGTACATGCGCCGCTGCCTTCAGCTGGCCAAGCAGGGCAGGGCTTTGGCCAAACCCAATCCCATGGTGGGTGCAGTGATTGTTTATCAAGGAAGAATATTGGGTGAAGGTTATCATGTGCGGTGTGGACAGGCCCATGCAGAGGTCAACGCCTTCGCATCTGTCCGTCCTGCGGACGAGCCTTTGCTGACGCAAAGCACGCTCTATGTCAGTTTGGAACCTTGTTGTCACACGGGCAAGACCCCTCCCTGCGCCGATTTGATTATCAGGAAACAGGTGAAACGCGTGGTGTGTGGCTGCATTGACCCATTTGCCCAAGTGCACGGACGCGGCGTGCAGAAGCTTCGTGACGCGGGCATTGACGTGACGGTTGGCGTGTTGGGCGACGAGTGCCGTGCGCTGAATCGGCAGTTCAACGTGTACAATACCCATGAACGACCTTATATTCTACTGAAATGGGCCCAAACCATCAATGGTTTTTTGGATGCCGACGGCAAGGCTTTGGCATTGTCCACACCATTCACCCAGATGCTGGTGCATCGGTTGCGGGCGCAGTACGACGCCATTCTTGTTGGTCGCGTGACGGATGAACGCGAGCATCCGCGCCTCACGGTGCGTGAATGGTCGGGCCCCGATCCCTTGCGCTTGGTGCTGCACGGCGGCATCACGCTCCCTCGGTTGTTGGCAGATTTGCATCAACAGCATGTGCAATCGTTGATGGTAGAGGGTGGAGCCAAGACGTTGCAGAGCTTCATCGATGCAGGTTTGTGGGACGAAATACGCGTGGAGACCAGTGGTTTGTTGGTCTCGGAGGGTACGAAAGCACCCGTTTTACCAGCTGGACTGACTTTGCTTCAACGTGAGGTGTATGATGGTAATGTGGTGGATACGTTCGGTCGAAGGGAAACCTTGGACATCTGAACATCATGGTCGTCAAAGTCTGTCCCATTGGGTTGAAATCGCCTGGATATCTCATTGAAAAATAAAGATTTATGTATATAAAAACAAACTCATTGAGATTGAGTGCCAATCTCAATGAGTTTGCATGCCAATTGCATTGACATTGACACCCAAAGTCAATGCAATTAAATTACTATCAGCAAGCAC
>JBNPOM010000002.1:0-108993 GCA_050315175.1 Prevotella sp. SGI.027
TGTACACCTTTAGAATATCTGCAAAATAACATTACGCTCAATCTCATTTTCTAATGTAGGGCGGCTCACTCACTTGAAACTCACTTTAAACGATTGATCATTCAAATATTTTTAGGGTAAACCGTTGTTTTCCTGGTTTTTATATTTAATTTTGTGTTCGTATTCACCTTCTGCGACACGCAACCGATATGGCTAAGGTGAGATTTTCGATGCAGGAACATCATCTGTTCACGAAAAGATGAATGTGTACTGCAATATGCAATTGATAGTTAATCACGGTCACGAGTTTGCCCAAGCCCCTTTGGGAAACAAGACGGACGGATGACCTCTTTTTATTCATTTAAAACCATCATCATGAGAAATTATCTACTTTCACTCCTCGCCGCCCTTTTGGCGGTCACGGGTAGCCTGCCTGTGGTAGCACAAGAGGCTTATGCCGTATTAACACCTGACGACGGAACGCTCACTTTCTATTATGACAATCAGCGCACCACCCGTCAGAATTATAAGTACATCTACGACATGCCCAAACCTGGGAACGAACCTGCTTGGGCAGGGCATTGGTTTCCTTCTCAAGAAGATATTAAGCACGTTGTATTCGATGCCTCCTTTTCTGGGTACCACCCTACCAGCACCAGCTCTTGGTTCGCACATTCCATCAATTTGCAGGATATCGACGGCATACGGAATCTTAACACCGAAAACGTCACCGATATGAGTTGGATGTTCTCTGACTGCAAGGCATTAACATCGCTCGATCTGAGCAAATTCAACACCCAAAACGTCGCCTACATGTGGGGCATGTTCTCTGGCAGCGAGGCATTGACATCGCTCGATCTGAGCAGCTTTAATACCGAAAAGGTCACCAGCATGAGTGAAATGTTCCGTGACTGCAAGGCATTGACATCGCTCGATCTGAGCAACTTAAATATCCGAAACGTCACCGACATGAGTGAAATGTTCCGTGACTGCAAGGCATTGACGATGCTCGATGTGAGCAACTTCAACACCAAAAACGTCACCGACATGAACTGTATGTTCTATGGCTGCCAAGCATTGACATCGCTCGATGTGAGCAACTTCAACACCAAAAACGTCACCAACATGGGCAGCATGTTCTATGGCTGCGAAGCATTGACGTCGCTCAACGTAAGCAACTTCAACACTGAAAAGGTTACCACCATGAACTTCATGTTCGAATTCTGCGAGGCATTGACATCGCTCGATGTGAGCAAATTCAATACCCAAAAAGTCACCGACATGAGCGGCATGTTCTCTGGCTGCGAGGCATTGAGAGCGCTCGATGTGAGTAACTTCAATACCGAAAACGCCACCTACATGGGCCACATGTTCTCTGGCTGCTGGAGTTTGACATCGCTCGACCTGAGCAACTTCAACACCCAACATGTCACCTACATGGGCGCCATGTTCTATGGCTGCCAAGCATTGACATCGCTCAACCTGAGCAACTTCAACACCAAAAACGTCACCGACATGGGCGCCATGTTCTATGGCTGCCAAGCATTGACATCGCTCGATGTGAGCAACTTCAATACCCAAAAAGTCACTGATATGAGCAACATGTTCTATGGCTGCGAGACATTGACATCGCTCGATGTGAGCAACTTCAACACCAAAAACGTCACCAACATGTGGAGCATGTTCCGAAACTGCAAGGCATTAACATCGCTCGATGTGAGCAACTTCAACACCAAAAACGTCACCAGCATGGGCAATATGTTCTATGTCTGCCAAGCATTGACATCGCTCGACCTGAGCAACTTCAATACTAAAAACGTCACCGACATGTGGTACATGTTCGCTGACTGCACTTCCCTAACCACTATTTTCTGCAACAGTAACTGGAAGGTTCGTTACGAGATTAATGATAGTTCTATGTTTGATAACTGTACGCAGCTGAAAGGTACCAACACTGCGTACAACCCATACAAAACCGGCATTGAGATGGCTAACCCCACCACGGGTTACTTCACAAGCAAGACTACAGGTATTGACCACGTGAAGACTGCCGACCAGGCAGGCGATGGCAAAGCATACGACCTCAGTGGCAGTCGCGTGAACGAGAGCTATAAAGGTATCGTCATTAAAAACAAAAAGAAATATATTCAGAAATAGAAGTTCCATCCCAACCTAACAAAACTCTCCACTCCACCCTCCTATAGGAGAGACGGAGTGGAGTGTTTTCGAATGGTTACAAACAACGACTGAGATAAATTCCGGAAGCATCACACCATTTCCCGGATATGTTTCGGAGCGTGATAAATCATGCCCCTATGGATGACACCGATTATCTTTAATTCTGTAGGGGTAAGTAAATCCTTCTTCTAAGAGACAATCATCGTAGGGGGAAAATGCGAAGGGTGTCGTCAGTCTGGTTCGCTCGAAAGCCTTGAGTTCCTCACAACGGGAGATGTATGGGGCGATGCGCTCGGCATTGTCGTGTGCAAATTCCGCGAGTCGCATCATGGCTCGGTATTGTCGCGAAGGAGGACGCACGGAAGGGTTGCTAAGGTCGTGATATACCCCGATGGTGCCGTCCCACCCTTTCTCATACCACGAATCCTGCGGGATAAAAGCCAGGGCGTAAAGGCTTTTCTGCTTCAACGAGAAGTCTGTCGAGCGCGCACTCTCTTCCAACAGATTGATGGCATAGGCCACAAAGTCCATGTTGCCCGTCTTGGTGCTGTCTTGAGCAGAGCTGAGACCATACTGCGTGAGCCACCAGCAGTCGCCCAAATAACTGGCCTGATAATAGAGCGAGGCCAGTTCGTAGGCCTTTTCGAGACGCTGCTCCGATGGCCGCATGTTGCGATAGAGATGCTGCACAGCAAGAATACGACGGCAAAACTCTACTTTCCGGTTTGTGGTAAGCAGAGGCATGTAACCCTCAAACTCGTCCCCCACTTTCTGTTTGGTCAGCCATCGCTCCGTCTCATAGCTGCGATGACGGACATAAGGCACGATGTTCTGGGTATTCAGAAAGACCATACTCACCTTTTCAAGATAGGGAATAGCCTCGGCAAACATCCCTCGTGCCATGAGTTTGGTGCCGATCAGGTCGTTGTAATAATCGGCATCGCGATAGCATTTACCCCACACATAGCGTTGCAAAGCATCCTTGGGCTTCTTGCTGAGAAAACGCGCGTAATGCTTAAGATGCTCCACATTAACGCTGTCGAGAGCCTCGAAATACTCGCCCCAATAGTCTGAGTTCCATGGCTTGTCGGCAGCTTTAAAGTCGGGATGCCGCCAGTTGGGCATACCCACAATGCGCTTGAACTCGTTATCCATCATGCAGAGCATCGCCATGGCCATCGTGCGGTCGCCCGATTTGAAATAGCGGGGCACCAATCCGTTGTACACAATGCGTTCTTTCACGTCGCGATAGTGGTCGTCAGTCAGCACACTGTCGGTTATATCCTGCTTCGACTTGGCATCGAGCCACTGCAATTCGGCCGCCATCCATTGGCGATACTTCCTTTTCATTGGCTCCACAAACACCGAGTTGGCCGCGAAGATGGCGCGCGCATTGTCCTTCATGCGGGGCGTTCCATTGAGGGTAAGCGCTTTGGCGAGGTCGATTTTAGCCTGTTGATAGTCGCCCATTTGGTGCTCCAGACAACCTATGGCCGACATCCAGAGGCAGGGTGTACGGCTCTTTCCACTGGCCACCACCCTACGGGCAAAATCGATAAACTGCCGAGCTTCGGGTTTATAGATGGGCTGTGCACCTATCTCCCTTATCCAGTTCACCTTGTCGGAATCCTCTGGATAAACTTCTTTCGAGAGCCATTCGTTGGCATAGACATCCTGCGTTTCCTGCAAATTGTTCACAAAGTCCTGCACAAGATAGAGCAACGTGGGCGAATTGGGATTTTCGGCAAACACCTTGCTGATACCGGCAAGGTTGCGATAGTTGCGCACGCTGTATTGCAAACTTGCGAAGTCTTCCTGCGCAGCATAAATTTCCACTGCCTCA
Source organism: Prevotella sp. SGI.027 (assembly GCA_050315175.1). Classification (GTDB taxonomy): domain Bacteria; phylum Bacteroidota; class Bacteroidia; order Bacteroidales; family Bacteroidaceae; genus Prevotella. The sequence continues at coordinate 4,001 of JBNPOM010000002.1, forward strand.
CGACGTTGCCCAAGGCGCAGGAGACAGCCCGCATAGAGGTTTTGCATCAGGTCTCGGTAGACGCTTTGTGGCAGTTTTTGTCCCTGCCGCGTCCAACAGTTCATGGCTTCTCGATATTGTTTCAGGGCGAAATGCGTGCGCATCACCATCAGCATATATTGCGCTCGAAACCTTTTTCCCTTGTATTTTCGGGCCTCAGCCTGAAGTTCTCGCATGGTGGCCTGGCTCTGGGCAATTTTCTCCTTCGACGGATATTCCCAAGCGTCGTAAAAGACAGAGGCATCAATGTAGGAATTGAGCAACCTCAGGTAGGCCATCATCTCGGTGTCTCCCCTGCGCTTGGCCACATCCATTACCACCTCCCGGCTCCACCGATAGGAAGAAAAACGGGGATCGTTGCCGACATATTTGTTCCAAAACAACTCGGTCTCGGTTGCGAAACGATCTCCCATCAAGCTGCGATGAAACACGCTGAAAAGGTAATAGTTGTGGGTAGGCCCCTCAAATGCGCATGCCATCGCGCCGAGACAGGGTATCAGAGACAGAATCAGGGTAACTAATCCTGTCCGAAAATTAATGCTACTGATAGATATTTTCATAGTCGTTGGGAGTAAAACGGTTGATATTCTTATTGTTGAGATGATAGAGTATCACCTCGCTGTTGGCCTCCGGGCGCAGACTGTCCACAGCCCGCCGGGCAGCCATGATGTCATCAAGTTCAGGCTGGCGCGTGGCTACGCTGTCACCCTGCAATACGGGAAAATCGTCATCACCATACATAATACCCACATATTTGCCATCGCGGAACAGCACACGCCACGTGAATAGCGGGTAAGCGACATTGAGAGGCAATTTGTATCGGAACAAACTGTGCAGATAAGGTCTCACGTTCTTCATGTCAAGAATGGGCTTATGGACAGAGAGTTGGGTGAAATCGCCGGTGTTGTACATCATCAGGGTGCCCCTGTCTACAGGTGGAACTTCGAGCGACAACTGGTGCAGACGGATGGTAGCCGACAGTGTCAACCTATGCTCGTGGCAGAGATCGCGCATACGTCGGAGCATACTGAAATAGCGTTTCTGCGTGCTCATGGTCCAGTCGCAGTCTATTTGGATTTCCCTGATGCCCTTGATGTCGTGCGTTTCGTTCATCTGTAGAATACGGCGAAACACTTGGTCGGCTATGTCATCAATGCTTCCCGCTTGGAAACGATTGACGATAAACACCACGGGCACAATCTCGACACCTTGCGGCAGGGTGTCGGCAAAGGCGATTGTGGCATTGGGCATGGGGTGCATCTCGTCATCTGGTGTCACGTCGAAATATCTGACGTAGAGTTTTTTCACATGGTGCATGCGAAGGAAGGCACGCTCGGCAGAATCGAGTCGGAAAGTGGTGCGCCAGTAATATATGCTGCGGGTGGCAACTTCGTTTGTTTGCCTGCCACCACAAGCTGCAAGGAGCAAAATACAAAAGAGTGATATCCAAAGTTTAGTCATTCTCCGGAATTTTTGAATAAAATTATAAAAATATTGACTAACAACAAAAACAATGGGGACAAATATTGGCAAAGAAGGCAAAAAAGACCATATTCGAGCCAGAACACACGAGTCGCGGCATGATGGATCCCCTTTCAGCCAGCACTTTTATACGCTTTTCCTCGTTCGTTTCCCAATCTTTTTCGTAAATTTGCACATTATAATATAAACGTTTATCATAACGACATGTCATTAAAATGTGGTATTGTAGGGTTGCCAAACGTGGGCAAGTCTACCCTATTCAACTGCTTGTCGAGTGCCAAGGCACAGGCAGCAAATTTTCCTTTTTGTACGATTGAGCCCAACGTGGGCGTGATAACGGTACCCGATGAACGGCTCACCAAATTGGCAGAGATTGTGCATCCGGGACGCATTGTGCCTGCCACATGCGAGATAGTAGACATTGCAGGATTGGTAAAGGGAGCGTCCAAAGGCGAAGGCTTGGGCAATAAATTCCTTGGAAACATACGCGAATGTGATGCACTGATACACGTTATCCGCTGTTTCGACGATGACAACGTGGTACGCGAGGGCGGTATGGCGGTGAATCCCGTCAGCGACAAAGAGGTGATTGACACCGAATTGCAACTCAAAGACTTGGAAACCATTGAGGCGCAACTATCCAAACAGCAAAAAGTAGCTGCTTCGGGCAACAAGGAAGCCAAGACGCTTGTTACCGTATTAGAAGCCTACAAGGAGGTGCTGGAGCAAGGAAAGAACGCACGGACGGTTTCGTTCGACACCAAAGAGGAAGAGGAGGCAGCGCACAACTTGTTTCTGCTGACCACCAAACCCGTACTGTATGTGTGCAATGTAGACGAGGCGAGTGCCGAAGAAGGCAACGCTTATAGTGCCCAAATAGAGAAAATTGCCCAAGAAGAGGGTGCCGAAGCCATGGTGATTGCCGCCAAGACAGAAGAGGATATTGCGTCTTTGGAGACTTACGAGGACAAGCAAATGTTTTTGGAAGAATTGGGATTGACCGAAAGCGGCGTGAACCGCCTCATCAAAAAGGCTTATTCGCTGCTCAATCTGCAAACTTTCATCACGGCTGGCGAAATGGAAGTAAAGGCTTGGACGTACCACAAAGGCTGGAAAGCGCCACAATGTGCGGGCGTCATCCACACCGACTTCGAGAAAGGTTTTATTCGGGCAGAGGTCATCAAATACGATGATTACATCAAATATGGCAGCGAAAGTGCCGTAAGAGAAGCCGGCAAATTAGGTATTGAGGGCAAGGAATACGTGGTGCAAGACGGTGACATCATGCACTTTAGATTTAATGTTTAATGAACAACTATGAGGCTAATTGGGCTAATTAGTCTAATTAGCCCAATAGCCCAATAACAAAACAATATGATAGACCACCTACTTTACATCCTGTGGAATCCTGATTTAGAGATATTCCGCATCGGCAATTTTGCCATTCGTTGGTATTCAACCTGCTGGTTGATAGGACTTGCCTTGGCATACTTCATCGTGAAATGGCTCTATAAAGACCAAAAGGTGAAGGATGCGTATTTCGATCCGCTGTTTATATATTGTTTTTTGGGCATTTTAATCGGTGCCCGATTGGGACACTGCCTGTTCTATCAACCCGAATACTTTTTGTCTTCGTGGACGCATGTCGTCGAAATGTTCCTGCCTATCCATCAGATGGCGGACGGTTCATGGAAGTTTACGGGGTACGAGGGATTGGCTTCGCACGGTGGTACAATAGGACTCATGGTGGCACTCTATCTGTACTATCGCAAAACAGGCATGAACTTGTGGCATGTACTCGACGACATTGCCATCGCCACCCCTATCACTGCGTGCTTTATCCGTTTGGGCAACCTCATGAACAGCGAGATTATCGGCACGCCAACCAATGTGCCTTGGGCTTTTATCTTTGAGCGGGTAGACATGACGCCACGCCACCCAGGACAGTTGTACGAGGCGATTGCCTACTTTTTCTTCTTCTTCGTCATGCTGCATTTCTATAAGCGAACCTCCAAAGAGGTGGGCACTGGCTTCTATTTTGGCTTGTGTCTGACCCTCATTTTCACGTTCCGTTTCTTCATAGAATATACCAAGGACATACAAGTTGACTTCGAATCGGGCATGATTTTCAACATGGGACAACTGCTGAGCATTCCTTTCATCATCCTTGGCATTGCCTGCATGAGGGGTGGAAAATGGATGAAAAAGTTGGGAGCGAAATGATATTTTCGTCCCTACGCTAAGACTTACTGAGGCATCTACCCTACTCTGAAAGAAGTAAGGTGGGTGCTGATGAACATAATAATGATTAACAAACCTTTTATTCATGACTAACAAAACCTTTATCTTATTGGCTTTCTTAGCCTTGAGTGGTGCTTGCATGGCACAAAACAGAGTGGAAAAAGAACTTTCCTCATGGCAATTCTCTCGCAATGGCGATGCGTGGCAACCGGTAACAGTGCCACACGATTGGGCAATCAAAGGGCCATTTGACAAGCAGTGGGACCGGCAATTCTTGGGTATCACGCAAGACGGACAGCGCACCCCTATTTGGCACACTGGACGTTCGGGCGGACTGCCTTGGTTGGGACGTGGCGAATATCGCACCACCATCAACGTGCGCGACCTCGATGCACGCACCGAACTTTATTTCGACGGTGCCATGAGCGAACCTGTTGTCTATGTCAATGGCACGGAAGCGGGTCGGTGGGCGTATGGATACAACGCTTTTCGCATCGATATCACGCCCTACTTAAAACGGGGGGACAATGAGATATTGGTTAAACTGAACAACTTGGAGGAGAGCAGCAGGTGGTATCCGGGTGCTGGACTATATCGCCCAGTGACGCTGATTACGACCAATAAAACCTATATAGACCCTTGGCAAACGTATTTCCGCACCCTCTCCGTTTCGCAACAAGGAGCGGAAATTGCCGTGAATGCACAAACCAAAGGACTCAGAGAGAACGACAAGCTCAAGACGCACATTATCCTAAGAGACAAAGACGGTAGGACAGTGGCACAGAATACGGTGGAAAACGATGCGAAAGGGGATGTGGCAACGACGTTGAACATCAAGAATCCACAACTTTGGAGTCCCGAACATCCCTATCTCTACACGTTACAAATCTGCGTGAAACGAGGAAGCAAAACCTTGGATGCCACCTCACAACAGGTGGGAATCCGCACCATAGCCATTACGAAAGAGCATGGTTTTCAGCTCAATGGCATCACACGAAAGTTCAAGGGCGTATGTCTGCACCACGATTTAGGACCTCTTGGTGCGGCTGCCAACAAGGCTGCCATGATTCGACAGATACGCATCATGAAAGATATGGGCGTAGATGCCATCCGTACTGCGCACAACATGCCTTCGCAAATGCAAATGCAGGTGTGCGACTCCATGGGGATGATGGTCATGGCAGAAAGCTTTGACGCATGGAAAGAGCCAAAGGTAAAGAACGGTTACAATCGGTTTTACGATGAATGGTGGCGCAAAGACCTTACAAATCTGATTTTAGGGCATCGCAATCACCCATCTATCGTGATGTGGAGCATTGGTAACGAGATACCCGAACAAGCCAACCAGCAGGGTACGGAGCGCGCCAGAGCCATGGTGAAATTTTGTCATAGCCTCGATTCTACACGCACCGTCACTTGCGGTGTGGACAATCCAGAGGGCAGCGTCAATTGCGGTTTCTATGCTGCCACAGACGTACCGGGCTTTAATTATCGTGTCTTCCTTTACGAAAAACTCATCGACAAGCTACCACAAGGGTTCTTGTTGGGCTCGGAAACATCATCAGCAGTGAGTTCAAGGGGGGTATATAAATTCCCTGCAGAAGAGAAAAATATGGCTACCTACGATGATGGACAATGCTCATCGTACGATGTGGAGAAAGTGAGCTGGGGCAGTTACCCCGATGAAGACTTTGCCAAACAAGACGATTTGCCCTACTCTATCGGTCAATTCGTGTGGACAGGCATCGATTACATCGGTGAACCCACTCCTTATTACAGCTATTGGCCCTCACGAAGCAGCTACTTTGCACCGGTCGACTTAGCAGGTTTACCCAAAGATCGCTATTACCTGTATCGCTCGGTATGGAACACTTCCTCTCCCACCCTGCACCTCTTGCCACATTGGACATGGCATGGACGTGAGGGAAAAGTAACACCCGTGTACTGTTATACGAGTTATCCCGAGGCTGAACTCTTTGTTAATGGCAAGAGTCAAGGACGCATCAAGAAAAACAAGGCATCCAAATTAGACCGCTACCGCTTGCGCTGGAACAACGTAGTGTATGAGCCGGGCGAACTGAAGGTAGTGGCTTACGACGAGAAGGGCAAGGAAGTAGCTCAACAAACCATTCACACAGCTGGTGCGCCTCATGCACTCAAGATTGAAGTAGACAAGCAACAGCTCGCAAACGACGGCAAGGACTTGCTGTATTACACCATTAGTATGGTAGACAAAGACGGCAACCTCTGTCCAGACGCCAATGACCTGTTGCTCTTTGAAGTGTCTGGTGCTGCCCGTTTTAAGGCTGTCTGCAATGGCGACGCCACATCATTAGAGCCTTTCCACCTCCCCAATATGCACCTTTTCCACGGCAAATTGGTGGTAACAGTGCAAAGCAACGGGCTGAAAGGACAAGTGCATTTTACCGTCAAAGCCCCTCAATTAGGTATCAGCGCACAGCACACACTGTAAATGGAAGAAAGAGATTGTTCAAGTGGTTCACCACACTTCAACATATTTCCCCTATATTTAAGATGACGCACTGCGTTTTGGACGCACTGCGTAATTATGCTTAACCTTACTACATAAAAACAAGAGCCATATCTTTGGTAATATTGAACGCTAATCATTCTCGCAGCCTTCAGTCTTTAATCCTTCGAATATGGTTTCCTTATAGCCATAACCACTGATTTGAGCTAACTCAGCAAGACTGACAAGATGACCTCGCATATCGGTACATTGCGATCTGGTTGTGCAACTTCCCTTGAAACACAGACTTGAAATCTTGGCAATTACACTTACTTTTGGAATCCGACATGAATGGGATTTATGTTAATAAAACATAAATTATAGGTTAATTTTAAAAATAATATTCTCCAATACCAATTCTTTTTGTTACTTTTGTCAAAGTATTACTAATATCTAAATCGTTATAGCTAATGCCACTGATTAAGAAAGTATCGATAAAAGATATTGCAGAGGCTGCGGGCGTTTCCACGACTCTGGTTTCGTTCGTTCTCAACGGAAAAGCTGAGGAATACCGCATCAACGCTGACACGGCGAAACGCATTATGGATACGGCCGAGAGCATGCGCTACCGACCTAACATTGCAGCACAGAGCCTTCGCGGAGGGCGTTCGCGTGTCGTCGGTATCGTATTACCAGACATATCCAACCCTTTCTTCTCTTCTTTGGCGCGTCTGTTTGAAGACATGTCTGCCAATTTTGGCTACACTGTCTTTTTCGGCAGTTCAGACGAACGTCCAGACCGCATGAGGAAAACGGTTGGAAACCTGATTAACCGCGGCGTAGATGGTCTGATTGTAGCCCCCTGTGAAGATACGGAAAGCTACCTTGTCAACGTGGCCAAAAATAATATCCCGTTGGTACTCATAGACCGCTACTTTCCTGATACAGACATTAGTTATGTAGGATTGAACAATTACAAAGCCACCTACGACGCAACTAACTATCTGCTTAATGCTGGCTACCAGAGACCAGCATTCATTGCTTACGACCTAAACCTGATCCACATGCAAGAGCGTACACGTGGATACTGCGAAAGTATGAAGAACGCAGGGAAGGAATCAGTGAGCAAAGTGTTCTATCTACAACAAAAAGTTGTAGTAGACCAGGCTGACGAACTGATGAAACGCGTGTTATCAGCAGGTTTCGACTCACTCATGTTCGCCACAAACCTCATTTCACTTTCGTGCCTGTATGCCATTCGGACACTCAACGAGAATGAAACGAGTAAGATAGGACTGGTGGGGTTCGACGGCAACCCGGTATTCGACTTTTATGAGCGACCTATAGCCTATGTCAAACAACCCATGGATCAACTTGTGAAATACACACTAGAGGGACTAATGGACAAGATTAACGGCAAAGAGGCACCGTCCATGTTGATTGATGGAAAACTCGTTGTAACAGGCGGCAAAGGATTGTCTCACGCTGAAGACGTTATAACGTAAACCAAATAGGAGGTGTCGTTGGATGTAAAACAAAAAACTAAAAGGTTTCAGCTAATATTTAATTACCTAACATAAAAATATAACTATGGGAAAAACAAGATTGAATAGTGAGAATCCTAAAATTGGAATTCGTCCTATCATTGACGGTCGCCGAGGTGGCATCCGAGAATCACTGGAAGACATGACCATGAACATGGCGAGACGAGTAGCCGACCTGTACGCATCGTCATTGCGCTACAGTAACGGTGACCCTGTGGAATGTGTTATTGCAGACACTACCATTGGCGGTGTGGCAGAAGCAGCGCGTGTGGACGAACAATTGAAAAAACAGGGAGTTGGTGTAATTTTATCGGTTTCTCCCTGCTGGTGTTATGGTTTTGAGACCATCAACATGGACGGTGACTTGCCAAGAGCTATTTGGGGCTTCAACGGTACAGAAAGACCAGGTGCTGTTTACCTTGCAGCGGCACTGGCAGTTCATAATCAGAAAGGTCTGCCTACATTCGGCATCTACGGTCGTGACGTACAGGATGTAGACAGCGAGGAGATTCCTGAAGATGTGAAAGAAAAGTTGCTGCGTTTTGCAAAGGCAGGTTTGGCAGTTGCCACCATGCGTGGAAAAGCATACTTATCCATCGGAAGCGTGTCGATGGGTATCGGTGGCTCTATTCCCAACCCAGATTTCTTCCAGGATTATCTCGGCATGCGCAACGAATATGTCGATGCCAGCGAAATTGAAAGGCGTATCAAACTCGGCATCTACGACCACGAGGAATTTGACAAAGCCATGGCTTGGACCGAGAAGTATTGCAAAACTAACGAAGGAAAGGATCACAACCCCAAACACCTTATCTATTCACGGGAAGAAAAAGATGCTGTTTGGGAATATGTTGTCAAGATGACCATGATTTTCCGTGATCTGATGATTGGTAACCCCAAGTTAGCTGAAATGGGATTCAAAGAAGAGTCCAACGGTCACTACGCTTTGGTGGGTGGATTCCAAGGACAGAGACAATGGACGGACTTCAAGCCAGACGGCGATTTTTCAGAAACCATCTTGAATAGTTCTTTCGACTGGAATGGCATTCGTGAAGCCTTTACATTTGCTACCGAAAATGACACGCTGAATGGTGTTTCTATGCTGTTCAACAAGCTGTTGAGCAACCGCGCACAGATCTTTGCGGACGTCAGGACATACTGGAGTCCCGCTGCCTACGAGCGTGTGACGGGGCAGAAGTTGGAAGGCGACGCAGCCAACGGATTCATTCATCTCATCAACTCCGGATCCTGCACACTCGACGGTTCTGGAAGACAAACAGAAAACGGCAAGCCTGCCATGAAACCTTTCTGGGAAATCCAGGAAAAAGAAGCTGAGGCCTGCCTCAAGGCTACGACATGGTATCCATCAAACCGTGACTATATGCGAGGTGGTGGCTTTTCTGCACAGTTCCAAACCAAAGGTGGAATGCCGCTCACTATGTGCCGTCTGAACCTGATTAAAGGTCAGGGACCTGTTTTGCAGATAGCTGAGGGATGGAGTGTGGAATTAAACGACAAATCCTTTGCCGCCATCAACGAGCGTACTGACGCCATTTGGCCATCTACCTTCTTCGCCCCACGACTGACAGGCAAGGGATACTTTAAAGATGTATACTCCGTCATGAATAATTGGGGAGCCAACCATGGAGCCATCAGCTACGGACACATCGGTGCCGACCTGATTACATTGGCGTCGATGCTGCGCATCCCCGTATGCATGCACAATGTTCCCGAAGAACAGATTTTCCGACCCAGTACTTGGACTGCTTTTGGTGAAGACATGGAAGGCAGCGACTTCCGTGCATGCAAAAACTTCGGACCCTTATACAAATAAAACACCTGGACAAGTGCTTGTTTGACAGGGCAAGCACTTGTCTACCTAAATACATGCATGATGAAAAAACACATATTGCTGGCGTGCATGATCCTTACAGGATTAACAGCATGCAATGAACAAAAAGAAATAAAGATGGGAAGCTATGCATACGATGCCCAGTTCTTAAAAGATCACGGCATCAAATACGTGGAGTTAAAATCAAAAGATGGAAGTGCAAAAGTAATGGTCGTTCCCTCTTGGCAAGGCCGTGTGGTGACCACGTCTGCTGCTGGTGATGAAGGCAACAGTTACGGTTGGATCAACTACCGTTTCATTGAGGCTGGGAAACAAAGCGACCAGTTCAACCCTGTGGGTGGTGAAGAACGCTTCTGGCTGGGTCCTGAAGGCGGACCATACTCCTTATACTTTGCGAATGGCAAAGAGCAGATTTATGACAACTGGAAAGTTCCTGCCGTCATCGACACCGAAACCTTTGATGTCGTAGAGAGCAATGATACAGTCATTCAGTTCAAGAAAAGTACGTCGGTCAAAAATGCCACTGGGACAGTTTTCGACCTAGATATCCACCGGAGAGTTGCGCTGTTATCCAAAACATCGATTGAACAACGGTTGGGTATTACGTTTCCTGCTGATGTCAAACTCGTGGCATACGAAAGTCTGAACAAGATTACCAATACCGGCAAGGAAGCATGGACGAAGAAGAATGGATTGATATCCATCTGGATGTTAAGCCACTTCAATCCAACGCCAACAACAACGGTATTTATTCCATTCAATGAAAATGCCGAAGGCAAGATTGTCAACGATGAGTATTTTGGCAAGATTCCGACCGATCGCTTGAAAACAAAAGATGGCATGCTGTATTTTAAAATAGACGGCAAGTTGCGTTCGAAGCTGGGCATTCCCCCGATGCGCTCAAAGGGTTTATGCTGCAGTTACGACTCAGAAAAGAAAGTGCTGACCATCTTGCGTTGCAACATGCCAGAAAAGCCAGGAGCCTATCTCAACGGGCAGTGGGGAAAACAAGACGACCCCTTTGCTGGAGACATGCTGAACGCCTATAACGACGGTCCTGTAGAAGATGGTTCCATCATGGGGCCCTTCTACGAAATTGAGACCTCATCGCCTGGTGCAGAACTGACTGTGAACGAATCGCTTCTTCACAAGCAGGAAACCTTCCACATCCAAGCAGAGGAAGCCATCCTCAACCCGATTGTCGAAAAGCTCTTTGGTGTCAATCTGGAAACCATCAAAAGTCAATTTCAATAACTATGTTATAGAAGGGCTCTTCCGGACAAAGAGTCCTTCTCTAAAAAGCTTCATCAAATCAAATAATACCAACACAATATGAGATATATAAAAAGAAGCGGAGTCATTGCAATTCTTATTTTGACAGGTTTGTTCCTACCAAACAGTATGACAGTGGGGGCTACCGGCACACTAGATGGTTCTCAACCAGGAAATGCGAGCCAGCAGACGAACCAACAACAAAAATTTGTTAGCGGAAACGTAACAGATGCAGAAACACAAGAACCTCTCATTGGCGTTAGCATCAAAATAAAAGGAACGAACATCGCTGCAATCACTGACGCAAACGGGCATTACCAGATACAACTTCGAACAAGCCAAGACATCTTGATCTTCTCCTATATCGGAAAAAAAACAGTTGAGATACGCACCAATGGCAGGGCAAGGTTGGATGTAGTGATGGAGAATGATGAAAATACACTCTCTGATGTCGTAATTTACACGGGATATCTAACCCAGAAGAAAGCCGATTTGACGGGGTCTGTAGCCATTGCCAATCAAGCTGATATTGCTAGAGGAAACTCAGCGAATGCCATGAAAGGACTTCAGGGGAAAATGGCTGGCGTACAGATTACGACCAATGGCGGCAATCCTGCTGAAAGTGTCAACATCCAGATCAGAGGACTTTCATCACTGTCGGGAGGTATCAAGCCCCTCATCGTCTTGGACGGAATGCCAACAGAGGGGCTAAACCTTCGTGACATTAATGCAGGTGACATTGAGTCTATTCAAGTATTAAAAGATGCAGCTTCAGCCAGCATCTATGGGGCAAGAGCTTCTGGCGGTGTTGTTCTGATTCAAACCAAGAAAGGCAAGCAAGGCAAAACAACGATAGAATATCATGGAAGTGTTTCTTCCAACACCGTCATCAACAAACCAAAGCTGATGAATGCTGTAGAATATGGTACAGCCGAATTCAGGGCACAGGCCTACGACGAGAAAGTGTACGGAACCGCCATGTCGTTACCTACAACTTATGACTTTCTATGGCACAGAGATGCGAACGGTTATGCCAGTCTTGATGCTGCCACACCGGCAGAATGGCTCACACCTGACAAGAAAGTACCCGGCACAAACACGGACTGGATGGATAAAATTTTTAGAACAGCAGTATCGACAAACCATCAACTAACCATTTCTTCAGGAAACGACAAGAGTCGCAGCTTGTTCTCATTGGGTTATTTCAATAACCAGGGAACACAGATCCATACGTTCTTCAAGAAATATTCCATCAGAGCCAACTCTGAATATAACTTGTTGCAAAACCATTTGAAAATAGGAGAAAATTTGGCGGTATCGTATCTACAATATCGCGGCCAAAACGAGACACGCTGGGCTATGATCAATCCCCCCGCAGTACCAGTCTATGACAAAGACGGAAACTGGGCAGGAGCTGCGGGCTTTGACGATTTCAGCAATCCCGTTCGCTTATTGGAAATGAACAAAAACAATGTCAACAACTACGTCAAAATTATCGGAAACATTTTCCTTGACCTCAATCTATGGAAAGGCTTGTCTGCCAGGACTCAGTTTGGCATAGACTATGGTAACGCTTACAGCAGGACCATTGATGGTATCTGGTCGGAGACAGGTGGAAGAAGCAGCGATGGCGAGAACTATGTGGGCAACAGCCAGTCACACCCACTCAACTATGTATGGACCAACACACTGACATATAACTTTACCAACGAGCAGCACGATCTAACAGCTCTCGTAGGACAGGAAAGCACTAGATACGTTCAAGAAGGATTTTCTGCTCGTCGAGAAGGCGTATACCTAGAGGACCGTGACTTTGCCCATATCGGTGTGACAACTGGCAAAAAATATTCTTTAGGAAGTTCGGCAGACGAATATACCTACTTATCTTATTTCGGTAAGATCAACTACGTCTATGCAGGCAAATATCTTGCTTCTGCCACCATTCGTCGTGACGGTTCTTCCTTGTTCGGTGCGTCAAATCGTTGGGGAACCTTCCCGGCATTCTCTTTGGGATGGCGACTGAAAGACGAAAAATTCATGGAAAACGCTACGTTTGTATCCAACTTGAAACTTCGTGCCAGTTATGGCACCAATGGTAGCGTGCAAGGACTACCTAGAGGATATACAACGACACCGTTCACACCCGACTATTTTGACACCTCTTATCCTATCAAAGGGAATGAGAATGGGCATTTGGAATCGGGATACAGAAGACTGTGGCTAGGTAATCCTGACTTGAAATGGGAAACCACCACACAGACTGATCTGGGCATTGATTTCGGATTTTTCAATCAAAGATTAACGGGGTCGCTGGAATACTATTTCAAGAAAACCAAGGATATTTTGGTTCAGACACCCTATATTGCAGCAATGGGAGAAGGCGGTGAGCCTTGGATCAACGGTGCCAGCATGAACAACCGAGGAATGGAAATGGAACTCACGTTCAGAAACAAACAAGGTTCTGCTTTTGAATACGAGATTTCTGCCAACATAGGCACCTATAAAACAAAGCTGACAAGCCTTCCATCAAATGTTATCAACAAATATCCTGGTGACGGCATGAGAGATTTCGTATTGGACAAGACTCCCAATATCTTCTACGGTATGGTAGCCGATGGTATATTCAAGACACAGGAAGAAGTTGACAGACATGCCGAACAACCAGGAAAAGCCATTGGCAGAATCAGATACAAGGATTTAGATGGTGATGGCGTCATCAACGAACTCTATGACAGAACTTATATTGGCATTGCTGACCCTGACTTCTTCGGTGGGCTGAATGTTGACTTGCGCTACCATAACTTTGACCTGAATGTGTTCTTCCAAGGCGTATTCGGTAACATGGTAGACAATGTTTGGAAACGAGAGAGCGACCTTTGGAATATCTCAGTCCCTAAGGGGAAGAACCACCCTGTGAGGTTATTGGATGCATGGTCATTTGACAATCCAGACTCAGACATTCCAGCCATCACCAACCAAACGGTAAATAACGAGAATAGATTCTCTACCTATTACATTGAAAACGGGTCGTATCTCAAACTAAGGAATATAGAACTGGGATATACAATACCTCATCATGCATTACAAAAACTTTTCGTCAAAGAACTGAGACTTTACGCCAATGCACGGAATGTCTTTACATTGAAGAAATCTTGGGGAAATGATCGTTATACCAGCTTTGACCCAGAGATGCCTGGCTATGGCTATCTACAGCCATTTTCTCTTACATTTGGCATTAACTTAAAATTCTAATATAACAATATGAAAAAAATAATCTTCATGATAGCAATGATATCCAGCATAATTGGACTCTGTAGTTGTACCGATTATCTGGATGTCAATCCCAAGCAGGTGTTGGACGACAACCTACTGAACAAGCCCGAAGATGTCGATGGTTTTGTAACCGCTGCCTACGCCAGAATAACGGATATTCCTTCTTGGGACTCTCCTTTTGCCCCATGGTGGTCTGGCTCCATGCGATCTGACGACTCCTATAAAGGTGGTGGCGGCACTTGGGATGGAGGAGACGGCTGGGGATACATGGAAACCTTTGTAAACCTCACACCCAACGGGTGGCCACTCGATTATCCCTGGTATGTCTCCTATCAAATCATCCAACGTTGTAACACCGCTTTACAGAAGTTGGAGGGAGTTACTGCCGATGTCTTTCCTGCTGTAGACAGCCGTAGGGGTGAAATGTTATTTTTGCGCTCGTTTGTCTATTTCAGATTGAAAGAATTCTTCAAGTATATACCGTATATCGATGAGAGTGTGAAAGGAACCTCTGCAGACTTTGAGGCTATCCCCAATAGAGATAAAGCGAAAGAAAACGATCAATACCTGTGGGAACATATCTTGACGGACTTCAAAAAAGCTGAAGAACTGCTCCCAATAACACAAGAAGACAAAGGGCGCATCACCAAAAATGCAGCTACGGCAATGGTGGCTAGAATCTTGATGTTTATGGCCTATGAGCAAGACGACAGACACCAGGTCGTTAACATCAATAAGGAACGTTTGCAAGAAGCACTCACCTATCTGAATAAATTGACAGACCAAGAAGGTGGGGTACTGGACTTGTGCAATGACTTCGGAACAAATTTTGTTTCAGAATCTGACAATTTAACCAAGGAATCCATTTGGGAAATACAATATTCCATCAATGATGACAGCCGAACTGGAGGCAAAATTAATCGTAGCGAAGGATTGAACCATCCATGGCAATGGGGCGGGTTCCAATGTTGTGACTTCCATCATGTGAGCTATACCATGGGCAATGCATTTAAGACAGGGTCTGATGGCCTACCCATGTTTGATACCTATAACAATGACTCGTATGGTGACTACATCAAGGGGGCAAACGGTGAAGATGACAAGGCCAAGATAGACCGTGGTAATAAAGCCTACTTTGACAAGTATACTTTCGACCCTCGGTTTAGTCATACAATCTGTGCACCAGGGCAGCCCTGGAAATATGATCCTAACTTGATATTTAAGAGTCAGGGTATCAGAAATGGAGCTGAATATGGCTATTTGAAATCACTGAAAGAACTGCCAAATCCCAAATGTGAATGCTTGCTGTATGATGGTTGGCAGTTCAATTCCATGAACAAACGTATGATTAGGTATGACGAGGTTATCCTATGGAAAGCAGAAGTGCTGATTCAACTAGACAGATGGGATGAAGCTCTCCCCCTAATTAACAAAATCAGAACACGTGCAGCCAACAGTACAAGTCATTTGAAAGATGTAAATGGGAGGTACATTCTTAATTACAAATGTGAAACATATAAGCCCGGAGTGAACTGCACTTGGGACAAAGACTTTGCGTGGAAAGCTTTACAATGGGAAAACCGTCTAGAAATGGCTTGTGAAGGACGTAGATTTTTCGACTTACAGCGTTGGGGAATCTTAGAAAGTACAATGAATAAATATTTTGCCATTGAGAAGAACAGATTCTCTTGGATGCAAAATGCAAGATTCACCGCTGGTCGGGATGAATACTTCCCTATCCCTCAACCACAAATGAAATGGGCAAAAGGGAACTATGTTCAAAATCCTGGTTATTAATTTAAGAGGTAAAATTATGAAAGATAAGAAAATAAAATATCTGTGTGCCTTGTTTGCAATCTTACTGATGGCGAGTTGCTATGATAGGGATATCATTGACAGTAAAGAATTTAATCACTTCATGCCACCTGTTGAAAATGTAACCCTTCAAGATGCAGACAACAGTGTAACGCTCTCATGGATTGTCCCTACAGATATTCCAGAAGAGATTGTAAGGCCAGCAAGAATTGAAATACAAGTAGTTGAAAATGGTATCTATAGACAAAAGGTCACTTTGAGTGAAACGGACCCGAGCCATGCTGACATCAAAGTTGAAGCCGGAAAGCCATACCGCTTCATCATTAAAATGGCCAGTTCTATCAAAAATGAAAATAGAGTGAAAGGAGAATCAGATCAAATCTATTCAAAAGGTGTCATCGTAACGAGATAATCTGCGATTGTATCCGTGTACAGAGTTAGGTGGATAGCCTAGACACGAGATAGGCTATCCACTATATAGAAAAAACATTTGTCCAATTTCTTACTAAAATATAAACGATTATACGAATATGAAAAAATTCATACACCTTACATTTGGTATCGCCCTCTTTCTAGTTTCGTGCGGAAATTCAGAATTTGACACCTTGAAATGGTCTGAGGTGAAAGTATCAACGGTAGAGTCCACCCTTATACCCTCCATCGAAACAAAAGAAGTTACCGCTTCCATACAGATAGATCCAATAGACGCTATCGATTATCTGGAAATATCCAAAGTGGGTGCAGACCCATACACAGATCGGATAGAGGGGAACAAGTTGACTTCTCCTTTCCAGTATACGTACCAATTAACAGAAAATGATCCTGAACAGTTTACTCTTGCAGTAGTGGCTTATTCTAAGGATGGGAGTAGGACACATCCACTTTTCCTAAAAATAGACAACAGGAAAGGTATGTTCATCAACAGCGTTACTCGTATCGCACGGGTAACAGGTACCCCCATGGCTGGAGAGACGTTCCCTTCACCCAACAAGACCTCTTCTACATGGAATGTAGGAGGGACAGACCTCGGTATTATTTGGGAAATGTCACCTGGCAAATACGGAATATTCTTTGGAGACACCTTCGGTGCAGATTTTAAACCCAACCCGACCGCTCCCGGCCCGAATGGCACATCATGGCGAAGCAACGTCTTGGCTTTCTCTGAAGATACTCAACTCGAAGACGGGCTGACTATCAGTAGTATGGCAGCTGATCGAAATGGTAGAGCCAGGGAAATTGTATATGGAGGTAAAGATGGGTCTGGATTTGGTGACTGGACCTCTATTCCTACTGCTGCCATCAGGGCAAATGGAACCGACTACGTACATTACATGAATATTAAGAACTGGGCTGGTTGGATAACCAATTACTCCAGTCTCTACAAATCTAACAACAACGGGCAAACGTGGCGTAGGTGTACTAGCGTACGATTTTCAGAAAACAGTAACTTTGGACAAGCTGCCTATTTCAAAAAAGACGGTTATGTGTACATGGTTGGAACTCAAACAGGAAGGAATCATGCTGCTTATCTTGCCAGGTTCAAAGAATCTGACATAGAAACACAGGCCGCATACGAATACTGGGATGGTAAAAGCAAGCAATGGGTTCGTGGTGACGAGAGCAGAGCCACTGTATTGATCCCCGGAACCGTTGGTGAAGCTTCACTCATCTATAACGAATCTTTCAAGAAATGGATCATTGCCTATTTTAATGAGGCACGCTACAACATTACCTTGAGATCTGCAGACCATATTACCGGTCCTTGGACAGAGCCTATCGAACTAGCTAGCGGCAGAGACTATGCGCAACTCTATGGTTCATTCTTTCACCCACTTTCTTCAAAGGGACGCAATCTATATTTTACCATGTCTATGTGGCTACCGTACAACACCTTCCTCATGAAGGTGGAACTAGGAGGCATGGGCAACTAGAAATATAATTTATAGGACAGGAAGGAAAATGCTAAAGATGTTAAAATATCTATACTCCATCACTTTTGTGTTCATTCTGACCATTCAAAGTGGCCCAACATATGCTATACATCCAGGTTTGGAGGAGAAAGTATATAATGGCGTATATACAGGCGAAGCACTCAACTACATCGCATTTCCCATTGGGGGAATGGGGGCAGGAATGTTTTGCCTGGATGGAACAGGCTCTATTTCACATCTATCTGTTCAAAATCATCCCGACTTCCACAATACACCTTATACCTATGCAGCCATTCACGTCAAAGGAGTGAAACATGGGACAAAGGTACTGGAGGGCCAAGTTCCTTTTTGGAAAATTTTTGGACCTATACAGAGTGGAATGGGACAGGGCGATAAGACATACGGATTGCCAAGGTTCCAACACGCATCCTTTCAAGCAAGATTTCCTTTCTCTACCATTCAATTGAAAGACAATGAAATACCTCTTGCTGTCAAGATTACAGGCTGGAGCCCTTTCATCCCAACAGATGAAGACAACTCTAGTTTACCGCTGGGATTGATAGAATATCTATTTACCAACACTTCTACCAATATATTAGAAACAACCTTTTCGTTTAACGCAAAAAACTTTATTGATTCCAAAGGTAACATCAAGGCAACAAAAGGAGGCTTTAAGTTAGTCCCCCGAAACATCAACGAAGATCATGGAATGGCCATTTATGTAGATGATGCGAATGCACAAGTTGACTATTGCTGGTTCAGAGGCGATTGGTTTGACGCACAGTCGATTGCATGGGACAGAGTTTCTTCTGACCACATCATGACGAACATGCCTATTGAAGGAGTATCTCCAGGTGCATCCATCTTTGTTCCCATGACGCTTCAACCAGGAGAAACAAAAACCATCAACCTCAACTTCTGCTGGTTCTTTCCAAATTCTAACCTGACACGAGGCGTCGCAACTGTTACTGGCGAGGCTTTTGTCACAGGACCATCGCAAGGCTCCGAACCCTATCAGAACGAAGTAACAGGTTTTATGGGCCGACAACTGCTTAACTCGTTCCGTGGCGGCGGGGATGCAGTTGTTGGAGAGCTCGTGTCAGACGAATTCAAAATTAACAGACGCTTTCTAAAATTTCTAGTCGGAGGTGGTAATCAATCCGAAAAGACATCCGTCAACTTGATTATTGATGGAAAGACGGTTGAAACAGCGGCGGGTGTCAACGCTGAAGCTATGTCGAAGAGGACATGGGATTTGCTGACTCATCAAGGAAAGACGGCAAAAATCAAGATTAGCGACTTAAGCGCCTACCCATGGGGACACATCATGGTCGATCAATTTGTCTTGACAGACAATAAAGATGAAAACCTTTCGTCACCCTCAAGCCAAGCGCTCGTCTTAGAAGATTTTGAGAAACCAACTTTAGAGGGTTGGACCATTCAAAAGCCAAATAAACCTATTGAAGACTCAGGAATAACGGATGGTACCTACACCTACCGCCCATGGTACGCCAGCAAATTCAAGGATTTACAGGCAATCATCGATTACTGGAATCAACACAAAGAACAGCTAAGGACTTCGACCGAGCTTTTCCGTGATGCCTTCTTCGATTCCACCCTACCCGCAGAGATTCTCGAAGCTATATCAAGTAACCTGTCTATCCTCAAGTCTACCACCGTGTTGAGACAGCACGACGGACGCTTCTGGGCCTGGGAAGGTTCTGAGGATGAGGTAGGATCATGTCACGGCAGCTGTACTCATGTATGGAATTATGCACAGGCACTGCCCCATCTGTTCCCTGCAATGGAACGAACCATGCGAGAAACCGAATTCCTGGTCAACCAGAATGCGGAGGGGCACCAGAACTTCAGAACGAACATGCCCATTTCACGTCCGTCACACGACTTCCATGCAGCTGCAGACGGTCAACTGGGAGGTATCATGAAAGTATATCGTGATTGGCACATCTCTGGCAATGATGAATGGCTCAAAAGTTTGTACCCAGCTGTAAAAGCCAGTTTAGACTATTGTATTCGGACATGGGATCCACACCATAAGGGAAGCCTCACTGAACCTCATCACAATACTTACGACATAGAGTTCTGGGGAGCCGACGGCATGTGCACCAGTTTTTATACAGGGGCTTTGGAGGCATTTGTACAAATGAGTGAACATCTTAACAAACAAGCCGGAAAGTACAAGAAGCTCTTGAAGAGAAGCATTTCTTGCATGGATAAAGAGCTTTTCAATGGTGAATATTATTTCCAAAAAACACAATGGACAGAGTTGGAGGCTAAAAGTCCCACCGAGATTCCATCATTTGGAAGCAACTATCACCACGCAGAAGCCCAGGAGTTGTTGAAAGCTGAAGGACCTAAATATCAATATGGTACAGGTTGCCTCTCAGACGGCATCATCGGCATGTGGATGGCATCGGTATGCGGATTGCCAGAATCACTAGACCAAACACAGGTGAAAAGCCATTTGAACGCCGTATACAGATACAACCTGCGCAAAGACATGTACAACCACCATAATACTCAACGACCTTCTTATGCCATGGGAGGAGACGGAGGCTTACTGCTCTGTACATGGCCCAAGGGTGCAAAGCCAACATTACCTTTCGTATACAGCAACGAAGTGTGGACGGGCATTGAATATCAGGTTGCTTCACATCTGATCATGAAAGGTGAAGTGGAAAAAGGACTCGAAATAGTCAGGCTGTGCCGCAACAGATACGATGGCAGACGTCGTAACCCATTTGACGAAATAGAATGTGGACACTGGTATGCACGCGCCATGTCGAGCTACAGCATGCTTCAAGCCTTAACAGGTGTAAGGTACGATGCGGTTACAAAAACCATGTATATCAACTCACAGATTGGTGATTTCAAATCATTTATCTGTACTGATACTGGTTTTGGAACTATAGAACTGAAAAATGGAAAGCCCAATTTACAAGTTGTTTATGGGCAGATTGATGTGAGAAAATACAAAATCAAAAATAATCATAATAACAAATAAAATGAACCAATCTAAACAAAAACCTGAAAAAGTATTGGGGAAAGGCATACTCTTCCCTTATATACTACTAACGGCTTTATTCTTTGCATGGGCTATTCCAAACAACTTGACTGACACCATGCTTGCTGCCTTTAAACGTATCATGAGTCTCTCTGACTCAAAAACGGCTTGGATTCAAGTGGTTTGCTATCTTCTTGGATATGGCTGCTGTGCCCTACCGGGAGCACTGTTTATCAAACGTTATTCATACAAATCAGGTGTGCTACTAGGGCTAGCGTTCTACGCGCTTGGTGCGTTGCTCTTTTTCCCAGCTAAGGTTACGTCTAGTATTAATATGGAGTTCAGTTTCTACATGTATTTGTTCGCCATTTTCATCTTGTTTGCTGGTCTTTCCATTCTAGAAACTTCAACCAACTCGTATGTCTTGGCACTGGGTCCTGAGAGCACTGCCACACGAAGACTTAATCTTTCACAGTCATTCAATCCGTTCGGTGCTATTACAGGCGTTGTTCTTAGTCAGATATTCATCCTGTCACAGCTCAACGGACTTACTGCAACCGAGCGTGCACAGCTACCAGCAGAAAGTTTGCAGCGAATTCAAGATGGAGAATTGAATGCAGTAACAACGGCTTACGTCATTCTGGGTTTTGTCATGATTGCCTTCTTCCTGGCCATCTACTTCACCAAAATGCCCAATCTATCTGAGGGAGATCGAAAGGTTGACCTAAAAGCTACGCTCAAGCGCCTTTCACATAACAAGAATTATGTGTGGGGAGTTGTCGCACAATTCTTCGATATCGGAGCACAGATTGCTGTATGGTCATTCATCATCAGATATGCCATGCAGCAGCTCAACCTAGACGGGGTTATTGCTGCCTTGGGTAAAAATCCATCTGCCGACATGGTGTGCAATGCACTCAGGAATGTCGAACCAGTAGCAGCTAGCTTTTATCGCATTTGTGATGCCATTGGTCTTGACGGTTTGCTGCCTCACACAGCAGAACAGGCTGCAGCCACCTATTATATCATGTCACTCATCCTATTTGTGTGCATGCGGTTTGTGTGTACATGGCTCATGCGCTATTTCAAGGCTTATAAAATACTTCTTTTCATGTCACTCCTGGCTGTTGGCTGCTGTTTGGGTGCTATCTTTGGAACCGGACGTTTTGGTGTTTATTGTCTCATGGGTATCTCGGGATGTCTGTCATTGATGTTCCCTACCATCTACGGATATGGACTGAAAGGATTGGGCGATGACACCAAGATTGGTGGATCTGGCATGGTGATGTCTATCGCAGGTGCTGCAATCCTAACGCAGATTCAAGGCATTATCTCTGACGGAACAGGAAGCATTATGACTGCCTATATTGTACCAGCTGTAGCCTTTTCCGTAATAGCTTATTATAGTTACTTTATTGCACGCAAACAAGAAATATCACAAAGATGATGGAACACAAAAAATATCAATATGTACTTGGTATCGATTTTGGTACCGATTCATGCAGGGCGCTCGTTGTAGACGCTCGTAATGGCAAAGAGCGAGCTGTAGGCGTTGGGGAGTATCCTCGTTGGAAACAAGGACTGTACTGTAATCCCAAAATTAACCAATACAGGCAACATCCTCTTGACTACATCGAATCACTTGTAGCTGCTGTTCATAAAGCGGTTACACAGCTTTCTGAAGACGAACGTTTGGCTATTCTTGGCTTGACCATCGACACCACAGGCAGCACACCTGCCTTGACGGATGAAGAAGGGCAACCCCTAGCATTGTCAAGTCGGTATGCTGAAGATCCAGATGCCATGTTCATGCTGTGGAAAGATCATACTGCTGTCAAAGAGGCGGAAGAAATTAACGACTTGATCAAACAGCAGAAACTTTGCTACAACCAGTATTCTGGTGGTACCTATTCGTCTGAATGGGTATGGGCCAAGGTCCTTCATGTGTTGAAAAAAGAGACAGCTGTCGGACAAGATGCCTACTCATGGGTGGAACATTGCGACTGGATGTCAGGACTTCTCACTGGCAAACTGAAACCAGAATTGATGATCAGAAGTAGATGCGCCGCTGGGCATAAGGCCATGTGGCACGAATCCTGGGGCTTACCTTCTGAAAGTTTTCTCAGCCAGCTGCACGACAGACTTGGCAAAATGAAAGCTCATCTCTATCACGACACGTACACCTGCGACAAAAAGACTGGCACGTTGACCGTCGAATGGGCCGATCAACTAGGATTGCCCGCTGGCATTTCTGTGGGAGTGGGGGCCATTGACGCTCACATGGGAGCTGTTGGAGCCTCCGTTGCCCCAGGGGTATTCGTGAGTATCATCGGAACTTCTACATGCGACATCATGGTTTCTTCCAAAGAGGAACTCAAAACTCCTTGCCTCCAAGGTATCAGTAGCCAGGTAGATGGATCGGTTTTGCCGGGATATATTGGTATAGAGGCAGGACAAGCTGCCTTTGGTGATATCTTTGCTTGGTTTAAATCTATTCTTTCCTGGGCGCTCCCTCTCATGTCCGACCAAGCTGATGCCAATGCCATCAGCAAGCTGATTTTGAACAAGCTGAGTGATGAAGCTGCCAAGATTGAACCACAAGTCAATAGCCTGGTAGCTCTCGATTGGATGAATGGACGCCGAACGCCAGATGCCAATCAAAATCTGAAAGGCATGATTGCCAACATCACACTGGGCTGCTCGGCTCCAGAGTTGTATCGATCACTGATTGAGTCAACCGCATTTGGCTTAAAACGCATCATTGAGCACATGCGAGCCCAGGGGTTGAACATCCACACTATGAATGCTGTTGGCGGCATCAGCAAGAAATCGCCACTCGTGATGCAGATCCTGGCAGACGTGACAGAAATGCCCATCCAAGTCATTCAGTCTGAGAATGCCTGTGCACTTGGCTCTGCCATGTTCGCTGCAGTTGTCGCAGGCATCTACCCCAGCATCGAAGAAGCTGAGAGGTATATGAAATCTGCCATTGAAAAAGAATATATACCCGACGAAAAAATGAAACCCATATACAATCATCTCTACCAGAAATATCTACTATTGGGGAAAACGGCTGAACAATTAATCCAACAATAACAAGATGATTCACATAAAACTAAATAAAATGAAAACCAACATTACAAGAACAAAAGCATTGCTTTTCACATTACTTTTTTGTATAAGTGCTGGTGCACAAAATTTTAATGGCCTCAACATGGGAATGGGCAACCTCTTCCGTATGTCGAAGGCAAAAACTCGCTCACTGAGTCCTGAGAACTTTAATGGCGCAAAGGGTGCTGGTGGCATGGCTGATCCCATTAAAGACAGAGATGTACGTAACAAGGCTGTTAGTGCCCATGCCGCATCAACATTGGGAAAGGGCTGGAAGGTAAACCCATGCATTGACATTGATACTGGTGAGACCATGGTTATTGCCGATATCGACGGTCCAGGAGCTATCCAACAGATATGGTTGACACCCACTGGTGAATGGCGTAAAACCATTATTCGTATGTATTGGGATGGTGAGAGCAACCCTTCTGTTGAGGCACCAGTTGGTGATTTCTTCTGTGCTGGCTGGGGGGTGTATGCGCCACTGTCCTCCATGGCAGTATGTGTCAATCCTGGAAGTGCCTTCAACTGTTATTGGCAAATGCCGTTCAGAAAGCATTGCAAGATTACAATGGAGAATCGGGATAAGAAGCCGATGCGCCTTTACTATCAAATCAACTACACGCTGACAGAGGTACCTGAAGATGCGGCTTACTTCCATGCACAGTATCGCCTGTCTGACCCAACAGTTAAAGCAGAGCATACCATTCTCGATGGCATCAAGGGACGCGGACAATATGTAGGTACCTACATGGCCATACAGCCCACCAACAACGGCTGGTGGGGAGAAGGAGAAATCAAGTTCTTCATGGATGGCGACAAGACCTACCCCACCATTTGCGGAACCGGAACAGAAGACTATTTCTGCGGCTCGTACAACTTCGAGAACCAGAAGACGCACCAGTTTGAAGAGTTCTGCACACCCTACGCGGGCATGCACCAGGTGATTCGTCCCAACGGCGTGTACATCTCGCAACAACGCTATGGCCTGTACCGATGGCACATCCTTGACCCCATACGTTTTGAGAAAGACCTAAAGGTAACCATCCAAGACCTGGGATGGCGAAATGACGGTACCTATCTCGATCAGAAGTCGTTCATATCGACCGTGGCCTTCTGGTACCAAGCTGAACCTCATGCTAAGTTTCCAACGCTTCCCGCAACTAGCCGTCTCGAAATTGCAGGACCACTATGATCGAAAGCTCCTATCAACAAGCAATTACAAATGCCAACATTCACGCTCCACGGCTAAGAGAGAGTGGAGATAAAAATCTATTTATAATTAATTAAACAGTTATATGCGACATTTAAATCTAAATCATTATTGCAAGCGGCTGTCCGTGTTACTCCTTTGCTTCTTCATGGTGCAAGGAATGGTTTTGGCACAGAAGCCGCGGCTAGTAAGTGGTCGAGTCCTTGATACAAAAGGAGAGACCCTCATTGGTGTCACTGTAGCAGAAGAAGGAAATACCGCCAACGCTGTCGTGACCGATGTCACAGGTACCTACCGTATCAACCTCACCACCGCAAAACCAGTGTTGAAATTCAACTACATTGGCTTCAAGGAGAAAATCGTCAATGTAGGAGCAGACAAGGTCATTGACGTTGCCTTAGAAGAAGACATTTCTTCTTTGGAAGAAGTTGTGGTTGTGGGCTATGGCACCCAGAAGAAAGCTTCCGTTGTTGGCTCCATTGCCAACATTCAGCCCGAGAAACTAAACATGATGCCTAGCCGGTCACTGAGCAACAGCCTGGCAGGACTGAGCCCTGGCATCATCGCCGTACAACGAAGTGGTGATCCATGGACCAACAACTCTGACTTCTGGATTCGAGGTATCAGCAGTTTTGCCGGAAACACGCGTCCGCTAGTCTTGATTGATGGCATAGAACGCTCACTCAACGACATTGATCCAGATGAAGTGGCATCGTTCTCTATTTTGAAAGACGCTGCAGCCAGTGCCGTTTACGGTGTACGTGGTGCCAACGGTGTCATCATGATTGAAACCAAACGTGGTGAGATAGGAAAACCACAGGTGAACTTACGATTTGAACACTCCATAACACAACCCGTCAAACTTCCAGAATATGTAGGGAGCGTGAAATACCTCGAGTTGATGAACGAGATGTATCGAGATGAAGGAAAGGATCCAATGGTATCCGAAGCTGTACTGGAAAACTACAGAAATCGCACGGACCCAGAGTTGTATCCAGACGTTAATTGGTGGGATACCATCGCAAAAGACTATGCAGACAATACACGTGCCACACTGAACATCTCGGGCGGATCCAAACTTTTACGCTATGCATTGGTTGCAGGCTACTTCAATGAAAACGGCATTTTAGAGCGTGACAAGAAGCAAGCCTGGGACTCTTCTTTGAAAGTAAACCGATACACCGTTCGCTCGAATGTCGACATCAATGTCACGAACACAACAGTAGTACGGATCAACATCGGTGGATTCCTGCAAACTCGTAATGCACCTCCTGGAGACATCACAGACTTTGAGATGTTCTATCAGGCCATGCGCATTCCACCGTATGTACATCCTGCCATCTATGCTGACGGACGGATTCCACGTGTACAATATAAGCAGAATCCCTGGGCTTGGGCCACACAGAGAGGATTCGCTAAACTGAATCATAGTAAAATTGAAGCACTCACCTCTGTTGAACAGGATTTGAAAGCCATCACTCCTGGATTGAGTGCAAGATTAACTTTCTCTTTCGACAAAT
Source organism: Prevotella sp. SGI.027 (assembly GCA_050315175.1). Lineage (GTDB taxonomy): Bacteria > Bacteroidota > Bacteroidia > Bacteroidales > Bacteroidaceae > Prevotella. The sequence goes on from JBNPOM010000002.1 coordinate 30,789, forward strand.
TCTCGAGCAACTCTGTAGACAGGGCAAAGAACCCTGACTACTACAATCCTGCTTCCAGCAGAGATTATAATGGCAACATCGTGACAAACATCTTGTCAAATGGCGAGCAATTCCTAGGCTATTCAAAGAAGGCCGGCTGGGGCAATCAAAGCACATATTTGGAAGCCATGCTTAATTATAACAAAACATTCAACAATAAGCATGATATCAATCTCATGGCTCTGTACAACCAAAAGAATTACGATGATGGATCTTCTTTACCATTCAGGACACAGGGTATTGCAGGGCGGGCATCTTATACCTACGATGATCGCTATATTGCAGAATTCAACTTTGGATACAACGGCTCTGAGAACTTCGCCCCCGGCAAGCGATTCGGTTTCTTCCCCGCATTTGCAGCCGGTTGGATTGTCTCTCAGGAACCCTGGATGGAATCTCTTTCCAAGACACTATCTCTCTTGAAGTTAAGAGCTAGTTGGGGTAAGGCAGGCAACAGCGATATCAGTGGCCGACGTTTTGCTTACATCTCAACGATAGAAGACACAGGCTATTACTATTATGGAACAGATGGGCAGTTCCATCGTTTGGGAAGAGCTGAGGGAGATATCGGCGTGCCGGATTTGACTTGGGAAAAAGTGACAAAGACCAACGTTGGTTTGGACCTTGGCCTTTTCAACAACAGCATCTCCTTAAGCTTCGACGTCTTCAAGGAATGGCGAAAGGACATCTTCATGCAACGAAAGAACATCCCAGCATCGGCTGGATTTAACCGCGCGGTATGGGCAAACTTTGGCAAGGTAGAAAACAGTGGTATTGATTGTTCCCTCAACATTAACCACCGGTTCAATCGGGATTTTCAACTAACGGCGTTGGCTAACTTCACCTATGCACACAACAAAATCACCGAATATGACGAGCCAGAGGCCATGAAAGGTACTTACCGTTCCAGGACAGGAAAACCTGTTGGCCAATTGTTCGGTCTTGTGGCAGAACGTCTGTTTGAAGAAAGCGATTTTGATGCGAACGGAAAGCTGAAAGAAGGTATTCCAACACAGAAATTCAGTGCTGAGAGTTCACTGGGCCCTGGAGACATCAAATATGTAGACCAGAACGGTGATGGTGAGATTACTGCCATCGATCAGACAGCCATTGGCGGAACCGTTGACCCCCAAATCGTATATGGTTTCGGAGCTACACTCAGCTATAAACAATTCGATTTCGGATGCTTCTTTTCTGGCGTTGGAAAACAATATCGCATTTTGGGAGGAGAGACCTGGCTACCCGCTTCTTCCATCGGTGCAGGTAATATCTGGTCAAACATAGATGACAGATGGACCAAGAGCAATCCCCAACAGGATGTATTCTGGCCGCGCATGAACGAGTTGACCATAGACAACAACAAGCAAGCATCAACATGGTGGTTGAAAGACATGAGTTTTCTCCGCCTAAAAAATGTTGAATTGGGTTATACTCTCCCACGTCATTGGAGTGAAAAGATTGCCATGAAGGATTGCCGCATCTTCTTAAGAGGAAGCAACCTTCTTACCTTCTCTAGTTTTAAGATGTGGGATCCAGAAGTAGGAACCACCGACGGTTTGAAGTATCCAATGATGAAATCCGTATCTGTGGGCCTCACCTTTAACTTTAACAATTAATCAAACAGAACAGTTATTATGAATATAAAGAAATATATTTTCAAGGCTTCTGTTGTTTTAGTTTGTCTGTTGGCAACGTCAAGCTGTGATTATCTTGACAAACAACCTGACGATCAATTAACAATGGATATGATTTTCTCGGACAAGATCCGCACAGAAGATTGGCTGGCCAGTGTTTACTCATCGATACCAAGCCCTATATGGGGGTACATGAAAGATCAAGGTTACAACATCATGGGCGATGACATTGTGATTCCTAATGAATGGACTCCCTATGGGTGGGCCAATGTGTATGCATTTACAACAGGAAACTGGAGTCCTACTTCAGGTTGGAATGCCAATTATTGGGTAGAACTGCCAAAACGTATCAGAACAGCTTTGCAGTTCCTGGAAAATGTACGTGTCATCCCCTCAGATGGATTGACAGAAAACTATGTCAACCAATTGAAGTATGAGGCGCGTTTTTTGATTGCCTACTACTATTCTCTAATGGTTGAGACCTATGGTGCTGTCCCTTTCAATCCAGACAAACTCTATTCTATAGGCTCATCTTCTGAGGAATTGATGACCGAACAAACCCCAGCTGACGTCATTGTAGATTGGATAGACAAAGAACTTTTAGAGGTTTCTAAACATCTGCCCGCCGTTTACGAAAGTGACCAAGATTGGGGACGCGCCACGTCTGTGATGGCTCTGGCCATGCGCGCCAAGACTTTACTGTTTGCAGCTAGTCCTCTTTTCAATGGAAATACAGACTATGCTGACTGGAAAAATAAGAGTGGTGAGAATTTAATTAACCAAACTTACTCTTCCGAAAAATGGCAGCGTGCGGCTCAGGCTTTCAAAGAAATGATTGACTTAGCAGAAGCAAGCGGATATGGCTTGTATTACGAATACAACGCCGGTGGCTCTATTGATCCTTTCATGTCATACTACAATATGTCACTCAAACGTTTCTCGGACGGTAACAAAGAGATTGTATTTGGCCGCCCGGAGAATAAAGACCTCTACAGTTGGCAGGCTCACCATCTGCCCAAAGGTGTTCGAGGCAATGCTGCCATGAATATTACTCAAGAGCTTGTCGATGCTTTCTTCATGGCGAATGGGGAAAAGCCCATCCTGGGTTACCACGAGGACGGATCTCCCATTATTAACGAGAAATCAGGATATACCGAAAGGGGCTTCTCGGCTAAAGATGAGATGCGCCATACCAAATGGCCAGGTGGAGGGCCGGCAAACAAGTTCAAGGCTGACACAGGCGAAAGTCCTGTGACCTTGGTTGGTACTTACAATATGTACTGCAACCGCGAACCTCGATTCTATGTATCCGTCATTTTCAACCACGAATGGATGGGAGTGATCAACCGTCAGGTAAACAACTTGATGGGCGCAGGTCAGGATGCAGCGAATAGTTTCGACTCACCTTGGACTGGATATAATATCAGGAAACAAATTCCTTTGGATATTTACCCACAAGAAAACAAGCACAGATACCAGCCAGGAATTCTCTATCGTATGGCTGACGCTTATCTTAGCTACGCTGAATGCCTAAACGAAACCCAAGGCAAACCTTCGGCAGAAGTGTACAAGTATGTTAATCTCATCAGAGAACGGGCTGGCTTGCCAGGCTTGAAAGAAGGACTTTCTAAGGAGCAGATGCGAGAGGCCATCCAACACGAACGCCGCATAGAGTTCAACTGTGAAGGCGTACGCATTGAAGACTTGCGTCGATGGAAATTAGCGGAAAAATATTTGAATGCGCCGGTTTACGGAATGAACCGAACGGGATCTGTAGCAAGTGACGACCCCACCAATCCCAAGGCATACTATAAACGTTGGTATTGGAAACCACGTATCTTCACCAAGAAGATGTACATGATGCCTGTTCCACAGACACAAATGGACATCAATACGAACTTAGTTCAAGCCCCTGGTTATTAATTTTTTTTAGAAAACAGTTATGAGACATTTATATAATCATTTGACAACAATCTGTTTGCTATTGATAGCAGTCTTCAGCTCTTGCTCTGACAGCGAGGACGTAAGACCAAATGTAGACAGATTTCTCCGACTGCAACACACATCGATAACGATCAATGTCGGAGAGGAATATTTGCTCAAGCCATTAGTAGATACTTTAGCAGGAAAAAACTATCAGCTCGTATGGTCTGTGGGCAACAGCAGTTTAGCTTCCATTGAAAAAAGCGACCAGCAAATGGGTCTGATCAAAGGCCTTCAGCCAGGAACGACAACCATCAAGGTGGAAACTGACGATCACAAGTTGATGTATTTTGCAGATTTGACAGTCTTGGAAGGTGCACCCTCTTTAAAACTCTTGACCATTGGAAGTGGCCTTGCCAACCAATCAGCAAACGAAGCCTTGGTACAGATGGCTAAGGCAGCAGGCCACCCTATGGTGGTATGCAATATTTTTGAAGACAATGCATCATTATCAAAACACTTGAGGAACATTGCCAACAATGCCAATGCGTACGATTACAAACGGATTGACGAAACGCTCAATGCCAACAACCAACGCAACCAATCAATAAGAGATGTTGTAAACAATGAAAATTGGGATTACATTGCCATTGAAGAATGTGCTGATTCGGCGGGATTTCAAAAAGGCTACAAGGAGGCTTTGCCAGAGCTCATCAAGCAAGTCAAGGAGTGGTCAACAAATCCAAATTTGAAGATTCTCATTCATCAACCTTGGGCTTACAGCTCAACGGCCACTTCTCCTGGATTCAGACAGTTTGATAATGACCAGTTGAAAATGTTCAACAGCATTGTTGCAGCAACTCAATCTGCAGCCAATCAAGTCACTCGGATCGTTCCTGTGGGAACGGCTATCCAGAACGCACGAACTACCTATCTGGGAGAAAGTGTGATTAATGGCGACCTTGCGTTAAATGCTACCTCTGGACAATACATTGCGGCCATGACATGGATAGAAGCTTTATTTGGCATTGACGTGAGTACATCTCCTTTGATGATTCCCCAAATGTCTGAATATGTCAATAACCTGTACAAGTTATCGGCTCACAATGCTAACATTCACAACAAGCAGGTGATAGACATGGTAGATTTCAAGTCGGCAAACCCATTCATCTTGGATCATCCTATCTATATTGACTTTGGTGAGAAAGCTACTCCATTACCATTCAATAGTTTTATTGATCCGAAAAAGCCAGTGAGCAACTTGATTGATAAAGCAGGAAATAGCACCTATTTTAACATCGAAGCGACAACCTCTTTCGCAAGGCTAAACAGAAGAGAAATCTCTAACACGCTGGGATTCCCTGAAAGTGTATGTCAGGACATGTTCTACCGTGACGGCAGAAAAGCCGGACAGGGAATAGGTTCGTTCAAAGTAAGCAACATGAATACCACCAAGAAGTATACCTTTGTTTTCTATGGTGCCATCAATGACAAGAACACAGGTACCCGCTTCAAAGTGAGAGGCGTCAATGAAGGTCAGATGGACTTGTCTAACGACTACAATAAGGATAAACTGGCCATCATTGAGAACATCCAGCCCAGACAGGATGGTACGGTAGACATCGAACTGTCTATGGCTCCATTCAATACCCAGTGGGGAGGATTCTTCGGCGTTAATGCTATGATTATTGTTCCTGAAGGCTATTCAGGTTCCTACTAAATCTTCATTGATTGAATAGGATTGGTTGCACCGTCGGCAATATTTTGCCACTGATTACGTTCTTGTAACAGCGACAAGCTTATATATGTCGACGGTGTTTTTATTTCCAAAATAACATTATTGATTTATAATTTCAAAACATGACTCAATTATTCAAACTATTCAGCCTTGCGTGGCTCTTCTTCATTCCATTAACAGTCTTCTCACAGGAAAAATATCGCTGGGCTGACGAACTGTCCCTGTTAAAAAGCATCGACAAGCTACCGCAGTATCGCACAGGATCTTACGTTGAATCCTTCTCCAGCTACGACCGTACCCACGGAAACGATGATGGGTTTGCGGGAACCTATTCGTTTCTTCGCAAAGAAGGCGACAAACTGGTTATTGCAGAGATGAAAGGACCGGGAGTTATAGACCGCATTTGGACTCCTACGCCCAATGAGACCATGCTTTATTTCTATTTTGACGGCAAAAAGAAACCTGGACTCCAAATAAAATTCTCAGATCTCTTCTCCGGCAAGGTTTATCCCTTTGTCAAGCCTGTCTGCGGAAATGAGGTGGGTGGATACTATTGCTACGTACCCATAACGTACAAAAAATCATGCAAAATAGTATACGACGGACCCAAGCTGGAGTTCATCCAGATAGGCTACCGCAACCTGACAATCAAGAAGGTGGAAACCTATAACGGTCAGTTTACACAGCAGGACAAGCAGCTCTTGCAAGAGGTTTGCGACCTATGGAATGCCAATGAATACAAAATGGGTCTTTTCACACAGGGTAAATCTTCTGGCATCAAGACCATGGAGAAAGAAATTACTCTCCAGCCAGGCGAAACTGTCAATTGTTTCTCCCTTGACACACCGGGCCGCATCGTCGGCATGGAGATCGATGGCGGAACAGCCTTAGAGGGTGATTACAAAGATGTCATCCTCTCAGCTTCATGGGATGGCGAATCAATCGAGGCCATCTACTCCCCCTTGCAAGATTTCTTTGGCTACGCCTTTGGACGAGGTGCCATGCGCAGCTTACTCATGGGTAAGCAAGGCAACAACAACTATTGTTTTATACCCATGCCCTTTGACCGTTCGGCTAAGGTGAACTTGATATACAAGAAACGCAACGAATACCAGCCTACCATCATCGCAAAGGTCAAAATTCATTACAACCTACAAGGCAGAGCCAAGGATGAAGGAAAGTTCTACAGTGTTTGGAGCCGTCAAAAAACACCGATTGGAACCTATCACACCTTCTTGCATACAAAGGCTAAGGGACATTATGTTGGTACCATCTTGCAGTCACAAGGACTCAGACCTGGTATGACCCTCTTCTTCGAAGGTGACGACAGCACCCATGTAGATGGTAAGATGCGCTTGCACGGAACAGGTTCTGAAGACTATTTCAACGGCGGCTGGTATGCACTGCTCGACAGGTGGGACCGTGGCATCAGCCTTCCAATTCACGGTTCGCTCGACTATTCGCTGCCCATGGCTCGAACAGGAGGATACCGTTTCCACATCAGCGACAAGATGTCGTTCGAGAAAGAAATCTATCATGGCATGGAACATGGTGGACAGAATAACGATTTTCCAGTAGACTATATATCGTTGGCCATGTTCTACGCAGACCGTCCGCTCACCACGAAGCAAGAGCCGCAAGGTGAACTGCTGAAAGTTTACAAACCTACCACTCACATCTATTTCCCGCAGCTCTTCGAGATGACCATTGGAGGCGATATGAATATTTCGTCCGACCATGGTACTGTGATGACAACCAATAACCAAGGTGAAACCCGCATCATGCTTTCGCACGTACCAGACGGTAAATATAAGGTGTTGATTGATTATACCACGTTCCCCGACGGTGCGGATTTCCAAGTGTGGCAACGCCAGAAACAGCTTTCTGACTGGATTTCGGCCAAGGCTGTCAAGCGTGAAGAAAAGAATCGCCTGCATGTGGGTGACATCGACCTGACACAGCAAACCAACTCCATCACCTTCCGTGTGAGGAAGAATGGCGGAACCAGTAAGTTCGGACTAAGATTGATTACACTCGAGCGAGTAAATTAACACACATGCATACCACGCGAATAGCATTCCGAAAAGCTACAACCGCAGATCTGGAAGAGGCGTGGACGCTCTTGGACACGGCTCGCAACCTCATGCTGACCAACGGCAGGAAACAGTGGACAAAGGACTATCCCTCACGAGAACTGATTGAGGATGATATTGCCGGAGGAGACGCTTACATCCTTACCGTCGATGGAGAGGTAGCCGCATACGCCAAACTTGCCGTGAACGGCGAACCCGAATATGCTCACCTCGAAGGTTCTTGGCTCAGCGAGCAAGACTATGTGGTGATTCACAGACTTGCCGTCAGCCCTCGTCACCGAGGGCACGGACTGTCCAAACGCTTCTTCCACGAGGCGGAGAAATGGGCTGCCTCGCAAGGCGTTCACAGTATCAAGGTTGACACCAACTATGACAACGTTGAGATGCTGAGCATCCTTCCACACCTGGGCTACACCTATTGTGGTCAAATACACTATGGTGCCAAAGGCGACAGAAAGGCTTTTGAGAAACTAATCTGAACAAACTGTGGGAACAAACTATGATACAATTGCGAAAAGGAGAACAAGAATTGACTTGGGATATAATTTTCAATAGCCCGAGTTCTGATGCTGATTTCTACATCTAAAGTAACAATAATGTCTGGCTTGTTTGGCAGGATGAAGATGGAAACACTTTGGTTTTTGTCTGTTGAAAAACAATTAAAATAAAAAAGCATAGAAATGGATATGAATGTAATATTGGGATTCATCAGTTTAGCAATTTCTTTAGTGTGCGCCTACTTAGGCGCCTTACTTCATCGTAAAACAGAAAGAATAAAAATTATGGAAGGACAACTTTCTGAAAAACGGTACTCTGCCTATGCTAAACTATATGATTTCTTCTATGAAATGTTTAAAAACACAAAAGATAACAGGAATGTAAACAACAAAGATATGCGTAATAAACTTCTTGATGCAAAGAAAGAATTGATTATGTATGGAACAGATGAAGTTATTTTTGCATTGAACAAATATTTAAGTTCACTTACAGAAGCAAATACATATAGGCAATTGGATAGTTTTTTAGATGTCATGTTGTTGATTAGGAAAGATATGTGTGGGAAAACAAAGATAAACCGTGATGCCATTTTGTTAAACATAATGCAAGATAATAAGGAATTACAGAAATTTAAAGACATGGAATCTAATAATTCTGGACTATAAATAATTTATGGAAGTGGCATAATATGCTATAATAGGTTTTTATTAAAATTTCATTTTTCGTTTTGCATAGTTTACTAAGATTATTCTTAGAGCATCTAATAACCGAATAATATGTCTGTAAAAGAAGTAACGACTCACAAGAAGGATAGAACGTTTGATTGCAAGAGTATTCAAATCGAACTTAAGACACTGACTATCTTCAAGCTACATCTAAAAGCAAAAGGAGTGAAAATTATATGATTGCTTAATGAATGTACAATAAAGATGTTTTAATATGTCTTCGAAATATGACAAGGTTATTCGGGGAATGCACTATTAGATAAAAGTAAATGAACCATGAAATAAAATAGCATGATGGAAGCAAGCAACAACGACAACATGCTCATCTATCAGTCGGAAGATGGGAAAATAAAGATAGATGTTAGATTTGAAAACGAGACGGTGTGGCTGTCATTAGACCAAATGGCAATTTTATTTGGACGTGACAAATCTACCATTTCACGACATATTAAGAATATATTTGAGGAAGGAGAATTGCAAGCTCCTTCAGTTGTTGCAAATTATGCAACAACTGCAATGGATGGAAAAACTTATCAGGTGGATTATTATAACCTTGACGTAATCATATCTGTAGGTTATCGAGTGAAATCGCAGCAAGGCACACAGTTCCGCATCTGGGCTACCCAGCGGCTCAGAGAATATATCATCAAGGGCTTTACATTGAATGATGAACGGTTTAAGACAGGGTCTTCCTACAACTACTTCAAAGAACTCTTAGATCGTATTCGCGAGATACGCCTTTCTGAGAAAGTATTTTATCAGCAGATAAAGGATATATATGCAACAAGTATCGACTATAATCCATCGGCTGAGATGACATTGGCTTTCTTCAAGGAAGTACAGAACAAACTGCTCTGGGCTGTCAGTGGAAAGACAGCCGCAGAACTCATGTACTATCGCGCCAATGCCTCATTGCCAATGATGGGACTTACTTCCACGGAAAAAGAAGGAAAAGTTACCAAGAATGATGTCTTGATAGGCAAAAACTACCTGAATGAGAAAGAGATTGGTCAACTAAAACTTATCGTAGAACAGTTTCTTGCCTATGCTGAGGCGCAGGCATTAGCCGAAAAACCAATGTACATGAGCGACTGGGTGCAGAAACTTCGACTTGTACTCACCATGAACGAGAAGAATATTCTTGAGCATGCCGGCACCATTTCTCACGAAGCGGCAGTTGCCAAGGCTACAAAAGAATATATTGCTTACAAAGAACAACAACGAAAAATTGAACGTCTTGAAAGTATTAAGCAGCTCGACCAAGACCTGAAGCGTATCGCACCACGAAAGAAGAATAAAAAGAAGAAAGATAACGAAGAGAATAATCAATGATAGTCCATACACAATATTTGGGAAATCAGGAATTGCTGAAGCTGCAAAAGACGGCATTCCTCGCATCGGGCAATATCGCTTCTGAGGAGGTGTTGCGAGTGTATGATTGGGCTACAGAGATGCGTAGTAGGGGAGAGTGTGTCATCAGTGGATTTAATAGTAAATTGGAGCAAGACGTGCTTCACTTCCTGCTGAAAGGCAACCAACCAATTATTCTTGTTCTTGCCCGACGAATGTATAAAGTTATCCCCAAAGAATTACAAGAAGCTTTAGCCCAAAACCGGCTATTAATAGTTTCTATAAGCAATGCAACACGTCAGTCAAAGGACACAGCAATGATGAGGAATAAATGGGTTTGCCAAAAAACAGACAGAATTTTGTTTGTTGGCGTAACCGAACGTAGCAGCCTTTATTCGCTTAAAACGAACCTTGATCATAAACAAAAAATGATTACATTATTAAATTCACAATGACCATACAAGATAGAATAAGCTATTAGGAAGCAGACATTTGTTTGCAAAAGTATTCAAAGAGAGGGGGATAACTAAAGGGGTACTGTTGCTTTTTGCTACCCTGTTTCTACCCAGAAAATAATAACGGCTGATACTCAATGAGTTATCAACCGTTATGCGTACCCAGACCCGAACTGTTAAGTATATATTTTGATATTTTCTATTATATTGTAAATATATTGATTATCAACACTTTATTGGTTTTCAAAATTCACTGAAATATAATAGAAAGTATTAAAATATATAAAATGTTCCACCAATGTTCCACCAAAATTGTTCCACCAAAAAAATAATGATTATCTTTGTAAGTGGATATAAATTTTAGTGATATGACAAAAGGTAATACAACATTTGGTTTTGAACTGGCAAGCCATCCGAATCGGTTTGGTTTCTATCCTATCATGTTACGAATAACAAGGGATAGAAAGAAGAAAAGGGTAAAAACTGGTTTGGAAGTGAAGAAATCTGACTGGAATCAGAATGCAAAGAACCACAAGCATTTCCGAAGCAGCTATCATAATGCAGAAGCAAGCAATGAAATGTTAGCCGATATTCTCGCAAGGTATGATAGCACTTACAAAGAGTTGAGAAAAGAAGGTGTAGCCTCATCAGAAAACATCATTCAGAAAGTGAAAACTGGTGAAGTTAGTGAATCCTTTCTTCAATACGCAAAAGACCGCACACAAGAAATCTATGATGCTGGAGGTGTGCGCAACTGGAAGAAGTATAATGGCTTTTGCAACAAGCTGGAAACCTTCCTGAAAAAGCAAAGGAAGCATGATATTAGCTTTTCAGAAATCACACCATCTTTCCTTTCCAAATTTGATAACTTTCTTCATAAGTTACCGAATGAAAGAGAGCCTGAAAAGCTATTGCACCCGAACACTATTCAAGTGGTACTAAACATCTTCAAAACTATTGTAAATCGGGCTATTGAAATAGATAGTAAGATGAAGCCCGAAGAAAACCCCTTTCTTAAATTCAAATATTCAGGTGTGAAGACCATCAAGGATAAACTGGATGAAACCGAACTGGATGCAATACTCGCACTTGATTTGCCCGAAGGAAGTTTGATTTGGAATTGTCGGAACTACTTTTTCTTTTCTTTCTATTGTGCAGGAATAAGGGTTGGCGATTTTGTGCAACTCAGGTGGTGCAACATTACATCAGAAGGAAGGTTGCATTATCAGATGGGAAAGAATCATAAGGATAGGGATTTGAAACTTGTACCCGAAGCATTGGAGATATTAAAACACTACTATCGGGATGATGTAAAGCCGGATGAATACATATTTCCTTTACTTGATTTGAAGCCGACATGGGCAAAGTATGTGAGCCAAGAGGAAAAGGACACCATGCCACCAGATATGAAAATGGCAATGCTTACAACCATAAGTGCCAAGACCGCACTAATCAACAAGGAACTTGCAAAAATCGGGAAGCTGGCTGGAATTGAAAAGAAGGTATCTTTCCACATCAGCAGACATTCATTTGCAAAACTGGCAAAGGAAAGGGGACTTGATAATTTGGAAGTGAAGGCACTACTGGCACACACCAACATATCTACTACCCAAAAGTACATGGGTGAATTTGATACTCAAAGAGATGATACGGCACTCGGCAAAGTTTTCAAGAAAGAAGATGAGGCTGACAAGCTATTGCATCAGCTTCAAGGGGTGAATCCTGAACTATTGAAAGCCGTACTGGAAAAGCTCACAAAATAGATAACCCCTTTTATTGTAGTTAAAAAGCATAAGAATTTATATGCTGGTGGTAATTCAAAAGATAGAAGACAATGAGAGCAAATAAGGAACAATTTGAGGAACTTTGTAAATTGTATGGATTCTATGATGATATTGTGGAAAAGCCTAAGAAACTTCCTTTAACAATACAGAATAATCGATTCCGGGTAGAAGGATGTTTTATAGATTTCACTTCCAATGAAGATGCTACCCCTTCGGAAATAGAGTTGCCCCATATAGATAAACTTGAAATAGCCGAATTGATAGACTTCTTTAGAAGTGTAACTGGTAGAGAAATCGAATTAAAAGGTAGTGTGGAAAATCCAAGAAATGGAGAAGTAAAAACTATGTTGAAAAAATGTTCAATAAAAAACAAGCTTCTTCAAAATGCTTTGGAATTATTCCTAAACACTTTGCTGGAGAATGATCAAGATGGACTATATCAGTACTTATTTCACTGGGAAAACTTTAAGCAACCCATGAAATACACTCGCAAAGATGAAAAGGGAAAAGATATTGTGGAAGATGATGCTTATTTTGTAGAGCCATACACCGAAGAAGAACTGAATCAGATTTTACAGCATGAAAGATTACAGCATGAAAGATTAATTAGCTATAATGAAAGTGGAAAGATAGGATGTCGTTTACAATGGCTTTATAGTCGGCTGGAGGATGTAGGTGTATTTGGATATGGAAAACAGACACAAAGAAAAGAATATTGTTTCCTATATGATTTTGCGGTACTGGCAGGGAAAGCCCCCCACATAGCAGGAGATAAGTTAGGAAAATGTACTGGTGATATTGGTAAAGAGAAAGCTGATTGGGTGAAAAATAAAATGATTTCATACGATTCACAACTAAAAAAGTGGGCAAATAACCATCCCGAACTATTCGAGGAAAAATAGAGTGAAAAATCAGGGTGAAAAAGTATGGCGCAACTCCGAAATTTCACCCTATTTTTACATCCTGAAATAACAAAAGAACTAATATACCTTTGCATCAGAAAGGCAGACCAAAGATAGATATGTTTCTATTCGGGAAGTCTGAAAACAACATGCAAACAAGTATATTAGAACAAAATCAAGCCTCATCTATGGCAATGGTGATCCTTCCTCAATCAGCATGGGAAGGTGTACAAACTGACATTCAGGACTTGAAAGAACTACTGACCAAGAAAAGCACCGAAGCAACAGAAAAAGAGTGGATAGATTCGGTTGAGGCTCGCAAAATGTTGAAAGTTTCTCCGAAGACCTGGCAGACCTATCGGGACAGAAGAATCATTCCCTTTGCGCAAATCGGAAGAAAGATTTTGGTGAAGAAATCGGACTTGGAAGCCTTCATGCAGGATCATTATATTTCATCATCAAAGTAAGGAGGTGGATATGATTAGTAATGACATGATAAAGGCTTCATATCAGGAAGCAATCTATCAAAGAAAAACTGGCACATCGTCAAGCTATTATTGGCAGTCGGGCAGCAGAATCCTTCCCAATCGGGCTTCAATCACTATGGAGAATGAAGTTACCAAAGTAGCAAGAAAAGGAAGGAATCTTTTGCACATGGTAGCTGGGCAGTTTCTCGGACAATTTACTCGGAAGGAAGAATCACCATTGAAACAGCACAAACCTTTCCATGTGCGCACACAGATTTGGCAGGATGAAGACTATCCGCAATTTATAGGGTATGGTACAACTGGAATCAGTGATGCAGAAGGCAAGGTAACTGATAAGAGTGATACTGGTGACTTACTGGTATTCTATTCCAAAGATGCAGATTGGCAAACCATCAGGATATTTATATTTGCTGGTATGGGGAAGAATCCTGAACACAGAGATACCGCAATGAGATATGCAAACAAATTAATCGATGATGTAGAATGAATCCAAAAGAAGGGGATGCTATGACAGCAGCCCCTTCGGTGGATATAAATGATTAGTGATGATAGACTATATAAGAACTACCACATCATTCAGTGACAAAGATAGCATATTTCTCACACATTTGCAAGAGGATGCATCCTATAAATCAGGCTGGCGGAAATATTACCTTCAAGGCTGCGAAAAACTGGCAGTGTGGATTAATCCTTCTTTGCAGCTGATGAGGCTGGAAGGCAGCATATCTTACTACTGGCAAGGTAACAATTTCAGTTTTGATCGAAGACAATTTGTAGAAGCAATCAATCACATAAAAGGCTTGTTAAATGTTGATTTATGGAAATCAACCATTAATGCTTTTGAATATGGTGTGATAATGCAAGTGCAGATGAAGCCGAAAGAATATATCAGGCACCATTATTCATCACCGAAAGAAAAACTGGAACTGAATGAAAAACCAAAGGACAAAGGAAAATTCAGATGGTGGAGTGATAAGAATGTATCTTTGAAAATGTATGATGCGGGAAGAAACATAGAAATGAAGATAGGTAAACATCGAAGGGACATCATCAGGGATGCAGGATGGGAGAATGTAGGTGAGTTCCTAAAATGGGAAGCCCACTATATCAAGCCTGAATCACTCAACAAGGGTGTAGGACTTCGGCTTTATCAGTTAGTAAATCCCGACTGGCACAGCATCTTCAAAGAAGACCTATATTTGCAGTATAAAAGACTTATTCCTATGAAAGGTATAATTACACCACAAGACAAAAAAGACCTTACCACGGCCGATATACTTTTATTGACTATGGTAGAAGAATCCATCAATGAAGGTAGAACAAAGGAAGAACTGAAAAAGATTCTTTATGCCAAAATCAATGCTATTCCTGAAAGTGTGCTTACTAAAGCAGATAAGGATTCACGAAAAGCACAAATCAGGAAGTTGCTATCCAATATAAAGGAAGCCCCAGAAAGTATCTATGATTTGTCGCAAAAAATTCAAGATGCATTGGAAGCCAAAAAATAACTAACCCCTTTTATTATATACAAAAAGCATAAGAATTTATATGCTATAGATACAAGGATAAATTGTATATTTGTAAAAGGATTGGAAGTTTTTACTAAAGTAGTATTTAATAGTATGGCAAGACAAAAGAATGATGGTAGAGGTAGGATAGGTGGACGATCAAAGGGAACCCCTAACAAAGTAACATCTACGGTTAAAGATTGGATTTCGCAACTTATCGATGATAATAGGAGCCAGATAGAAAAAGATATTAAAAGGCTTTCACCAAAAGATAGATTGCAAATGTTTGAAAAATTAATGCAATATGTTGTACCCAAACAACAGTCAGTAAAGGCTGATATTGACTTATCAAATTTATCAGAATCGCAGCTTGATTTAATAGTAGATGAACTTACAAAAAACATAAATGATGAGAGTGAAAATTGACAAAGAAAAGAAAATCATTTTGCTAAAATGGTTAAAGAGTGGTTATATTGAAACTATGGATATACCAGAATGCTATGAGGGTGGAAATGCCTTTGAAGAGTTAATGAAATCTTTACCAATAGATGATAAGGAAGAATGAAGATTATTTTAAGTAGAGATGAAAAAATAGAGCTGTTGCAAGCTATGAAGTTAGGAATATGGGACACAACCCGCACACCTAACTTATGTGCAAGATTAAAAGGTTTACCAAATATTGGTAAAGAAATACCAGTATTAACAGATGAGGATATACAGAAAATTATAGAAATCAATAATGAGTTAAAAAAAAAGAAAACTATTTGAATAACAAATAAGTTTAAAAATCTTTTAACTATGGTACTGAATTTCATATAATTTTGATTACTATCTTTGCACTACTAAACAAACATGAATATTATGGTACAAATTAAAGTAAGTGAAAAATTAGCAGATACGTTAAAATGGAAATTAGAAAACATCGAAACGGAAAGGAAGTATCTTTTGGATTCTTTTTGTGAAATTGCTAAGATCATGTATCAACCAGATTACCCAGAAGGTATATACTCAATGGAACAATTGTTTCCCTTACAGCAGTTAGCTGATTACAAACAATTTTTAGACGAATTAGATAAAGGTTTGAAGGTTGTTGAATGATACACTATGGATTTGATAGAATTATGTGATAAGCTCAAAAAGGGAGCCGTTTTCCTCAAAGATGATTATGAGGATATTGTTTTAAGAATGGAATTTATTGATAATTCCACACATTGTTTTATCAAGCGTAGAGGACGTAACGAAGTTAAGGTTGATTCTACGGATAAAGATATTTTCGAGTCTAAGATGTACGGCTACGAAATCAGTAAAGAAGAATATGATAAATTTCGATGATCAAAGAGAAAAGGCTATCTAACTTTGGGTAGCTTTTTTTTATTCCTATTGAGGTCAGGATGATGAGCCTCAGCATAAGCCGAAACCAAAAATTTTCCGAAATGTTCCACCAATGTTCCACCAAAAAGAAAGGAAATAACCGTATCTAATTGATATTCAGTTACTTCCTTTTCTTATAAAGTACCCAGACCCGCATTTGAAATATTAAATACGGGAACATTTAGATTAATTCTATTAAACCTTACAATTAAATATAAATAACTTGTAATCAATGAAATAAATAAAAGTTATATTTATTCTGATTGAAAATGATAAAAATATATTTAGGATGATTGGGAACAATTTGGGAACAAATTAGTATCTTTGCAATAGAACTAAAAACAACTATTATGAAGGTTACTGCATTCATTCGCAAGACAGCAAAAAAGAACGATACAGATAGTATGGCAACTATCTATTTTCGTTTACGTGATGGTAAAAAAGATATTAAGGCTGCAAGTGAGTTAGTTATCAATCCGAATCATTGGAGCAGTGAAAAGCAGGGCTACAAGGACAGAGTAGCATTGGTTTCAGAAGAGAACAAATTGCATTTGTCTCAAAGCGTTCAGGATATAATATCAACGATATCCAAACAATACACGGCAGAAGCTAACAATGAATGGTTGGCTATGATTATTGACAAATATCATCACCCCAATAAATATAAGACAGAAGAAGAGTTGATGCAGGAAAATAAACCTAAACTTTTGGAACTCTTCGCCAAATTTCTTGTTGAACATAAATTATCTGCGGTACGTGTGAAGAACTTTAAGGTTATTCAACGTTCTTTGTCTCGGTATGAAATGTATGTCAAGACAGTTAAGCGTGGACATCGTGATTTTATACTTAATGTCGATGAGGTGACTGCAGACACGTTAAGGGATATGTGGGATTTCTTTGAAAATGAGCATATTTATTATGAGAAATATCCTAAGTTGTATGAGGCTTTTCCCGAAAAACGAATACCTTTACCAAGAGGCAAAAATACCTTAATAGACAGATTTTCCCGAATAAGAACGTTCTTTATATGGTGCTACGATAAGAAAATCACAACCAATCGCCCATTTGATGAGTTTCCATTAGACGAATGTACCTATGGAACACCGTATTACATTACCTTAGATGAGCGTGACCAAATATTTGATGCAGATTTATCTGAACACCCACAACTTGCTATTCAACGAGATATTTTTATTTTTCAAACTTTGATAGGGTGTCGAGTAAGTGACTTATATAGGCTGACCAAAAGAAATATAGTAAATGAGGCGATAGAGTACATACCAAAGAAAACAAGGGAGGGTAATCCCATTACTGTTAGAGTGCCATTAAATAGCAAAGCTAAAACAATATTGGCACGCTATGAGGATTACAAAGGGGCTAAATTATTTCCCTTCATATCAGAGCAAAAATATAATGTTGCTATCAAACGTATTTTTCAAGAAGCTGGTGTAGATCGGATTGTAACAATCTTAGATCCTCTGACACATGAGGAGGTGAAGCGACCGATATATGAAGTAGCAAGTAGTCATTTAGCAAGACGAACATTCATTGGTAATATCTATAAAAAAGTAAAAGACCCCAATCTGGTTTCTGCATTATCAGGGCACAAGGAAGGGAGCAAAGCCTTTAGACGTTATAGAGATATTGATGAAGAAATGAAAAAAGACTTAGTAAAACTTTTAGACTAATAAGGCTATGAAAGAAAGTTTTGAAGAGTTTAAACTACTTATAAAGGAGTGGCTTGATACACACCCCAAAGAATATGGCTCATTTGTTGAGGAGATGAACCGTAAAGACAGTACTGGATTTCAGAAGGTCTTCATGTTAGTTGTAAAGATTATACCGAAATACAAGAACGAGGTCAAGAAGAGAATGTACAATGATACATTGAAAGATTTCTCTTCATTGGAAGATATGCTAACTAACTCAGATCTCGCAGAACGGTTAGTGCATGAATTTCATGATACTAATAGGCAATCAATAGTTCCAGCTATGCTTGCATGGTTGTATTTTGGTCGTAGCTATGAGTGTATGGTGGAACAAGGTGAGACTCTTATACAGAATAGCAAGACTAATCGGCTACATAAATGGTTCCTTTCATTAATGGTAAAATACATTATTAGTAGAAGCATATCATCAGGAGAAAGAACGAAAGAAGATTGGGAGGAATTTCGCCAATACAAGAAATTCCAATCTACTGAAATGCTCATAGGCTCAACATTAGAAGAACTTTCTAACATTGACGAACCAACAATAATCAATAAAAAACGTGGTAGACCTAAAGATGAAAGAAACTTGGAGGAACTTCTAAAGCCTGTAGAAAAGAAGGAATTGCTTTTAAAGATTAGAAATCGAATAATAACCAAGCCAAAGGAGAAAGACATTGTTTATCTCAAAATTGCTATGGAAGAAAATAACCTACTCGAAGAATGTGATATCGCACCATTTTATAGAGCATTATCAGACTATTTCAATGTTCGTCTAATAGGGCTTCGAGGTGTTCAGAATGCCTATAAGGAACTTTCCGAAACCATAGGAAAAACTGGAATAAGGTTGATGGATAAAGGAGCGGATCGTACTTCGATAGATGAAATCAAAGCCTTTTTATCAGAATAAAAGTTCGTTTAATTCACTTAATATTTTTGCGAATTTAACGGATTGAAAATCATTGAGTTCTGCTAAATTCAAACTATAAATTTGCAGTCACTATCTCGAATGGGGTAGTGGCTTTTTTGTTTATAAATCCACCAAAACAAGGAAGTCATACCATCTGGTGGAACTCAATATTATCATGACTGATTTATTTTCTATCATTCAAAATGGTAATGCCAACTTGAAGTTGGAAGTTACAGGAGAGGACTTACTTATTTTCTCCAACAATCTTATTAATCGTGCCAAAGATGAACTCTCATCTATGATGGCTGAAGCACGAAAAGAAAAATTCCTCTCAAAGGAGGATGTGAAGAAGCTCTGTGATGTATGTGATGCCACACTATGGCATTGGGGGAAGAGGAACTATCTTAAGCCTATTAAAGTTGGTAATAAGGTAAGGTATCGCCTTACTGATGTGCAAAGGATTTTAGGTGAGAAACAACTCAATGTGTAAAGGTTATGGAGAACGAGAAATTCATTCGCGTTGGCACGACCTTATACAAGATTGTCAACCAACCTCGGCTTAATGGTGGTTTTGTCAAGAAGCGTATCGTATGGAACAATGAAACGCTACGACAGGACTATGGCAAGGATTTTATTGCCACCGTACCCAAGTATGACGGTTTCTGTACCGTACCAAGTCATGTGAACTATCAACCTATCGTTGATAAGTTCCTTAATCTCTATGAGCCGATAGACCATCAGCCTGTCGAGGGAGCTTTCCCTCATGTGGACTCATTGATACGCCACATCTTCGGGGAACAGTATGAAATGGGCATGGACTATCTGGAACTACTCTACCTTGACCCTGTTCAGAAACTACCCATCCTACTGATGGTATCTGAAGAGCGCAATACAGGCAAGAGTACGTTCCTAAACTTTCTCAAAGCCGTTTTCCAGAACAACGTAACCTTCAACACCAACGAGGATTTTCGCAGTCAGTTCAATGCGGATTGGGCAGGTAAACTACTTATAGTAGTGGACGAAGTACTGCTCAACCGTAGGGAAGATAGTGAGAGATTGAAGAACCTTAGCACTACTCTTTCTTATAAGGTGGAAGCAAAGGGCAAAGACCGAGACGAAATCTCCTTCTTTGCTAAGTTTGTGCTGTGTTCCAATAACGAGTTACTCCCAGTCATCATAGACGTGGGAGAAACCCGATATTGGGTAAGGAAGATAGAGCGTCTTAAAAACGATGATACCGACTTCCTGCAAAAACTGAAAGCAGAAATCCCAGCCTTTCTCTATTTCCTGCAGCACCGAACGTTGTCCACCCACAAAGAAAGTCGTATGTGGTTTGCTCCCAAACTGACCTTTACTCCAGCCTTGCAGCGCATTATCCGGAGTAACCGAAATAAGGTTGAGTTGGAAATGTCAGAACTCTGTTTAGAGGTGATGGAACAGATGGCTGTTACCGAGTTTTCATTCTGCATCAATGACATGGTGTGCCTGCTGAACAACACAGGATGCAAGGCTGATAAAAGTCAAGTTCGCAGGATAGTGCAGGATATATGGAAACTCACTCCTGCATCCAACACGCTGACGTATCTAACCTATCAGATAGACTATAACAGCTTGCGGAACTACTCACCCATCAAACGGACTGGTAGGTATTATACCGTAACCAAAGAACAACTCGCGAACATTTAATCATTATTTTGATGAAATGATGAAAAATAAACATAACAAATTGACTGATAATGCCTATCCAGTTCATCTTTCCACTCATCAATATAAAAGAATGATGAAAGGATTCTTTGTTACTGCCCAAAAGAGAAATGAATTTAGTTCCTCTTTTGGCAGGTATCGGGATGGAATTTGCGAATCCTTTTCCCGACTTCGTGTAGTCGGCAACATACTTTTGTCCGCACAAAAGTACAACTTGCTAAACAAATTCTATCGGGGTATTGAAAGAGTCAAAAAACGATGTCGTGATTTCATTGAAAACAGAGAATCCCAAATAGAGAAATCAATAAAAGTCGAAATGACAACATCATAGAATGTGAGTTATTCTTTATTTTTTTGGTAAGTTTTATGATGAAACCATGATGAACAGGTAACCTGTTTGTTATGAAACGATTATGTGTATTTTCATCAAATCATCAATTTTTCAAACCATTCAAATTCATTGTGATATGAACATACAAGAAATTAAAACAATAAAGTTGCAGGATTTTCTTGCAAGTCTGGGATATACTCCCACTAAGCAACAAGGCAACAAGCTGTGGTATCTTTCTCCCTTTCGTCAGGAGAGCCATGCTTCATTCAAGGTAAACTCCGATCGTAACCAATGGTACGACTTCGGTATTGGCAAGGGTGGAAACATCATAGACTTAGCAGAACTGCTCTACAAATCCTCTGATGTGTCGTATCTTATTCGCAAGATAGAGGATAATGTTCCCAATTGTACATCCATATTTTCTACATCATTTGCAGATATTAAGGAGAAACAGCAAACAAACTATTTTGAGAATTTACAAATACTTCCTTTATCTCACCCAGCTTTGATGAAATATCTCTGGGACAGATGTATTGATCTGGAGGTGGCAGCTTCTGTATGTAAGGAACTACATTATGACTCCAATGGCAAACATTACTTCGGTATTGGTTTTCCCAATATCGCAGGTGGCTACGAATTACGCAATCCATTTTTCAAGGGCTGCATTGCACCGAAAGATATCAGCCATTTCTATGCCGACAAGCCAAAGAAAGCGTGTTTTCTTTTTGAGGGTTTCATGGACTTCCTGTCTTTCATGACACTGAAAAGGAAAGAAAATCCACAGAATACCGGACTAAGGCAACAGGACTATATGGTACTCAATTCTGTAACGAATATTCATAAGACGATAGAGAGATTATCACGCTATGACAGTGTTCAATGTTTCTTGGACAATGACGATGCAGGAAGAAATGCCTATCTGCAATTATCAATGGAATTAAGAAATTCTGTTGCGGATGCTTCAACTTTATACAATGGTTTCAAGGACTTGAACGAGTATCTGTGTGCTGAATTCAAACATTCTGAGAAAGCAGAAATCAAGAAAACCAAAGGGATTAAGCGATGATTACAGGAATATGTTCCGCATAATCTATTTTTCGAGGAGCAAGTTTATGTTTTGGGCATACCAAAACCACTTGCTCCACCTCCTATCACTCGGTTTGGAGGATTATCCCGTTGGTCTCCATCAAATCAATAAACGAAACAAGTATGATAAAAACAGAATATAAAAAAGGTGGTCGTCCAACCAAGGGCGTAGCCGAAAAGAAGAAATACCGTATCACGGTGAAACTGAATACGCAGGATTACTATACGCTCAAAGGTAAAGCCAAAAGTGCAGGAGTAACCATGAGTGAGTTTGTAAGAAAAGTTCTTGATAAAGGAAATATCATTGAGCGACTGACCGTAGAGCAAGCAGACTTCATCCGTAAGCTGTGTGGCATGGCAAATAATCTCAATCAGTTGGCACATCGTGCTAATGCGGAAGGATTTCATACCATTGCTCCTTTCCATAAAATCATCATTAGCAAGATTGATGAAATCCTAAATCTGATACGAAGATGATTGCAAAGATAATGAAAGGTTCGGGCTTCAAGGGTGTAATCAATTACATCCTTGACCCGAAGAAAGGAACGGAGCTTATAGACAGTTCCGGAGTGCGGACAGACAGTATTAGTCATATTGTCCAAAGTTTCATCGACCAAACAGAACTTAATCCGCGAGTGGGTAAGGTTGTGGGACATATCTCCCTAAGTTTCTCTGTACAGGATTCTTCCAAACTCAGTAATGAATGGATGGCGCAGATCGCTTGTGAATACATGGAGAAGATGGGAATAAAAGATACGCAGTACATTATCGGTCGCCACTTTGACAAGGAACATCCACATGTTCATATCGCTTTCAATCGGATAGATAATAACGGAAAGACTATCTCTGACCGTAACGATAGGTTCAAAAGTGAGAAGATTTGTAAGGAACTGACCACCAAATATGGTTTGTATTTCGCCGATGGCAAGGAGAAAGTCAAAGAGTATCGCTTGAAAGAACCTGACAAGACAAAATATGAAATCTATCAGGCATTGAAAGCAGAAATTGCACGGTGCAGGGATTGGACAACTCTCCTTAGTCATTTGGAAAAGCAAGATATTGATGTCCGCTTCAAGTACAAAGGCAACTCACAGGAGGTGCAGGGAATTATCTTTGAAAAGAATGGCTATCATTTCAATGGCTCTAAGGTGGATAGGAATTTCAGCTATTCTAAAATAGACTTTGCCCTGCAACAGAATGACAGGGAACTCAAACAACAGATGCAAGGAACGATAAACCTTATATCTAATGTTGCAGATGCTACGAGCGAAATAGTCAACGAACTCATAGAAGGAGGATTGGATTTGTTTCAAACTCATGGTACTGTCCCTGCGGAGGTTTACAACACACTCGATAAAAAGAAGAAAAAGAAAAAACGTAAAATACATTTATAACTATGGCTGATAATAATACATTTGTCCTCTTTGAGGAAATCAAAAACAAACTGGAGACAATTTACAGGGAGCTAAAGGAGTTGAAAGAAAAGGAGAACGGTTCTGTTTCCCTCCCTGTCCAATCTACACCAGCACAAAGTGATGAGCAGAAAGAACAGGAATTGCTCAATCAGTATGAACAGCGAACAAAAGAAGTGATTAACAAGTATATTGGTGTGCAAGTGCGCATCAAAGACGAGGAGGCTAAATCCATAGACAAATTGGTGGCAAGCGTATTGGCCATGTTGCACGAATGGCAGGAACAGAAAGAGCATCCACAACCGCAAGAACATATCCACAGGCACAGTTTTGACCTCAAGTCCTCGAAAGTCTTTACTTATATGGTAGCAGTATCTGTCCTTTGTTTTGTTTCTTTGGTCGGCAATTACTTCTTGTGGCAAAGCAAACAGCAATACAAGGATGATGCCTTGAAATTCCGTATTATCAGAGTGTGGAGAGGTTGTAGTCCAAAGGAAATCCTATGGCTCAATGAGGTGTTCGATATTCATCGAAACGAAAAGACCATTAAGCTCATTAAGGAAAAAGCAGACGGATACGACTTACAACTAAAATCTAAGGCTGATAGCTTGATGCAGGCAAGATGAAATGAAATCTGTCAAGATAGATTGAATGTACTTCGCTCTATCTAACTTAAATGGCCGCAGGATGTTTCAAAAAGTCTTTGAAAAATTTGTTTGTTTCAAATAGAAATATTAAATTTGCCAAATAAAGACAAATCAATTATTGACAAATATGCTGTTTGCTGATAAATTAAAAGAACTAAGAGAGGGGAAACAGTTACTTCAAAGGCAGTTGGCTTCTGCATTGGAGATAGATACCCCTATGTATAGCCGTATTGAAAGAGGAGAAAGAAAAGCCAAAAGAGAACAAGTCATTTTATTGGCAAAATTACTTGACGCAAACGAAAAGGAACTTCTGCAATTATGGCTCGCAGATAAAGTCTATGATGTTTTAGCAGAAGAAGATTGTGCTGATGGAGTAATTAGTATGGTTGCAGAAAATATACGCGAATATGGAAAATAACATTCAAGATTTTACTAATAAGGTTTTTGAAAACGATTGTTTGAAAGTTATGCCTAATATTCCAGACAAATCTGTTGATATGATTTTGTGCGATTTACCTTATGGTACAACACAAAACAAGTGGGATTCTGTCATTGACTTAAAGAAGCTTTGGCAACAGTATATGCGTATAATAAAGGATAATGGTGCTATTGTTCTGACTGCCCAAGGTCTTTTTACTGCAAAACTCATTTTAAGCAATGAGGATTGGTTTAAATATAAAATAGTATGGATAAAATCCAAATCAACAAATTTCTTAAATGCCAAGAAACAGCCTTTGCGAAAACACGAGGATATTTGTGTGTTTTATAAACAACAACCCACATATAATCCTCAAATGACAAAGGGAGAAAGTTATGATAAGGGCGTCCGCAAGAATCAATATACAGGGAGTTATGGAGATTTCAAACCGCGACACGTTCAAAGTAATGGTATGCGCTATCCAAATGATGTTCTGCTTATGGATGATAATGAATTGCCAATAGAAGACTTTTTGTATGTTAAAACGGCAGAATCAGAAGGAGCTGTATATCATCCAACTCAAAAACCTGTTGAGCTTGGGCGATACTTAATAAGAACATTCTCTAACCCTGGCGATATTATTCTTGATAATGCTTGTGGCAGTGGTAGTTTTTTAGTTGCTGCTGCTATGGAGCATAGAAAGTATATCGGAATTGAGAAAAATCAGAATGTAATGCTACATAAGGTCAAAGAAATAGATTATATACAAGTATGTGCAGATCGCCTTGCAAAGGTTACTGCTAAGCAGCACAATGATAAAATGGAACCTGTCATACAAGGACTTTTTGACAACAAAGTATATACCTCCGCTGCAAAGTAATAGTTATGGCAAAACTTGATGTAAGGAGAAACGAACGAGATTGGGCTGGTCAACTTATTAGTTGGATAAAATCAGCTATTGACAAAAAGACTACTGTTTTTCAAGATGCAACTAATGATACAGGAATAAAAATGAAATCGGGAAGAACTAAATTTCCTGATATTCTTCTTTTCGTTGATAAGACTTCTGGTGTAATATTCAATGGATGGGAATTGAAGTTTCCAGATACTGCCGTTGACGATACCGTTATGTTGGAGAATGCGCTGGAAAAGGCAAATAAGTTACACTCTGATTCCTTTGTTACATGGAACGGTGCAGAAGCTATCATTTGGCATATAGACGATGAAGAATATACACTTGATAGCCTATCAAAGTTAAAAGTCTATCCAAAGGTTTCAACTATCAACAGTCGTGAGGATTTAGCTGATCCTGTAAAGTTTGCACAGCACGAACCATTTTTGAAAGAGCGTACTGAGGAAATTCTGCATGATTTAGATTCTTTGTATCATAATGGAACTTTGAAACCTGCACTTGATATTTCTAAAAATATCATTTCTGCTGTACGAGAAGCATCTACTATCATTATTCCACAATTTCAAGAGGCAATAATTCAGGAGAAAGGTAGTAATCGTGCGTTTAGAGATGAATTTAATAAATGGAAAATTTATGAAAGTTCCACTTTGAAGATTTTAGAATCCTCGTCAAGAAAGAAGGAGCATGTCATACCAGAACAGGTTTTGGCGAAGTTTACTTTCTACAACTTGATAGGCAAGACCATTTTCTATTTGACTCTTTGCGAGAACTTAAGCGGAGAGTTGAAACCAATTGCTCTTGATGATAATAAATCTGCTAAAGATTTATTGAATAGCTATTTTGACAAAGCAAAGAAGATTGATTATCAAGCTATCTTTAGACCGTATTTCACAGATAGTATAGAATATTCTACTTTGGTCGATAAAGCTATTTATGCTCTATTGGAGGTGCTGATCGCTTTTGATTTCAAAGTGTTGCCAACAGAAGTTATTGGGCATATATTGGAAAACCTTGTGCCTGATGATGAGAAGCAGAAGTTTGGACAATATTTTACTAATGAAGTATTGGCAAAACTTGTTGCTTTCCCTGTTGTTAAGACCAATAAAGACGTATTGTTCGACCCAACTTGCGGAACTGGTACTTTTCTAAGTTCTTTTTATGAGATTTTACGAATATTAGGTACAAAGGAGCATAGGAAACTACTAAAGCAGATATGGGGTAATGACGTTTCCCATTTCCCTGCAATTTTATCTGTTATCAACCTATATAAGCAAGATGTGGTTGCAACTGACAATTTTCCTCGTGTTATGCGTAATGACTTTTTTAATTTGGAAGTTGGAGAAAAGGTCGTTTTTCCAGATTCGCACGACCATAATAAGCGTATTGATGTGCCTATACCAATTTTTGATGGCATTGCAAGCAATTTCCCGTTCATACAGCAGGAGGATATTCCCAATGAGAAACTATCAGCTTTCTTTAGAGAGCAATTTCAAAGTGAGCAGCAAGCTTTTTTGAAAGACAAAACATTCAAAATCAATGAGCGATCTGATTATTTTACATACTGTATTTATAACGCTGATAGATTTCTCAAACCTGATGGTTGCTTGTCGGCAATAACATCTAATGCGTGGTTAGGGAAAGAGTATGGGTTCCAATTTAAGAAGTTCTTATTAGACAACTTTCATATACGATATGTTGTAAAGAGCAATGCAGAACATTGGTTTAAGGATTCTCAAGTGTCCACGATTTATTTTGTCTTAGACAAGATACAAAGTAATGAACCAACAAAGTTTATCACACTCAATCGTAAGTTGAGTGAGTTGTTTGTTGCAGAATCTAAGAACGAACAAATACAGCAAATTGAAGATTTTTATAGTGATATAGATAATTGCAGTGATTCTCATAATGGGCTATGGGAGAAGGATAACTTCTTTGCTGACCTGTATAAGCGTAAAGATGGGAGTTTGTCGGTATGCTTGACATCTAAAGAACACTTGTTAGATAGTCTTGAAAGCAAGACTAATTGGGGACAATTTTTCCTTTCCACCAATCTATTTGGCAGCTTTGATAGTTGTCTGACACAATATTATCCCAACATCGTAAAGGTGTTTAGAGGCGAGCGAACGGGTTGGAACCCAATGTTCGTTATCAAAGAAGAAAATGTAAGGACTTCGCACATTGACGAAAAGTATTTGGTCCCGTATGTGAAGTCATCATCAGAGCTTCAACAGATAGAGTTTGATGATAATTATAAGTTTAGGACATTCGTCTGCCAAGATGAGGAAAATGCAATAGACAAAGGAACGAAATCATGGATTGATAAATTTGTGAATGCACCAAACAAGAATGGTAGCCAAACAATATCACAGGCATGTGCAGGACATCGTCCTTATTGGTATTCTCTGAATCCCAAAAGGGCACATATTATCACTGCAATTAATCCATATGAGCGTTTCTTCTTTACCTTTTCCAAAGAGCCATTTGTTATTGATCAACGTTTGATAGCAATGCAGGTACAGGATAGTTATGATGTAGAGTTGATTGCTGCCCTACTGAACTCTGTTATAACATTCCTAATACTTGAAATGCGAGGGACATCGAGAAACTTAGGTGCTTTAGATTTAAATGCCGATTATTTGAAGCAGATATGCTTATTAAATCCTAATTTGTTATCAAAAGAACACTCACAAAAGATAAAAAGAGCATTTGAACCATTAAAACACAGAAAAATCAACAGTGTTTTTGAAGAAGTTAACGATAAAGACCGTATAAAATTCGATCAGACGGTATTTGAGTGCTTTAGATTAGATAAATACATGCTACCAAGCGTATATACATTATTAACAAGTGCGGTAACAGATAGAGTAACATTAAAAAACAAATAAATATGAAATTAAAAAGATTATATCTTGAGAATTTTAGAAGTTATAAAGACTTGATTAGTGTAGACTTTGAGAACATAACTACTTTTATCGGTAAAAATGATGCGGGGAAATCAACTATATTAGAGGCGTTAGAGATTTTTTTCAACAATGATATAGTTAAAATTGATAGATCTGATGCCAATGTTTTTTCGAATTCTAAAAAAGTTACAATAGCATGCGATTTTACGGAATTACCAAATGAACTGGTTTTAGATTCAGGTGAGAATACTTCATTGAAAGAGGAATACCTACTAATAGATGAGGATACGATGCGTATTAAAAAGACTTATGATTGTAGCAAGTCCAAACCTTCTGAAGATATATACATTGTAGCTAATCATCCAACAGCAGATGGATTTGAGAATCTTCTCTCTTTGAAAGAAAAGGAACTTCAGAAGATGGTTAAAGAACGCCAATTAAATTGTTCTAAAAAGGGTAATCCTACAATGCGTAAAGCCTTATGGGAATCTGCTGATGATCTTAAAATATCTGAGGTTGAAATATCTTTGACAAAATCTAAAGAAGATGTAAAGGATATTTGGTCTAAGATAGAATCGCATTTACCAACTTATGCACTTTTTCAAAGCGACCGTTCCAGTAGCGATTCTGACGGAGAGGTTCAAAATCCAATGAAAGTAGCTATACAGGAGGCTATTAGTGAAGTTCAAGAGGAGATACAAGAAATTCAAGAAAAGGTGCGTGAAAAGGCAACAGAAATTGCAAATCAAACTCATGAAGCTTTACAAGCTATTGACCCATCATTAGCAAATGAGTTAACACCTACATTTGCAACACCTGCTGTATCTAAGTGGAACAGCCTATTTTCAATAGCGATGGATACAGATGCAGGGATATCGCTTAATAAGCGCGGTAGTGGTGTAAGACGAATGATTTTGGTAGGTTTTTTTAAGGCAGAAGCAGAACGGAAAGCAAAGAAAAGCAATAAAAAGGATATTATCTATGCTATAGAGGAACCTGAAACAGCCCAACACCCTAATAACCAGAAGATTTTAATCAACTCCTTCTTAGAATTATCAGAAACTCCTCATTGTCAGATTATTCTTACAACACATAGCCCAGGGTTAGCTCAAGAATTGCCAACTGATAGTATAAGGTTTGTTAACAAAGATGAGGAAAGCAATGCTCTTGTTCAAAATGGGACAGAGGCAGTAATAGCTGAAGTTGTTAAGACCTTGGGCATATTACCTAACCCTGAGCAAAATATTAAATTAGTTATTTATGTGGAGGGACCTACTGATGTTATAGCTTTAAAATGTTTTTCTCGTTGCTTGCGTGAGAAGTATCCTGATGTAATTAACTTGTCTACTGATAAACGTATTTTGTTAATTCCATCAGGCGGAAGTATTCTTAAATATTGGGTAGATGCTCATTATTTGGAGAATCTCAATTGTCCTTGTATTCATATTTATGATAACGACGTTACAACATATCAAAAGTCAATAGATAAGGTAAATGCACGAAATGATGGATCATGGGGAGTTCTAACAAAGAAGTATGAAATAGAAAATTATCTTCATTATGATGCTATAAAATCAGCATATGATGTAGATGTAGATACTGATGAGGAAAAAGTACCAGAAAGATTTGGCAAAGTTTATGCTATAAAGAAAAAACTGGACAAACCAATGGGGGCAAACAAGTCTAAGCTTTATCTTAGAAAGGCTTTTGATATGATGACATACCAATTATTAATGGAACGAGATACTGAAGGTGAGATTAAAAGTTGGTTTGACAAAATGAAAGCAATAGTGGAAAGACCATAATGCTAATTGGGAACAATTTGGGAACATTTATTAAACAAGAAAAAGCTAAGTGTTGAGTAATCAACTACTTAGCTTTTTACTTTGTACCCAGACCCGGGCTCGAACCGGGATGGGTTGCCCCACTGGTGTTTGAGACCAGCGCGTCTACCTATTCCGCCATCTGGGCTTAATTGCGGATGCAAAGATACGGTGTTTTTTCTAATGCGCCAAACATTTTACAAAAAAGTTGCTCAGATAGAGAGTTCGGAGAATACGATTTTCTCCACACTGGCATAAAATATCGCAACTCTCTGACATGACCTGTCGCAACTCTCTGACATAATCTATCGCAATGCATTGACATGACATATCACCACCGCTCTCATATCTGGTTGAGTCAATTTATCATGTCAAACAGAATGCGAAATCAAACCAACACCAATTCTTCAAAGCTCTTTAGATGGCATCTGTTTCGAGGTTTACAAGCTTAATTTGAAGACTTGCTTCTTTGCTTTCAATAATATAGCACCACTGTAGTTCAGGGTGATGGTTGCATTGCCTTTTACAATCATCGACTTAAGTAATTCGCCACCTAAAGAGTATATGTCCAGTGGTCCTGTATAATGACTAATTAGGATATTTTTTCCGCTGACTGTACATGCCATCTTTGCGCCCTCCAAGCCATCAATACCAGTGAGCATCTCTTCTTTAATATTCTTGAAATCCATCCATCCTTCACTAATGGCATAATTCTTTTTACACCCCTTTGGAACATAAAGAATGGCGTTGGAAAGCACTTGTTCAGCAGCCTCCTTTTCTCCGTTCGGTCCAATTGTGCAAACAGGCGGTTGAGAGGCTGCGACATGGATTTCTTTTATGTTTTCATTTTCGCCAAACACCTGGTAGCCTATTTCTTGTAAGGTGGAGGGTAGCCTAAACTTTTTGATGCTGCTGCAAGCGTTTAGTGCGTAATTACCTATATAAGTAACTCCTTCTGGGATAACAATGTCAGTCAATGCAGAACAATTTTCAAAAGCTGCAACTTGAATAGACGTGATAGTACTGGGCAGTTTGACGCTTTTAAGTCCTCTACATCCAGCGAAAAGATTATCCGAGATAACCGTTATACCCTCGGGAATCTCCATGGTCGTTAGCTTAGGACAGGTACAAAATGCCAAGGAACCGATGCTGGTTACGGAAGCAGGGATTTTAAAATCTTCCAAATTCTCACATCCCAAAAAAGCCTGCTCCCCAATTGACGTGAGAGATTTGGGAAGCGTCACCTTTGACAACGCAAAACAATTTTTGTATTTACAACCGATTATTACTCAATATTTTATAGATAATAAGTCAGAAATATGGTTGTTATTTTTAATTGCACATTCTAAAAGGTGAAGATTTAACGCTTTTATTGATTATTAACTCAAAAAGGACATCAACTTGGGTCGTTTCTTCTCTTTTCCTTGCTATTCGTTTCCGATATTCCACTTTTGTTTTGGTCTATCTCATATGTACTGCAAAGGTATTGATTTTTGTTTGATATTGCTCCTTGCTTGCTCCTTGTCGTAGATTAATTTTCACACAGGAATTTTTGTTCTCTTTCTATAGGGGCTTGAAACAATCCATTTATTGGAAACAATTAAAGACGGAGCTGGTTTGCCCCAGTGCTTTTTAAGAAACAGGGCAATTATTTTATCTCCACAAAGGCTCTTGTTCCCAATTATGAGGAAAGCCTAATAAACGAGTTCTTACTGATGGGTATTTCGATAAAAGCTGCTTGAAATCTGCAACAAAAGTGTTGCCCATAGAAATGGAGTTAAGCCAATACACCACATAGCAGAGTTGCGGATAAAGTGTTTGTTCACGGAACGAGAAATCCGTAATCCATGTGTTTGGCATACGCATAGGCATCATTGGCTTGACAGGAAAGACCCGATTTGACAGTCTTGAATGATGGGCGCAGCAATTACGAAGTACGGGTCTGGGTACGGATTAAAAGGCTAAGTGATTATTTCCAGTCATTTAGCCTTTTTAATTATCTAATTTTTCCCCACATTTTCCCCACAGCTGTCTATTTATATATTTTAGAAACATATTTTTCCGTAAAGTTATGTACCTTTGTCGGCAAATAAAGATATTCTCGTCAAACAAATATAAATAATATAAACATGGAAAAAAACAGAAAAAAACAAATCGTAGTTTTGAGTATAGCTTTAGTTTGCATTTTCATCTTGGTATTTTCATTGTTCCATAAATCAGCGACAAAAGATAGCGCAAATCCTCCTTTAACAAATGTTTTGACTGATAGCATTTCTCAAATTGTCTCAGCTTGTCCTGGCGAAATTGGTGTGGCGGTTATTGTTAATAACAGAGATACGGTTAAGGTCAATAATAAGAGTGTTTATCCTATGATGAGTGTGTTTAAGGTTCATCAGGCATTAGCTCTTTGTAATGACTTTGACAATAAAGGAATTTCACTTGATACCTTAGTAAATATAAATAGGGATAAACTTGACCCAAAGACTTGGAGTCCTATGCTGAAAGATTATTCAGGGCCAGTCATATCATTGACAGTGAGAGATTTGCTGCGTTATACTCTTACTCAGAGTGACAACAATGCAAGCAACCTTATGTTTAAGGATATGGTTAATGTCGCTCAAACAGATAGTTTTATAGCCACACTCATTCCTCGTTCAAGTTTTCAGATAGCTTATACGGAAGAGGAAATGTCGGCTGACCATAACAAGGCTTACTCTAACTATACATCTCCTCTTGGTGCTGCAATGTTGATGAATCGTTTGTTTACTGAAGGTCTTATCGATGATGAGAAACAAAGTTTCATTAAGAATACGTTAAAAGAATGCAAAACAGGTGTAGATAGGATAGCAGCTCCACTTCTTGATAAAGAAGGGGTTGTTATAGCGCATAAGACAGGTTCAGGTTATGTTAATGAAAATGGTGTTCTTGCAGCTCACAATGATGTTGCCTATATATGTCTGCCTAATAATATCAGTTATACCTTAGCGGTATTTGTTAAGGATTTCAAGGGAAATGAATCACAAGCGTCACAATATGTTGCGCATATATCAGCTGTAGTATATTCTTTATTAATGCAAACTTCAGTAAAATCTTAAACTGCACTTGCTTTGATAATTAATGATAAACAATCTAAAAGCACTCTAATCGTTATCGGAGTGCTTTTAGATTACTAATCAAATTGCTTCTATTATAATTTGAATCCTCTACTTTTTCTTTCTTCCTGTTGCGGCACTCTTGCTCCATATCTAAGCCTGTGCCATTGCTCCCTGAACCAGTCGGCAATCGGCTTCCTGTTTATTGTCAGGTTCAGCCTGCTTTCATCGTCAGGGTCATTTTCCACCCTTAAAATATCATCCTTTATATCAAAGTTCCGCCTGTGTTGCTCGGAATAGATTTTACCGCTACATTTCAGGGCTTCTTTTTTGACTATAAGACTTTCAGTCATTTCTTTAGAGAATCCCAGCATGGCACAAAACTTTTCCATGCGCAGCATTTCCCTGAACATCGGAAACCACCTGAAAGCCTTGTCTATGATTCTGGCGAGCCGTGACAGTTCTTTTTCTTTCATGTCAAGTTCCTGCCTGTGCATTTCTCTGAGATTGTGGATTTGCGTATCATGCTGTTTCTGCATCTGCTGTACTTGGCTCTGCAATTTTTCAATATTGGTGTTCCGTTTTGAAACCTCGTCTTGCAGTTTTTCGTTGGCACGTTCCAGTTCTTTCAGTTTTCCACTCCCGAAAAGAGAAGCAACTCCACTAGTTATGGCTGTCGCTGCCGTGGTGGCTGTCTTCTTTAACTTGTCAGTGCGTATTTCTGATTTCACCTGTTTCAGTTCCTGCTCGGCAAGATTTATCTGTTCTTCTTTGTGCCGTTTGGCTGCATCCATGCGTTGCAGTTCAGCTTTCTGCTTCTCAATGATAAAGTCGTTCCGTTCCAGATGCTCCTTACCAGTGACAGCCTTTGACTGCCCGCGTTCCATCAGCAGGATGTCGGATGCAAGGGTCTGCATCTGCATCATGTCATCGTCATTGAGCTTTCGGCTCTTTCCTGTTTCGTGGTTCATCCAGTCGAAAACGATATGGGCATGATAGTTCGGCTTGAACCATCTGTCCCCGACTTTGAAGCTTTCCCTGTCTTCCGCTTCCGGCTGACCGTTCAGCCAATGCCCTTCATCCTTGTGCAGGAAGATTTGCAGCGGTGTGATTCCCCAGCGTCTTTGACACTCCTCACCGAATTTACGCACGTCTGCCAGTGTGGTGTCCGACCTGACAAGCAGCACTCCTTCACGTATGGGGGAGCATCCCGCAATCTTGACTATTTTACCGTTCTTGCCTTTGCGTTCACGCTCCTTTTCCTGCATGGCACGTCCGGTCTTTTCCTTTACCATCTGTCTGATATTGTCATAATGCATCCGCAAATCCGGACTGCCGAAGTCGGGATTTATCCACTGTTCGTTATCGGTGGATAGTTCAGGAACGACATAGATTCTGGACTCTCCGATGTGGCGCATGTATTCGGCAGTCCTCCTGTTGTGAGCCTCGCTCGATGCGATGTTGCAGGGCTTGATATGTATGCTTGATTTTGTTGCCATAGATACTTGTTTTTTGGTTTGTACTTTATTGTTTGCTTTTCCGCTGTCCGTAAACGCATGGGGTTCTTAGGGGTGCAACCCATAAGCGGAGATTGCAAAGAGAGGGTCACTCTTTGCTCTGGGTTCTCAGGGGAGAAACGCCCTGAGTGGGTCATTAGGGTAAAACCCTAATCCCCTCGGGAGAGCCCACAACTACGTAAGCGGAGCGTGTAGTTATAGTGGGCTATATCAATGGCAAGCCATTGTCTGCAAACTCCAGCCTACGGCTTCCGCTCTCCTCCGTCAGGGAGGTTTTTCATCATCGTTGCCGATTGGAGATGCACCGACCAGCACAAGGTCTAAATCGTCTATCAGTTTTTGCAGGACGGGATTCTTCTCTATCATCCGCTGGAGGATTCTCTCAGCCTCGACCAAGTGGTTGGCTGTACTCATCACCTTGCCCTCCCGTATCTGAAAGATAATCCAATCGGCTATGTCGATATGGGCTTCTTTTTGTTTCGGGGTGGCATTCCTTTCGATGATGTCCGAAACCACCACCTTACAAAAGTACATGCTCTCGGCTCGCTGTTTCCACTCGGCATAAGCATCGGCATCGGGAAAGAGAAGCACGGTTCGCCCTGACAGTACACGGAGTTTCTCTTCTCTCATCTGACTCTTACCACCCGTAGCCAGCCATACATAATCGGGGAAGATAGCAGAACCGATAACGGCACTCTTCTCGGATTCCACCAAGACCACCACCTTGTCGGGATGCGTTTTCAACAAGTGTTCCCCGAAAAGGCATTGGGATAGTTGCCAATCCTCTGCCAACACACGCTGCTTTTTCAATATGCTGTGTATCCAGTTCACTGCCGATGTCTGTCCTCCCTTGATACGGTGTCCGTCTTCGGGATTGTACTGCATCACCTTTCCCGTGCGTACCTTGCCCGTCCTGTCTATCTGCCAAAAGATAACAGAGCCGTCACGGGTAGCCCCCAAACGGTATTCCTCCAACAACCGCTTCAACACCTCTTTCGCCTTGTCGCCATAGTAGGAAGTAAGGAGTGTGAAGAGGAAACGGAAGAAATTGCTACGCTCGCTTTGCGACTTCTCCACATAGTGAGGGGGAATATAGCCGATGGCTGTCGGCTTACTTTGCTGCTTCACTTTCTTCTGCTCTGCTCTTTGCCTGTCAAAAGAGAAATCATTGGTAGTTCTGTGTTCAGGATGCTCTTGAAAATACTCTTTCGGAGTGTAGTGATACCCACAACCGCTTTCGTGGTTACATCTGCCGACCGATGGATGCAACGGCACATTATTTTCGTCCACGTAATAGACGAAAGAATGCCTGTCTCCGCATTTGGGGCAGGTATGCCGTGTTGCCGTTCCTTTATACTTCTGTAATGAATAATTGCCCATAGCTTAGTCCGTTTTTGATGGTTGATTGTCGGCTGTCCCATCCTGTCCCATTGTCCCACACTCTAAGGGTTGGGACAGTGGGACACTTGGGACACCTGCGTTTTTACTCTCTTTGCTGCGCTGGATGATACGGTTTACGGTGGACTTGCCACAATTCACCTGTGAGGCTATCTCCCTGACGGACTTGCCCGATTGGGAGAGTTGCAGAATTTGGCAATCCCTTTGGCTTGATTCATTGTCGCCCAATTTTTTCAAGTGTTCCTTTTCCGTGGAATAGCCCCTGAACACGAACTGCAAGAAAGCATCCACCTTGTCAATCTCGTAAACGATTACATTATCCGCATCATGAGAGAACGTGCCATAGCGCACTTTAAGCTGCTTCACATAGCGAAGCCCTCCGTCTTGGGCACTTTTTCCAATGGTGAACACGCTGTCAAAGAAATTGTAGAGCCGTTTGCTTCCGGCAAGGTCGTTGGATGTGATGGGACAATCCAAAGAGCGTTTGGGCGTATGTGCTAGGACAAGGATAGAGAGCGCATATCTCTTTTTGAGATTGTTCAGCTGAATCATCAGCCGTCCTGCGGCATCGCCTTTCTCCATGGCGCAACACAGGTAGGTAAGATTGTCAATGATGAAAATCTTGCAGTCGGTCTGCACAGCCATCTGTTCAATGCCGCCTATGATAGCTTCCTCAAAGTTGGCATCCAAAAGCTGGTTGCAGTCAATAGACACCCGATAGAGTTTGTCGGGAAAGGTGTAGAGCTCTCCATGCTCGTTGGTATAGCGGAGCTGGAACTGCTTTTCGGACAGTTCAAAGTCCAGATACAGCACATTGTCGGTTCGGGCGATGCGGTCGGCTATCTGCACGGCAAGGATGGACTTGCCCACGTTGGAATCGGCAAACAAGCAGGAGAGTTCCCCCTCGTACCAAAAGCTGTCCCACAGCGCACGGGGCGTAGGCAATAACGATGCTTCAAGAATGGTTTGGTTTGCCGTCTTGATATTCATCATGCCTACACTGTCGGGCATACCGTTATGCGCTTGGGATGCTTTTGTGAGGTCGCCACGTATCAGGTTGATATAGTTCTTATCCTCTTCCATATCATTCACCAGTTACGTGGGTTGGGCTTGCGACGGTGGGAAGAGGATAAGGACTTGTTCAGTTCCTCGTCTGACAACGGTATGGGATTCTTTCGGGCGGTTTCCAGCCACTTGTCCAGTTCGTCACGGTAAAGGCAATAGCGTTTGCCGGGCTTGGTGGCAGGGATTGTCCCTTCTGACAGTTTCATGTAGAGCGTACCCTTAGGGATACCTAAATACTCTGCTGCCTCGTCCACAGACATGGGCACGTGGGTGTCCACCGTTTTGGCATTGTTCACACTGCGCTGCTCGGCGAGCAGGCTTTTCAGGCTCATCACTTCGTCTCGAAGCTGAGCGACAACCTCGGGGAGGTCGTTGAAGGTAAGAATTGATTTTTCCATTCGCGTACTCGTCTCTTTTGTAAGACTTGGCGCAAAGGACTGAAATGATATATCCGTGAATATCTCCACGACACGTCATTGCAAAATAATTCCCGAATAATTAAGCCCAGCCATAAATGACGGGTAAAATTACTCGGGAAACGATGTAAAACAGGCGGTTATGAGTTACCGGATGGTTGTCGTTGGTGTCGTGATTATCCTAATTCCGCACATAATCCTCGGGATAGTGGAAATCAAGTTTGCCGTTTTCGGGTTCATCAATGGGAATTTCCGTCTTTAACGGCTCTACCTTGAAATTCTTGATGGTTGATAAGTCTGTATCAGCAAACGATTTCGGGAAAAGGGCTTTGATGAACTTGGCACGGTTATCCCCATTGTAGTATCTCTTGTACAGGAAACGCTCAGAGATATTCCATACGAAGTGACGGAGTGGAATGTTGTTGATGTCTTTGGTAAACGGTCTTTGTATGGGCTTCGGGGTATAAGTGTTAAGATTCATCCATTTGTCCACCTCAGTACAGATGTGGTTCACGGTTTCTTGGTCGGCAATGCGAGGCAGGTAATAATGGCAATACTCCATGACCATGCGGATGCGCTCTTCCTTTTCCCGTTGCTCTCTGCTTGCGTAATTGGCACGGTTCTTTTCGTGAAGATCCGGGGCGATAGTAAGCTCTATCGGTTGTGTTTGGATAAGTGTCTCTTCTTTTGTCGGGGATGATTCGGGTACAGGCTCAGGGACTGATGTAGGTCCAGGCACAGATGTGGCTTCTTCAAGTGTATTTTGTGACAGTTCTTCCTGCACCTCTATGGCTTCGGCAATCGTTTCTTTCTTGCCGAACTTGATTTTGTAGATTTCGTATGTATCAAAGATAAGTGTCTGAAAGGAGAGATAGAGCAACCATCCCAACAGGTTACAGCATACGAATACTATCCACCTGACAAAGTTGTCTTGGTTGAAGCTGTCCGCTATTACCAGCGTGGCAATGGAAGATATTAGGACGATGGCGAAGCCGACAAAGCCCAAGATGATGTATTTGTCCTTGATTGATGATTCCATATTTCG
The DNA here is from genome assembly GCA_050315175.1 of Prevotella sp. SGI.027. Taxonomy (GTDB): domain Bacteria; phylum Bacteroidota; class Bacteroidia; order Bacteroidales; family Bacteroidaceae; genus Prevotella. The sequence goes on from JBNPOM010000002.1 coordinate 69,683, forward strand.
TTGAGAGATTGAATGTTCCTGTATTATTTTGTGCAAAGTTAATGCTATTTTTCCCAATTACTGCCCGTTATTTGCGGTTAGAACGGTCTTTTTCAATGTATTTCACGAAATGTCATCATATCATACTCTGTTTCATACTCTGAGGGGCTTATAAATGGTGGCATCAAGCCAAAAACATAGAGGGGCGATTATAGCCTTGTAGCCATAACCGCCCCTCTGAATACCTGTCAATGTGAGACATTTATGCCTCCTTGCGCTTCAAGGTTATCTTGTCCACCACCTGACACATCTGCTGCGCTGCTATCTTGGAATAGATTTGTGTGGTGGTAATGTTCTTATGTCCGAGATAGGCTTGGATGACAGCCATGTCCGTTCCCATTTCCACGTGCAGGCTTCCGAAGCTGTGGCGGGTACAGTGAAAGGTGATTTTCTTGGTTATCCCTGCTGCCGTGAGCCACCGTTGGAGTGGTCCTTGCAGCATCTTGTCCTTGAAATCCTCAAAGATAAGTCCCTCGCCCCGTTCTCCCAGCAGTCCATAGGCTTCATCACTGATGGGGTTATGCACTATTTCTTTGGTTTTCTGCATACGGGTGGTAACGAACATCCTGCCGTTGGTGTATGGTTGTATCTGCTGCCACGTGAGCTGTCTGATGTCGCTCTTTCTCAGTCCCGTAAGACAGGCGAAAAGAAAAGCTTTTTTCAAGACCTCCTCCTCACAGGGTGTTTCGGCAAGCCGTATCAGTTCCTCTTGGCTCAAATGCTCCCTGATGGTGGGAATGCACTCGATGCGGTCTAAGAAGCCGTTTGGGTTCTCCTTTATCTTCCTGTCACGGTAAGCGGTGTGCAGCACGGCACGGAAAGTTGACCAATAGCCTGCTGCGGAGTTGATGTGCAGCTTTTGGTTGGTGTGGATGGATTGGGGTGCATCAAGCAGGTATTCCATGAACTTGCGGCACAAATCCACATCCACCTCCTCAAAGGTGCATTTGCCGTTCACGAACCGCTGGAAATGCTTGTATACGTGCTGCCACTTGATATTCTTGCGGTCAGCCAGTCCTTTGAAATAGGCAAGGAAATCGCCCTTCATCTTGGTCTTGTCAAAAAAGCCGTTGTTTTCATTGAAAATGGCTTCGTAGCGCTGGTTGCGCAGGATGACCGCTTTCTTCATCATGCGTGCGTTGAAGTCCCGTTCCTGCTGGTTTGCAGGTTTGGCGAAGATGTAAATTCCTAAGGCTTCACGTGTAATCACTCTCATGGTGACATTGTCACGGTAGCCGGGATAGTAGTCAAGGCATAGTGAATACTGTGTCCCGTTCTTAATCTTGCGCTTACGCAAGGTAACTGTTTTGCATTTACTCATAATAATTATGTTTTAATTGGTTGTATACATTTTGGAGTTGTATCCATGTTTCCGATGGCAAAGGAACAACGTGAAATATCCGTGAATACCTCCACGATACATCATTTTGAAATAATTTTCGATAATCCCGATTTTTCACGGTTATTTGTTCCTTTCAGCCATGACACGCTCCACATCTGAGCGCAAAAGCAGGTTTTTCACACCCACCTTTATCTTTTCGATGTGCTTCACCTTGACGATATGGCAGATGTTGGCTGACGAAAGACCATAGATTTGCTGCACCTGCTCAACGGTATAGTAGCGTTCATCGTTCACAAGGTCAGTTCTGCGGAGTTCGTTCAAATGTGATTTGGAGTAATAGGTACGCCCGTACTCTCTTTTAGTGGGTATCTTATGGCGATAGGTGTAGGCACGGAGTGCGGTCGGCTTCATGCCGAACAGTTCCTCCACCTCCTCGGTCAGTAGCCAGTCGGTAATTTCGCTAATATCAACTGCCACACCGAAAAACTCGTCAATATGCTTCTTGCTGTAATAGTTCTTTCCTGCGATACGGCAGATGGGGATATGGTTACGCTTGGCGGAAGTGTAAAGCCATGACTGCTTTACCTTAAAAAGGGACATCACCTCCTCGCCCGAATAGAAGTCCAACACTTCTTCGCTTTCCTTTTCCCTTTTTTCTCTTTTGGCAGGTAAGGAAGATGAAGATGATTTCCTTGGTGTGGAGGTGTTGCCGGGCAGGATGCGGTGATAGGGATTGCCCTCCAACATCTGCTCGATGTCGGCTCTGCGGATGAATGCCATGCGGTTGCTGATGCGTGAGGCTTTCAGCTTGCCGATGGCTACAAGTTTGTAAATGTACTGTCGGGAACAGCCCATGAGGATGGCTGCTTTGGAAAAGGTGAGATACTCCTGATGCTGTATCTCCATCAAGGGTTGGGCGACTTTGAAGAGGTTGTTCTTCTGCATCACTCTGGCTCGTTTGGCTTCTGCCTGACAAGCCTCACTGCAATATCTTTGCATACCGCTTCGGGTTACAAAGGACTTGCCGCAAAAACTGCATTTTCTGGTTGCTTTCATACCGTTTTATCGTTTAATGGTTCATTTCTTCAATCCTATATCTCTGAAATGGTAAACGGATGTGAACGGAAGTCAACCATTGTCGCTTTTCTACACAGTGTGACTGTTTCCGCATATCGGGGCGGTTATTGTCGCTTGTCGTAAACGGTTGTAAACCCTTGTCAACTGTCTGCACGGTGTGACAAAAAACAAGCCCCGCAAATTCTCCACGTCAGAAATACGTCTCAAAAATATGTGGAAATTTGGGAAGCGACAAATGGCAACCGAAAAGTGTTAAATTTTAGAATATGCTGGTAATTAAAGATTTACACTCGGATATTTCTGATTAGTTTTGGTTGTTCTATGGTTATAAATACAATGTTTGAAAACGTTATTATCAATTGTCGTTACACTTTCTGGTATTACCATTTCTGTGATCCTTTGACAGCCTTCGAAGAAGCCCTCACCCAGAGAGGTGATTCCTTCGGGTAAAGATATTCTTGTTAGCTGTTCACACAATCTAAATACACCATATCCCATTTCGGTAACACTCTTAGGAATCTCAAATGCCTTCAGCGATTTACAACCACTGAACACAGTTGATCCCATTTTTGTAACATTTGGGCCAACCGTCACTTCGGTCAACTCAGAACAATCCATGAAAAGATTGTCTTTTAATACGGTCACACCAGCTGGAATATGAACCTTTTTTAGTAGTTGGCAGTTAGTGAAAACCGCTTCGCCCAATTCAGTCAAATTTTCTGGTAATTGAATTTCTGAAAGATTACGGCATCCGTAGAAAGCTCTTTCCTCAATAGACGTAACCGTCTTAGGGATACTAATTCCTTGCAGGTCACTGTCAAAGAAAAACGCCCAATCTGCAATCGCAGACACGGTATAATTTCGTACTTTTTCAGGAATAACGAGTTTTTCCGCCTTGTTTTCACCCCTACCTTTCACAGCTACAGTTGTAGGGGAAGTAACAGTATACTTGATGCCATTGTCAACGAAGATTTCTTCCTCCTCTTGAGCCATGGCAACAACAGAAAACATAGATAATAACAAAAAACTAAAAAGCTGCTTGACTGTAATCATAATGAACTAAAACTTTGTAAATGTTTATCAATAAATAAATATATATTTGTAATGATTTATAAAAATCTCATATTATAATGACTACAAAGATACATATTATTTGTCATATCTAAAGATTTATGAATAAAAAAGTAACCATTTGTTTAAATGTACACCCAACAATAGAACGATTACGACAGCGCATTATCATCCATCAACAGAAAAGGGAGTTGAGGCGATGAGGATAGGTCGTTACTAGGAACAAACAGCCCACCAGCCATATTTTCAGCGACAAAAAAATGACGCTGCAAAAGGAAAACGACATCAAACAGCTGATGAAAACAGAAAACAGAACAGATACAAACAGAAAACAGAAGGGACGAAAACAGAAAACTCAACGGGTGAAAACGAAAGACTCAACGGAGGGAAATAGAAAACTCAACGATTGGAAACATGGTGTTTAGCATACGAAAGATGTTGACAACCATGCCAAATACTCGCATTTTTGCAACCAAACAGGTGATTGGCCACAAATAGGCGAATTTTATATATCTTTATTTTTCAACAACTTACGTTTTATTGGGGCATCAGTGCTCCTGCAAAAGCAATGCTTTAAGACTGCAAAAGCATGCAAAGTGGGGTATCAAAGCATTGACATTGAAGGACAAACCACATGCTATAGAATGGTAAACTGCATGCTATTGGATTAAAACTGATTGCCAACTGCATAACAAAGGCCCAAAAAGCATCTAAAAAAGGCTGCATTTTTCTAGAATGACTGTTTTGAAAACACCAAAAATATGTACAAATCTAAAAAACTAAGGGTGTAACTCATTAGCAGCTATCTGGATGACAGAAAGATGATTTAGCCCACCCCACCCTTCGCTGCTTGGTGCTACCAGCTTGGACTAGGCATTACGCTTCAAGCGTTTTGACAACTTGGAGAAGCTGACTGAAATCGTCTATGATGAACTCCGTGTGAATCTCTTCTAGTTGGCGACGTGTGCCATTTCCATACGTCACGCCACAGGTATGGATGCCGGCATTCTGCCCCATCTTGATATCATACACCGTGTCGCCCACGACAAGTGCCTTTCCTGGCTGAATGCCCAAATGCTCAAGCGTCTGATCCACCGCCTCGGGATGGGGCTTTGCATGCGTCACATCGTTGGCACTGACCACATGCGTGATGATTTTTTCTAACCCAAACTTCTCCACAAAGCCCATCAGCGAGTGCCGGGAACGACTGCTGGCGATGGTGAGTACATAACCCAAACGATGCAACTCACGCATGGTTTCCAATACCTGAGGGAACAATGGAACGGCTCCTGGGACGTTGTTCTCATGAAACACTTGATTATAGGCTTCCACACAGCGGTCGCCCATCTCGTCAGTCATGGGTATCAAGTCTGTAAACGTCTGCTTCAAGGGCAATCCAATCATTCTACTACACTGCTCACGACTGCGCTGCTCAAGTCCCAGTCGGCTGATCACCTCGAGCATGGTATTGGTGATGAGGGTTTGTGTATCGGCCAACGTGCCGTCAAAATCCAGGATAATCGCTTTGATTTTCATTGAGTTATCTTTTCTGTCGAGCTGCAAAGGTAATGAAAAATATACCAACAGTTCCTGTTTATCTGTTACTTTTCGATGAATAATAAATAAGGCCCCTCCCCCATCCCCTCCCCGAAAGGGAGGGGAGTAGTTAGCTTGTTTGTTTTATTTTCTTGATGATACGTCTTTTCATCAGCTGCCATGTCCACTGGATTCATCGTGTTCTTCGTTGCAAGACACGCTTTCTACGACGGTATGTGGAGATTTTCTGGGAGGTAACACAACCGCATTCTTGTTTATTAAAATTAGTGAATTATGCCTGTGTTACAAAAGTTTAGGCTAATTTTGCATAAAACAGGCTGCGCCTCAATATAGAAAGTAAACTTTCTCTATGTTCGGATTGCACTGTTTTTGCATAAGATAGACATCGCCTTAGCAAAGTAAGTAAACTTCCTTTGCCTTCGGCTTGCACTGTTTTTGCATACATATAGATAAACGACACGAATAAAAAATGGGGTTAACACGTATCGCGGCTCACTTCTTTTCATCACGACAAAAGGAGATTGAGCGACACGCCAAACACGCTGACTTGACGCAAAAGCAGGTGCTGCAGCATCTTCTTGAACGGGCGAAGGACACGGAATATGGCCGAAATCATCTCTTTGGCAGCACTAAAACCTACGAAGATTTTGCCAAAAACGTACCTGTTAACACCTACGAAGAACTGAAAGGTGACATCGACCGCATGCGCCACGGCGAAGAAAACGTGCTTTGGCCGGGCCAAGTGAAATGGTACGCCAAGTCATCAGGAACGACTAATGACAAGAGTAAGTTTATTCCTGTTTCCAACGAGGGGCTCAACCGCATTCATTACCAAGGCGGAAAGGATACCGTGGCACTTTACCTACGCAACAATCCCGACAGCAGGATGTTCGACGGAAAGGGACTGATATTGGGCGGAAGCCATTCTCCCAACTATAATCTGCACAACTCTTTGGTGGGTGATTTGAGTGCCATCCTCATCGAAAACATCAACCCATTGGTCAACTTGGTGCGCGTTCCCAAGAAATCAACCGCACTCTTGCAGGATTTTGAGGTGAAGCGTGACCGCATAGCTCACGAGACATTGAACCAAAACGTCACCAACCTCTCAGGCGTTCCGTCATGGATGCTGTCGGTGCTGGTGCGCGTCATGGAACTGAGTGGCAAGAAACACCTTGAAGAAGTGTGGCCCAACCTGGAAGTGTTCTTCCATGGTGGTATCGCCTTTACGCCCTATCGCCCGCAATATGAGCAGCTCATCACGTCGCCAAACATGCACTACATGGAGACCTATAATGCCAGCGAGGGATTCTTTGGCATACAGAGCGGCCCCGGAGACGCGTCGATGTTGCTCATGACCGACTATGACGTTTTCTACGAGTTCATCCCCATGGACGAGTATGGAACGGAGCATCCTACCGTATTGCCACTGGCCGACGTGGAGTTGGACAAGAATTATGCGGTTCTCATTTCAACCTCATGCGGACTATGGCGATACATGATAGGCGACACGGTGAAGTTTACATCCCGCCAACCCTATAAGTTCATCATCACAGGTCGCACCAAATACTTCATCAATGCCTTTGGTGAAGAGCTCATCATGGACAATGCCGAGAAAGGATTGGCCTACGCTTGCGAGCAGACGGGGGCCGAAATCAAGGAGTACACGGCCGCACCTGTGTACATGGACAGTAAGGCCAAATGCCGTCATCAATGGGTAATTGAGTTTGCCAAGGCACCAAATGACCTGGAAAAGTTTGCCAACATTCTGGACAAACGACTGCAAGAACTGAACAGCGACTATGAGGCTAAACGCTTTCATGACATCACATTACAGCATTTGGAGATTGTTGTGGCTCGCCCCAACCTATTCAACGACTGGCTGAAGATGAAGGGTAAATTGGGCGGTCAACATAAAATTCCACGACTGTCCAACAGTCGCAAGGTTATTGAAGAGATGCTCGAGCTAAACCAAGAGCCTGCGGAAACCCAACAGGCATAGCTTGCTAACAAACACAAGTATATGAACATCAATCAACAGAAACGCTTCAAAAGGTACACGCTTATGGCTCGTCACGCCATGAACAACGTCCGCAGCATGCAGTTGACGGCCCTGCTGTTGCTGGTTCTGTTGTTGGTTTCGTGCGCTCGCATGGGTCAACCCGATGGCGGATGGTATGATGAAACGCCGCCTAAGGTCATCAGCACCTCGCCAAAAGAAGGTGCCACACAGGTAACGAGCAAGAAAATTTACATCAATTTCAATGAGTTCATCAAACTGGAGAATGCCACCGAGAAAGTAGTAGTGTCGCCTCCACAACTGGAAGCGCCTGAGATTAAATCGCAAGGAAAGAGAATTCTCGTGGAACTGAAAGACAGCTTGAAGCCCAATGCCACCTATACCATCGACTTTAGTGATGCCATCTCTGACAACAATGAGGGCAATCCACTGGGCAATTACACCTACAGTTTCTCCACAGGCGATAAGATAGACACCATGGAGGTAAGCGGATATGTACTCGAAGCCGAGAACCTTGAGCCCATCAAGGGCATCCTCGTGGGGCTGTATGCCGACCAAAGTGACAGCATCTTCCGCAAACAACCCATGCTGCGCGTGTCACGAACCGACAGCAGAGGGCGCTTCACTATTCGCGGTATCGCCAACGGAAGCTACCGAGTGTTTGCTTTGCAAGATGCCGACGGTGACTATGTCTTCAACCAGAAGAGTGAGAAAGTGGCCTTCTCGCACGAACTCGTCACGACGACCTCTAAACCAGACGTGCGGCAAGACACCCTTTGGGCCGACTCGTTGCATATCAAAGCCATCAACCAGGTGAAGTACACGCACTTCCTGCCCGATGACATCACGCTAAGAGCCTTTACAGAAATACAATCAGACCGATACCTCATCAAGACCGAACGAAAAGATCCAAACAACTTTTCGCTGTTTTTCAGTTATGGCAGCAAAGAGGTTCCGCAGATCAAAGGCCTCAACTTTGACGCCAAAGACGCTTTCATCATGGAGTCGAATCCGCGTGGGGACACCCTCACTTATTGGCTGCGTGACACCACACTCATCAACCAAGACTCGCTTGAGATTGAGCTCAAATACCAAGCCAGCGATTCTACTGGTCAGCTACACTTACAAACAGACACCCTCATGATGTTGGCCAAACAGCCTTATGCCAAACGCCTCAAGCAAGCGCAGAAACGCTTGGAAGAATGGAACAAGAAACAAGAACGGGCAAAGAAGCGTGGTGAGCCTTACGATTCTATCATGCCAAAAGAGGCTCTTGAGGTCAAGTTGAGTGTCAGTTCGGCTCTCGCACCCGATCAGAATGTCGGGTTCAGCTTTACCACGCCATTGGCCGTGCTCGACACGTCCAAAGTACATCTGTACTCCAAGCAAGACACGCTGTGGTATGTTTCGCCCTTCGAAATAGAGCAACAACGCGACACATCCATCGTACCGTTCAATGATGCCTACATCAAAAACACGAGAAACTATGTGTTGAGGGGCGAATGGCGTCCCAACATCGAATACAGTCTTGAGCTGGACAGTGCTGCATTTGTGGACATTTATGGCAAAGCATCGAACAAAATCAAACAAGGTTTCAAGGTAAAGTCAAACGATGAGTTCAGCACCATCTTGCTTACCATTACCGGAGCTGATGGCAAACCGCTGGTTGTTCAGTTGCTGGACAATTCGGACAAGCCCGTTAAACAGGTTCGTACCTCCAATGGTATGGCTCAATTCTTCTACGTTGAACCGCGCGAATACTATGTCCGTCTGTTCATAGATGCTAACAATAACGGCAAATGGGACACGGGCGATTACGACAAGGGCGTGCAGCCCGAAGAGGTGTATTATTATCCCAAGAAGATAACTTGCAGGGCCAAGTGGGACTTTAACGAGACATGGAATCTGACGAGTACGCCCATTTACAGACAGAAACCAACAGAAATAACTAAACAGAAAGGCGAGAAACAGCGCAAAATACAAAGCCGAAATACGAAACGCGCACTCGACCTGGGTAAAGAATACATTCCCGGAATGATGAAATAAACCTGTGCTGCCAGCTAAATAGTGCTGGCGAACCTTCTACATGCAGGCGTTTCTGGGAGATAAAAAGAGAACATGAACATGAAATTATTCAGAAACTTAGCAATTCTTTCGCTTCTTTTAGGGGTGTTTACCACATCCCATGCACAGTGTAACATGACCAATACCGCCTTCAAATCGGGCGAGTACTTGTCATACAACCTATATTTCAATTGGAAATTTGTATGGGTCAAGGTAGGTTCAGCCACCATGTCGGTGGTACAGACGAGGTACAACAACCAGCCAGCCTACCGTGGTTCGCTCATTACACGCAGCAACAGCAAGGCCGACAACCTGTTTATTCTGCGCGATACTCTACAGGCATACACCTCATTAAATCTCGCTCCGCAATATTATCGCAAGGCTGCCAATGAGGGAGGTCGATACTATGTCGATGAAGTATTCTATTCCTACCCCAACGGACGCATTCATGTCAAGCAACATCAGATATCCAGCAAAGGCACTCACGAGTGGAAACAGTCTGACGTGAAAGACTGTGTTTACGATATGTTGAACATCTTCATGCGGGCCAGATCGTTCGATCCATCCAAATGGAAGAAAGGACATGCCTATAACTTCACGATGATAGACGGGAATAAGTCAAGGCCCGCCCTACTGAAATACCGAGGGAAAACCACCGTTAAGGCCGACAATGGGAGAAAATATAGATGTCTGCATCTGTCGTACATGGAAAGGGATGATGGCAAATTCAAACGAGTTGTCGACTTCTACGTGAGCGATGACACCAATCATGTGCCTGTACGTCTGGACATGTTTCTTAAGTTTGGATCGGCCAAAGCATTCTTGGTGGGTATGAAAGGAGTGAGAAATAACATGACTTCACAAGTAAAATAAACGAGAGGTACTATCCTCTAAACAACGAAAACAGGCTGTCTTGCGCATCAAGTCAGCCTGTTTTCGTTCTGAAGCAAACTACGATTCCTTATCAATGAGTTTGGCCTGGGTTCACAAACAGACAACCTTGCTTATCTGATGAACATCAGTTCGCGGTATTTGGGCAACGTCCAAAGCTCATCACTGACAATCAGTTCGAGTTTATCTATATGATAGCGAATGGTTTCAAGCTTAGGCGCTACGTTATCATGGTAGGCAATAGCCTTCTCTCTCTCGTTCTCTATCTTGTTGGCAACCTTGCGGGCATTAATCAATTCTTCCACTCCTGTCTCGATGATCTTTGTGCGCTCAGCAATTTCCAGAATAATCTTTTTGTTGCGACAGGTCAGCTTTTCCGCTTCCTCACGGTCAAAAATCTCGAACATACGCGCCACGTTGTTGGCTAATTGACTTTGATAATAGGTCGCAACTGGAATGATATGATTCATCGTAAGATCACCCATAACGCGTGCCTCAATCTGTATTTTCTTGGTATACATTTCCCATTTCACCTCATTGCGCGCCACCAACTCGCTGCGTGTCATCACGCCTGTGCTCTCAAACATCTTGATGCTGTCTTCATCAAGATAACGGTCAAAAATAACTGGACAACTGTTTTCACAATCCAGACCACGTCGCTTGGCTTCTTCCACCCATTCTTCACTATACCCGTTGCCATCAAAATGGATGGGCTTACAGGTCTTGATATCCTCACGAAGAACGTCAATGATTGCCGATGTTTGGTCTTCACCTTGCTCAATCAGTGCATCCACGCGCTTCTTGAAGTTAGTCAAAGCCTCCGCCATGGCTGCATTGAGCACCAGCATGGAGCAGGCACAATTGGCTTCTGAGCCCACAGCGCGGAACTCAAAGCGATTACCTGTGAAAGCAAACGGACTGGTTCTGTTGCGGTCTGTATTGTCTATGAACAGCTCAGGAATCTCTGGAATGTCCAACATCATCCCCTGCTTGCCGTGCAAGGTGAACAAATCTTCTTTGTCAGCCACCTCGATATGGTTCAACAATTCGGTGAGTTGCGTACCCAAAAACGATGAAATGATGGCGGGTGGAGCCTCATTTGCGCCCAATCGATGTGCGTTGGTGGCACTCATGATGGATGCCTTGAGCAGTCCGTTGTGCTTGTACACACTCATCAACGTTTCCACCAAGAACACCACGAAGCGCAAGTTGTCCTCGGCTGTCTTGCCGGGTGCATGAAGCAACACGCCCGTATCGGTGCTCAAGCTCCAGTTGTTGTGCTTGCCACTGCCATTCACTCCGGCAAACGGTTTCTCGTGTAGCAGCACATGAAAACCATGTCTGTGTGCCACACGTTTCATCAGTGACATGAGCAACATGTTGTGATCGATGGCCAAGTTGCACTCCTCGAAGATGGGAGCCAACTCAAATTGGTTGGGGGCCACCTCGTTATGACGGGTCTTACACGGTATGCCAAGCTCGAGAGCCTGTATCTCCAGGTCTTTCATGAACGCCTGCACACGATCTGGAATGGTACCCAAATAATGGTCATCCATTTGCTGATTCTTGGCAGAATCATGTCCCATAAGCGTACGACCCGTCAACATCAGGTCGGGACGCGCATGGTATAAATCCTCGTCTACCAGGAAATATTCCTGCTCCCAGCCCAAATTGGCCCGCACTTTCTTCACGCTAGGATCGAAATAGCGACAAACTTGCGTTGCTGCCACATCCACTGCATGGAGCGAACGCAGCAGAGGAGCCTTGTAATCAAGGGCCTCACCCGTATACGATATAAAGATAGTGGGAATACACAGCGTATCATCAATGATGAAAACTGGTGACGTTGGATCCCAAGCCGAATAACCTCGCGCCTCAAAAGTGTTGCGAATGCCTCCGTTGGGAAACGAAGATGAGTCGGCTTCTTGCTGTACCAACAACTTTCCACTAAACTCTTCAATCATGCCACCCTTACCGTCAAACTCCACAAAGGCGTCATGTTTCTCGGCCGTTCCTTCCGTCAAAGGCTGAAACCAGTGCGTGTAATGCGTCACACCGTTTTCCTGTGCCCAGTGTTTCATACCGGTTGCCACGGCATCTGCAATGGAACGATTGAAATGGGCACCATTGTCAATCACATCAGTGAGTTGCTGGAACACGTCTTCCGGCAGGTATTTCTGCATTTTTGCACGGTTAAAGACGTATTTACCAAAATACTCTGAAGGCCGTTCCTTAGGAGCCTTCACAGCCAATGGGGCTTTCTTTGAAGCCTCAGTAACTGCTTGAAATCTGAAATTTTCCATTGTCTATCTTGCTTATATTTTTCCCTTGTTGGCTAAATACCAACCCCATGAAAGGCCTTACAAAGGTACAATAAAGAAATGAAACCTGTGCATAGTGACACCAATTGTTAAGTTTTCCTACTATGGTGCTTCAAGTAAAGAAAGGTGTTTTTCATTGTTAATAATGAAATAACCCCATTTAATTGCTCTTATTGATTAAGTTAACAATAACCTTCACCATGATGTCTTTTTCCTCCGTTCGGCTTTCGGCAATCATCAATGTAAGCGCCACGAGGGTGTTGTCAGCGATGCGTTTGGATCCGTCCTTACGGTAAAGAATGCCGTTGTTGTTCATAAACCAAAGAAAAAGTGTGGCAGCGATGCGTTTGTTTCCATCGCTGAACGAATGGTTCTTGGTAACAAGATAGAGAAGCATGGCAGCCTTCTCCTCAACACTGGGATAGAGTTCCTCGCCATCGAAGGTTTGATAAATCTGTCCGATGCTGCTTTTAAAGGATTCGTCCTTCTCGTTGCCGAAAAGTGTTGATGCACCAAACTTTTCTCGAAGCATCTCTATTTCTTGCATGGCATTATCGTAAGTAGCATGAAAGAGTTCTTCCCGCGTAGTTTTGTTGATGTACAACCGCTGGTAGTCATAGTTATCCAATGTGTCTAAAGCATAGGTATAATCCACCACCACGTCAAAGAGCGCATGACTCTCATCGGTCATGGCAACAGGTTGCTGTTCTATTGTTCTGCCAACCACCAATACCAACTGACGCAGTTCGGCTATTTGCCGTTGCCGAATACGCTCATTCACAGCATAACCTTTGATAAGAAACTGTTTCAAAATGCCGTTTGCCCATCGTCTAAACTCTACGCCTCGCCTGCTCTTCACACGATAACCAACAGATATAATCATATCAAGATTGTAGTATTCTACCTCTCTGTTAACGCGTCTTGACCCTTCTTTTTGAACTGTCGCAAATTTTGCGACAGTTGAAATTCCATCGTTCAACTCTTCCCTCAGTGCATTGTTGATGTGTTTGCCAATGGTTTTCACATCCCTTCCGAAGAGTTCTGCCATTTGTTGACGATTAAGCCACACGGTTTCCCCTTCCAACTTAACATCAAGTTGGGTCGTGCCATCTTCACTCTGATAGAGCACAATTTGGTTATTCAGATTCACCCGTTCTGCCATATCCTTATGATTTTTGATATATGGACAAAGTTATGAAAATTATCACTGGTTTCATTTAAAAATGATGTTTAAGTTGTTGAAACATTCAACATCAAAACATTGAAATATCAAGGGATAAAAAGAGCGACACACTCCCACGATTCGTAGGATTTGTGTCGCTTCTTATCTATGAATAATAAGCTACTTATCTGTTAATAATATATGGTGTGGTTCGATGGATGAAGCTTAAAAATCGAATCTTTCCAACTTCATCTTGCCAAAAACTTCTATCTCAGGTACCAGATGCAAGAAATGCTGAGCATTGGCATGTTTGTCCAAAGATTCTTGGTCTTTCCATGTTTCACAAAACATAAATACACCGGAAATGGTTGTACTTTCAAAGAAGTCGTAACTGATACAACCCTCGTCTTGACGCGACTTGTCTACGAGTTGGTTCCCAAGTGATAGTACCCGTTGACGATCTTTCTCGTCTACTTTCAAGAATGCGTTTAATCTGATCATGATTTGAATTTTGGTTTTAAATGGTTATTGATATAAATTTTTCGTAAAGGTTATTTTCACAAAGTTAAAAAGGGGCTTATTCATTGAAGAAAATGAATAAGCCCCAGTCTATATGAATCGTGTCTCAATCAGATTTAGAGCTGAGGACCAGCAGCTACAAGAGCCTTACCAGCTTCGTTTGTCGTGTACTTGTCGAAGTTCTTGATGAAGCGAGCAGCCAAGTCTTTAGCTTTCTCATCCCACTGTGATGCGTCACTGTAAGTGTCGCGAGGATCGAGGATTTCGGTAGCAACACCTTCCAACTTGGTAGGAACTACGAAGTTGAAGTAAGGCATTGTCTTGGTAGGAGCCTCGTCGATAGAGTGGTTCAAGATAGCATCGATGATACCACGCGTATCACGGATAGAGATACGTTTGCCCGTACCGTTCCAACCTGTGTTTACTAAGTAAGCCTTAGCGCCATTCTTCTTCATCTTCTTTACCAACTCTTCAGCATATTTTGTGGGGTGCAATTCAAGGAATGCCTGACCGAAACAAGCTGAGAATGTAGGAGTAGGTTCAGTAATACCACGCTCTGTACCTGCCAATTTAGCAGTGAAACCAGAGAGGAAGTAGTACTTGGTTTGCTCCTCGTTCAAGATAGATACTGGAGGTAATACGCCGAATGCGTCTGCAGACAAGAAGATTACTTGCTTAGCAGCAGGACCAGCTGAAATAGGCTTTACGATATTCTTGATGTGGTAGATAGGATAAGATACACGCGTGTTCTCGGTGCGGCTCTTGTCTGTAAAGTCAATCTTGCCATTCTCGTCTACAATTACGTTCTCCAAGAGAGCGTCACGCTTGATAGCATTGTAGATATCAGGTTCTGACTCTTTGTCAAGATTGATCACCTTAGCATAGCAACCACCTTCGAAATTGAAAATACCTTTATCGTCCCATCCGTGTTCATCATCACCAATCAATAAACGTTTTGGGTCGGTAGACAAGGTTGTCTTACCTGTTCCTGACAATCCGAAGAAGATAGCGGTGTTCTCACCGTTCATGTCAGTGTTGGCAGAGCAGTGCATCGAAGCAATACCCTTCAGTGGCAAGTAGTAGTTCATCATAGAGAACATACCCTTCTTCATTTCACCACCGTACCAAGTGTTCAAGATAACCTGCTCTTTGGTTGTAACGTTGAAAGCAACACAGGTTTCAGAGTTCAAGCCCAGTTCTTTGTAGTTCTCTACCTTAGCCTTAGAAGCATTGTAAACAATGAAGTCGGGCTCCTGGTCGAGTTCTTCTTGATTAACAGGACGAATGAACATGTTGGTCACAAAGTGAGCCTGCCATGCCACCTCAACGATGAAGCGAATCTTCATGCGAGTGTCTTTGTTGGCACCGCAGAAACCGTCAACAACGAACAAACGCTTGTCGGAAAGTTCCTTCTTAGCCAACTCATTAACAACCTTCCAAGCATCTTCTGTCATCTTGTGGTTGTCGTTCTTATATTCATCTGTGGTCCACCAAACAGTGTCGTGAGAGTTTGCATCGTCAACGATAAATTTGTCCTTAGGTGAACGACCCGTGTAGATACCTGTTTGTACACAAACTGCACCCAGTTCTGTTTCCTGACCTTTCTCAAAACCTTCCAGACCTTCTTTGGTCTCTTCTTCAAACAACACTTCGTAAGAAGGATTGTAAACAACTTCTGTTGTACCTGTAATTCCGTACTTTTCCAGTACAGATTTATCAAACTTTGCCATTATATTTAAATGTATTTAAGTGTGAATAATTATTCTGTATAGCGTCTTTTCTTTGACGACTACAAAATTAACTAAAATAAATAGGTTGACAAATTTTAGCCTGTAAAAAATGTATATAGGCTGTACTCTTTAGGTTAAAGAAATGAAAAAACAATGCATGGCACTGACATTTGCAATTTTCACTTTGCAAAAATAAACGGAAATTGCCTATTTTTGCACAGTGAAAACATAACATACGCTACGCAATGAAAATTATCAACCTAAGTGAGTCTAACTCTATCATCAATCAATATTTGGCTGAGACGAGAGATGTAGACTACCAAAAGAACCGCTTGCTGTTTCGCAACAACATCCAGAGAATTGGCGAACTGGAGGCTTACGAGATTTCCAAGCAATTGGATTACGAAACCAAGGATGTTACTACCCCATTGGGTATTTCACAAGTCAACGTTCCTGCCGACAAGATTGTATTGGCAACCATCTTCCGCGCCGGTCTTCCCTTTCACAACGGATTCCTCAACATCTTCGACCATGCGGGCAACGCCTTCGTTTCTGCTTACCGCGAATATACCGACGAGGAACACCACAACATTGGCGTTCATGTAGAATATTTGGCCACGCCGAGCATCGACGGAAAGACTTTAATCATAGCCGACCCCATGCTGGCCACTGGTGCGTCGATGGAATTGGGCTACAAGGCTTTCCTCACCAAGGGCACGCCCAAGCGCATTCACGTAGCATGTGTCATTGCCAGTCCGGAAGGTATCGAACACATCAAGAAGACTTTCCCCGAGGAGAAAACCACTATCTGGTGTGCTGCCATCGATCCGGGATTGAACGAGCACCAATACATCGTACCGGGATTCGGGGATGCCGGTGACCTTTGCTACGGCGAAAAGCTGTAACCATACTCCTATCGCAAGATGGTACTCGTCGATGAAAAGCATCATCACGCATCAAAATGATGATGAATTTTCTTGACAACCTACTTCCTTATATTTGGCGTATTTGCAAACAACATCACTCAAGGTTGCAAATACGCCAAAAATGAGCGCTTTTCGTATCTCATTCAGACTCAATACATTGCATCTTCACCCATATATCAAGCAGCGTTTTTGTTATCTTTTTCAAACCAATAGCATTGCTTTTATCCCGCAATAGGCATGCTTTTGCCGCGTTATAGCATAGCTATTGCGGCGCAAAGTCATGCATATAGCAACCCTAACTCAAGGCTATTGCACCAAAATCTTATTTTTCTCACCCAAAAATCTCATTTTTGCTTCCTCCCTGCCTATTATTTTTTTCTATTTCATCAAATATGAAGTGCCATTTTAAGGCCATTATTTGGTAAATAGTTAGGACATTTATCAATGTCGCATTCTCTGTTGAAACACGATAAATCAATTCAGTTTCATCCTCTTTCCACAACATTGGTGTTTGTCGTGTAACCAATAGTTAGACAGGTTATTATTAATAAAATTCAGTATTTATGCAATCCATATCTTATTTTTTTCGTACTTTTGCCACCTATTTATATACACTTCGAAACACTATAGAACGTTAATTTAGGATATCTTATGGAATACAATTTCAGAGAAATTGAGAAAAAGTGGCAGCAACAGTGGGTGAAAAACAAAACCTATCACGTTGTGGAAGATGCCCAAAAGAAGAAATATTATGTACTCAACATGTTCCCCTACCCATCTGGAGCGGGCCTTCATGTAGGCCATCCATTGGGCTATATTGCCAGCGATATCTATGCGCGATACAAGCGACAGAATGGATTCAACGTTCTCAACCCCATGGGCTACGACGCCTATGGACTGCCAGCCGAGCAGTATGCCATACAAACGGGGCAGCATCCCTCCATCACTACCGAGGCAAACATCAAGCACTATCGCGAACAGTTGGACAAGATTGGATTTTCGTTCGATTGGGATCGTGAGATTAGAACCTGCGACCCAGCATATTACAAGTGGACACAATGGGCGTTCATCAAAATGTTTCAATCGTATTATGACAACAATTTGCAGAAAGCACAGCCTATCACATCACTCGTACAGCACTTTGAAACCAAAGGTACTGATGGTTTGAACGTGGCTCAGAGCGAAGAACTACAGTTCACAGCCGATGAATGGAAAGCTATGACTGAGCTTCAACAGCAGCAAACGCTCATGAACTATCGCATCGCTTACCTGGGCGAAACGATGGTAAACTGGTGTGCCGGACTGGGCACTGTGCTGGCCAACGATGAGGTGGTAGATGGCGTGAGCGAGCGAGGTGGCTACCCCGTGGTGCAAAAGAAAATGAAACAATGGTGCTTGCGCGTGTCTGCGTATGCGCAACGCTTGCTCGACGGACTGGAAAAAGTAAACTGGACAGAGTCGCTGAAGGAAACACAACGCAACTGGATTGGACGCTCACAAGGAACCGAAGTGCAGTTTAAAGTGGCCAACCACGATGACCTGTGTTTGACGGTGTTCACCACCCGCGCCGATACCATGTTCGGTGTTACGTTCATGGTGCTGGCTCCAGAGAGCGAATACGTCAGCCAAGTGACCACTCCCGAGCAGGCAACAGCGGTAGAAGAATATGTTGATGCGACGAAAAAGCGCACCGAACGGGAACGCATAGCCGATAGAAAAGTGACCGGAGTGTTCACCGGAAGCTACGCTGTGAACCCATTGACAGGCGACAACATCCCTATCTGGGTGAGCGACTATGTACTGGCTGGCTACGGAACAGGGGCCATCATGGCCGTTCCGGCACACGACAGTCGCGACTATGCCTTTGCCAAGCACTTCAATCTGCCCATCATTCCGCTAATCGAAGGGGCTGATGTGAGTGAAGAGAGCTACGATGCAAAAGAGGGAATCATGATTAACAGTCCGGCAGAAGGAAAACAAACAGCGTTGAGCCTCAACGGATTGACGGTGAAAGAGGCCATTGCTGCCACCCGAAAATATGTGGTTGAACAGGGTATCGGGCGCGTTCGGGTGAACTATCGCCTGCGCGATGCCATCTTCTCTCGTCAGCGCTATTGGGGCGAACCCTTCCCAGTATATTATCAAGACGGCATGCCTCACATGATTCCCGAAGAATGTTTGCCGCTCGAATTGCCTGAGATTGACAAGTATGAGCCTACCGAGACAGGCGAACCACCATTAGGTAGAGCCAAGAAATGGGCCTGGGATGTGAAACAAAACAAGGTGGTGGACAAATCACTTGTCAACAATTCTACCATATTCCCGTTGGAACTAAACACCATGCCGGGCTTCGCTGGCAGCTCGGCTTATTACCTTCGTTACATGGATCCACACAACGATGAAGCATTGGTGGATAAAAACGTAGCTGCTTATTGGCAGAATGTAGACCTTTATGTGGGTGGAACAGAACACGCAACGGGCCACTTGATTTATTCAAGATTTTGGAATAAGTTCTTGCATGATTATGGTTATTCCTTCAAAGAAGAACCTTTTGAGAAGTTAGTGAATCAGGGTATGATACAAGGACGCAGCAACTTTGTGTATCGTATCAACAATGATGACCATTCGGCAGCGCCTGTTTTCGTGTCATTGGGATTGAAAGAACAATATAAAACCACTCCCATTCATGTGGATGTGAATATGGTTCACGGCGACGTGTTGGACATAGAGGCCTTCAAGGCGTGGCGACCAGAATACAAACAGGCTGAATTTATCTTGGAAGGAGATAAATATGTGTGCGGCTGGGCCATCGAGAAGATGTCGAAATCAATGTACAACGTTGTCAATCCTGATATGATAGTAGAACAGTACGGTGCCGACACGCTGCGCCTGTACGAAATGTTCCTTGGCCCGGTAGAGGCCAGCAAGCCATGGGATACCAACGGTATTGACGGTTGTCACCGATTCTTAAAGAAACTGTGGGGACTGGTGTATGAATACAGAACTGACCAATTCCTGCCCAACGACGATGAGCCTACCAAAGAACAGCTGAAGTCTGTGCACAAACTCATCAAGAAAGTGACGGGCGATATCGAGCAGTTTTCGTACAATACGGCCATCTCTGCCTTCATGATCTGCATCAACGAACTGGCACAAAGCAAGTGCACCAACAAGGCACTGATCAAGGATGTCATCAAACTGTTATCACCCTTTGCGCCACACATCAGTGAAGAACTGTGGCATGTGTTGGGTGGAGAGAGTTCGGTTTGCGATGCCCAATGGCCTGCATGCAATGAGGAATATCTCAAAGAAAGCGATGTACAGATGACGGTATCGTTCAACGGAAAGGCTCGTTTCCAGATGGTGTTCGGCATAGACGACAGTCGTGAAGCCATCGAAGAAAAGGTGCTTGCCGACGAGCGCACACAGAAATATATCGCAGACAAAACAATTATCAAAACAATTATCGTTCCAAAAAAAATCATTAATATCGTACTAAAATGATTAAGAATAAAGAATATGTCATGAATGAAGTAAAAGACTATGTCTTTATCACGTTAGGCCTGTTGCTTTACAGCACTGCCTTCACCATCTTCCTGATGCCCTACGAAATCGTCACGGGTGGTGTTACCGGTATGTCGGCCATTGTGTTTTATGCCACGGGCTTTAAGTTGGAAAACACTTATATGATTATCAACTTTTCATTGTTAATCGTAGCCCTGAAAATTTTGGGCTTCCGATTTATGATGAAAACCATCTATGCCATCATTGCTCTTTACTTCATGTTAATGTTTGCACAAAGTCTAATGCCTTTGGATACTAACGGAAACTTTATCAAGGTATTGGGCGAGGGACAAGACTTCATGTCAATGGTCATTGGATGCTGTATCACTGGTTCATCATTGGCAGTGGTATTTCTTAACAATGGTAGTACAGGAGGATCGGATATCATTGCTGCTTGTGTCAACAAATACAAGGATATGTCATTAGGACAGGTGCTGATATTGGTTGATATCTTTATAGTCAGCAGCTGTTTTTTCTTCCCGCAGTTTGGCGAAATGGCTGAACGCGCCCACAAAGTGGTGTTTGGTTTTTGCACAATCATCATCGAATGTTTCATGCTCGACTTTGTGTTTGCCCGTCAACGGCAATCCGTTCAGTTCATGATTTATTCGAGAAAACACGAAGAAATCGCTGAAATTCTGTCCAAAGAAACGGATCATGGACTAACTATTCTTGATGGTCACGGCTGGTATACTGGACAGGAAATTAAGGTAATCTGTTTGTTAGCCCGTAAAAGTGAAAGTCAATTAATCTTCCGACTCATCAAGATGACCGACCCAAATGCCTTTGTCAGTCAAAGTTCGGTCATCGGTGTGTACGGGGAAGGATTTGATCAAATCAAGGTAAAAGTTAAGAAAAAACATGAAGATCGTATTCGCAACAAACAACAGGAACAAGCTGCAGGAAATTCGTGACATACTGGGAGAACGATTTGAAATAGTGTCTTTGCAAGATATCGGTTGTCATGAGGAGATTCCAGAGACAGGAGATACCTTGCAAGAGAATGCCTTACAAAAGGCCATGTATGTGGCTGAACACTACGGGTTGGACTGTTTTGCCGATGATACGGGCCTTGAAGTGGAGGCTCTTGATGGTAAACCAGGTGTTCACAGCGCACGCTATGCCGAGGGAACCGACCATGACAGCGAGGCAAACATGCAGAAATTGTTGCGTGAATTACAGGGAAAAAACAATCGAAAGGCTTGCTTCAGAACGGTCATCGCCTTGTTGCAACGCGCTAAAAAACAAACGTTTGGCACGTCTGAAAACAGCAATTTTCAACCCGAAATTCATTATTTTGAAGGACGTGTGGATGGTTTAATCGCAGAAGAAAAGCGTGGTGATGCTGGTTTTGGCTACGATCCGCTGTTCATTCCCAATGGATATAGCCAGAGTTTTGCCGAACTTGGTGAGGATATAAAGAACCATATTTCGCATCGCGCATTGGCAGTTGAAAAATTAGCAGCCTATCTTAACGAAGCTATAGCATAATCTGTTTAATCGAATGACTCAATGAAAACAACGATAGTATCTGTCCTTTTTCTCATCATGGGGTGCTTACAAGGTCTTTCTCAGATAGGTTCTTGGAAAGTATATCCTGCCTATCACGACATAACGGACGTGCAACCGGCAGGTAACATCGTATATGTGTTGGCATCGGGCGGATTGTTTTGCTATGATAAGGATGACAACAGCATACAGACTTTTGATAAGAAAACAGGCTTGAATGATATTGAAATCAGCCACATTGCTTATAGTTCTGCGGCAAAAAAATTGATTATTGTCTACAAAAACAACAACATTGACTTGCTGGATGGTAAGGGAAATGTTACCAATATCGCTGACTATTATAAAAAATCGCTGACTGAAGACAAAACCATTCACAGCATCTATGTCAATGGAAGCTATGCTTATTTGTCCACAGGATTTGGTATTGTCAAGCTCAATGTGAGTGATGCTGAAATTAGTGATACTTATTTTCTGGGTTTTCGTGTAGATTGGACACTTATACAGCAAAACAAAATCATTGCAGCATCAATGACCCATGGAAAATATGCTGCTGATTTGTCTACTAATTTACTTGACAAGAAGAATTGGAAAAGAATAGGAAACTATACTGAAAACAACAAAGAAGTAGACAAAGAACTATGGAAGAAAATGGAAAGCATGCGTCCAGAAGGTCCAAAATACAACCATTTTTATTTTCTAAAGTATATCAATAACCGCCTTTACACTTCGGGAGGAGGCTTTGAATCAGAAGGTATTAGCCTCTCACATCCAGGCATTATCCAAGTTTTAGAGGATGGTCAATGGCATATTTATCAAGATGATATCCAAAAAACAACAGGCTATTCGTATTCAGAAATCAACTGTCTGGCCATCGATCCTAAAGATGTAAACCACGTATTTGCAGGTGGTAGAACCGGACTTTACGAATTTCAAAACGGTAAACTCACCAAATACTACAATAAAGACAACAGTATTCTGATGCCAGCTGTAGATAAAGGAAAAGAACTGGATAATGAATATGTTCCCATCAACGGCCTGCTGTTCGATGAAGAGCGTCATCTTTGGATATTGAACAACCAAACCAAGGGACAAAGTATCATCGAATTACTGCCAGATGGAACCATGAAATCACACCATCAACCATCGCTGATGAGAAATGGAGTGAGTCCCAGTTTACTCTATCATCCCATGTTTGATAGTCGAGGCTTATTGTGGTTCGGCAACGGTAACTACAAGTTTCCGGCACTGTTTTGTTATGATAAGAAGACTGAAACGCTGCACACGATAACCAATTTCACCAACCAAGATGGAAATAACCTAAAAACAACAGCTGTAAAGTATATCGCTGAAGATATGGAGAACAATCTTTGGATTGGTACAAATACAGGAGTACTGCTGCTTGAAGCCTCAAAAATCAATCAACTTCCCGATGTAACTTTCACGCAAATAAAGATTCCTCGCAACGACGAAACTAACTTAGCCGACTATTTATTGGCAGGAGTTGACATCACCTGCATTGCAGTTGACAAGAGCAATCGCAAATGGTTTGGCACAGGAAGGAATGGAGTGTATCTCATCAGTGCAGATGGCAACCAGCAAATTCATCATTTTACCATGGCAAATAGCGTTTTGCCTTCTGATAATGTAGAAAGCATAGCCATCAATAACCAAACAGGAGAAGTGTTTTTTGGGACAGACAAAGGACTTTGTTCTTTCCAAAGTGATGCCACCGAGACGGTGGAATCGATGAACAAAGACGTTACCTACGCATACCCAAATCCGGTAGAACCCTCTTACAATGGTCCCATAACGGTTGTTGGACTCAGTTATCAAGCCGACATTAAAATAGTAACTGTCAATGGCACCTTAGTGACTAAAGGTAAAAGTAATGGCGGAACTTTCGTGTGGGATGGCAATGATATGAACGGAAACCCGGTCGCATCGGGCATCTATATGATACAAACTGCCGACCAAACTGGCAACAAAGGAACTGTATGCAAAATCGCTATCGTCAGATAAGTCTGCTCTTTCTGGCTTTCCTATTGTTGGTGCTCTTCCTATTTGACTATACACCTACAAACGATGGAGATGGATATATTGAATACGCCAGGATGTGCATCGACTACGGAGAACCCTATCCTTGTGCGCCTACCATCAATGGTCAACCCTTTATTTGGAACATTGGACAGATTAATTTGGTGGCTCTCTCATTGTATCTATTCCATTCTGTTTATCCCATCTTGGTGTTGATGTGCTTCTTCAAAGCCGCATCAGCCTACTTACTTGCGCGCATAGCACAAAAAACATGCAACGAACAGATAGGACTCATTGCCCTATTATTATATGTATGCTATCCCAATAATTGGGGACAAAGCACAACCTTACTCTCCGAAATACCATCCATCACGCTCTTGTTAGGAGCTATTTTCATCATTCTACACACCTCCCGTGTGCGACATCTCTTCATATCAGGCATGTTAATGGCTGTGGCCAACTGGTTTCGTCCCATCAGTTTGATATTCATAGGTACGTTTTTTCTCTATTTTCTATTCTTTAAAAACAAACAATGGTTACATTCTTTCAGCTCCCTCCTGGCTGGATATGCCTTGTTCATCCTCGTAGTTGGCACCAGTTGCTGGCTGCGTACGGGCTATTTTTTGTACCAAAGTAAAACCTTGTGGTTCAACATGGCGGCAGCAACATACGAAACAAGCGTAGAACCTCATTACAATGCCGAGGCTTATCCCAAAGGAACCATCAGGTATATTGACCACATGAAGGATAAAACGGCCATAGAATGCAACCAAATATGGAAACAGAGATGTTTGGAATGGCTCAAGGATAACAAAGCAAACTATTTGAGTAAAATACCCGGCAGATTGGTCTACATGTACATGAACGACATGGATAACATACCTGCCTTTTTGCATGATAAATCGAAAGCGCAAAACAATTACGTCACACTTCCCTATCGAACGCTACTGTACAACCTTCAAAATCTATCCTACATACAGTGGCTTGGACTGCTCAACATGATTTATTACGCATTCCTGCTGCTGACCTTTGCCTTTTCCCTCCACGTTTTATGTTCAGAAAAAAGGTACGACACCTTGTTTCTTTTATGTTGTATCGTCATTGGAGGTTCATTAGCTTTGGTATTGGCAGTACACGGAGAAACCCGATTCAAGGCTCCTTTCATGCCTTTTATCTTCATGGGTGCGGCGGTTAGCATCTATGAATTCATTCACAAGCGACGAGCTTTCTAATACATACCGTTTTTCTTTTACGGCTTAGTTGTCCACATCCTATTTATATATTCTTTTTATTTATTTTTTAAAAGAAAGAAAAATGAAGAGAGATGATGTGCGGTTGATATGTTGATAACTATCCATTGATTTATTTGCTTTTTACGTTATTCCACTCTTACGTTGCTTTTTACACACTTCAACGGCATATCTTTCTATTGTTAATCAATTTGTTAGCTATCTTTTCCACAATAATGTGTAATATCGAATGATGTGAATAAGTTGATAAATTTCTTGACCGAATAATTGTGGAAATTGATGTATAACTTCGTCATAAGTGTGTGGATATGCACTAACTTTTATGTTCTTTACTTACTAAGTGGATAAACAGGCAGTTATTCAACGTTTATAAACAGAGTTATGCACAATGATTGTGTATAAGTGTTTGTATGTTTCGTTTGAAGCAAATAAATAAGGCAACGACCCAGATCGTTGCCTTATTTAAGTTCATCGAATGTTGTTTTATTCAGCTTGAGGAGTGAAATCTTCTTTTCCTACACCGCATAATGGACATACCCAATCATCTGGGAGATCTTCAAATGCTGTTCCGGGAGCGATGCCTCCATCAGGATCGCCTTCTGCGGGGTCATAAACATAACCGCAAGTTTCACATACATACTTTTTCATAATCTTGTTTTTTAATAAGTAAATGAATTAATTTTATTTTCTGTTTTTATGTATAACTTCATCAAGTTTATTGATGATTTGTTCTGATTTTATTTCGTTTAGGCAAGCATAGTCATTCCTCCAGCATGGTTTGTTGCCATAAATGGAACACGGGCGACACGTTAAGTCGGTCTGAACTGCAAGGTCTGCGCTTTGATTCCACCCCATAAATCCCGCAAAGGGATGTGTGGCACCCCAAATGCTGATGACGGGTGTGTTAACCAATGATGCCAGATGCATGTTGGCACTGTCCATACTAATCATCACATCCAAGTGATACATCAAAAGCAGTTCTTCCTGCAAAGTGTTTAATAGCGTTGGTACGCTCATACATCTGTCAAACTTTTCTGCCCACACAGACAGCTGCTCCTTTTCTTCCTTTCTGCCCCCAAATAGGAAAATACGTGTATTTTCATGCTTGGTTTGTATTATTTCAATTGTTTTTTCCATTTTTTCCAATGGATAAACTTTACCCTTGTGTGCTGCGAATGGTGCTATTCCAATCCACCGTTCTTCTTTGTTTTTCGCTTCGATACCATCTGGTAAGTCAGGCATGCTGCCGTCTTGTTGTGGAAAGATGGATGTGAAATCTATCTCAATAGGGTAACCTAATTTTGCCAAAACGTCCGCATAGTTTTGGAAAGACGTTTGTAGAGGCGACAATAACTTATTCTCTTTTGCGGTCAGCTTTCGTCTTTCGGCCCGGTGTTTATTGATATGAGCAACTTTGAACCTGTCTAACGAAAATCTGGTGCGTAGATATTTCGAGCGCAGCGTATCGTGAAAATCGGCTATGGCGGTGAATCTTTTGGCCGTCAGTCTGCGGTAAAGTTTATTCAGTCCGCGCAGATTCTTATATTCATTGTTCAGGTCGGCGGACATAAAATCCACGTTGGGTGCCAAATTATTAAAGAAATTCGCTGCGAAAGGTCGGCTCAATACGCTGATACGAATGTTGGGATATTGTTTTGCCAACGAGTACACTACCGGAACCGTCATGGCTACGTCACCCATAGCCGAAAACCGTATGATGAGCAGATGTTCGGTCTTCATTTATTTTTTGTAGAGAACCGGATTGGTGGAAGGGTCGTTATACATCTTCATCTGTCGGTATACCTTCATGTATTTTCGTCCCTCTTGGATGTCATCCAGCAGCTGATCAATGGCTGTTCCCAAGTCTTTTTGTTGTTCCAGCAGCACGTTCAGCTTGGCCATGCATGTTTCTTTATGCTCTTTTGAGGCGTCTTGACGTTCAGCTTGCTCGCGCATGTGATAGATTTTCAGTGCCAGTATAGACAATCTGTCAATGGCCCATGCCGGACTTTCGGTGTTGATGCGTGCGTCGGGTAGCACTTTCACCTCACTGTATTTCTGTCTGAAATAGCTGTCTATCTGTTCCACAAGATCGGTACGGTCTTGATTTGAACGGTCAATGCGTCGCTTCAAGGCCAACGCTTCTATGGGATCAATGTGCGGGTCTCTGATGATATCTTCGAAATGCCATTGAACAGTATCAGTCCAGCACTTCAAATACAACCGGTTTTCGATGGTTCCATCGTCGTAGGGATTATTGATTGGTGTGTCAATATCATCATGGACGTGATAATCATCAATAGCTTGTTGAAAGATTTTATTACATTGTTCACTAAATGACATGTTGCTTTTCTTTTGGTTACTTATGCAAATATAAATAATAAAAGGTAATGGTCAAAACAAAATCAAGGTTTTTTAGTACAATGTAACAAAGTGACTGTTCTTTTGATTTCATTCTTGTCATTTTGGACATTCTTTTCACTCTGACGTTTTGATGGAAGATAAAAAATACTGAAAGCTGTGCGAATTTTCTTGACAGACAACCCTTTTATTTTGGGCGTATTTGCAAACAACTCTTCATTCGATGGCAAATACGCCAAATATGCGTGATTTTTGTATATCATTGATACATAATAAACTATAGTTTTCAGTCGCGGTTTTGCAACTTCATTTTTACCTTTTCCAAATTAAAAGCATTGCTTTTACCCTGCAATATGTATGCTTTTGTTGCGATATATCATGCAAATTGACCGGCAAAGTCGTATATATTGCACCTTAAACGCCTTGTTATTGCCTTAAAATTTAATTTTTCTTGCTTCATGATAGTTATTTTGCATCCTCCTTGCCTATTGATTTTTTCCAGATTGAAAGTTTTGAAGTGCTGTTTTAGGGGCATTATTTGGTTAAAAAATTCTACATTTTTTCAGGTAGAAATGTCATTCATCACGTTTCGTCATGTTGTAGAGGTGCAAATCATCACGCATCTACCTATCTATTAATGTCTTTTTTCTATTTTGTTGGTGTCACCTATTATATAACTCTATAAATTACAGCAATTTTCAACAAAATAAGCCATTAAATTGCACAATATAGGGTGTAATGTGCAATATGAGGTACTTTTTTCGATAAAAAATTTGTAGATGTGAATAAAAATTTGTTCCTTTGCAACCGTATTTTTGATTGAGAATCACTTATAAACATTTTAAAAAAGTTACAATTATGTCAGAAATTGAAAGCAAAGTAAAGGCTATTATCGTAGATAAGTTAGGTGTTGATGAGGCTGAAGTAAAGCCAGAAGCAAGTTTCACCAATGATCTCGGTGCCGATTCGTTGGACACTGTAGAGCTGATTATGGAATTCGAGAAAGAATTCGGTATCTCTATTCCAGACGATAAAGCTGAGAAGATTGCAACGGTAGGTGATGCCATTTCTTATATAGAAGAAAATGCAAAATAATTAAAAGCAAACGAATTGAGTTGAGCTGGGAGATTTCTTTCAGCTCAATTTCAATTTGCTTTTAATCAATTTTTTTATTCAATCAATGGAATTAAAAAGAGTAGTAGTAACAGGACTTGGTGCCGTGACACCTATTGGCAATACGCCTGAAGAAACATGGAAAAGCATGTTGGCAGGTAAGAGTGGTGCTGCTCCTATTACATTATTTGATACTTCCAACTTCAAGACACAGTTTGCTTGTGAGGTAAAAGACCTGAATATCAACGACTATATTGATAGAAAGGCCGTACGCAAGCTGGATCGCTACACGCAGTTGGCCATGATTTCGGCCATGCAGGGTGTAAAAGATGCTGGACTTGACTTGGAAAAAGAAGACAAAAACCGTATCGGTGTTATCTATGGTGTGGGTATCGGAGGTATTAAAACCTTCGAAGAAGAGGTTTCGTATTATGCCTTGAATAAGGAAAACGGACCTAAATTCAGCCCATTCTTCATTCCTAAGATGATTGCCGATATCGCTTCCGGACAGATTTCCATTCATTTTGGATTTCATGGTCCCAACTATACCACAACCAGTGCATGTGCTTCTTCGAGCACAGCCTTGTCAGACGCGTTCAATCTCATTCGTCTGGGAAAGGCGAACATCATCGTTTCCGGTGGTGCTGAGTCGGCCATTACGGCCAGTGGTGTGGGTGGTTTCAACGCCATGCATGCGTTGTCAACGCGTAATGACGACCCTGAGCATGCTTCAAGGCCGTTCAGTGCTAGTCGTGACGGTTTCGTCATGGGCGAGGGAGCAGGTTGTTTGATTCTTGAAGAGTTGGAACATGCCAAGGCGCGCGGTGCCAAAATCTATGCCGAAATGATTGGCGAAGGTGCCAGTGCCGACGCTTATCACATCACGGCCAGCCATCCGGAAGGTCTTGGTGCTAAGCTGGTGATGACCGCAGCCTTAGAAGATGCCGGTCTGAAGCCAGAAGATGTTGACTATATCAATGTGCATGGTACTTCTACACCTGTTGGTGACATCTCTGAGGTCAAAGCCATCAAGGATGTTTTTGGTGACCATGCGTACAAATTGAACATAAGTTCTACCAAGAGTATGACTGGCCACTTGCTGGGTGCAGCAGGTACTGTAGAGGCCATGGCATGTGTGTTGGCTGTTCAAAACGATGTGATTCCGCCTACCATCAATCATGAGGAGGATGACAAGGATCCTGAAATTGATTACAAACTGAACTTTACGTTCAACAAAGCTCAAAAGCGTGAGGTGCGTATAGCATTGAGTAATACGTTCGGGTTTGGTGGACATAACGCTTGTGTAGTATTCAAGAAATATGCTGAGTAATATTCTCGATAGGATAAAGCTCCCCTTCCGTCGCGAAAGGGAGCTTTACTCGTCTTTATACCGTATCATCGGTTTTTATCCACATGATATCAGTTATTACAAATTGGCCTTGATGCACAAGAGCGTCATGCGCCGCAATGCCAAGGGCAAACCCGTGAATAACGAGCGTTTGGAGTTTCTCGGCGATGCCATTCTCGATGCTACCGTAGGGCATATCGTGTACGAACATTTTCCTGGTAAGCGTGAGGGATTTCTCACCAACACACGCAGTAAGCTGGTTCAACGCAGCACTTTAAACAAGTTGGCCAATGAGATGGGTATTTGCAATCTCATCCTTAGCAGCGGACGTAGCGCCTCTCATAACAGTTATATGGGCGGAAATGCGTTCGAAGCGCTTGTGGGTGCCATCTATCTGGATCGTGGTTACGATGCTTGCATGCGATTTATGAAAGACCGAATCTTGAAGGAAATGCTCAACATCGATAAGGTTGCTTACAAGGAAGTGAATTTTAAGAGTAAGCTGATTGAGTGGAGCCAGAAGAACAGAGTGAAGATTAACTTCAAGCTGTTGAATCAAGGTCAGGATAAAAATGGCAATCCGGTCTTCAAGTATGCAGCCGAATTGGAAGGAATTGAGGGGTGTTCTGGTGAGGGATTCAGCAAAAAAGAGAGTCAACAGCTGGCCAGTAAGCTTACGTTGGAAATGCTGAAACGAAAGCCGCAGTTCATCGATGAGGTGTTTGCCGCCAAGACCAACCGCACCAAGATGGAAGAAGAGCCGGTTGTAATTGTGCCGGATACGCATCCAAAGGATGATTTCATCGTGGTGAAGAGCGATGACCTACCGGTACAAAAGCACGAATCACCCTTCCAGGAAGAGGTCTTTACCGAGTCTCAAGACGAGGTTCGTGAAGAGTCACCCGTCATCTCCAACTTGGTTGATGAGATTGATGAGCTGCATTTAGACGATATCAGCGCTCAAAGAATGGGCGATGAGGAAATTATCGCTAAGGCTGAAGAAGAAGCCTTCTCGCATGAATAAACAGGGTTTCCCCGCATCATACGGGGAAACACCTTGTTGAGGTTCCAATTGTAACTGCGTGTTTTTGTTACGTCAAGGGTATTGGAGCATGCTCTCATTGTCAAACGCATCGGCATGAATACATTTCATGTTCTGCTCCAATTGAGCCACACTGCTGGCACCGACGAGTACGGATGTGATGCCTTTTTGTTGTAATACCCAGGCAAGTGCCATTTCTGCCAGTGTTTCTCCCCTATCTTCAGCATATCGATTGAGCCGTTGTAGATAGTCAAGTAGTTCGTGAGTCAGTGTTTCTTTCTTCAGACTAAAATCCTTGGTCATGCGCGGATCGGCGGGAATACCATGGAGATAGCGGTTGGTCAGCAGTCCTTGTGCCAGCGGGGAGAATGAGATGAAACCGATACCATGTGCTTCACAATAGTCTATGATGCCTTCTTCTTGGGGTGAACGGTCTAATAAATGCAGTCTTCCTTGGTAAATAAGCAAGGGTACATCGCGTTCACGCAAGTATTTATCCGCTACTTTTAGTGCTTCAAGTGGCCACCGTGAGATGCCAACGTACAGGGCTTTACCCGCTTTGACAATGTCAACAAGGGCTTGAAGGGTTTCCTCCAAGGGTGTTTTTGGGTCGTAACGGTGGCTGTAGAACAAGTCGACGTACTCTAAATGCATGCGCTTGAGACTTTGATCGATGCTGGCCATGAGATATTTGCGTGATCCCCATTCGCCGTAAGGGCCTTCCCACATATCGAATCCCGCTTTGGATGAAATGAAGAGTTGGTCGCGATAAGGCCTGAAATCATCATCCATGAGGCGACCAAATGTTTCTTCTGCCGATCCGTAGGGTGGTCCATAGTTGTTGGCTAAGTCGAAATGGGTGATGCCATGGTCAAAGGCATAGTGAGTAATGGCACGGCTTCGTTCGTATGGATCCACGCCTCCGAAGTTGTGCCAGAAGCCTAATGAGATTTTTGGAAGCAGCACTCCGCTACGTCCGCAACGTGCATACAGCTGCTCACTGTCGGCATATCTGTCGGCAGCAGCCATGTATCGTCCTTTTAAATTCATGTCTATAGGTGTTTAAGTCTGTAGTGATGAGATTGGTTTAAGTTTGTGAATTGGCCGCTTTCTGGTCCTCATGGATGAGTTTGAGCAAGTGTTCTACCGCCTCTTCCGTAGGGATATTTTTCTCCACACAGGTTTGTTTTCTGTACAAAGAAACCTTTCCTGGGCCGGCACCGACATAACCATAATCGGCATCAGCCATCTCTCCAGGACCGTTGACAATGCACCCCATGATGCCAATCTTGAGGCCTTTCATCTCTTTTGTGGCGTCTTTAATGCGCGCAATGGTCTGTTGTAGGTCGTATAGGGTGCGTCCACAGCCCGGACAACTGATGTATTCGGTTTTGCTCATGCGCAATCTTCCTGCCTGTAAGATATTGAATGCCGTGTCTTCCAATACGCTGTCGGACAGTTTTCCGTCGTTCATGAGCCAGATACCATCTGTCAATCCGTCGATCATCAATGCTCCCATGTCGGCCGATGCGTCCAGTTGGAAGTCGCTTTTCTCATCATGACGGTACATTTGAGCAAAGACTACGGGATTGTACACACCGTTGTTCATCATCTCGTGAACTAATGCTCGCTGGTCTCCTACCCTGTTTTGGTGGTTGCTCATGCACACCACAACAATCTCGGGATGGGCTTTTAGGCACGCAACATATTCCTCTGTAGGCGTTCCGAACTGCAATACCAGAAACTTGATGTCCGACTTCATGCTGCCAATGAATGGCATAGCCATGGCTGGAAAAATGGGATAGGTATGTTTTTCGCCATGATATTCGCTGTAATCAACGATATATTTCCGGTCTTCCGCGTAGGGAGGAACTTGGCTGCCCACATAAATGTAGTCAGCCTTGCGGCCTTCATTCGAAGTAATGACAATGGGTACGTTGCTTCCACCGATGTTGCCAGTTGCACGTGTTTTACGTCTTTCGGGGCGAAGATAGTTGAAGTGCGGATTGGGTTCTGCTGGAATCATCAGGTGTCCGGCACGCTTTGATATGTAATCTGCTAAGTGTTTGGCTACGGGAATCTCGCATTCGGGTTCTTCGGAAAGCGATACACGAATTGTATCTCCGATGCCATCTGCCAATAAAGCACCGATTCCCACCGCACTCTTGATACGTCCGTCCTCGCCTTCTCCAGCTTCTGTCACGCCAAGGTGTAAGGGATAGTGCATGTCTTCCTTGTCCATTGTGTCGACAAGCAAGCGCACTGATTGCACCATCACTACGGTATTGCTTGCCTTGATGGAGATAACAACATTATCAAATTGCTGTTTTTTGCAGATACGAAGAAACTCCATGCAGCTTTCTACAATGCCTTCGGGCGTATCACCGTATCGGTTTCGTATTCTATCCGATAGCGATCCGTGGTTAACTCCTATGCGAATGGCGGTGTGGTTGGCTTTACAAATATTGAGAAAAGGTACAAAGCGGTCTTCAATCTTTTTGAGTTCTCGCGCATACTCTTCGTCCGTGTACTCTAATTGGATGAACTTTCTGGCGGGATCTACATAATTTCCCGGGTTAATACGAACCTTCTCGGTATGCTGTGCAGCCACGTCAGCTACATTAGCATTAAAGTGTACGTCGGCTACCAATGGTGTGTCATATCCTTTGGCATGCAATCCGGCATGGATATTCTTCAGGTTTTCAGCCTCTCTCCTACCCTGTGTGGTGAGTCGTACCAACTCTCCACCAGCCTGAATGATGCGTTCTGCCTGCTCAATGCACGCCTGTGTGTCATTCGTGTCGGTTGTGGTCATCGACTGGATGCGTACCGGATTATCGCCACCCATATCGATATTACCTACATGTACTACGTTCGATTTACGGCGTTGATAATTAAAAAGATCTGTCATGAGTACACGTTTCTCTTAGTTAGTCTTGTATTCGTAATCTTTTATTGCTGCCAAATCAGCATTTGCTTTCGTGATTTTGGCGCCCAATCCAGCTTTATGATCTTTGATTTTTTGTGCAATCGATTCGTCTGTCAGCGCCAACATCTCCACCGCAAGGATAGCAGCGTTCATGGAAGCGTTAACTCCTACCGTGGCAACAGGAATGCCCGGTGGCATCTGTATGATGCTGAGCATGGCGTCTAAGCCATCCAACATCCCTTTAATAGGAACGCCGATGACGGGCAATGTGGTGTTGGCGGCAATCACGCCAGGTAGTGCAGCAGCCATTCCGGCAGCGGCTATAATTACTTTGATACCTCTGTTTGCGGCCTCTTTGGCAAACTCTTCAACGGCAGCGGGCGTGCGGTGAGCCGACAAAGCGTTTACTTCAAAGGGTATTTTCAGATCGTTCAGAAACTTACATGCTTTCTCCATGACTGGGAGATCGCTTGTGCTACCCATGATGATGCTTACTAATGGTTTCATATTCATATTGTTTTAAGAGTTTGATTTCAAATCATTGAGATTATATAGAAGGCAGATATCAGACCCACAATGAATCCAACGTTCACCTGTGAAAGTGTGTGTTGCTTGAGAATGATGCGGCTCGATCCCACCAATCCCGCGAATAAGATGGCCAAACAGAGCCACCAAGTAGGATTGAAGTGAAACAACAAGGCAAACGACATCAATGCACCTGTCACGCCACCGATGGCTGCCGAGTGGGTAGATATCTTCCACCAGACGTTGATGAGCGCACAGATAATCTGGATGGCGAGTGCCGTGATGAGGATACTGCTGATGAAATGTGGGATGTGATACAGGTTCATGATGTAGTAACATGCGAAGTAACACACAATCGAGATGATGTAAGGCACCATTCGACGCTCTTTCATTCCCAGCTCGTGCAGTGTCCATCCCTGGTATTTTCGATACAGGTGTATCAACAAGGTTGGCAACAACACGGTGAAAAGATACACCATCATGATGACGGTCAGCTTGTAATACCAAGGAACCAGCCTGTTGAGATAACTCAACATGAATAGTGCTACCAACCCAAGCACGGGCAGATAGAAAGGTGTAAAGACGATGCTTATCGTCCGAGCGGCCAAAATAATGTTCTTTTCTTTCATATTGTGTCATCCGCAGGTACTATCATTGCGGATGGTTTCTTCTTCATGTTTTAGCGTCATTCATGACAAACGATGCGCTAATCATTCTTTCCTAAGCCGTGCAACCGATAGTCCTAATTGTTCTCTGTACTTGGCTACGGTGCGTCGAGCCACGGGGAATCCCATCTTTTTCAGTTCCTTGGCCAGCGCCTCATCACTGAACGGTTTGCGTTTGTCCTCGTGGTCGATTACGTCTTTCAGTGCCAGTTTGATTTTCCGGGTAGAGAGTTCTTCCCCATCTTCGGTGGTATAGCTGTCGGTGAAGAAGAACCTGAGAGGGAAAGTGCCCCATTTCGTCTGTGCATACTTGATGTTACTCACGCGCGAGATGGTAGAGATATCCAGTTCAGTCTTATCGGCAATGTCTTTCAGAATCATGGGTTTGAGGTCTGACTCGTCACCGTCGAGGAAAAACTTACGCTGCCATTCTATAATCGCTTTCATCGTTATGTACAGCGTATGTCGGCGTTGTTTGATGGCATCGATGAACCCTTGCGCCTTGTCTACTTTCTGTTTGGCGTACAATAGCGCTTCCTTTTCCTGTCTGTTCATATTCTCCTTGTTGTTCTTGTAGGTGTCTACCATGTCGGAAAACGCTGGAGAGATGGTCAGTTGTGGAATTTTTCCTTGGTTCAGTGTGAACGATATATTGTTATTGTCATCCACGTCAATGATAAAGTCGGGTGTGATTTGCTGGACGTTCCTGCCCATAGTCTCGCCCATTGATGCGCCGGGTTTGGGATTGAGCTTGCGTATCTCTTCTTGAACCGCCCGCAGCTGCAAGTCGGATAGTTTGAGGTTGGCCTGTATCTTGTCCCAATGTTTCTTGGTGAACGCGTCAAACTGACGGGTCACCACTTGCTGCAAAATGTCTTTAAGTTTGCTCTCTGGACGCCTTTCCACCTGCAACAGCAGACATTCTTGCAGCGACCTGGCGCCGATGCCCACAGGGTCGAACCCTTGCAGAATATACAACACCTCCTCTATTTGCGTGGGCGTGACGTCGATGTTGTGGTAAATGGCCAGTTCGTCACTAATCGATTCTACATCCTTTCGCAGGTAACCGTCGTCGTCGAGCGAACCGATGAGATATTCCATCACGTCTTTCTGCGTGTCCGTGAGGTTCTCCATCATCATCTGCTCTTTCAGTTTGTCGTAGAAAGATTTGGTGTCTCCGTAGACAATCTCCTCATAGTCGGCGTTGTCTTGCGGATGATAGGCTCCGTAAGCGTCAGGCATCTCATCATCTCTGCCGATGTTTTCCAGGGCTTTGTCCAATGCTTCTTCGCGTTCTTCGCGTTCTGTCCGTTCGGCAAAGTCTTCCTCGTGTTCGTCCCGGCCATCCGTTTCATCCTCATAGCGTTCCTCCCCTTCGGCTTTTTCCAACGCCGGATTGTCATCCAATTCGGCGTTGACACTCTCCTCCAGTTCGGTCAACGGCATCTCCAGCAGCTTCACTTGCAACATTTGTTGCTGTGATAGTCGCTGTACCTGCTGTTGTCGTTGTTCTTGAGTTTGTATGAGTTTGTTGGCCATTGCTGTATATCCAGTCCCTTTTGATGATGTTCGCGTGCGTTCTTCATGTACTGTTGACGCACATGCAAAAATACAAAAGATATTCTTATAATCCGCTTCTTTTGGGGGTAATTTTCCAAGATTGCCCAGCCGGCAGGTTCGCTTTTGGTTGGCACACGCAGAGAAAGCGCCTTCCATCAATCTTTAAAATAATCCTTGAGCTGTGCGGCCAGTGCGGCCAAGTGTTCCGGATTGGCATTGCCATAACGTTGCCAAATGTCCTGACAGGGTACGAGCAGCGGGTGAATCATCATGTCATCACGATTTAGATATGGGTCACAGAACTTGAAAACCGTCATCACTTCCACGATTTTACCTGGTTTCAGGCGCATTAATTTGGCCAGACAGACAATCTCGGGTGTTTCGGCTACCATGGTAATGGGTACGAGCCTGAAATACAAATCCAAGATGATGATGAGCATCATCGGTGTGAGTTCCGCGTCAGCCGCAAGCGGTTTGAAGTCGTGTTCAAAAGATTCGTTCACCTCTACCCCATCGTAAAACGACGCAGCTTGTCCAAATCCCCGCATCTTTCTCAACAACTTAACCCCACGAGCCAATTTGCTGGGGTGCTCAGCATACTCGTTCCACAGCTTTTCCAAGCGTGGCGTATCCAGTCGTCTCAGCCGAAACATCTGCTCGTATAAGGTCTGTGGCGGTATGTGTAGTTCCAGGCTAAGGTCAACCATGGCGTGCGAATACAAGGATTTCACGCCAATAGGCTTCTTCAGGTACAGTTGCATCAACAGCAACCAATAGTCGTCCGACCATTCATTGGGTATTGACATGATCATTCATTGTTTTGACAAAAAGAGCATGCGCAGATTGCAAGGATGCGTGTTTTACACAGTTGCTGCGAAAACTCTTTGAGGCAAAGATAACATAACTTTTGCAAAGCATCAAGTAAACGCTTTGCTTTTTCTTGCAAAAGCATTACTTTTGCATCATTCATGAATCAATAGTTACCACGATGAACAAAACTTTAATCATCCTGTCTTTATGCTTTTGTTGGATTACCTCCAACGCTCAACTTTCTAAAACCGAGATTCGCAACAACCCTTTGTTGGCTGCCAACGGCTATTACGCTTATCCTGGGCCGCTAAAACCGCAGCTCACGCCTGCCCCAATGGGGTATGTTCCGTTTTACATCAGTCATTATGGACGTCACGGTTCGCGCTATCTCATCGATCCAAACGATTACAACGGTCCGCTTCGGACGCTGCAAAAGGCCGACAGCCTGGGCAAACTTAC
This sequence comes from Prevotella sp. SGI.027, assembly GCA_050315175.1. Classification (GTDB taxonomy): domain Bacteria; phylum Bacteroidota; class Bacteroidia; order Bacteroidales; family Bacteroidaceae; genus Prevotella. Next base: position 107,571 of record JBNPOM010000002.1, read on the forward strand.
CCCTTTGGGCAAGGAGGTGTTGCGCAAAGTAACCCTGATTTGCAGCGAGTCGAAAGGCAGATTGGGCGAGTTAACCTTACGCGGAGCCGAGCAACATCAGCAGATAGCGCGCCGCATGTTCGAGCGTTTTCCAGAAGTGTTGAGTGGTAAAAGAAATGTAGATGCCAAGAGCAGCACCGTCATTCGCTGCATCTTGTCCATGGAAAATGCCTTGCAGCAGCTGGCAAAGCTCAATCCTCAACTGCACATCACGCACGATGCCAGTGTGTATGACATGCCATATTTGGTGTATGGCGACACGGCTTTGCACAAATACAAAATGCCCGGAAACGTAAAAGATATCTACGACGTCTTTGCCAAGCAGCATGACAACCATGTAGGGGTGATGAACCGAATTTTCAAGGATGAGTTGTATTGGCGAGATAGCGTGAATGCAACCGACTTCAATTATCAGCTTTACAACCTTGCCAGTAACGTGCAGAGCACCGAACTGCGCCATCAGCTGTCGCTCTTAGACCTCTTTACTCACGACGAGTTGTACGATGCTTGGCTCAAAACCAACGCTTGGTGGTACATCAACTATGGCCCGTCACCCCTGAACGGTGCTGTTCAGCCTTATTCGCAGCGCATGTTGCTGCGCCGCATCATCACCGAGGCCGACAGTTGCGTGGCTCTCTCCCACCCCGGCGCAACGCTTCGTTATGGACACGACACGATGGTGATGCCCCTGGTGTGCCTGTTAGACATCAATGGTTACGGCAAACAGATTGAAGACTTGGAGCGTTTGGATGATGAGAACTGGCTGGATTACCGCATCTTCCCCATGGCCTGCAACCTGCAATTCGTGTTTTATCGCTCGCAAGCGCATCCACACGACATCCTCGTGAAGGTGCTTCTGAACGAAGACGAGACCACTTTACCCCTTCCAACCGACATCGCTCCCTATTACCATTGGAACGACTTTAAGACTTATTATCTGAACAAAATAGATCAATTTCAAACCAAGAAGTAGCTGGAGGGTAGCCTTTTTTACATTCATTCACTGACTGTTCTTCGTGAAAGACAAAAGGGGCAGGTGCAATGAGATGCCGTTGACCTGTCATTCATCATGCCCCCTTTTGAACAAACTGTGTTTATATTTTTTACCAAATAATGCCCCTAAAACGGCACTTGAAAACTTTCAATCTAGAAAAAATTGATAGGCAAAGCGGAAGCAAATAGGGGAGTGTAGCGTGAGAAAAATCGAATTTTTTCCCAAAAAGCATGATGTTTCCGCATTAGAACCATCACTTTGTGCCGTCATTCACATGCTTTTACACCGCAATAGCATACACTTTGCCAGCTAAAGTCAATGCTTTTGACCGCCAAATGGCTGAATCAGACAGGTTAATGCCATCTACCGTGTTTGCAAAACGTTATGTAG
>JBNPOM010000003.1:0-102957 GCA_050315175.1 Prevotella sp. SGI.027
CGATGGGATGGCACAAGTGTTAAAAACAGAAAACTTTGCGGTTTTACCCCCTTCATAACTCGCGTATTTCTCACAAAACAATCTTCTGTCTGAAATACGCGCAAAATGTAAATTGTTGATAATTAAGTTCTTGTCTTGTTTTTGCCTATTCAGAAGCACTGAAAAACGCCGCTTTTTGACGATTAGACAGTATCTATTGGGGTCCAAACCCATACAGATAGGATGGTAAAAGCTATGCTTTTGCACGGCAAAAGCATGACAGTAGGTGTGAAAGCGCAGTTTTGGAGGCAAAAAAGGGCTATTTTCCGTGTTGGAAAGTTCTATTTTACAGAAAACTCGTGTTAAATAAATTTACTCGGCGAGCATCGTCTAATGCCCCATTTCAGGGTGCGCAAAAGTTTTGAAGAATCAAAAGAAAACAGACTTATCCCAACTGCAGTTTTAAGCTCTGGCATAGTTTGGAGAACTGTGGATTCTCCTTTTTGAGCATTTCAAAGATTTCACGTTTCGAGTAAATCTTGGTCACCTCCTGGGCTTCAGCAAGGCGCAGATTGATGTTGAGCTGCGCGTTTTTCAGCAGTTTGCGCATCTCTGTCAGGATGTTTTCCTTGTTTTCTTGCACCTGTTTGAGCAGGATATCGTTGTCGATAACCACCTCTGTGTTGGGGAAGGTAGTGATGCGGGGCGTCAAGTTCTTCATGCGTTGCGCCAAACCTATCTTTTCTTGAGGCATTCGGTTGCACATCACCTTCCACTGTATCATCAGTTCTTGCTCGCTGAAGGCCGTGTTTTGTGTCGTTACTTGCTGTTCGGGTTCGGTGCGGTAGGATGGCTTCTTGTCGCCGTTGCGCAGGTCGTTGAAGGTCATTCCAATGTCCGAGAGTGTCAGCCGTGGCCTTTGTCCGGCTGATTTGCTTGTCGCAGCCGGTGTTGAGGTTGATGGTTGTTGTGCTGATGTGATGGGGGTGTGGCGGGCATTTGCTGGAGACACCTTGCCGGTCTCTGAGCTCGCCACACGTTGATTGGTCTCGCCGCCCATCGCGGGAGCCAACTTTTTGAACAAGGATTTTAAGCGTTTGGGGCTGCGCCCCGCACCGTCTGAAGCGTCATCCGCCTGTGTCACTTGCGCCACTTCGATAAGCGTAAGTTCTACCAACAGGCGTTTGTTGCTGCTCTGGCGGTAGTTTACGTCGCAACGGTTTAGTATTTTCAACGCTTGGTATAAGAATTTCGTTGGGCTTTTCTGCGCCTGTTGCTGGTATTTCTGGCGTTGTTGCTCGCTCACCTCCAGCAAACTTAACGTCTGTGCATCCTTCGCCATGAGCACGTTGCGTATGTGCGAGGCCAGTCCGTTTGTGAGTAGTCCTCCGTCGAAGCCTTTCGCAAGAATGGAGTTGAGCAGCACCATCACGTCGCTCACCTTGTTTTCGAGGCTCAAATCTACTATCTTGAAATAATTGTCTGCATCCAGCACGTTGAGGTCTTCCAGCACCTTGTCGTACGTGATGTTGCCCTGACAGAAGCTGGCAGCCTGATCGAAGACCGACAAGGCATCGCGCATGCCGCCGTCAGCCTTCTCTGCGATAATGTTCAGGGCGGCGTCTTCGTAGGTGATGCCTTCCTGCTGAGCCACGTTTTTCAAGTGGTTGATGATGTCTGTAGTGGCCATCCGCTCGAAATCATATATCTGGCAACGCGAGAGGATGGTGGGTAGAATCTTGTGTTTCTCGGTTGTTGCCAGGATGAAAATGACGTGTGCGGGCGGCTCTTCCAGCGTTTTGAGAAAGGCGTTGAAGGCCGATGTGGAGAGCATGTGCACCTCGTCGATGATGAATACCTTATACTTGCCTACCTGTGGCGGTATGCGTGTCTGATCCATCAGCGACTTAATGTTTTCCACCGAGTTGTTGCTGGCGGCATCAAGTTCGAAGATGTTGTACGACCTTTGCTCGTTGAAGGCCTGACAGCTCTCGCACTCGTTGCAGGCTTCACCATTTGCTGTGGGGGTTAGGCAGTTGATGGCTTTGGCAAAGATGCGCGCGCAGGTGGTCTTTCCGACACCGCGCGGGCCGCAGAACAGGTAGGCGTGAGCCAGCTTCCCGCTCTTCACGGCGTTCTTAAGGGTTGTGATAAGCGCGGATTGACCAACGACTGCGTCAAAGGTCATCGGTCGGTATTTGCGCGCTGAAACAATGTAATCTTTCATTGTGGATGAATTTGTTTTGCAAAGATAGCAAAAAGATTAGACATCCTTGGACCGCCCTGTTTGATTATTTGTTAATAAGATGAAATTATGACAGGTGCATTTTTCGTTTTCAATTATAATGTTTATTTTTGCAATCATTAAATCCTACCACTCTTGAAACGTGTCAATGTCATACTGAGCTTCGTCAATCACTATAAATACCTTATCGTGATTGTTGGCGGATTCCTCGTTGTTGGAGTCCTTGATGAGAACAGTTTCATGAAACGTGTACAACTGGAATGGCAAATCAGTGATTTGAAAGAAGATATCAACAAGTACAAATCGCTGAATGAAATCAACACGAAGAAACTAAGAGAACTAAAGCGTAACCCTAGTGCCATCAAGAAGATAGCCCGAGAGAACTATTTCATGAAGGCCGATGATGAAGACATTTTCGTGTTGAGTGATGACCCTAAAACTGAACAACCTCAATCGACAAATGAAGCAACTCAATAAACTGCAGACCCTAATATTCCTCACCGGCGGGGCTATGATGGTGGTTGGTGCCGGATGCTTCGTCCTGATGTGGCAGCAGAAAATCGCGTGTTGGATTTACCTTGCGGGCGCTTTGATGTTTGGCGTCATGCAGATGATGCAGGAATACCAAGGCAATAACTTCATCGTGAAGCGGCTGAAGCGCATCATGAGTTTGGCCGACATCTTCTTCATCCTGTCAGGTTTCCTGATGGTGGATATGGTCTATCGCTTTCTGCAATCGGCCTTCGACAACTATCTGACGTACTATAACACCATTTATAACAAGTGGGTGGTCCTGCTGCTCATTGCGGCTATCTTGGAAGTGTACACCATGCACCGCATCGAGCACGAGTTGTCAAAAGAGGAATAGATGAGGCTCTGTATTCCAAAAAAATGCTAAAAGGTACCCATAAACAAATTAAATAGCATTAAATAATTTTGTTCACAAACAATACATGTTATCTTTGCAGAAGATGGGCGGCGCCTCAGCAATTTCAAACAAGCTTGATTGCCTTCGGCTTGCACCATCTTTGCAGAAGATGGGTTGCCAGGATTATGTTTGTATGAGGTTTTCCAGAGTGGTTTATCAAGGTGCCTTGAAAGAAACAGAACAAGAATACGTATATGAATAAGATATTATACCTGCTTATTTCTCTTGTAGCGTTCACGTCGTGTGCGAATAGCTATCATGTGCAAGGGTCATCCAACGTAACCGACTTGGATGGCAGAATGTTGTACCTCAAGGTGCTGCAAGATAACGATTTCAAGAACATCGACTCCAGTGAAGTGGTACACGGGCAGTTTCAGTTTGCAGGAACATTGGATTCGGCTCGCATGGCCAACATCTTCATGGATGACAGGAGTGTGCTTACTTTCGTGTTGGAAGAGGGCGACATCAATATCAAAATCAACAACACCCAGCAGACAGTGAGCGGCACACCCTTGAATGACAAGCTGTTTAAGTTCTTCAATGAGTACAATCAGTTGAAGAGTCAACAAGCCGAACTGGTGCATCGGCACGATCAAGCCATCATGAATGGAAGCAACATGGATGTGGTTAACGCGCAGCTCAACGCTGAGGCAGAAAGTCTGAGTCAGCGGGAAGACCGTCTGGTTACAACCTTTGTGACAGATAATTTCGACAATGTGTTGGGACCAGGAGTGTTCTTCATGATGACCATGGGCAATCAATATCCCGAGCTGACGCCATGGATTGAGGACATCATGAGTAAGGCTACCAACCAATTCAAGAACGATCCGTACGTTAAGGATTACTACCAAAAGGCACAGGAGAACGAACAAATCATGAATGGTTTGAAGGATGTGCCTGCTGCAGCCAGTCAATCGGCACCGAACGGACAGCAGCTTCCACCACCAGCATCACCTGCTGATTTGGCAAAACCTTCGGAAAAGACTGAGTAGAAACAAACCATAACCATGACAATAGCAATATACGGTGGAACAATCGTGAATGAAGGTAGGGCTTTCGAAGGCTCTGTGCTGATTCAAGATGACCGTATCACTTCAATCATTGAAGGTAAAAAAGCTCCCTGTGGCCACTACGATAAGTGCGTGGATGCCACAGGGTGTTTCGTTTTACCAGGCATCATCGACGAACATGTGCACTTTCGTGAGCCGGGATTGACGGCAAAAGCCGATATTGAGAGTGAGAGTCGAGCTGCGGCTTACGGTGGTGTTACGTCTTTTTTCGATATGCCCAACACGGTTCCGCAAACCACTTCAGTGGAAACTTTGCTGGCTAAACACGAGTTGGGTAGGCGACATAGCCACGTCAATTATACCTTCATCTTCGGTGCGACCAATCAGAATGCCGACCTCATTCCAACACTTAATCCCCATTTAGTGCCGGCCATCAAGCTGTTCATGGGTGCCAGTACAGGCAATATGTTGGTAGATAGGCGGGAAACCTTGGAGCAAATCTTCCGTACTTGTCCATTCCCCATCATTGCGCATTGCGAAGATTCAACCCTCATCAACGCCAACATGCAAGCTTACAAACAGCGGTTGGGGGAGCAGGTGGACATCTCTTTACATCCCATCATCCGCAGTGAGGCAGTATGTTACAAGTCGACTGCCTTGGCAGTGGCATTGGCAAAGAAGTATGGAACACGCTTGCATGTAGCTCATCTCACCACCGCGAAGGAACTAACGTTCTTTGGTAGCGATGACAACATCACCGCCGAAGCCGTGATACCGCATTTGATGTTCTATGATGATGATTATAAAACCCTGAAAAGTCTAATCAAATGCAACCCTGCCATCAAGACAAAAGCCGACCGTGAGGCGCTCAGAAAGGCACTTACCACAGGGGAAATCTATACCGTAGCGACCGACCACGCACCTCATTTGCTGCCCGATAAGCAGGGTGGAGCATGCTCTGCCGCCTCTGGCATGCCCATGGTACAATTCTCTTTGCCCACGATGTTGGAGTTGGTAGATGCAGGTGTGCTCACTATTGAGCGTTTGGTCACGTTGATGTGCCATCATCCAGCCCTGTTGTTCGACGTGAACGAGCGGGGCTTCTTGCGCGAAAATTACAAAGCCGACATCACCATAGTCAAGCCAAACACGCCTTGGACGGTGACCGAATCCGTGATTCAGAGCAAGTGTAAGTGGAGTCCAATGACGGGACACACCTATCAATGGAAGGTTATGCAGACCTTCTGCAACGGTCATCTGGTCTACGATGACGGCGTGTTTGACGAGGATTATCGGGGTGAGGCCTTGTGTTTCCGGCGATAGCTTTCGTCCGCAGTCCACTCATTCAATAGCTTATCCGTTGCCACATCGACCCTATGATTGCAAGAATATTCATCTTTCTTCTCTTTCTCATCATCCTTCCGGATGTGTATATTGACCTGCATTACCTGCGGAAGAGGAAAAAATACACTTGGTGGAAGCGTCTTTTATGGTGGCTTCCCGCTCTCTTGATGCTGGCTTATACCATCAAGATGGCCGTCGAACCTAACTTTATCCCCGACAATCCGGCTTGGATTGACAACTATTTGTTGCTGCTTTGCCTGCTCATCGTGCCCAAAGCGATGTTTACCATCTGTTCGGTTATCGGACTATTCTTTTGCCGATTGCGCAAAAAGCGTCGCAACTGGGGCAACTTGGTGGGACTCGTTCTGAGTTTGTTGCTCATCTATATTTTTGTTTATGGGTCTACGTTCGGCTTCAGAAAGCTGAAAGTGAAACATGTAGAGGTAACCTTCAAGGACCTACCCGCATCGTTTGATGGCTATCGCATCGTGCATTGGTCTGATGCGCATGTGGGGAGTTATCTCAAATCACGCCGCCCCATCTTGGAACGAGCCGTGGACAGTATTCGGACACAGCAAGCCGACATGGTGGTCTTTACGGGCGACTTGCAAAACCTGCAACCCTCCGAACTCTATCCGTTTGTAGGACTTTTTAAATCCATCAAGGCAAAAGATGGCGTATATTCCGTTCTGGGAAACCATGATTACAGCGGATACATCCATGCCGATGCCGCCGTCAAGGTGGCCAATGAGCGTGAAACCATTTCGCGTCAGCGACAATGTGGATGGACAGTCTTGCTGAACGAGAACCGTTCAATCTACAGAGGACGCGATTCCATCGTCATCGCTGGTGAGGAGAACGGTGGGCTTCCACCGCATCCGATGCGTGGTGACATCCACCAAACCTTGCGAGGTGTGAGCGATGATGCTTTCGTTGTGATGCTCCAGCACGATCCCTCGGCATGGCGAAGGCACATCCTACCAGAGTCGAAAGCACAACTCACGCTCAGCGGCCACACCCATGGTGGACAGATAAGCGTGTTGGGAATCCGTCCCTCCAAGTTAATGTATCCCGAAGACTGGGGGCTTTATCAGGTGGGTGACCGTTTCCTTTATGTGACAGCCGGACTGGGTGGGCTCGTTCCTTTTCGCTTTGGAGTGCCAGCAGAAATAGTCGTTATCACCCTGCATCGGCAGAAATAATCAGAAAAAACAGGACGTATGAAATATTTGTACCGCATCTATCAATTGTTCATCGCAGCACCCATCATCGCTGTCTTCACCCTGCTCACGGCATTGGTCGTCACCATTGGGTGTACGCTTGGTAACGGTCATTTCTGGGGTTATTATCCCGGAAGATGGTGGGGGCAACTGGTCGTTCGTGTGCTGCTGTTGCCCGTGAAGGTGGAAGGACTTGAGCATCTGGAGCCGAAACGCTCGTATGTCTTCGTCAGCAATCATCAAGGGGCTTTCGACATCTTCCTGATTTATGGATTCTTAGGGCGCAATTTCAAGTGGATGATGAAGCACCAACTGCGCAAGATGCCGTTTATTGGACGCGCTTGTGCGGCGGCACACCATATTTTTGTTGACAAACGCAGTCCCAGTAAGGTCAAAGAAACCTACGATAAGGCTCGCGAGACGCTGCAAGACGGCATGTCGCTCGTTGTTTTTCCAGAGGGATCGCGCACGTTTACGGGCCACATGTCTACTTTCAAACGGGGCGCTTTCCTGCTGGCCAGCGACCTTCAATTGCCCGTTGTGCCATTGACCATTAACGGATCTTTCGATGTTATGCCTCGCATGCGCGACATGAAATGGGTTTCCTGGCACCCTTTGCGACTGACCATTCATGAGCCTATCGTACCAAAAGAACGTGACGCTGAGCACATCAGTCAGACTATTGACGAGAGCTATCAAGCCATCATGAGTGCTCTGGCTCCCGAATATCAGGGTTTTGTCGAGAATCCTGACCAATGAACGGCATGTGCGCCAACAGCTGTCGACGGTAAAAATGCCGTGAAATGTTTTTGCATATCACACTAATTCCACTACCTTTGCATAAGGTAGGCATCGCCTTAGCAATTTCAAGTAATCTCGATTGCATTTGGCTCGCACTCATTTTTCACCACATCTTGAACCCATAAAATAATAAAACTATGAACAAAACCGACAGCATCGTCATCATTCCGACGTACAATGAGAAAGAGAACATGGAGAAAATCATCCGTGCCGTCTTCGCATTGGATAAGTGTTTTCACATCCTGGTCATCGATGACGGCAGTCCGGACGGCACCGCAGCCATCGTTCGTCGGCTGATGCAAACCGAGTTCTCTGACCGGTTGTTCATCATCGAGCGGTCAGGTAAACTGGGGTTGGGCACGGCTTACATCACCGGATTCAAGTGGGCGCTGCAACATCAATACGACTATATCTTCGAGATGGATGCCGACTTTAGTCACGATCCCAACGACCTTCCGCGCCTGTATGCCGCCTGTCACGACGAGGGCTACGACCTTTCTATCGGCTCCCGCTACGTCAGTGGCGTGAATGTGGTGAACTGGCCCATCGGAAGAGTTTTGATGAGTTATTTCGCATCCAAGTATGTGCGATTCGTGACAGGCTTCAACGTGCATGACACCACGGCAGGATTCAAGTGTTACAAGCGTCGTGTGCTTGAAACAATTCCATTGGATGAGGTGCGTTTCAAGGGCTATGGCTTCCAGATTGAAATGAAATACACTGCCTATAAGATAGGGTTCAAAATCAAAGAGGTGCCGGTTGTCTTCGTCAATCGTCGTGAGGGTGTCAGCAAGATGAGTGGCGGTATCTTTGGAGAGGCCTTTTTTGGTGTGATGCGTTTGCGCTTAGACGGCTGGTTGCGCAGATATCCACCCATGCCCAAGGATTGAACTGATACGCACGATGGCAACCTGTTGGTTTCCAATGCGATGCAGGTTGTCAATGAATAGCATTGACTTTGGTCGCCAAAAGCATTGACTTTGCCTGCCAATCTCATTGACTTTGAGGGTCAAAGTCAATGGGTTTGACAGACAGACTGATATTGCTTGTCTTTTGTCCATTATTCCATCTTATTTCATTACCTTTGTATGCTCAACGCATTTGCGATGAATATACAAGACATTCAACAACTATATGGAGCGTCGCCACAGGCTGGTGCGCTTCGAAAAGCACTGGAAGACAAGTCGGTGAAGACCGTTTTCCTGCAAGGACTCATGGCTTCTGCCGCCCCTATGCTGTTCGCCGGAATGGCCAGACAGCTGTCCAAAACCATTCTTTTCATTCTTCAGGATGCCGATGAGGCGGGCTATTTCTATCACGACCTGACACAGGCACTTGGCAATCAGCAGGTGCTGTATTTCCCATCGTCATACCGTAGGGCCGTGAAGTATGGGCAACGGGATGCCGCCAACGAGATATTGCGTACCGAAGTGTTGTCCAAGCTGGCGGCGGGCAAGCCTCTTTACATCGTCGCCTCGCCCGAATCGCTGTGCGAACTGGTGGTGTCCAAGCAAAAACTGGACGAGGGTACCATCAAGTTGAATGTGGGACAGACGGTCGACCCCATGCAACTGAAAAAAAACTTGCTGGCTTTTGGGTTTCAAGAGGTGGACTATGTGTATGAACCTGGGCAGTTTGCCGTGCGCGGGAGCATTGTAGACGTTTATTCGTTCAGCAGCGAATGGCCTTTGCGAATCGACTTCTTTGGTGATGAGGTGGACACTATTCGCACCTTTGACGTGCAAGACCAGCTGTCCAAGGACAAGCAAACGGCTATTGAAATCGTACCCCAATTGGCCATCGCGGACAGTGATAAAGTGCCGTTCCTAAACTTCTTACCCGCCGATGCGCTGTTGGTGATGAAAGATTTCACCTACGTTCACGACACCATCGACCGTGTATACAATGAAGGTTTTGCATTGCAGGTGGTTCAAGAGCGCATGGAAGGAGCCACGGAGGTAGAGCAACAGGAGATTATTCGCACGCTGCGAAGAGAGCAACAACTGATTACAGCACGGCAATTCGCGCACGATGTGACTGGCTTTCAATGTATCCAGTTTGGGTCGCAGCCATCCATCACGCCACAGGCCACTATCACCTTCAGCATCACGCCACAACCTTTGTTTCATAAGAACTTCGACCTGCTGCGCCAAACTTTTGAAGGCTATGCGCTGCAAGGCTACAGTCTGTACATCTTTGCCGAGAGTAAAAAGCAGGTAGAGCGTCTTCGTGAGATACTGGGAGCCACGCCCGATGCCGCCCTGCGTGACGATAATGGCGCCCCAAGAACGTCATCCCGGCTCCAGGAGCCGCTTTCTTTGAAGGGAACGGGTGATGCTTCGCTGCATGAAGGGTTCGTGGACAACAACCTGAGGATATGCTGTTTTACCGATCATCAGATATTTGAACGCTTTCATAAATACAACCTCAAGTCGGATAAGGCGCGCTCAGGCAAGATGGCACTCACGCTGAAAGAACTTCAGGAAATGGAGCCAGGCGACTTTATCGTGCATGTTGATTTTGGTATTGGTAAGTTTGGAGGTTTGGTGAGAGTTCCTACAGGCAATACGTATCAAGAGATGATTCGCATCATCTACCAGCGAGGAGATATTGTAGATGTTTCGATACATGCGCTGTATAAAATCTCCAAGTACCGTCGTAGCGATACGGGCGAGCCGCCACGACTGTCGACATTGGGCACGGGGGCATGGGAACGGCTCAAGGAGAAGACCAAGAAGCGCATCAAGGACATTGCGCGCGATCTCATCAAGCTGTATGCCAAGCGGCGGCATGAAAAGGGATATTCTTTCAGTGCCGATAACTATATGCAGCAAGAGCTGGAGGCCAGCTTCCTGTATGAGGATACCCCCGACCAAGTGAAGGCCACGGCTGAAGTGAAAGCCGACATGGAGAAGGCGCGCCCAATGGACCGGCTGGTGTGCGGTGATGTAGGGTTTGGTAAGACCGAGGTGGCCATCCGCGCCGCGTTCAAGGCCGCTTGCGACTCCAAGCAGGTAGCCGTGTTGGTGCCAACCACGGTGTTGGCGTTCCAGCATTACAAGACTTTCCAAGAGCGGTTGCGTGGCATGCCGGTGCGGGTGGATTATTTGTCGCGCGCCAGGACGGCCAAACAGACCCGTCAGGTGTTGGATGATTTGGCAGCTGGCCGTATCGACATCCTCATTGGTACGCACAAGTTGATTGGCAAGTCGGTGAAGTGGCACGACTTAGGTTTGCTCATCATTGATGAAGAGCAGAAGTTCGGCGTGTCCACAAAGGAGAAGCTTCGCAAGCTAAAGACCAACGTAGACACGCTTACCATGTCGGCAACGCCCATCCCGCGCACCCTACAGTTCTCGTTGATGGGTGCCCGCGACATGAGCGTTATGCGCACGCCGCCGCCCAATCGCTATCCCATTCACACGGAGATAGGTACGTATGGACACGAAATCATTGCCGATGCCATCAACTTTGAAATGAGTAGAAACGGGCAAGTGTATTTCGTGAACGACCGTATCTCCACGCTGCCAGAGATTGAGAAGATGATTTTAAAATATGTACCCGATTGCCGTGTGGCGATTGGGCATGGACAGATGCCGCCCGAACAGTTGGAGAACATCCTCATAGGCTTTATGAATCACGACTATGACGTGCTGCTTTCGACCTCTATCATCGAGAACGGCATCGACATCAGCAATGCCAATACCATCATCATCAACAATGCCCATCGGGTGGGACTGTCTGACCTTCACCAGATGCGGGGACGCGTAGGGCGGAGCAACCGCAAAGCCTTTTGCTACCTGTTAGCACCTCCCAAATCGGTTCTCACACCCGAGGCACGTCGACGTCTCGAAGCACTTGAAACGTTCTCTGAATTAGGTAGTGGGTTCAACATCGCCATGCAGGATTTGGATATCCGAGGGGCAGGAAATCTTTTAGGGGCAGAACAGAGCGGTTTTATGGAAGATTTGGGGTACGAAACCTACCAGAAAATCCTTTCACAGGCTGTCACCGAGCTGCGAAACGACGAGTTCAGCGACCTTTACGAAGACTCTATTGCAAGTGGAGAAGTGGTGTCGGGAGCTGATTTCGTGGATGATTGTGCCGTGGAGAGCGATTTGGAAATGTATTTCCCTGATAACTATGTGCCGGGAAGCAGCGAGCGTATGTTGTTGTATAGGGAGTTGGATAATATTGAAGATGATAACGAATTGGCTGCATATCGGCAGCGGTTGATCGATCGGTTCGGTCCCATTCCCCACGAAGGAGAAGAACTCATGAATGTTGTTGCATTGCGACGCGTGGGTAAGCGCTTAGGGTGTGAGAAGCTCATGCTGAAACAAGGCAGAATGACCATGCAGTTTGTGAGCAATCCCATGAGTGCCTACTATAAGAGTAAGGCATTCGATAATGTGCTCAACTATATCGGCAGGCATCCTCGCCGATGTGATTTGAAAGAAGTAAGAGGTAGGCGCATGATGCATGTCAGTGAGGTGGAAAGTGCCAATGAAGGGTTGAGCATACTTCGAGAAATCGACGGTATGGCTTAATGCTTTTGTGCTTGGCACCTCAGTGCGCCATCCAGCATGAGCAGAAGCCTGGTCAAAGATGTTCAGAAAAATATTTCCAGAGTGGCGCAATCATCAGGGCTTGCATGAATTCCCCGTTTTTCAACATCTCAAACACTCTTTCCTTGGGCAGCAATTTGAATTCGATATCTTCTGTGCGGTCCAAGTGTTGTTCGCTCACGGGCTTCACTTCCTTTGCCAAATAACAATGACAAAGGTTGGTCATGGTGCTGGGATTGGCAGATATGGTCATGAGTTTTGTCCATGTGCCACCACCATAGCCAGTCTCTTCTTGCAATTCTCGTTGGGCGGCATCAAGGGGTTTCTCATCTTTTTCTATCACGCCGGCACAGATTTCTGAAGACAAGATGCCCAGTGCGTGCCGCCATTGCTGTTCGATAATCAGGTTGCCTTCTGTATCTTCTGCAATCACATTGATCCAATCGGGATATTCCAGCACATAGTATTCATCGTGAATAATACCGTTGGGCAGTTGCACCTCGTCTCGACGAGCCGTGAGCCAAGGGCGCTTGATGATGTAATCCGACTTTAAGGTCTTCCATTTCTTGATTGACATAAGTTTCTTTTTTAGGTGTGAAGGTTAGACTGTATTTTTACCGTAGTAAAGGCCTGTTACGTCATCCTGTAGGCCGGTTATCCTGCAAGTCAACCCATAGGACTGCCAGGCGAAGATACAAATAAATGGATATTCCCACAAATGATGCAGGCATAAAATGATGATTGTAGTTGCATTTTGAAGTTGAAACTTCATTATTAAAAAAACAACGGGTATTTTTTGAAACCTCTTTCTTTTGTTGTATCTTTGAAGTTGATAACCAGATAAGACAATGGATTTAGAACGTATCAAAGATATCATCAAGCGACAGGATGGCTTGTCCAACACCTTGGGCATGGAATTTATCTCCACCCCCGAGCCCGATACCTGTATGGCACGGATGAAGGTGGACGATAGCAACAAGCAGGTATTTGGTTTTTTAAGTGGGGGTGCTACCTTGGCGCTGGCCGAAAATTTGGCGGGTGTGGGGAGTATGGCGCTTTGTCCCGACAAGATATGCGTGGGTATCAATGTCAGCGGCAACCATGTCAGGCCGGTGATGGAAGGCGATACCGTGACGGCCTACGGTCGGTTGCAGCACAAGGGTGACACACTGCACCAGTGGCACATCGAGATTAAAGACCAGAATGACAAGCTCATCTCAACTGTTCAGGTGACTAATTTTGCCATGCGTAAGCCAAAAGAATGAGCAGTATAGCATACTATCGGCTTCCTAATGCCGAGCATTTCATCCGACTGGAACAGACACAGGGCGAGCCCGAGGTGCTGACTCGGCTGACTGATCTCAATGGACGGGAGGGGTTTGTCATGGCTTCCTTTACCATTGATGCCGCCCATCCCATCGTGTTGATGCATCCTGATAAGGTGCAAGAAGAGAAAATAAATGAGAGTGACCCTTGCTCTTGCCAGCTTGACGGACAGCTTGCTAATGCCGCACGACAGGAAGAACGGTTGGCTTATGGACGCGATTTCCGCCAATTTCACCAAGCACTGAAAGCAGAAAAGTTTGACAAGCTGGTGCTTGCTCGCTGTGAAGAGGTGGAGCGATGTAACAACGCAAATGCCGAAAGTTTGTTCTTAGCAGCCTGTCGATGCTATCCGCGACAGGCCATCGTTTTGGTTTGCACGCCCATGACCGGAACTTGGCTTATGGCTACTCCTGAGGTGTTGCTGTCTGGTGATGGTGAACGATGGCGAACCATGGCGTTAGCCGGCACGATGAAGCTCAACGATGATGAAAGTCAACCTGTGATGTCAAGTCAACTTGCGGACAATAACCTGTCGGTAGGAGAGTGTATATGGTCGGATAAGAACAGGCAGGAACAACGGTGTGTGGCCACGTATATACAACAAAGTATGGTTCCTTTCGCAACCCATGTCGAGGAGAGAGGCCCCTATACCGTACAAGCGGGTGACTTGGTGCATCTACGTACTGACTTCACCTTTGAGCTTCGTGACCCAAATCAGTTGGGAACGTTACTCGAAGCTTTGCATCCTACACCTGCTGTGTGTGGACTGCCAAAGGAGGAAGCGCACCGTTTTATCCTTCAAAACGAGCATATCCATCGAGGTTATTACAGTGGCTTTGTGGGTTTGCTCAATCCCAAGGGCGAGACACATCTGTATGTTTCGCTTCGCTGTATGCAAATTTCAGACCGTTGCTACCGCTTCTATGCTGGCGGAGGCTTACTCGCCGATAGTGTTGAGCAGCAGGAGTGGGAAGAAACGGTGGCGAAAATGGAAACAATGAAAAAGGTAGTGGCCTCTCCCCCGGCCCCTCCCCAAAGGGAAGGGGAGTGATTAGCTGATAACTTTGAACATTGAACATTGAGCTTTGAACTTCATGATTAGCAAAGCTATCTACTTGTCAACTCGTGAACTATCAACTTGTGCACTATCAACGGTCAACTTAAAAACTTAAGAACTCACAAACTCAAGAATTAAAAAACAATCAACTCGTGAACTCGTCAACTTGTAAACTCGTCAACTAAACACTCCTTCCATGCCCTATTCAGATAAAGAGAACGTCAATATACTCACCGCATTATTAGTGGCACACGGTGTAAAACACGCTGTGGTGTGTCCCGGTTCGCGCAATGCACCCATTGTACATAATCTCAACGAATGCCCCAACATCACATGCCACCCCGTGACAGACGAGCGATCGGCTGGATTTTATGCCTTGGGTATGGCTCAAATCTTAAGGCATCCTGTTGCCGTTTGTGTCACCTCGGGTACGGCGTTGCTCAATCTTTTGCCAGCTACGGCAGAGGCTTATTATCAACATGTGCCTTTGGTGGTAATTTCGGGTGATAGACCTGCGATGTGGATTGACCAGCAAGACGGACAAACCCTGCCACAGTTGGATGCTTTAGAGCGTTTTGTCAGTATGGCGGTCTCGTTACCCGAGCCTTCTACTGATGACGAACGGTGGTACTGTAATCGATTGGTAAACGAGGCCTTGCTTTGTTGTCAGTGGCATGGCGGCAGTCCGGTACACTTGAATGTGCCCATTTCAGAACCCTTGTTTACGTTCAATGTACCAGCGTTGCCAACCGAACGTGTGATTCGACAGGTTGCGGCAACAACCGATGTGGCTCACTGTCAGCCGCTTTTGGCGGATATCCAATCGGCCAAGCGCCCGATGATAGTCGTGGGACAGTTAAGTAACAAAGAGGCTCGGCGCATGGCTTTGCAATTATGCGAGTTGTCAACGGATGTGGTAGTTGTGTACGAATGTCTCGGAATGGCTTGTCATGAGGATGCGCCTCGCTATCCCGATTCACCAACCGAAGAGCTTTTTCCCCTACATATAGATAAGGTGTTGGTGTGCATGCAGCAGGTAGAGCAATATCAACCTGATGTAGTGGTGTACCTTGGAGGAACGCTGGTGAGCAAGCGTTTGAAAGCTTTTCTGCGCCAATCTCCAGCTGCTAAGACTTGGATTGTCAATGAGCGAGGAGCAATATATGATACTTTTCAAAACCTGACGGGCGTGATTGAGGGCGCGCCGCGTGATGTTTTGGAGGTAATCTTGCGGTATGTTCGTGGGGAAAAAGAAAAACAAAGGCTACCTTTTGAGTCTGGTTTTCGTTCAAGATGGACAACTTTGATTCAACAAATGCAGGCTAAGAATGAGCGTTTTCATCCTCCTTACTCTTCATTGCAGGCTGTAAAATTACTTTTTGAGACCGCAAGTAACAAGTGCAGATATATTCTCCATGCCGCCAACAGCATGTCCGTTAGGTTAGTTAACCACTTTGCCAGCGATTATGTTTTTTGCAACCGGGGCGTCAACGGCATTGACGGAAGTTTGTCAACGGCGGCAGGTTGCTCGCTGGTGACAACTCAAAACGTGTATTGCGTCATCGGTGATTTGAGCTTCTTTTACGACCAAAACGCCCTGTGGCATAGCTTAGGGGACAATTTCAGAGTGCTGTTGCTGAACAATGGGGGTGGGTTTATCTTCCAAAGTTTGCCAGGTTTGAAAGATAGTACGGCTCAGCAGACATTGATTTCTGCCCAACATCATACATCGGCTTGGGGGATTTGCCAGCAAAACAACGTGGCTTACCTTTCGGCACATGATGAGGAAGAACTTGAAAATAACATGAATCGCTTTGTGAATGACAACTTTGACCGCCCCGTAGTCTTTGAGGTGTTTACCTCGCAAGAACAAGATGAACAGGCAATGAACGAATACAAACAAGTTTAATTTGATATGGAAAAGAGACAATGGAAGTCCATTGACGGCTTCAACTTTAAGGAAATCCTCTTCGAGGAGTATAACAAAATTGCGAAGATAACGATTAACCGTGAGCGTTATCGTAACGCTTTTACGCCGCTCACCACATGGGAAATGTCGCAAGCCTTTGCCTATTGCCGAGAGTGTGCGGGCATTCGTGTGGTTATTCTCACAGGAGCAGGTGATAAAGCATTTTGCTCTGGTGGCGACATGCACGTGAAGGGACGAGGCGGATATGTAGGAACAGACGGCGTGCCACGCCTCAACGTGCTGGACGTGCAGATGCAAATTCGGCGTTTACCCAAACCTGTGATTGCCATGGTGAATGGCTATGCCATCGGAGGAGGGCATGTGTTGCATGTCATGTGTGACCTGACGATTGCCAGCGAGAATGCCATTTTCGGACAAACGGGGCCAAAGGTAGGGTCTTTTGATGCGGGTTTTGGCGCTTCGTACTTAGCTCGAATGGTGGGACAGAAGCGCGCCAGGGAGATTTGGTTCATGTGCAAGCAGTACTCGGCACAAGAGGCAGAGCGTATGGGTATGGTGAATAAGGTGGTGCCATTCGATGAATTGGAAGACGAATGCGTGTCATGGGCGGAGACAATGATGCAACGTTCACCCTTGGCGTTACGCATGATTAAGGCTGGACTGAATGCCGAGTTGGACGGACAAGCTGGTATTCAGGAGTTGGCTGGCGATGCTACCATGCTGTATTACACCATGGACGAGGCGCAAGAGGGTGGAAAAGCATTCTTGGAGAAACGCAAACCCGACTTTGATAAGTATCCGCAGTTTCCTTGAGAGCAATAAGCCTAATAGGCCCAATTAGGCCAATTAGCCCAATAGGGCTTATTAGCCTAATAAGCCCAATAGGCCTAATAAGCCCGATAATCCCAATAAAAAAATAACCACTAAAAATATTAAAGCCATGCAAACCAACCAGTTTTTGCCGCAAAAAGGTAATTATCAAAACCTCATTGTTTATCAAAAAACCGAGTGCATCTATGACATTACCTTTTATTTTGCTCACCACTTTTTGGCAAAGAACGACAGAACGGTTGACCAAATGGTGCAAGCAGCTCGCTCGGGGAAACAAAATATAGCCGAGGGGTGTGCGGCTTCAACAACTTCTTCTGAAACAGAAATAAAGCTCTTGAATGTGGCTAAGGCAAGTTTGCAGGAGTTGTTGATAGATTATCAGGACTATTTACGGGTGAGAGATCTTGCTATATGGGATGTAAACGATGCTAAAACAATACAGACCAGACGTGTTTGCGCACGGCATAACGACTCGGCATATTATCGAAACGCTATCAAGGAAAGAAGTGATGAAACCATTGCGAACATTGCTATTACACTCATTCATCAAGCTGACATATTCCTTAGAAAATACATTAACCGGGTGAAAGATGATTTTGTGAAGCAAGGAGGAATCAGAGAGCAAATGTCGAAAGCAAGAATTGATTATAGAAAAAGTCATTCATAAGATGAATATAAACTTGTGTTATTCTGTCTGTAAGCGCACACTGCATTTCAATAATCCTGCCACTACCTCACGGGGAGTGTACCAAACACGCACGAGTTACTATGTAACCCTATGGCGTGAAGACTGTCCTTTCGTCAAAGGGGTGGGCGAGTGTGCCACCTTGCCTGATTTAAGTTGTGACGTTTGTCCTGATTATGAGCAAATATTAACCGAAGCGTGCAATGAGGTGGCGCACGAGGGGCGTATCAACTACGAGCGTTTGCGACCTTATCCGTCAATACTCTTTGGGTTGGAAACAGCGTTGGCACAAATAAAGGCAAATGGAAGTGCTGCCTTGTTTGACACCCCTTTCGCACGAGGAGAGGAGGGAATCACCATCAACGGCTTGGTGTGGATGGGTACATTTGAGGAAATGATGCATCGGATGCAGGAAAAATTGGAGCAGGGTTTTCGCTGTGTGAAGTTGAAGATAGGAGCTATCGACTTTGAGAAAGAATTGGAACTGGTGCGTTCTATCCGCTCGTATTTCACCTCAGAGCAAGTCCAGTTGCGCCTTGATGCCAATGGAGGCTTTGCACCCGATGAGGCTCTTGCAAAGTTGGAGCAGTTGGCTAAGTATGACATTCATTCGATAGAGCAACCCATCAAGCAGCATCAGTGGCAGCAAATGGCGCTCTTGTGCCGTGAGTCGCCCATTCCTATCGCACTTGATGAAGAACTCATTGGTGTGAACCAGCGACAGGAAAAAGAAGAGTTGCTCAATGCCATTCGCCCACAATACATCATTTTGAAGCCTTCGTTGCATGGTGGCATGTATGGAACGGAAGAATGGATAACATTAGCAAGGCAACGAAACATAGGCTCATGGCTCACCAGTGCGTTGGAGAGTAATGTGGGATTAAATGCCATTGCACAACTTGCCGCAAAGGTTTATGGACCGCATGTCACCTTTCCGCAGGGCTTGGGAACAGGACTTCTGTTTACGGACAACATACCTATGCCGTTGGAAGTGAGAGGAGATCAGTTGTGGTTCATACCGACAAAGACATTAAATGGAGGTAAAAAATGACTTATCAAGAATTTGTCAGCGAATGGAATGATAATGCACAGACTATCCATGTGCAAACCAGTGGGTCGACAGGTGCGCCGAAGAAGATGAATGTAAGGAAGGACAGAATGATTGAAAGTGCCAAGATGACATGTGACTTCCTTGGATTACAGCCTGGTGACACCGCATTGTTGTGCATGAATCTCGATTATATTGGCGCCAAGATGATGGTGGTTCGCTCATTGGTCAGGCAACTTCATTTGGTACAGGTAGCCCCCTCCGGTCATCCGTTGGCAACGGTTGATGTTCCAATTACCTTTGCCGCCATGGTTCCCCTGCAAGTATATAACTCGTTGCAAGTACCCGAAGAACGGGAAAAATTACGCCAAATCAAACATCTTATCATTGGTGGAGGGGCTATTGACGATGTCTTGGCAGCCCAACTGAATGACTTTCCTCATGCGGTATGGAGTACATACGGCATGACCGAAACCCTTTCACACATTGCCTTACGCAGACTGAACGGTCCCGAATCTTCGAGTTGGTACACACCCCTGCAAGGAATAAAGGTAACAACGAATGCCGATAAATGCTTGGTTATTGATGCTCCAATGCTTTGTGACTCGCCTATTGTGACGAATGATATGGCCGAAATCCGATTGACGAGCACCTCTAAAGGAAAAAACGCCCTTGCTTTTCGCATCATTGGCCGCCGCGACAACGTTATCAACAGTGGCGGCGTGAAGATTCAGATGGAAGAGTTGGAACGCCTGATGCGACCTTTCCTCACCATGCCTTACATGGCCACCAAGCGCAAGAGTGAGAAGTTTGACGAAATAGTCGTGCTGATGGTGGAGAAAGAGGGTGATGACGAGGGGGCTACTTTTGAGGAAAAGTCTGAGCTACCCATCCTGCGAGCCATCCACAAACTGCTGCATCGGGCCTTGCCTCGTTATTGGGAACCGCGCCTGTATCTGTCGGTTGACCGCATCCCGATGACCGAAACGGGGAAACCCAATCGGGCTTTGGCTCAGCAAATGGCCGAGAAACTTGACTTGCCTTGCAGCCGCACCTTTGCGCTGGATGACGAATGAGTGTAGAAACAGCCGACGGCAAGTAGGATGGTGCGGGCGGTCATGCCACTGATATGCGCTACTCGCCTTCGCGTAAAAAGTCGAAGGCATTTTTAATCTCCTCCATCGTCGCCGTCTGGTTGAGCTTGATGTCGCCCACGTCGGCAAGCAACGTGAAGTTTATCTCGTCACCAAGATTCTTCTTGTCGTGACGCATCAAGGCGATGAGCTCGTCGTAGTCGTCGCATGTAAACGGCAATTGTTCATAACATTCTTTGACGAACCTGACCACTTGTCGCATCTTTTCTGTGGGGAAGCCGCACTTGACGCAGCTCAGGTACAACTCGCAAACCAGGCCATAGGCCACCGCATAACCATGTAAGACAGGTTCTCTTTTCAGCGACCACGACTCGAACGCATGACCGAAGGTGTGTCCGAGGTTCAAAGCCTTGCGTATGTTCTGCTCAAAAGGGTCGCGTGCCACCACCTCTTCTTTCACGGCAACCGAGGCGGCAATCATTCCTTGCAGCTGCTGGAAATCGATGTCACCACTCAAGTTGAACGTCAATAATTCGCCCATCATCTTGTCGTTGCTAATCAAGCCGTGCTTCAACATCTCCGCATAGCCGCTGCGCAGGTTTTCCAGGTCAAGCGTTTGCAGGAACGCTGCATGCAGGATGACGAAGCAAGCGTCATTGAATACCCCTATCTCATTCTTCAGTCCCCCGTAGTTGATGCCCGTTTTTCCACCCACGGAGGCGTCGACCATGGCCAGCAGGGTGGTGGGGATGTTGATGAAGCGAATGCCGCGTTTGAAGGTAGAGGCGGCGAATCCCCCAAGGTCTGTCACCATGCCGCCCCCCAGGTTGATGACGCACGAGTGGCGGGTGGCTCGATGTTCTTGCAGTGCCGTCCATATCTTTTCCACCGACCGCAAGTCTTTGTGAACGTCAGAAGCGGGGATGGTGATGAGCTGTGCGCCCCTCAACGAGTCAAACTCGCGAATCTTCGACCAACAATGTTCGGCTGTCACGTCGTCCGCAACGACGAACATGCGGTCGGGTTGGCATGCTGCAATCGCTTTGGACAGGTCAGCGTGCAAATGGTTGGATAGGATAATCTTTTGTTTCATCTTATCTTTTTATGGTTACAAATATAATAAAAAAAGCAGATATTCTTGCCTTTAGTGTGGTCTGTTGGGCCACGGAACTCACATTTAAGATGGTTGTCCGGTGTAAACCGACAATCACATCCTTTTTCATGAATGAAGAATAAAACTGCCATTTACGACATGATGGGATAATATTGTCGAATGGCAACCAACAAAACCTTCTTTTGTTAACAAACCTTTTGTTTGTTAAATCAATTCCTTTTCTTTGACAAAATAAAATTGTAAAACAGAAAAAATGGAGCGACTTTTAAGGCGTATAAAGTCTTTAACTCATCATTTTGTACACTATTCACATGGGATAAATCAGCAATTAACATGCTTTTGCCGTCCAATATATATGCTTTTGCTACCCAATTCACATCTTATTGAAGGTCTTTTTTGCACCAAAAAGCGGAGTTTTTGCCCTAAACACGTTGCTTTTTGATCTCGATTTATATTTAAAAATCATATAAAACGCTAATAGTCAAATAGATAATCAAACACGCTCATAATGAACTTATTTTCACCGCGCGAATATGTTGGTTGAAAAAACGCCCAGCATTTGTGTTAAAAAAACGTTGCGACAGAAGACTTTTCACTGAAAAACGTTTCGTTTGTTTAAAAACAATAAGCACCTGTATTTCATGATAGAACCGTGTGCGTTGAGCCATCTTGTCAACATGTTGCCGCTATGATTTACAGGCAGGCGATGGGGAATATACAGGTATTTCCCCCAACATGGTAGGAAAAACCCTATGCAGCAATAGTGAAAACATCTTTGGATATACTGAATCTATTGTGTACATTTGCAATAGATAAAATTATGAAACTTAAAAATATACGACGATGAAAAAGATGATGAAATTATTACCTATCGTGTTAATGGCACTCTTCACGGTCAGCGTTACCTCGTGTAGCGACGACAATGATTATTATTATGAAGATCCTTACGATAATTCGCAGGACGTGCTTTATGAGATGGCACAGACGCTGCGTGGACATTGGACGGGAAAGACGGCTGCTCGCTTCAAAGACCCCGATGGAATGTTGCGGGAAGAGGTGTACGACACCGACATGGAATTTGATATGTACGATTCCAACTCGCGCAATGGCCGTGGCCGTCAGGTGGATTATCTCAATGGAGAAGTGGCTTACGATAGAACGTTCTCTTGGGCAATCGATTCTCGCTCTGGAGACATCATCATTACTTATGATGGTGAAAATGGGAAGAAATTCCAGATGATTATCGATTATGACGATATGAAGCTCGATGACCACACGTTCTCTGGTGTGATGGTTGGCACTGGTGAGTCGGATGAGTTTTCTTACACTCGCTATACGTATGCCAAGAAGGTGACGATGGATTTTGAGGAGTGATGAAGATGAGCCAGGGCCGGTTGCCATCGCTGATGATTATGGCAACCCCCAGGCTCGTTGCACTTTCTCTACCGGTAATGTTTCTACTCGGCGTTCGATAGCGTCGGGTAGGTTGCAGAAAAAGTCGATGCCGGTCTTCTGTTCCAGCTCGTGGATGTTGACGACGTATTTGCTGAGCGACGTGTCACCGTTGGCCTCGTGTTCCACCCAGAAGCCGAGTGCCTTGTACCTCATTTTGTTCTTGCACAGCACGGCCATGAAGAAGTATTTGGGTACGATGAGCCCTTGACCGAGGGTGGTCAGTATTTGGCTGCCGTTGTCTATGGTTCCGCCTTTGCACACATACAGCGTGTCACGAAAACCATCTTGGTTCCACGATCTTATTTGTGCTTCCATGTTCTTCCAAACTCCATCATTGAAGGCGTGTACTTGTGGCATCATGTTGGAGAGATAGAAGGTTTGGATGTTGGCTTCTCTTGATCCCAGGCGGTCGGCCGAGGGGCAGATGTGTCCGTGGTCGTAGCCTGTACGCCAAAACGGATCTCTGTCAAATTGGTAGGCAGCGGGAATATTCTCGTCGCGTGGATATTGATTGGTATCCGATCGATAGCGACTGGTGTGGGCTTCGCTAACGCCTCGGTACATCTGGTAGCAGCTCCAGCGTAGTGATTTCTTGCTGGTATCCCACTCTGTGCAAAAGTTCACGCCACGTTCGCCTGTGCGTTTGTTGAGTAGAGCCTTGTGCACGATGATCATGCTGCTGCCTCCTTTTACTTTTGGAAACTCCAAACGGCTGACCTCAGGAGGCATCATAGGGTTGCCAACGGTGGACATGCCGATATATTGGTTGGCGTTGACGTTGGCTTCAGCAGACTCTTTTGAACCATTGTCGTCACTGCATGATGTCAGTGCGAGGATGGCGAAGAGTGGGAAGAGAAAGTGGTTTAGTTTGTTCATCGGTGTGTGGTGGAATGAAAAAAGTGCGACCGACCGTATATGCAACTACGCCCGAACGCACTTTCTTGTCGTCAAAAAAAGTTTTGTATCTTATTTCTGAATCTTACCGTAACGGTTCATGAAGCGGTCTACGCGACCTGCCGTGTCAACAAGTTTGCTCTTACCGGTATAGAATGGGTGCGAACTGCTTGAGATTTCTACTTTTACCATTGGGTAAGTTTCGCCTTCAAATTCTACTGTCTCGTTACTCTTGCATGTAGACTTTGTAAGGAACATATCGCCGTTGGACATATCCTTGAATACGACGGGGCGATAGTTTTCTGGATGAATTCCTTTTTTCATTTTGATTTCTTATTGAATATAATTGAATTAACTAAGCTATATGGGCTGCAAAAGTACGAAGAATTTCGCAAACAGCCAAATTATCTTTGCAGTTTTTTATTTCGCGTATGTAATGGTGATGGCACTGATGCGCAGTTGTGTACCACCCTTGTTTTCTGTAAAATCATTTACCAATGTAACTGTTGAGTTGCTCAATGGTTCAAATTTAACGTTCGTATCGCTGACTTTCTTGATAGGCACTTGTGTCGTTCCATTAAGCATATAAGCTTTGTCATTGCCATTGAACAACTTGCCACCGAATCCGTCTGTCGTTTTGATGTTAACCGACACGATTGTTTTTTGGGCTTTGATAATCATGGTGTTCTTTGCATACAGTCGCACAGCAGCATATTTTGGACCATAGTAGGCTGGTGGGGTAGTGCCCTCGCCTTGACCGAATGTAATTACGGTTCCATCGGTATAGGTGTACGAAGTTGCTGGTTTCTTGTCCTCAAATTTCATGTTAGCTGCCTGAATAGTAATGCTTTCTCCTGCGTCTGGTGTAACAGAGGGCTCGTCAGGTGTACCACCTTCAGATACGGTTCCTTCTTTTACCGTGAGATTCTTCACCTCCCAAGTGGCAGAATTGGCGTTGCAAGTGTATTTGAGGGCAATCACTACTTTTCCTTTGCCTTGCATTTCTTTCGGTAAGTTGGCTGAAAACTTATAGAATGTTGTCCAGTCTGTTCCCTCCTTCAATGTTCCAGTGATGTCTGTCCATTTGGTGGTGAGCGGGTCTCCTGTGTATTCATCGGTCACCAGTACTTGGTTGGCTACGCCCTCTTTAGGCTTTCCATTGAAAGTAGCATAACGTAGTATGTATTCAAACGAAACATGTGCACCTTTGCTTGCAGCCATGTCCATGGGTTTGGATACGATGTAAGCCTCTGATGGGGTTGTTTTCTTACTGCCATTGTCATAGCCTGTCGCCTTTGCTGTTTTGAAGTCAATAATCCAAGGTAATCCTTTTGCTTTAATGGCATTGAAGACTCCGAAGGAAGTTGCAAACGCCTCGTTGATATAAGTGCCATTCACAGGTTTCAGTACATCAGGCTTTGGCTCGTCTGGCGTTTCTGGATTTTCCGTTACTTCCCCTTCTTTTACCGTAACATTCTTTACTTCCCATGTGCGTGACCCTTTGTCCGTTGCCGAATAATAGAAGGCAATACGCACCTTATCCTTTCCGATATAGGCAGCTGGAAGATTCTTTGCGTAGGTTGCGAAAGTGGTCCAATCAGTCCCTTGCGTCAGTTTTCCAGTGATATCTTCCCACTCTGTTTTTGTAGGGTCGCCCGTGTAGTTAGATGTTATCAGTACTTTGTCGACTCCGTCTCTGCTCATATACTGAATAATATATTCAAACTTGAGGTAGGCACCTTTTGATTTCGATAGATTGATTTCAGGCGAAATCAGGTAACTCTCCGAGGGAGTATTCTTCTTGCTACTGTTATCGTAGCCCGAAGCCTTGGCAGTTTTGAAGTCTATTTTCCATGGCGTACCCATTTGAGTGATGACTTTAAATTTCCCCATACTTGTTGCGAAAGCCTCATGGAGGTACTCGCCAGGGGGTTCTTCATTGCTTCCGTTGTTGTCCTCTGGTAGCTCGTAGGGTGCTGGTACGTCTTCGCAGCCGCTCAATGTGAATGCTGTGAAAACGATAGCAGCGAGAGAATAAAGTAACTTTTTCATCTTTATGTCTTTTGTATTATGGTTCATAATGGATTGATGGTGTAAGTTTATTTTGTCTGTGGGCTATTTCTTGCGTCCGTGCATTTCATGTTGGCCTATTTGGCTGGTTTGATGTCGTCGCACGAGCGCAGCAGGATTTGCCAGGTATCACGGAACCTGGTGAAGATGCCCGTGATGTCCACGGCGCCTGTAGGCATGGGCTGGTTGGCAAAGTCGGCGTAGGTGCTGGTGCGAATTACCATCTTCGAACTGCTGATGCCCGCCAGAGTGCGGTTCACCGCATTGGCTATCAGGGTGGCACTGCCGTCATTGGGTGCGAAGACAGCCTTACCGTCAGCCTCTTTCAGTCTGACGTTTTTCAGGGTCATGAGCTTTCCACAATTGTCTGCCATGTACTGTCCGTTGCTGATTTTGCTGACATCGAACACCGTAGGCTCTATCTTACCTGGTTGAACGGGGCCCGCGAGCTTGTAATGGCGTTCCCAAATAAAGCGGTTCAGGCGGCCTACTTGCAGTTGTCCTGTTTTCTTATTGGTGTATACACCGCCTATTTGTCCTTGGTTTCCATAGCCACCTATCTTTAATCCCTTTAGTGAGATGAGTACTTCCTGGCCCACGGGCAAGTAGCCGTACAGGGCACCTTGTGCCACGGAAATGATGATAGCCCCCGTCTCATCCTGCAAGGCGAACTGGTTGTAGAGGTTTCCTTCGATGTCGTTGCCAGTCACCCAGCCTTTGATTTGCACGTCTTCGATTATCTCTTCCATGCCGTTCGAGGCAATCGTGCTGTTGTACTTGGCTTTCAATTGTTTGATGGTGAGTACGTTGGACTCAGTGAGTTCCTTGTTTCCGTAGGGTGGTTCATTAAGGTTGGGAGCGTCATAGTCGTCACCCATGCACGAAGCCAAGAGGGTGCAAGCCAGCACCATGATGATATGTTTGAGCTCTTTCATGTCTTTTTCGTTATGTTAGAATCTGTAAGAAATCTGGAACATGCCGTTGGTTCCGTAAGCGTAATATTTCTTGGGATTGTGTGGGAACTTGTAAGTTCTTGTCACGTCATCTCCTCTATCGGTTTTGTAGTAGCTTGATCGGCTTTGCTCGTAGCCGCCCGTCACAATGCGTCGATTGTTCAAAATGTTGGTCACCATGAGGTTGAAGTTCAACTGTCCCTTCTTCAGGCGGAAGCTCTTGCCGATGCTGCCGTCCAACATGAAACCACCATTGCCTTTCACTTGGTCCGGAACGAGGTAATTACCTTCGTTGTCCATGCTTTTTCTCTGGCGTAGTATGTTCTCATATCGGGAGCTTGGTGAGTAGGACAGGTAGATACGGTCGTAGTAGTTTCCATTCAAATCGACGTACCATCCGTTCTGATGATAGCTCAGTCCGATGCTCGCGGCCGTCAAAGGTGTTCCTGCTTCGCGCATGTTCTTGTTCAATACGATGTCATCAGTGTAGGTTGCCCGTGTTGAGTTGAGGTAGCGTACCTTGGCATTGTTGATGTTCTTGGCCTCGCTCCAGGTGCCGATGGTCTTCAGGTCAAGGTACGATGCCAACTTGAACCGTGCTCCCAACTCTACGCCATAAGCCTCTTTCTCGATACCTGTCATGGAAACGTACGAGAAGGAATTGATGTCGTCGAAGTAGAAGTTCTGCCATTCGGTGACGTGATTCATCCTATTATAGTAGGCGTTCACGTTGGCATGCACCCAAGCGTTTTGATACTGATAGCCCAATTCGCTGCTGAAGATGCGTTCGTTCTTCAAGTCTTGTACAAAGTCGTTGTTCATTTCGGGCGAAGCAAATGCGGTGCGTGCCACGGGTGCACGCCATTCATATCCTGCCCCAATGGACAGCACGTTGCTCCTGCCGGCGTCTAAAGTGAGGCCGGCTTTGCCGCCACCATCCAAGAATTTGGCCCGACCGCTCTTGCCATACGAGTTGTTGGCAAACATACCGTTGCGCATGTAGCCCTCTCGTTGCATGTCGGTTGCGCCGATTTTACCGGCCACCATCAAGTGCCAGCGTCCCAATGTGGCCAAATAATTGGTCCAAGCCTGTGCTTTGTTGACGATGATGTCGTAGTCGTAGCCAAATTTATCACCTTTGCCAACCAATCGTCCTGCGCGGTCAGCCCCCATGGTGTTCAGGTCATACTGCACCGCATCGCTGCCAGCAGGATAGTTGCCCAGTGCGTAAGTGTTGATGTTGTGATAGCTCTTGGCACCCAACAGGTCTTCTATGGTTTGATAATGTCTGCCCTGGTTGCGTCCCAGTACGAGTCCCAGGTTCCACGTTTGGTCCTTTCCCAACTTCTGATTGAACGTTGATGCCAGATTCATCACCAAGTTGTCGTTGTGTCGAGCCTGCACGTAATACATGGCATCGGCACCGTTCTCGCCAGCCTGTCGGTTCGACCAGTACAGTCGATCCCAGTTAATTTGCCGGTTGGCCTTCGAGGCTGTCCAGTAATTGTAGGCCTCGTTCCAATCTAAAAAGGCTGCGTGGCTCCTGTCCCGAGCATCCGGATCTCCGCCCCAAACGTCGTAATAGCTGCTTGGAAAGTTCTTCCAATAGTCGGGTTGTGGGTTCTCTGCATTGCTGTAGTTCAGCTTGGTGCTCTTGTACATGCTGTATTTGCCGAAGAGAGAAGTGGTGAGTTGCATGTCCTTGTTGATGTCCCAGTCCCAAGTCATCAAGGCTGATGGTGCGAAATCGTTGACCACGCGCGAGTTGCGTTTCTTCCCGTTCTGGTATCCCCAGTAGGGGTTGTAAAGGTAGTCGTTGGCCAACCAGTAGGCCTCATCGGTGGATGCGCCCTGCGACGCACGCTCGGTTGGGTTGCCCCAGGTAGACAATGCCAGCGAATGGCCGTTGCTCCATTTCTTCTGTACGCCGAGGAAATAGGAGAGTGCGTTGTAGAACGTGCCCTCCACATAGCCTCTGTTGGCCCATCGATAGGTGAGGTTGGCGGCCACGGCCCATCCCTTGGCGTCGAATCCCGACGCGTAGGTGTACATGCCTCTCACGGTGTAGTTGCGGTTGGCGGCACCCAAAGAGAAGCGATGGCCAGCCGGCATACTGCCCGCACGGAAGTCATAATTGTTGCTGCCGGCCATGCCGTTCACCGCAAAGCTGTTGCTCTCGAACGGCAAGGCGAAGTCAACGTTGCGGGTTTGTTGGTTCAACCCGCCAATCATGGAGTACCTGAACTGTCCCGACTCCATGTCGTTCATCGGTGCACCGTTGATGTACACGTCATTGTACTTCTGATTCAGTCCGCGGTAACGAAAGCGAACGGGGGAGAATAGATAGCCTACTCCGGAAGCATAGGCATTGGTGTTCGAGTTGAGAATGGTCACGTTTTGGGTCATGTTGTCATCCTCGCCCAATTGTGCTTCCGTGAAAGTGAAAGCCGATTCGTCCACGAGGGGCGCCTTCTGCTGGTCGGTTTTGTCGTTTTGGGCATGAACCAACGATGCGAAACACAAGGCAAGAACGGCAAGTGTTAGCTTATTCTGCATAATGGAAGATTTTCTGTGTGAATGATTTTCAGCTACAAAGTAACAAAATATATTTTGATGAATGAAATTTTCATCTCGTATTTTTCCTCTTTCCACCTTATTTTATTTGAAATAAATGACTTATCTTTGCAAAACAAACATGCATCATAAAACAAACAAGCATATTAAGATGAGAAAACTATTCATGCTTCTGGGGCTGCTGCTGGTAGGCCTCTTGGCTATTTCTGGGCAGGACAAATATTCGGTGTACGCCGTAGGATTCTACAACCAGGAAAACCTCTTCGACACTTGTCATGATGAGGGAAAGAACGATTACGACTTTCTGCCCAACGGATCGTACAAATGGGATGGATTGAAGTATACGCACAAACTGCGCAACATGGCGCGCGCTCTGGCTGATATGGGTGCGGACGTGCTGCCAAACGTAGGCTGCGCCCTCATCGGACTGAGCGAAGTGGAGAACGCACGGGTGCTCGATGCGCTGGTTGCCCAAGAGCCCTTGGCGGCCCGCGGCTATCGTTACATCCACGTAGAGGGGCCCGATAGGCGTGGCATCGATTGCGCCGTGTTGTACAATCCGCAGCTCTTCAAACCTGCGTCTGTCAAGCTGGTGCCGTATGTTCAACCGCTTGAAAAAGATAGTGCCTTCTTCACCCGTGGGTTCCTCACCGTCACGGGTACGATGGGTGGCGACCGTGTGGCAGCCATCGTGTGCCACTGGCCCAGTCGTTACAGTGGGTCGTTCTACCGTGAGGTGGCCGCTGCGCAGGTGAAAGCCATCAAAGACTCGCTTTTGCACCTCGACCCAGCCATCAAAGTCATGGTCATGGGCGACATGAACGACGACCCTGTGAACAAGAGCATGGCCGAGGTGCTTTCCGCCAAGGCCGAGATTGACGACGTGGGGGATGGCGATATGTACAATCCTTGGTACAACGTACTGGCCAAGCAGGGTAAGGGAACGTTGATGTACAACGGCTCATGGAACCTTTTCGACCAGATTGTAATGTCGCCGAACCTGCTAAATAAAAAAGGTGTAAAGGACTTCTCGTCGCTCAAATATTGGAAACACCAGATTCAACACCGCGACTATCTCATCCAAACCACAGGCAAATACAAGGGCGCACCCAAGCGTACGACGGCCGGAGGCGTATGGCTCAATGGCTACAGCGACCACCTGCCGGTAGTGGTGTACTTGGTGAAACAACAACAGAAGGTACTTTGAACTTTGAACTTTGAACTTTGAACTTTTTGATTGGCTGAGGTATCAACTTGTTAACTTGTAAACTCGTGAACTCGTCAACTCATATCAGCACAACTATCTACTCCCCTCCCCCTCGGGGAGGGGTCGGGGGAGAGGCCTTAATCTCAATGACTTTCCCCTCCAATCTCAATGAGTTTGCACCCCAAAGTCAATGAGTTTGCACCCCAAAGTCAATGAGTTTAGAACGGCGATTGATTTTATGAGCACCCTCATAAGCAATTTAGTGGGAATGAAGAACTGGCGAGGGAAGATAAAAGCAATTAACTCGTAAACATGTAAATTTCAAACTCGTAAACATATAAACTTGTGAACTCGTCAACTTGTGAACTCTTCAACTTTTGAACTTGTAAACCTGTCAACTCATATATGCACAACCATCTACTCCTCTCTCCCTCTTCGTTTCTCCCTCCTTTGGAGGGGTTGGGGGAGGCTTTCCGGGGAGATAGGCTGCACTACTCTCAATGATAGAAACTCATCCCTTTGAACCATTCTTGCCCAAGAACGCCACTTTGCTGATGTTGGGCACGTTTCCGCCGGCTTCTAAACGTTGGAGTATGCCGTTCTTTTATCCCAACTTCCAGAACGACATGTGGCGCATTTTCGGTTATTTGTTTTTCGGCGACAAACAACATTTCGTGAATCAGCGGGACAAAACGTTCCATTTGGAAGCGCTGAAAGCCTTTCTCGAAGAAAAAGGCGTGGCTCTCTTCGATACTGCCCTGCGTGTACACCGAACCAAGAACACCGCATCTGACAAGGATTTGGAAATCATCGAGCCAGCCGACCTCGATAGGTTGCTGCGGGCTTTGCCACATTGTACAGCCGTACTAACGGCCGGTCAGAAGGCTACGGCCATCTTCACCCGCCATTATGGCGTTACTGCACCTGCCATGGGGCAGTACGTCACGTTCAGCTTCGACGGCAGGCTGATGCGGTTGTACCGCATGCCCAGCTCTTCGAGAGCCTATCCCATGAGGCTGGAGAAGAAGGCAGAAAGCTATCGGGTGATGTTCGAAGACGTGCTGGGATTGCCCGCTAAGAAGACTGAGTAAAACAAACAGATATGATGACTGATAAAGAACGAAATCATGAAGTGACCGTCATTGGTATCGCAGGCGGCACTGGATCGGGAAAGACCACGGTGGTCAGGAAGATTGTTGAGGCCCTGCCACCTAATCATGTGGCCGTGGTGCCGCTCGACTCGTATTACAACGACACCTCAGAAATGACCGAGGAGGAGCGCCACGCCATCAACTTTGACCATCCCGATGCCTTTGATTGGAAGCTGCTCATCAAGCAGGTGAACGAATTGCGCGAGGGTGAACCCATCGAGCAGCCCACCTATTCTTATTTAAAGTGCAACCGTCTGCCAGAAACCATCCATGTGGAGCCCCGGCCAGTGATTATCATTGAGGGCATCATGACGCTAATCAATAAGCGGCTGCGCGAGATGATGGATTTGAAGGTGTTCGTTGATTGCGATCCCGACGAGCGACTCATCCGCAACATCCAGCGCGATACCATTGAGCGGGGGAGGGATGTTAACATGGTGGTTCAGCGATATTTGGATGTGCTGAAGCCCATGCACGAACAATTCATCGAACCCACCAAGCGTTTTGCTGACGTGATTATCCCGCAAGGAGGGGAGAACCTCAAGGGCATTGATATCCTTTGTAAGTATGTTGAACGCCTGGTGCTGATGAATTTAAATTGACCCATGGACTGTGCGGAGGCGTGAGTCGAAATGGTTTCATGAGGTGCCTTTTGCCCTCTTCGATTCGATGTTTTCCTTCTTCTTGGCTATAAATTAATATTTATTCGCATTCTGTACTGTCGGAATTTCGATTTTATTCGCTATCTTTGCGAGAGCAAGATGGTTGAGATGTCAATGGTGATTGAGTCGTCTTCACCATCAACACAACTACGACATTGTAACATATTTATTTATAATAAACAGAAGAAAATGAAAACAATTTATGATTTTTTAGTAAAAGACAGAAAAGGTAACGATGTATCTCTCAAGGAGTATGCCAACGAAGTGCTGTTGATTGTCAACACAGCGACAAAATGTGGTTTCACTCCTCAATATGAAGAGCTGGAGAAACTCTACGAGAAATACCATCCAAAAGGTTTCGAAATCCTTGATTTCCCTTGCAACCAATTTGGACAGCAGGCACCGGGAACGGACGAGAGCATCCACGAGTTCTGCAAACTGACATACGGTACCGAATTCCCACGCTTCAAGAAAATCAAGGTAAACGGTGAAGATGCCGACCCACTTTACAAGTTCCTCAAAGAACAGAAAGGCTTTGCAGGCTGGGATATGAGTCACCCCATCGCTCCAATCCTCGTTGACATCCTGTCAAAAGAAGATCCCGATTACGAGCAGAAGCCCGACATTAAATGGAATTTCACCAAGTTCCTTATCAACAAACAGGGACAGGTTGTCGCACGCTTCGAACCCACAGAGAAGTTAGAGCATGTCGCTCAGCAAATCGAGGAACTGTTATAATTGAAAGTGAAAAAGGTGAAACCCGCATGCATCCGTATGTGTGTTTCACCTTTTTCGTTTCATCTTTCCCAATTTTCGTTACAGCGTTCACGACGCTTATTTCATATCTTACATGATGGAACAGCAAAAACAATATACCCGTTGCCTCATTGTTGGTAGCGGACCGGCAGGCTATACGGCTGCCATCTATGCGGCTCGCGCCAATCTCAATCCCGTTCTTTATTGCGGATTGCAGACAGGCGGCCAGCTCACTCAAACCACTGAGGTGGAGAATTTTCCCGGTTATCCCGAGGGTGTCGACGGCAATCAGATGATGATAGATTTGCGTCAGCAGGCCGAACGCTATGGAACCGACATCCGAGACGGTGAGATTGTCAAGGCCGACTTGACTAAAGCTCCTTACACACTGGTCACCGATAGTGGCGATGAGCTTCAGGCTGAGACCGTGATTATCGCCACAGGAGCATCTGCCAAGTATCTTGGTTTGGACGATGAGGAGAAATATAAGGGGCAAGGCGTGAGCGCCTGTGCCACTTGTGACGGATTTTTCTATCGCGGCAAGGTGGTGGCTGTCGTGGGTGGTGGCGACACTGCTTGCGAAGAAGCTACCTATCTGGCCGGCCTTTGCAGTAAGGTGTACCTGATTGTGCGCAAAGATTATCTGCGTGCCTCTGATGTGATGCAACAACGTGTGGAAGAGAACGAGAAGATAGAGATACTCTATAAGCACAACGCCACAGGCCTCTATGGCGAGAATGGCGTTGAAGGCGTACACCTGGTTAAGCATTTGGGCGAGGCCAACGAGGAGCGTTACGACCTGCCTATCGATGGTTTCTTCTTAGCTATTGGGCACACTCCCAACTCGTCTGTGTTCAAAGACTTCCTTGAAACCAATCAAGCAGGCTACATCAAGACCATCCCCGGCACGCCCAAGACCAAGATTCCCGGTGTGTATGCGGCTGGTGACGTGGCTGATCCCGTGTATCGTCAGGCTGTCGTAGCTGCGGGATCAGGCTGTCAGGCTGCCCTTGAGGCAGAGCGATACCTTACAGAAATCAATAAATAATCTTGGACTTGCGCTGGATTTAAGAGTATAAAACCTTACTTTCAGCATGCCGTAGGGATGTGATTTTGTACGCTCAAACATGACGGCAGAGCTGACAATATGGAAAAATAAAAGCGGTCTATAGCACACGATGGGTGCTATAGACCGCTTTTTATCACATTGTTTTTATCTTTCTTCCAATAGAATCGTTTGATATGTCAAGCTGGATTGCAGCCTAAACGACGTTCGTTAGTCGTTGTATTGGGCCGTAATCTCGCAAATCTTCACAATAACCTCAACCGCCTTTTTCATGACCTGAATAGAGACAAACTCGTAAGGACCGTGGAAGTTAACACCGCCTGCGAAGATGTTTGGGCAGGGTAAGCCCTTGAAACTGAGCTGTGCGCCATCGGTTCCACCACGGATAGGCTCCACTTTCGGGGCCACACCGGTTTCTTGCATGGCTTGCAAAACGATGTCAATGACGTGCATGTTCGGTTCAATTTTCTCCTTCATGTTGTAGTACTGGTCTTTGATGACAATCTCAACCGTACCCTCACCATACTTTTCGTTCATCTTTCGCGCGCAGTCTTCCATAAAGTCCTTGCGGTCTTCGAACTTCTGACGGTCATGATCCCGGATGAGATAACTCATCTTGGCCTCTTCTGTTCGGGTCTCCATGCCCAGCAGATGATAGAATCCTTGATAGCCCTCGGTGTTCTCTGGAATGTCCGTGTCGGGAATCATGGCGTTGAACTCGCATGCTAACCGATTGGCATTGATCATCTTGTCCTTTGCATATCCTGTATGAACGCTCACCCCTTTGATGGTGATTTTGGCGCTGGCAGCGTTGAAGTTCTCGTACTCCAGGTCGCCAATGTCACCTCCATCCATGGTGTAAGCCCAGCTACATCCGAACTTTTCCACGTCAAAATGGTGTGCACCAAGTCCTATTTCCTCATCAGGATTGAACCCCATGCGAATGTCACCATGCTGAATTTCATCGTGATCGCGCAGGTAGCACATGGCATCTACAATCTCTGCGATGCCTGCTTTGTCGTCAGCACCCAGCAACGTGTGCCCATCTGTCACGATAAGATCCTCGCCAATGTGCGCCTTTAGTTCAGGAAATTTCTCTGGAGAAGACACGATACCCTCTGACAGGATAATGTCGCCGCCGTCATAATTCTTCACAATGCGCGCCTTGATGTCAGCTCCGCTGGCATCGGGACTGGTGTCATAATGTGAGATGAAGCCGATGGTGGGTATGTCTTTTTTAGTGTTTGCCTTCAGCGTGGCATAGATGTATCCTTTCTCATCCATCTCTACATCCGAAAATCCTTCATGCTCCAACTCCTCTTTGAGGTACTTGGCGAAAACGAGTTGTTTTGATGTACTGGGGACTGTCTGCGAGTCTTCGGACGACTGGGTATCAAACTTGGTATAGTTGATAAATCTCTCTGTAATGTCCATGTGTTTTTAGAATTAAGTGTGATTTCACTAATAAGGGTGACTCCGGCGGGATTCAAACCCGCGATCTCAGGAACCGGAATCCTGCATTCTATTCAGCTGAACTACGGAGCCATAATGTGTGTGCAAATATAAAGAAAAAAGTTGATACCGACAAAACATGCCTTCTTATTTTTCTTTTTTCCGTTTTGTAGCCACCGTGTGGTATGATAAATCTTTCGGTCATATTTTATATTCCAGCCTTTCGAGTTCATTATAAAATCAATACCTTTGCATAAGACAGGCTTCACCTCAGCAATTCCAAGCGAGCTTGATTGCATTCGGTTCGCGCTGTCTTTGCATAAGACAGGCTTCACCTCAGCAATTCCAAGCCAACTTGATTGCATTCGGTTCGCACTGTCTTTGCATAAGACAGGCTTCATCTTAGTCTAATACAGGCTTACGGCATCTATAAATAAGGTGAATAGATGCGGATGACGGGGAGAAGTTTGTTGAATAATGACCTAAACCACCCAAATAAAATGAGAAAAATTATTTTATCCTGCATCCTGTTGGGGATGACTTGTATGGCCAAGGCACAATCGTTGCCCGTGTATCTTGATCCGACCAAAAACGTGGAAGAACGCATTGAAGATGCATTGCAACGCATGACGCTGGCCGAAAAGATTAGAGTGATTCATGCGCAAAGCAAATTTTCGTCGGCAGGCGTACCTCGTTTGGGGTTTCCCGACTTTTGGACAGACGATGGTCCTCATGGTGTCAGGCCTGACGTACTGTGGGATGAGTGGGAACAGGCTGGGCAGACTAACGACTCGTGTGTGGCCTTTCCGGCGCTGACCTGTCTGACTGCCTCCTGGAATCCACAGTTGGGCATGCTCTATGGACAGAGCTTAGGCGAGGAAGCCCGCTATAGAGGGAAGAACATGATACTTGGTCCTGGCGTGAATATTAACCGCACTCCGCTGAACGGACGCAACTTTGAGTACATGGGGGAAGACCCATTTCTGGCCTCCCGCATGGTGGTTCCTTATGTTCAGGGACTGCAATCGATTGGCGTGGCAGCCTGTGTGAAGCACTATGCCCTGAACAATGACGAGGAATACCGGCATCAGGTCAACGTAGTTGTAGACGACAGAGCCTTGCATGAGATTTACCTTCCCGCCTTCAAAGCCGCCGTGCAGGAAGGTAAGGCATGGGGTATCATGGGGGCATACAACCTGTATAAGAACCAGCACAACTGTCATAATCAGTATCTGCTCAACGACATCCTCAAGCGCGATTGGGGATTTGACGGTGTAGTGGTGAGCGATTGGGGCGGCACACACGATACTGAACAGGCCATAAAGAACGGACTTGACATGGAATTTGGCACCTGGACCGATGGACTCACCATGGGAGCCACCAATGCTTACGACAACTATTACCTGGCAAGGCCTTATTTGAAGTTGATTCAAGATGGGAAGTTCACAACCCGCGAACTGGATGAAAAGGTGCGCAGGGTGCTGCGTTTGTTTTATCGTACAACGATGGATCAGACGTACAAGCAAGGTTTCTTATGCTCAGATGCCCACTATGAGGCTGCCCAGAAGATTGCAGAAGAAGGCATCGTGCTGTTGAAAAACCAAGGAAACGTGCTGCCCATAGACCTGCGTCAGGCCAAACGGGTGCTTGTGGTGGGCGAGAACGCCATTAAGATGATGACCGTTGGCGGCGGAAGCTCGTCCTTGAAAGTGCAACGCGAGATTTCTCCGCTCGATGGACTGAAGGCAAGATTGGCAGGAAAAGTAACCGTAGACTATGCCCGAGGCTATGTGGGTGATGTCACCGGCAATTACAATGGCGTAACAACGGGACAGGATTTGTCTGAAAAGAGGTCGGCTGACGAGCTGATTGCCGAAGCGGTTTCCAAGGCTAAAGAGGCCGACTATGTGATATTCTTCGGTGGCTTGAACAAGAGCGACTATCAAGACTGCGAGGGACACGACCGCAAATCATACGGCTTGCCCTACCAGCAAGACCGCGTGATTACCGCCTTGGCCAAGGCAAACAAAAACTTTATCTATGTCAACATCTCCGGCAATGCCGTTGAAATGCCGTGGGTGAAGCAGGTTCCGGCCATCGTACAGGGATGGTTCATCGGCTCACAGGCCGGTGTGGCATTGGCTTCTGTACTCGTGGGTGATGCCAATCCGTCAGGCAAACTGCCATACACCTGGTTCAAGACCTTGAACGACGTGCCAGCTCACCGACTGAACACGTATCCCGGAACGTGGCGTGCCGACAAGAAGGTGATAGACGAAACCTACAAGGAAGGCATTTTCGTTGGCTACAGGTGGGTTGACAAGGACAAGACGAAGCCACTCTTCGCCTTCGGACATGGACTGAGCTACACCTCCTTTGACCTTTCAAATTTGCGTTTGAGTCAGAAGAAGATGACGGAAAACGACCAACTCACGGCCACCGTCACGGTTAAGAATACGGGCCGACGCGCAGGCGCTGAAGTGGTTCAGCTGTATGTCAGCGACGTGAAATCGTCGTTGCCTCGCCCTCAAAAAGAGCTCAAAGGCTTCAAGAAGGTGTATCTCGCTCCGGGAGAAACCAAGGATGTTGACATCACCATCGACCGTTCTGCCTTGAGTTTCTATCATGATAAGCAACAAAAATGGGTGGCCGAGCCAGGTGATTTCGAGGTATTGGTGGGCAACGCTTCCGACCATCTTCCGCTCAAAGCCAAGTTTACATTACAATAAAGCCGCCTCGGTGTTGATGACACGCATCAACGGAAACGGTTTTTGAATTAAGCAGACTGCGCCACAGCAATTCAAACTCATTGGTTTGTCTTGGCCTTGTACTGTTTTACATATCAAATCCTCCACGTTCACCTCAATGTTAACATGGAGAATTTTTGTGTGGGCACGGCACTCCTGTACCCTGAATATTAGCTGCTGGCGGAACGGAATTAAATAGATATCAATTAACGGGAAGTAGGATGAAACGTTGACTTTTTTTACCAAAAATCGCCTTAAAAACGGCACTTGTAAATGTTCAATCTGGAAAAAATCAATAGGCAAGCAGGCGGCAAATAAGTGAAAATAGGGCAAGAAAAAATCAAATTTTACCCCCAAAAGCTACACTTTTACATGATAAAAGCATCATCTTGGTGGACAATCTTTATGCTTTAGACGGTCAAAAGCATGCATATTTCATCCTTAAAGCAATGCTTTTGACTAAAAAACACTTGAATAATACACAGGTTGTGTTGTAAGTTATATGTAAATCATTGACTATTAGTGAGATGTGTTGTTTGCTCATTTTGGGCGAATTTGCGACCGTTGGACTGATTGGTTGAGAATAAACGAAATATGGAGCGGTTGGATGTCAAGAAAAATCATTTGTGGCAACCATCGTGACCCTCATCCTCTTGGTGTGTGCAAATAGTCATTAAAAATGCGTAAATAGTATCTTTTTTTATTATTGTTGTCCTGAATACTTGTGTATGATTGATATAACGTCTATCTTTGCAGACACGTCAGTAATCACCAGGTGGCGTGCTAAACCGAACATGAAGTTTTAGAAAATACAACGATGAGCAAATTGATTAAACCAACCCACTATCATGCATTATTGGACATGAAGCAGACAGAGCGGGGCATCAAACAGATAAAAGACTTTTTTCAACAAAACCTTTCCACTGAATTGCGGCTGCGTCGCGTTACTGCCCCCTTGTTCGTCCTCAAAGGACTGGGCATCAACGACGACCTCAATGGGGTGGAGCGGCCGGTAAGTTTTCCCATCAAAGACCTGGGAGACGCTGAGGCAGAGGTGGTACACTCGTTGGCCAAGTGGAAAAGACTGACGCTGGCTGAGTACAATATTCAGCCTGGCCATGGCATCTACACCGACATGAACGCCATCAGGGCCGACGAGGAGCTGGACAACCTGCATTCGTTGTACGTCGATCAATGGGACTGGGAGGCGGTCATCACCCCCGAACAGCGCACGCTCTCGTTCCTTAAAAATGTGGTGGAGCGCATCTATGCCGCACTGCTTCGCACCGAATACCTCACTTGCGAGACTTACCCGCAGCTCAAACCTTTCCTCCCCGAGCAAATTCACTTCATCCATAGTGAGGACTTGCTGCGGCAATATCCCGACCTTTCACCCAAAGAGCGTGAAGATGCCATCTGTGAAAAGTATGGCGCAGTGTTCATCATCGGCATCGGAAGTACGCTCAGCAACGGTGAGAAACACGATGGGCGCGCCCCTGACTACGACGATTGGTCTACCGTGACCGATGGCGGTCGGGCGGGACTTAATGGCGACATCCTCATCTGGTATCCTGTGTTGGAGCGTTCCATTGAACTCTCTTCCATGGGAATTCGCGTGGATAAGGAAAGTCTGCTGCGGCAGCTACGGCTTTCGGGACAGGAAGAGCGACAGAAACTTTACTTCCACCAACAGTTGCTCAACGACAAGTTGCCATTGAGTATTGGCGGCGGCATTGGGCAAAGTAGGTTATGCATGGTGCTTTTACAGAAAGCCCATATCGGCGAGATTCAGGCCAGCATCTGGCCCGAAGACATGCGCAAAGCGTGTGACAAGCTGGACATGCGGCTCATTTAACAGTCTGGTAATCTGAGTGCCCAAGGCTTCTTGCTCGTCTCAGATGTTTTTATACCTTTACATTGTATTAAAGGCTGATAATGTGATGGATACATCTTGTGTGGCAACGACATCTGACTACCTCTAACTCGGGAAGCCGTTATTGGATTTCATGAGCAAAGGGATGCTTACATTAGAAATCAGATTTATGGGGCACAAAACGAAGCGTATAGGATGATGGAGGGTCGAAAAGTTGGTAAAGTCG
Source organism: Prevotella sp. SGI.027 (assembly GCA_050315175.1). GTDB lineage: Bacteria > Bacteroidota > Bacteroidia > Bacteroidales > Bacteroidaceae > Prevotella. Next base: position 40,267 of record JBNPOM010000003.1, read on the forward strand.
TTAGTTTACAAAGAGTTATGCGTAGTTTGATGGTTGAGGCTCCACAAAACGAAACGTTTACATTGGTTTAATTTTAGTTTACATCGAAGGGCTTTTCGTTTACATGAGGCTGGCGAAAGGTTTACATACATGGGGCTGCACGTTTACGCGTGTGGCCTTTTTTGCTGCTGTGCGTTGAAACCCTTTATACACGGGCGTACAGGGCGTACAGGGGCTTTATATATGCCCAAATTTGAACCGTGTGAGAATGATATTAAAATGTGTTTATAAGGGTGGTAAAACCAGCGTGGTTTTATCACCCTTTTTTCGTGCAATTTGGGGCAGTATTAGGTACTGGGGTTACAGGTGGGGTTACAAAGTGGGGTTACATTTTTAGGAAAGTGGGGTTACAAAAGTGGGTTTTGAGGGGGTACGATACAAGGGGGTGAAGATACTGTGTTTCTTGCGATATGCGTGTTTTGTGTTGCGATAGACCCACCCTAAATGCCACCTGTTTTTGAAACTCCACCTTATTAAATAGTGTAATATCAGGCACTTTGTCCAATTTTACGTCACAAAAGAGGGGGGGAAGAGGGAGTAATGGGAGAAACTGAGGGGGAGTTGGGGGACCGTCTTATTCTTTCTTTTCTTTCCAACGTTTCCCTTTAATAACATGGAAGAGTTCTATCCGACGTTCGCAGCGTGTGAAGAGTGGGCATTGGAGGCAAGTCTTTCTTTTTCAATAGTTAATTGGCGGATCTGCTCCTTGAGCTGCCCTATTTCCTCTGCTTGTTGTATTATCTTTGCGTCTTTTCGTTGAATATAAGGTTCATACGTCTTAAAAACATCAGTTAAAGCAGACTGGTCAGTTAGAGGAGCAGGCACGTCTTCAGGTTGATTAGGTAATGTTGCAAGTCCTGTTCCTGTAAGAAGCCACATTGCATTAACATCGTATGAAATCACGATTTTCTGCAAAACGTCGGCTTTAGGAATTACTCCCTTGATATAGCCCCTTATATTGGCCTCACTTACCCCTAATTTAGCTGCAAAAACAGTATTTTTACCATCTGCAAGGGTTTTGACTAAGTATTCTATCCTCTCGTGTATAGTCTTGTTTTCCGCCATAAATTATTTTTAATCGAAAAAAATCACGATAAAACTTGTATTATTCGTGAGAAGTCACTATATTTGCAACGTGTTCCATTTGGAACAGCGCTCAAAGATACGGAAAAGGGGCGAGATTAACGAATTTAAAGGATTAAAAATTATGAGCAACAAAAGACTTTCAACTACTGAAATTTCAAGATTTCTGAATGAGCGTTTACAAGACAGTCGGGCAATTCGTAGCTCAGAAGTGTATGATATGCTTCAAACACCTGCTGAAGATGCAGTGCGCGTTGCATCCCGACGGATATTAACAGCGCCACGCGGGCGGTTAGTTTCTCACTGCCATCCTCTTGTGTGTATTGGCGCACAGAGGGCCGTATGTCAGTATTGCGGTCAAAGCTACCCTTTAACTCTTTCAGGCGATTTAGACAGGGAGCAATTAGTTCAAGAAGCACTTTCTCGTCCATTGTTTGGTCGAGAGGGACAATGTCGATTGTAAGTAATACTGCTGGCACCATATTTATTTCTATTTTGAATTTGGCCATAAAGTTAGTGAAAATAAATGAATTAAAATGAGTGAGATTATGAAGAAGTACATTCACATCAAGAAGGAAGACCGCGAGTTTATCGCGAAGGCTTTTGACATTACCGAGCGCACGATATACAATGCGACTCATTACACAGACATGAACGAGGGAACGGATCTGATGAAGAAGGTGCGCACGCTTGCATTGCAGCGTGGCGGCATTGTGATGATCGAAGCGCCAGAGTGGGAGGTGCTGTATGACGCTGACGGCTATATGCGGCATTATCTTGGTGATGTGTTGCTTGAGTTTGATAAGAATGGTGGTTGTTGCGACGTGTACAAGAAGGGCGAGAAAGTACGCCACTATGACAATGTGATGCTGACCGACATTCAGGGCATTCAGGACTGGGCAGCAACATTGTCTGCGCCGACTACTGGCTGCGCTCATCAATCAGAACAAGTTCCATTGACTTCGCTTGCACGGCAGTTGCGATAAAGAAAAGAGCAGCATGGAGTATTACGGTAATAAACTTTGCATATCCTATCCCGAATTTGTGGACAGCGGCATAGTCAGCGTGTCCAACTATAAACAGTTGGCAGCACGTGGGCGTATTGACGTTGTCCGTCGTGGTGGCGGTGCGAATGGCTGTTGTGCTCTGATTGCCATAGACAGTTTGCCGAGTAAGTATAAGGAGGCTGTTGAGAAAAAGTACCCCGGCGGCGATGAGGTTCGCATCAAGGCATGGGTGCTTTCCAATTACGAGATGGATCAGGCAGCCATCGCCTTCTTCCATGACCGCAGCAAGACGGGTATCGACCTTGACGAGAAAAAGAAACGCGAGTACATTATCAACGCTTCGGTGCTGAACTGCTGTATCAAGCTCTACGAGCGTGCACGGGACAGCCAACGCCTGTTCGGTGGCAAGTACAACTGGGACATGATGGCCAAGACCATCGAAATCCTGCGCGAGGAGCTGGGCCACACACTTCCGACGAGCACGCTTCGTTTCAGGAAGAAGGTAAATGAGTACAAACGCAAAGGATACGGCTGCCTTATCAGCGGTAAGTTCGGCAACCAGAGTGCGCGGAAGGTGGATTACAAGACCGAGCAACTCATCCTGGGACTGGCGATACTGCCCAACAAGCCTTACAACACGAACATCGCAGAGATGTACAACATGTTCGTGTGTGGCGAACTGGACGTGTATGATCCGAAGACGGGCGAACTGATGAACCCCGAGGACTTCGTGGACAGGAAGACCGGCGACCCGTTGGAGCTGAGCGAGAGTACCATCAACAACTATCTGAACAAGCCTAAGAACCGCGTGCTGGTGGAACATGCCTTGAGCAGCTGGACGACGTTCATGCACGAGCAAATGCCGCACGTGCATCGCCATGCCCCCGAGTTCTCACTGAGCAAGATCTCGTTCGATGACCGCGACCTTCCGCGCAAGCTGAAGGACACGAAGGCAAGACCGAAAGCCTACTACGCCTACGACGTGATGAGCCAGTGCGTTGTGGGCTTTGCCTACAATCGCAATAAGAACGTGGACTTGGTGGTGGAGTGCTTCAGGAGCATGTTCAGGCTTCTGGAGCGCAGGGGCTGGAACTGTCCGGCACAGGTGGAGGTAGAGAACCACCTGATGAGCCAATGGAAAGACTCGTTCCTGAAAGCTGGCGTACTGTTCCCATTCGTCAGGTTCTGTGCCCCTCAGAACTCACAGGAAAAATACGCAGAGCCTATGAACGGAGCTAAGAAACGGAGCGTGGAGCACCGGAACCATTTGGGCATCGGTCGCTTCTATGCCAAGGACCGCCACTACCGGACGGAGGCCAAGAAGGTGTTCGACGAACTGAACGACACCTACGAGGATAAGCAGTATTACAGCTGGGACGAACTGATAGCCGATGACATGAGGGACGTGATGGAGTTCAATAACTCTCTTCACCCAAACCAGAAGAAATATCCAAACATGACACGCTGGCAGGTGCTTGAGGCCAACCTGAACCCGACATTGCAGCCCATAGCCAAGAGCGTGCTGGCCCGCTTCATCGGCGAGCACGTGGAAACGAGCATACGGAGGAACAGTTACTGCCGTGTGGCCTACGAGGACTGGTGGCTGAGCGACGTGAGCGTGATGGAGAAGTTGGCCCCGAACAACTGGAAGGTGGATGCCTACTACCTTACGGACGAGGAGGGAGTGGTGAAGAACGTGTATATCTACCAGAACGACATGCTGATAGATGAACTCCAGAACGTGGGCACGTTCAACACGGCCGACTGCGAGCAGACAGAGGAGGACAAGGCCATTTTCGTGGAACAGCAGAAGAAGATAGCCGGGTTCAACAAATGGGTGGCGGACAATGCCATAGACAGGCTCGGGGTAATGAAAGCCACGGCGGCACCGCCACCAGCAGAGCCTTTGGAAGAAGAGGCTCTTGAACTGCCGCAGGTGCAAGAACAGGAAGAAGAGTTAAACTATATTCCTAATACAGACTATAGCAAAATGGGATTAGAAGCCTATTAGAATAACATTATAAATGCGTTCAGACTATGATTACAGAAGAGCAAAAACAGAAAATACTGGTAGCGGTGAAACTGAACCGCACCAACTATCCGAGCGACGCCAAGCACGCAGCAAGTCTTGGTATCAGCACGTCGGTGTACAGTGGCATCAAGAACGGTCAGACAGAAAAAGCGTTGAGCGACGCCAACTGGATAGGCATAGCACGCCGTCTTGGTGTGAGTCTCAAGGGTGAGATAGAATGGAAACCAGCCAAGACTGCTACTTTTGAGTATATAACGGCTCAGTTGGAGTTTTCACAGCAGTCGAGCCTTAGCGGCATTATGTGCGACATGCCCAACATTGGCAAGACCTTTACGGCCCGCTACTATGTGGCACACCACCGGAATGCCGCTTACATAGACTGCTCACAAGTGAAGACGAAGCTGAAGCTCATCAGAAAGATTGCCTCCGAGTTTGGTGTTGACAGCAAGGGCAGGTATTCAGACGTGTATGACGACCTTGTATACTACCTGCGCAGTATTGACACTCCTTTGATTATTTTGGATGAAGCTGGGGACCTGCAATATGAGGCTTTCTTGGAACTCAAAGCCTTGTGGAACGCCACCGAACGGTGCTGCGCATGGTACATGATGGGCGCCGACGGACTGAAGGAGAAAATCAACCGCTCGATAGAGTGCAAGAAAGTGGGCTATACCGAGATGCTCTCACGATATGGCGACCGATACAGTAAGGTTACACCAGATGACGGCAAGGAACGTGAACACTTTCTCAAAGAACAGGCAAGAGTTGTGGCCAAAGTAAATGCGCCCGAAGGCACTGACATCGCTCAGATTGTGCGCAAGAGTGGAGGCGGACTGCGAAGAGTGTATACAGAAATTGAAAAACTGAAGAAAGGAGCATAATATGATGACCAAAATAGAAATGGAGGCAATGGAAGCCGTTATCGGTATCCGTAAGGAAATGGCAAAGACTAACGAGATAGACTGGGAGCAGCGTAGGTATGAGATTGCTAAGGATTATTATGTTATGGCATGTAGTCAGGCTAAAGCTCATGGAGACGAGACTATGGGAGAAATTTTAGAGGCTGCAGCGTGGTTATCAGTGGTAGCGGCCGATAAATTGATAGAAGTATTAAAAAAGTAGCAATGGCCAAACGCGCGTACAGTCCGAAAGATATTGCAGCCAAGAAATGGGTGACTTTGCCTTGGGGTGAGCAGTGGAGTGATCCGTTTGGTTTCCCTGCTGAGAATGCCTCTTGGTTTATCAGCGGTGCGAGCGCACAAGGCAAGAGTTCATTCGTAATGCAGTTGGGGAAGGAGCTGTGCAAGTATGGGCTTGTTCTTTACATGAGTTATGAGGAGCGCGTGAACCAGAGTTTCCAGCGTCGCATGGGCTATTTGGGAATGAACGAGGTGCAGGGCCGCTTCCGGGTCGTTACAGATGAGTCGATAGAGGAACTTGCCGAGCGTCTTGCCAAGCCAAAATCTCCGAAATTCATTATCGTGGACTCTTACCAAGTGGCATACGACGATTTCGGATGGAATTATCCTGCTGCTGTTGCCTTGATGCGCCGTTTCAATCGCAAGTGTTTTATTTTCATCAGTCAGGAAGACAAAAGTGAGCCAACAGGAAAACCGGCACGACGTCTGAGGTATATCTGTGATATGAAAGTGCGCGTGATGGGTTATAAGGCCTACTGCTTGGGCAGGTCAATCGGTGAAGCTGGAAATCATTACGTGGTGTGGAAAGAAGGTATTTTGAAAACGAGTAACAATCTGTAATATGGAAGAGAAAGAGAAATGCTGCATCTGCGGCAGGGAGATAGAGGGTATGGGCAACAACCCCTATCCCGTGAGAGAGGAAGGTAGGTGCTGTCGGTATTGCAACCTTACCGTGGTACTGCCCGAAAGAATAAGACTATCAAATAAAGTGTGATATGGCAAGCAAGCGAGACAACCTGCTGTACAGGTTAAGAAAGAAAGGTGTGAGGGTACAGACACGGGAGAGGACTATATTCTTTTCGTTTGATGGAGAGCCTTTCAAGATTATACAGATAAAACGCCTGTGTAAGGAGTTTTATTTTCATGTACAACTTGAAATACAATAAGAGATATGAGCAAGGAAAGACGGATAATTGAAATTGAACCAGGTCGAATGGCTCCAGGTGGACGCATGACAGACCATATCGAGAGCCGGGGTCACAGCTGTCCCTACTGTCAAGGCAACGGATATCATTGGCAAGAGGACGAGTGGCAGGAACGCTATAAGAAGGAATGCCCGATATGTAAGGGCAGCGGCAGACTGGATGCCATGATAACTATTGAGTGGAAAGCGGGAAGGAAAGCCTCCCCCGCCCCCTCCGAAGGAGGGGAGAACAGACAGCTGGAGGACTTTGAACTTTGAGGTTTGAACTTTGAGGTTTGAACAAAACAAGCCATTTTCTCCCCTCCTTTGGAGGGGTCGGGAGAGGCTCCTTGTGAACTTGTGAACTATCAACTTGTCAACTAAATTCATAAACCATGAACAAATTTTTTGAAGAACTGAAGAAACGTATTCAAGTGTGGCACGAGAAGCGTGCAGAGCGCATTGAGGCGGAGCGCCAGGCTCAGCTCGATGTGGAGGCGCGCAATGCTGTGCAGGTAATGGAGTTTAACGGCGAGCTGTACGCCTGCGTGAACGGTGTACCCCTGTTCGGCGTCAGCGACATCAACGGCACTTTACCAGAGTGTGTTGCCAAAGCCCGCCAGAATTATAAAGACTGGAAGGAGGAAAAGCTATGGGAACGGAGAGGAACTATGCGCGTTTCTACTGTCTGCTGAAGAAGCTGCCTGGGGCAGACAAGGAAACGTTGGTGTCGAGCTTCACGAACGGCAGGACGGTCAGCCTGCACGAGATGAGTGCGAAAGAATATGTCGCCATGTGTGCATCACTGGAAGAGCACACCGGCTGGAGAGTGCAACTGAAGAAGAAACGCAGTCTGTGTTTGAAGCTCATGCAACAGGCTGGCATTGACACGACTGACTGGCAGCGCATCAACGATTTCTGCCGCCACCCGCGGATAGCTGGAAAGGTGTTCAGGCAGCTGAGCTTGGCAGACCTTGACTCGTTGCAGACAAAGCTGCGCGCCATCATGCGCAAGGGCGGCTTGAAACAGAAAGCCTCCCCCGACCCCTCCAAAGGAGGGGAGAACCCAAAAGGGATGGGAGTGGCAGTTGTATTTCCGATGGACAACATGGTAGAAAGTTAACAGGTATGACACAAAGACAATTTGTAAAGCGTGCGATGGAGCACATCCGTGAGCTCGGCAGGGAAATGAGCAATGAAGAATACTGTGACTTTTTGGAGGATCTGTCTTATGAGCTCGAGACCGAACGTGAAGATGTGAGCTATTTCATAATTCATAATTCATAATTCATAATGCATCATTCATCAACTTGTAAACTAAAGAACTTATAAACTCAAACAACCAGCCAATCTCTCCCCTCCTTTGGAGGGGTCGGGGGAGGCTCCTTAAAAACTCAAAAAGACAATGGCAACAAGAAAAAAGAAAGTCATCATCACCGGCGTGAGCAGAGAAGCCGCCGATGAAGCATTTGCAACCTATGCCAAGAGTGATGCACAGTTGCAGAAAATCAATGCAGATATTGAGTTGCAGTGCGCCAAGTACCGCGAGAAGTATGCCGACAAGTTGGCTACGCTGACTGCTGAAAGAGACAATGCGTTTGACACGCTCCAGTCGTTTGCCACGGAGAACCAAGCTGAGCTGTTTTCCAAAAAGAAGAGCCTTGACATGGCTCATGGCACGATCGGGTTTCGCACTGGGACACCGAAGTTGAAGACGCTGAAAGGCTTTACTTGGGCGAGTGCGCTGAACCTTGTGAAGAGTTTCCTGCCCAGCTATATCCGCCAGACGGAGGAGATTGCGAAGGACAAGCTTCTTGCCGATCGTGAGGTGGAGGTGCAGCTTGGCGGCGGTGACCCTGAGAACCGTGGCTATCGTCCCCTTCGTGAGCAGATGACGGCGTGTGGCATCCAGGTGGTTCAGGACGAGGCCTTCTATGTTGAACCTAAGAAGGAGGAGACGGCATGAAGCGCGAAGTGAGGCGACCTCCGCGGGTGTCGTTTTGCCGCAGGTGCGTGGGCACCGGCGTATGGCGACACCTTATGGATGACGGTACGCCGTTGACAGGGCCATGTCCCCAGTGTGAGGGCAGTGGCTGGGTGACAGTAAGTTCAGTAACGGAATATGACATTAGGCCTTACAAGCCAAAGAACATTTAGTATATGCAGAAGCGACGCGGAGTAAGTTATCAGAAACGTGTAGAGGAGATAAACAGGATATACGATCAACATGCCAGAAGCGGAATTTCCAACCGTGAGATATGGCGACGATACATATATCCTGTGTATGCCATTACTGAACGTACCTTTTATAATATACTCAACGCGAGCGCGGAAAGTAAGAATAAGATAGCTGACGATACCCGTCAGCTATTGCTCTTTGATTTTGACAACGACAATGGAAAATGATTTACAAATGAAACAGCAATGAGAAAGGAATTATACACAGCCATTGTGGCGAAGCTCAAGCAAGATGTTCCTGAGGTTGTACACATCGACCTGTGGAACCATAACGTAGAATTTATAGAGCAGGAGGAGGTGTGGAGCCGCCCTGCGGTGTTTGTTGAGATTGGTACTATCAGTTGGTCGCCGTTTCATGGTAAATGGTTGCGTGGTAACGGTCAGGTGCGCATACATGTGGTGACTGACTGGCTGGAAGGCGGTCAGCATGCGGCCTGGAATCTAAGCAACAAGATACGTAAGGTGCTTACAGGTCTTTGTGGAGACAGTTTCAACGGTATGGAACTTGTGACAACTGATACAAATCACAACCACGAAGACATTCTGGAGAGCATAGACAGTTATGATGTGAGATACCTGCTGGAATGACGGGGTTTTTCATCACAAAGCCGCGACTGATGATTTTCCGTCGCGGCTTTATTCATTATGTTCGGTGAGACTATCAAGAGAAGTTTTACTCTTATGTCTTCATTTATAATATACTTCTACTCTTTTTATTGATACCTCTGTTATTCGTTAAATGCTTTTAGTCTAACACCACCACTTCCGTTCTCCCCCCAGGGACAGAGCAAATACCAACGACATCCATCCCATTGAGTCCTGTATATGGCGACAGCACGCAGCATCACGTTATTTGGAATATCAACCTGACAATATTTGAATGGCGTGATGAGAGGCATCCAGAAAGAAACTGTACTCCCTGTGTTGTTGAAAATGTTTGATGTGACGCCGTTCATTCTTTCCCTCCCTCCAAAGAATCCATATTCCTGGCTCCGGTTTTCTAACACCCAGCTCAGGCTCTTACCATTTTTTATTTCTTCTTTGGATGCGTATGTCTCAAATGGTTGGGCTACCTTCATCCCATAAATCTCTGTGGCATCAATCAATTTCGTATTTAACTTCCCGTTCTCATCCACCATGAACGTTTGCTCGCCCCTGTTGTTCTGCACAGCGAAGTTGTCTGCCGTGGCGGTGAACTTCCTGTTCTTGATATCCAAGCCACTCGCTAACAGAGCGTCTGCCGTGCCGTCGTAGGCGCACCATGGCGTAACCGTGTCGCCCTCCTCAAGCTTGGGGCGGCAAAGATAGATAAGTCCCGAGAAATCATTTTCACCCGAAAGCCCCACACCCACCATGATGTAGCCTGTGTCTCCCGTGGTAAACGTGTAGCTCTTCCTTTCCCATTCATTCGTTGCTTTAACATCTGTCCACGGCATCGTGCGGTCTTTCCTGCCACCATGCAGCCCCTCCATGTTAAAACCTTCTGCCACCGCATAGCCACTTCCTTGCAGTATCTCCGTTCTTATCCAAAACGAGAAAGTATATTTGGTATTGGGTTTTACCTTGATGTGCTGTTTAGCACCAAAGCCAGTCTGCCAATACAAGCCAGCATAGTAGTTTCCCTCACCGTTTACCGCTGCAACCTTTGCCTTGATAGCGTCTGCACCACCAACGCCACCGCCTTTCAAATACTCAAACCACTCCGTGCTGTCCACCTTTGTAGCTCCAAGCCCCACGCCCAAATGCTTCTCGATGGCTGCCTTGTTAGTGGTGTTCACTCCATCAAGGTTGAAATCGCTTCCCCACAGCAAGTTTGGGCGTGTACCATTCGCCACCGTCAAGCTGAAGCTGTCGGCGGTCAGCTTTAGCTCCGTACGGCTCACTTTGTCTCGCACCTCCGTCCTAAATCCGTCTATTGTAGTTTCAAAACCGCTCACCTTACCATCAAGCGAGCGCACCGTTCCAGAGATGCCGTCTATCTTCTTATCTATACCCTCTACTCTCTCACCTACATTAAAGTTTGACTCTACCTCATATTGCAAGCCTATAGTCCGTGCATCCAAAACCTCTCCTCCTTGCATCAAACAGACACGAAAGAAAGGTGTGGCGTCAAAGCAATTAGCATAGCCGTATGTAGCCTTTATCTCCCAGTAAGGCTTGCCATCTTCCCACTTAACCTCGAACGATGCCCAAGACGGTTCTATGCTCAGTGATAACCCGAAAGTGTCAAGTCTTCCTAATTCTGCATAAAGTTTCTTGCCTTCTTTCCGTGTTATCATATATTTTAGGAACAGCTCCACCTTAGCCTTTTCTCGCTTAGCACCATGCACCACAGCTTTCTCTACCTTTGGAATAAGCCTGAAAACTACAGCGTCTTCACCATCGTTGCCTGGTTTTCCTGGTTCTCCTGGTTTCCCTGGTTCTCCTGGTTTCCCTGGCTCTCCTGGCTTCCCTGGTTCTCCATTTTCCCCATCATAAACAAAAACGACCGATTTGCTATCCATCTTCTTCCTGTCTATATAGAGATTGATGCGATAAAAGCGGACATATCCTGTATGAAGACTGAGTACCCATTTTTTATCGTCTTTGTTGTACGTTAGCGAGTATGAGGATATAGGTTGACCGTCACGTAGCACCTGTATTTGAGCCTTCGCATTATCCAACTGAACTACTTTATCACTCTCCATGCGAAAAGCTCTGATTTCGATAATTTCAGGGGTCTGCTGGCCATTCCTATTGACAGAAACCTGCGAAGAAGACAGATCAAGCCTATACACAACTGCATCTTTTCCTTTTATGAGCGACCAAGTGTACTTGCTTGCATCTGTGCTGTCAGACTCATCCGTGTAGCTGACATACTGACCGATGTACGCTCTGTCTTTGCTGTCATCAGTACTGAAGTCTACTTTTCCGTCTGGTGAGTTTGCATACGCAATATGTAAGTGTGGCGTTTGACCGTCTTTCCCGTCATTCACCGCCGTTATTGTTATAATGGATCTGGCTAATACTTTGTTCATGAAATGAGTTTTTAAGTTTACAAGTTGACGAGTTTACGAGTTGATAGTTTTGCTAATTACTCCCCTCCCTTTTTGGGAGGGGTCGGGGGGAGAGGCTTCTCTCCTCCTTCGGTTTCCCTCCTCTTTATGCTTTTCTAACCTCGCACACAAAAGTTGCCTTCTGGTCTACGTCAGCTGCCAATACTTTCAAAGGGTTTCCCGTTTTTGTGGGCGACGATGTGCCAGTGAAGTTCTCTCGAGCACCTGCCTTGTTGTACTTCGTCCATGTGTAGGTAAACTTAGATGTCTGTGCGCTCACATCTTCTAACTTCACGCCATTTTGCCACACCTCGGCGTTGATGTCTATTTCTCCCTTGCCATTGACGATGACATTTCCTTTTGGGGCATGCAGCACCACCTCGTATGGATCAGTGCGGTCTTCGAACGTGACGATGGCTTCGGAAGTTTGCCCCTCGTCGGTGGCTATCACCTTGTAAGTCTGTACATTCAACACATCATCAGCATGTACTGTGAGCGTGCTGTTACCACCACTTGTTTGTACCCCTGTAGAAATATCCTCGAACTTTCCGTTGGCAAAATTCAGTTTCTGCCATTGAAACTTCTGGATAGAAGTATCGTGTACACCGCCACGATAGCACTCGGCATGCGCTGTCAGTTCTGTGATGCTCGCATCGAAGCTGTTTCCTTTCGGCTGTGTCAGCACCACTTGAAGAAGTGCTCCTGCTGATGTGGACTTAATGACCTGCGTCTGCGCCTCAAGCACCGTGTCGACATTTGTCAATGTGTCATGATAAGTTGCCTTGACGTTGATGTTCAACGCATTCGAGGAAATGTTGCTCGCTATGGTAAGCACCGCCCCTGCACTGATGGCTCCCACAGAATATCCTCCAGCACTCTTTCCAGCCTGCACTTTGGTACCATTGATGTCATACTCGATAGAAGTGAGTGCACTGACCATGTTTTGTCCACTACCCGTCACATACACTTTAGGTGTAACCGTGTTCTTGTCCGTGCTGAAGTTGGGTACATACACCTTGGTGTCAGGATTGTACATCTGCGACGGATTTTTTACTTGCAGTATCATGGATACCTGCTTTGCGTCATTCAAATCTACGATTGTGATTTGTCCTCTTGATAAAATTTTGTTTGCCATTTTTTTTAAGTTTATGAGTTTTTTAGTTTACAAGTTTACGAGTTTACAAGTTTACGAGTTCACGAGTTGATAGTTTTGCCAATCATAAAGTTCAAAGTTCAAAGTTCAAAGTTCAATGTTATCACAAACCAAGCACTCCACTTGCGCCATGTTGTTCACCTCCTGCGCACTCAGTTCTATTCTGCTTCCGCACTGCTGGTGCCGTTTGTTCCAAATAGTGTCAAACTCGGGATTACCGCTATGGATGACCCACGAGAACTGCCAGTCTTCCAGCGTTTCTGTTATTTCTTTCGTGCCATAATACACCACGGCAAAAAGCCAGACAGAGCCTTGCCCGTTACGAATGATGTTGCCGTTTGGCGTATCGGTGAAAATGTTTACCGTATAACTACTCTCCCCGTCATCCCCTTTGTCTCCTTTGCTGCCCTTGTCCACCAACATCATCCATGCATCACCTTTGCCTGGTTCTTCTGTCGTTCTCTTACCAGGCTCAACGATGCACAGCCATTGCCTACCGTCATGTGTCACACTGTCATAGTAGCCGTATTCCTTTCCGCTTTCCCATTCACCGAGCAGTACCGGTACGGGTTTCAACTCTCCCGTTGAGCTCTTTGCCACCAAGTTGCCCACTATCTGATTGTCATTATGTGCTAAGTACGTCTCCCTATGCTTGCTTAAGTCATAGTCGTTCACACCGACATACTTTGCCCAGTAAGGCGCAACCAGTCCGACGTCAATACTCTTGTAAGCACTATTCACGATGACGCTCTGCCTGTCTGTGTTGGTTCTATTTCCTACCTGTGCCGTTTGATCACCTACAAGTGGCACATCACTGTTATCGGCACAATCCGTCCTGCTCAGTACAATCTTCAGGCATTCTACCTCTTCACCGTTGATGTTTCGCCTGACAGACGTTGTTGGCGCCTCCGTCACTAATCGCCAATAAAAGTGATTGCTGACATTGTGATTCGCACCAACGCCTACGTTGAACCCACCGTAACACATCATCTGGTCATTCACTTCACACATCTGCACAAGCTTCACACCGTCTTTCTCGGCTCGTTGATAGCACACATATCCATCCGCCGTTTCCTCACAATCGTCCATCTTAAACGTTGCCGCACTTTGGATGATGATGCCTCCCGCTGCTATTGCCTTGAGTATCTCCAGCTCATAGAACGTCGCCTTACCCGTTACCGTGAGGTTCTTGGTATTGATGTTGCCAGAGTTGTTGATGTCCCCCTCGTTGTTGATGTTGCCTGTGTTTTTAATGTTACCCTCGTTCTTGATGTCACCCCTGTTGACAATGCCCTGAAAAAAGCTCACTGCCTTTGCGATGACTCCCTTGAGGAATGTGACGACCTCTGCTGCCGTGTTGGGTATGTCGTTTCGTAGGAAGTGCGTGAGTGTTTTTGATTCCATGCTCACCTCATCCGCCCTCGTTGCTTCGTCCGCTTTCTTGGCATGCTCTGCCTGTTCGGCGATGATGGCCTTTTCCGCCATTTTCGCTGTGTCGGCTTTGCTGGCGTGTACCGCCTCCTTGACGGACTTGTCTCCATAAGCTGCTCCCGGTGTTCTGACCGTTGGCGTTGTAGCCTTATTTTTCGGTTTCTTGATAATCTTTACGTCTATCATGTTTCCATCTCCTTTAACGACATTTCAGCTTCTCCCGATTCGAGGTTCCTTGTGATGCCTTGTACGAAAAAGTATTTTCCCATTGCGGGATGCCTGTATTGATTGAACGTGCTGACGCGTTGCTCCTTCTTGTCAATGAGCTTTTGCGTCATGAGAATTCTGGGCTGGTGGTACTCGTTGTAATAGCTGTCAACATACAGCTGCTCTGGCTTTGCTTGTCTCTTCGTTGTGTGGTCGTAGATCTTGACCACCCCGTCGCCGGTGAGCAAGTTGAGCGGCGTGCTCATGCATACCCCCTGTGCCACGCCCAGCTGCCTGCATTCGTCCGAGGTGAGTGCCGAATTGATTTTGAATTCGATGTCATCCTTCCTGTTAACAAACTGCTGCTTGTCGTCGCTCATATAGACGATGTCGCTGTCGCCCGGTCTTTCTGTCATTCCATTATCACTGTACACCTTCACCTGAAAATCCTCAATGAGGATGCTGCTGACGTTCGCCAGTAGTGAAATGGTGTTGCTGGTCCACTTGGTATGCCTGAAGAAGGTGGGGTTCCTCCTCGTGATGTTCTCCCATGTGGCGTTTACCGGTCCGAGGATCATGAACTTGACCTGTCCGCTGACCTTGTCCGCCCTTGTGATGGGAATGGCCGTCCCCTCGACATCAATCCCCATTTTGTAGCTGATATTGTTCTGTATGTCAAATTTTCTCCCGATGAGTTTGTCTCCTACTTTTGGATCGAATCCAATGGTGAAGCACTGCTGGTAATACTCGTCGTCGCTGTCGCACTGCTCCCTTGTTTTGTATTCTCTCCATTTGAAGTTATCGGGACTTCCCCCGTCTCCCTCCTCGACGACGCACTTGTCTCCGATGATGAGCATGCAAGCCAGCACAGCCACTTTTGAAATTCTGTCTGTTCCGTCTCCAATTGCACTGTAGTTGAACTCGATTTGCTCTGGTGCAGACTCGGTGAACGGCACCAGGCCCTGTGTGGTATCCTTGTCCCATACCGGCTCTTCGGCTGGTGTGCCAGCTTTCCACCACTGTTGGGTGTAATACTTGTTCCTGTTGTTCTTTGCCGGCACTGTGTGGTGCCACCACTGTCTGATTCCTGTTCCTGCGTACGCCTCGCTGGGTTGGTAGTCGTTGATGGCCCTGAAGTTATCCGTGAGCGGCATGAGGGGATTGAGAATAACGTTTCCGCTGATAACGATGTAGTTGGTTGTCTTGTCATCGCTTGGTGAGAACACCCCTCCCGACGCACTTCCCTCGTATACTGCCCTTGGAATGGACGCCTTAAGACTTTGCTCGTTTGGAAACACTTTCGCTGGGTTGTTGTCGATACCGTTTCCGTTGACACTCACCACCAGGTAGTTGGTCATTTGCACTTTTGAAATGGGTGCGTTGTCTTTCACCGCACATTTCTGCTCAACCTTTCCAAAAGCGATGATGGCTGCTGCGTCATTGTTTCTCAATGTGTTGGGCAACGCCTGCTGGTTGCGCCCACTTTGACTGAACTGCTGCATGATGCTTCCCGTACCGTTGACTGGGAACCTCCACTGCTGGTTCTCCATGACGCGGACGAACCAATGGGTGATCACGGCTCCGTCATAATCAGTCGTTCTTCCATGCGTGATGGCGTCAAAAGCGTCGATGGAGGTGTTTTCCTCGCCATCGCAACTGTACTCGGTCATATATTTTTGCTTGGCGTTGTAGGGGCTTGCGAGTGTGTTGTTGTCAAACGGGCTCTCGATGACGTTCTCCACGCTCTCGGTCTTGCATGTGAGCAGCAGCTGATTGTAGACCTCTCCAACGCTGATGGTAGTGTCTTCGCCGACGACGTTGCTGTTGCTGATGTCCACGCATTGCCTTGTGGTGACTGTTTCTTGTCCACTGACGATGTCTTTCCACTTAATGGGTGCCTCTCCTTTTACGCTTTCCCATGCGAATATGTAGAAGGCGAAGCCCTCTTGCCTGATGTGTAGATTGAGGTATTTGAGTGTTTCCTCGAGCACTTCGTCCTGCTGCCACACTTCATCCTCGTCATCGCCAAGAAAGAGCAGCTCATTGATGGAAAGCTGGCTGAAAAGCGAATATTTGTCCTGCTCAAGGCTACCGACAGCGCGGCTTCCGTCGTATAATAATGCCACCTTTCCCTGTCCCTTGACATCGACACCCTTGGTGATGTCTCTGAGCATTTGGATGATGATGTCTGCCATAGTGCGCTGTTTTGCCGTGGCCTTGATGCCAGCGTATGCCACCCCCAGCGTTCCCACGTCCTGGTACTTGGCATACCGCATCGCCGTGAGTATGTCGATGCAGCTCAGTTCGATCTCGTCTTGCTCCTCGTTATATCCCTGCGAGTAAGTCTGTGGTTCTACGAATCCGGCGAAGAGACATTCACCCTCCCGATAGATGTTGACCACCACGTCGCGGCATGACGCGGAGAAGAAGTCGGGCACGAAATTTTTTGTGAGGAGCCTCACGCTCGCCTGTTGACAGAGCAGCACGTCGAAGGTGTCGCTGACCTGGCTCGTGATGTCCACGGGGTCGTCGGTCCAGCTGATGCCGCTATCCTTCGCCCCTATCTCTATGTTTGGCGTATGGCTGCCTTTTGTGAGGATGTGCACCTCTATGCGCTCGTTGAGCTGGTTGTAGAAATGTCCGTGTATGTACATGTAACTTTGAACTTTGAACTTTGAGGTTTGAACTTTGATATACTATGTGAGACTATGTGGGACTAGGTAAGACTAGGTAGGACTAGGTAATACTATGTGGGACTATGTTTTTATATAAAACAGGGTCGCGGTCTGACAATGCTAATTTGTAGAACCGCCCTATAATCTAATGTTTGTTTTCTTCCTGCTGATGCGGGTCTCGTTAGCCAAGGCTATCACGATGTCCCGCCCACGGAGCCTTGCCTCCAGCTTACCGCTGAACCCACTGCCGGTGTCGCCTATCAGGGATTTCAGTTTGTCGAGCGGTGCGACCACTTCCGGGTTGTTTGCCGCCCCCGCATACTCACCGAAGATGCCCAGCGTGGGTCCGTAGGCGATACCCCCGTTGGCAAACTTTGGCAATGACGCCATGACGCCTATGAGCGTGGCCACCATGCCAACGCCCATGGCTATGCCTGCGAACGGAATGCCCGCATGCGCCTTCATGGTCTTTGCTGCCGCCCCTTCCACGTCTGCGGTAGTCTCCGCGCTTGCCGCCGTGGCCCTTGCGCCACTGTTGATGACTTCCGTGGCCGTAGCCGTGCTGTCTATAGCCGCTGTGGCCGTTTTTGCCATGCCTTGCGCCGTGGTGGCTGCGGTGTTTTGCTGCGTTGCCCCCGTGAGTGCGTTGATGATGTCGATGATGCCGCTGATTCCTTGATAAATCTGTATGGCCGCGTCGACGACGCCGGTGATAGTCTGCCAGGCATCCCCATTCCCCTGGAGCGCGTTCGTAAGGCTCTGTACGCCATCTCCAATGCCCTTGATGCCTCCCCATGCCTCCGTGAAGCTGACTTGGCTTCTCCGTAGCACCTTCTCATACTGTCTCCACGTGCCGATGAGTGCCTGCACCTCTTCGCGCTGTTGCGCTCCGAGTGGATTCTTCGTGTCGGCGAGCATTTTCTGCAGTGCGCGTATTTTTTCACGAATGCCCTCCAAGCCAATCGCTTGGAGTTCAATGCGCAGCTTCTTGCCGCTCATCGCTCCCAGCTCACCAGTCTCCTGCTGTAT
This sequence comes from Prevotella sp. SGI.027, assembly GCA_050315175.1. Lineage (GTDB taxonomy): Bacteria > Bacteroidota > Bacteroidia > Bacteroidales > Bacteroidaceae > Prevotella. Next base: position 58,299 of record JBNPOM010000003.1, read on the forward strand.
GGCGGGCAGCTCCGTCATGCGTGTCAGCGCATCATGCTTTGCTTGCAGGGCATTGATGGTGCGCTGTATGTTCTCCACCTCCTGTGCGCTTGCCTTTCGCTGCAGGGCGCTATAGTAGCTGATGGCCTTGTCGAGTTCTTCCATCGAGTTGAGACTGCCGATGTGACTGGGCTTTGCGAGCGTTGCCAAGGTGTCGTCCCACTCGTGCCGCAGCTTCTGCAAGGCGAGGATGTGCTTCTGTATCTCCGTTCGACCGCTTTGCGTAGCTTTCTTGAGTTGCTTCTCGTAGAAGGCGATCTCGGCATCGAGCTGCTCATAGGTCTTTATCTCCTCCGTCTTGAGGGCTGTGTGCGAACTGTCTTCGAATGCCGTTTTAAGATTGTTCAAACGCTTTATCTCAGCATCGATTTGGCCGAGTTTCTCCTTGGACGCCTGTTTTCTGAGCTGTTGTTGATACAGCAGTTGGGCGTCAATGTCTTCCAAGGTATCGAGCGACGTTGGTCGGCTTGCCGCATCGACCTCTTGCTGCACGGCCTTTTGCAGTTCCTTGTACTTGCCGATGAGTGCTGCCAGGTTAGCTATCTTGTTCCTGTCATCCTTGTCGGTTTTTTTCAACAGGTTGTCATAATAGGAGATGTTCTTGGCTATTTGCTCGAGTGTTTTTGGATTTTCCACCGGCTTTTCGGGTGCGTTTTCCCTGGCAGTGGTTTTCCCCGTCGGCTTTTGGGTGTGCTGCGCCCCGCCCTGTTCTCTCTTGTTGACAGCGTCGCGTTTGTTCAATTCCTTTTGCAAGCGTCCAATCTCACGGTTGAGCCGTTGCCGTTCGGCGTTGTCGTTTCCTTTGACCCTGTCGAGGTCTTTTCGGGTCTGTTCGAGTTGCTGATTGAGTTCCTCGTTGGTGAGTTCGTGTATGTTCGCATCTGTAACGCGCACGTCGTTTCGTGACTTATCCAGTTCCTTCTGTGCATCCACCATGTGCTTGATGCAGGCGTCATACTGCCGTTGCAGTACTGTTATATCGCCGGTGAGCTTGCTCACCTCGCCCCCCAGCTGTTCGTAGTAGTCTTTTCCTCCGGCTGCATTCTCCCAGTTGTAGTGCGTGTTGCCTTTTCCGTCCCAATACTGCTGCCCCAGCTGATAGCGTTCGCTTTGCTTGCTCTCTTTTTCGAGCTGCTTGGCGGCGATTTTCGATGCGAGCACCTTGGCTTGTGCCTCGTATCCGATTTGCGCGCAATAGACCTTGCTTTTTGAGATGAGCGTGTCGTACCATTCTGCCGCCGTTCGGTGATATCCGAAACTCTCTCCGTACTTCTTGTTGAGCTCGCTTACCTTTTTCGTCGTGCTCTTATGGCTGTTGATGAGCGATGCCAGTGCGCTGACCTCCATATCGATCTCCGCCTTGGCATTGGATGACGCGCTGCTGAAGGCATCCGTGCTCTCTTTGAGCATGTCCACATCCTGCGCTGCGTCTTGCGCCTCGTCGCCCATGGAACTGAACAGGGAAATGAGTCCGGTGATGATGATGGAAATACCCATTGTCATGGCGGCGTAGAGAGCCGTTACGGCAACGGTGAGCGCCGCCGTACCAGCCGTTGCCGTATATCCGCTTGCCGCCAGAAGGTTTTGTGCCGTTGCCACCACCCGTTGGTGAGCAGCCAGCGCCAGCCCCTTGATAGAGGTAAGGACGAAAGCCGCGCTGAGCGCCCTCATGGACGTGATGAGTTTCGCGGTGGCCGCCAAGCAAATCATGGTCTGTGCGGCAATGGTGACAAAGGGCATGGCTCCCTGTACCATGCTCCCCAACTGTTCCTTGATGTCTCCGAGGGTGTTCTCCAGCTGCTTCTGCTTGCCGGCGTCGGTTTTTGCCAGTTGTGCATTCATGTTGCCCACGTTTGCCGTGATCACCTCCGCGAGCATGGCGGCCCGTTCGGACTCATTTCCGTACTGGAGCACCTGCTTCTGTGTTTCGTCGAAAGTGATTCCCACGCGTTGCAGCACCTCTGTCTGCCCCTGCATGGCCTTTCCCATCATGTTGCCGATGCTTACCGCATCCTGTGTGGTTGCGTTCAGTCCGTTCTGCTGCGCCACGAGGTTGTTCATGGCCGGAATGAGCACCTCGAGGCTCTGTTTCTGTTTCAGAAAGGTTGCCATCTGCTGTGCGCCGCTCAACTGCACCTCGTCGCCGATGACGCCGAGTTCCTGCTGCGCGGCACACAGTTGTTTGACGCTTTGTATCTCCGCGTCGGTACTTCCCATGCGCTGTCGCATGATGGTGTCGAGCTGCGTTTCTGCCACCAGTTGTACCTGGTATGCCTGTGTAAGGTCGCAGAGCACCCCCTGGAGTTGTGCGATGGAGTTTTGAAGTGCGTCCACGGCCTGTGCCGCCTGTGCCCATGTGATGACACTTTGTTTGGCTTTTTCTGCCTCTTCCTGCACCTCGGACAGTGCCTTCCCCACCTCTTTTGCGTCGGCGGTGACTTTTTTGACTCCTCCGTCGCTATTGATTTTGATGGTAAAACTGACCTCTTTTGTCATGATTTTTATTAACTTTGAACTTTGAACTTTGAACTTTGAACTTTGAACTTTGAACTTTGAACTTTATGTTAGCAAGCGTCAACTTACAGCCCCTTCACGACCTGATAGTGGAGCACCCTGTTGCCAGTGTGCTTACGGTTGCGTTTTGTCTTGTGGCGATCATCGCAGGGCTTTTGTTCTGCTATGGTGTACTGAAGGCAAAATAAGCGTGCTATTTCAGTCCAGCCTTCCGCTTTTCCTCCCTGTACCTGCGCATGATTTCCTGCCTATCGGGTATGTCTTGCTTTTGTTTTTCCTGTTTTTCATCCCATGGAAACTCCATGATGTCACTTGGGCTTAACCTTTGTTTTGCCCATGGCTGCAGTGTACACAGGCAGCTCATGCGCAAGCGTTCCCACTGGTCGCGCTCTACCGCCATGCGCCTGTCGTTCCATGCGTCCCACGCCGCCCTGAACTCAGAAGGGGTGCATCGGCAGAAGTCGTTCATCCCCATGCCCATGCACCCCAACGCGATTCCGAGCAGTTGCTCAACATCAGCCTGCGTTACGTCTTGCTGGTCGTTTTTTTTTCATCCATGGAACTGATTTGCCGGTTCCACTGTGCGAGCATGTCGGGTGTGATGGTGTTGCAGAAGGTTTCGAAATCGAGTGGAAACTTTTGTCCCTCTGCCTGTGCTGAGCATTTGACGCAACACCACATGAGCATGAGCAGGTCTTCGAGGTTTTCTTGTTTGAGCTGGCTTACATCCTTTCCTGTCTCTCGCTTGAACAGCAAGAAAGCCCCCATTACCAGATAACAGGGGTAAGTCTTTCCGTTGATGACTATCTTCATGCGCTGGTTCCTCCCGCCTTTGACGAAGCCACAGACCCCGACTCGCTAAGTCCTGCCGCCACCTTTGCGACCTTTCCGCAGTTCTCCAGCTGTACGCTGTACTTGGCGTCGTCACCGGCCTGCCCGTCGAGTTCGAGCGATGTGATGATGTATTTTCCGCTATACCCTCCGCTGGTTTTTCCAGTTCGCTTGTCGCCATCGCGCAAGCCGTAGGAGGCGTCGATGGGTTCGCCAGCGAGCTGTTTTTCCTTGAGCTGATCGTAGGTGGGTGTGTCGCTGTCTCCGTCGGTGAGCACACAGCCCTCTGCGGAGATGCTCTCTGAGAAGCTCTTTACGTATTTCTCCTTCCACTTGCCACTTGCAGCCTCTTTTGTGACGCGCTCACCTGTCTCGGTGGTGGTGGTTACCTTGCATCCAGTGGAAAATCCCAGGGCGCTGCCACCCACGCTAAGGATGAGGTTTGTTCCGTCTAAAACACTTTTTGCCATATCTTTCTTATTAAATTGGTTAATACTATGCCGGCCGCCACCCCGACGATGAAGGCGATGAATGTAACTTTGAACTTTGAGGTTTGAGCTTTGAACTTTGTGGTTTCCCTCAACTCGCTGTTTGCCCTGTTTGCCTCATTGAGTTGGTGTTTGAGCGTGATGATGCTCTTTGAGTGATTTGCGGCTACCAGTAGCAGTGAGTCGCATTGTGCCTCAATGATGATTTGCTCAGGCTCATTCGCCGTTTCCGGTTTTCTTTGGAGTTTGACAGCCGCCTGTTTTTCCCTTGCCGTGTACGCCGCCCCTGGTGGCAGACATCTGATGCTGTCGAGTGTCAGCCTGAGACCGACTGTTGACATGGGAACCCTCACCGGCTTCTGCCATGTTTGGGTGACCGTCTGGGTGAGGCTGTCCCTTTGCAGGCTCATGCTTTCCCCGTGCAGGCTTTGGCGTGTCACTGTCTTGGTCGAGCGACAGCTCCACGCTGACAGGGCAAGTAGTGCGATGAGGGCATATCTGAATAGCCTCGATGGCCCTTGAGAGGCGGTTGAGCGCCCGTCGCATCTTGTCGCCATCGGTTCGAAGATTCTCAATTTTGTCATAGTTGGTTTCGTTTTGCTGTTGCAGACTGATGAGTTCACGGCTCACCATGTCGTACATCTGCTTGTAGGTATCCTCTATCTTTTTTTTCTCCTCGACGGTTCTGAGGCGTCGGTTGGCGATCCAAGCAATGGCGGCTCCGATACCGCCCGATGGGATTGCCCATTGCAGGATTTGAAATATCGTGTCTCCCATTGCTCTGTGTTATGAATGCTGATTGAACGTTTGCCGTATGCCTATCCCGGCCATCCACTGGCCCACGTTGAACGAGGGGCATTGCTTGGCGGGGTTGAGGTCGTGGTGTCCTACGATGCGTATCTGCGGGAACCGGCTGTGGAACTCGAGAACGTATCGCTTGAGCGCCTCGCACTGTGCCGGCGTGCGTGTATCTTTAGGGTGCATGGCACTGTCGCATCCGCCCACATACACGATGTGCCGGCTCACGCTGTTGTACCCTGCCGCACCATTGGTGATCTCCCAGTTGTCTACCCGTTCGTCTTCGTTGTTGGGTGCCAGTCGCTCGATGGTGCCGTCAAGATGAATGAGGTCTGTGTAGCCCACGTGTCTCCACCCTCTGCCTGCCGGGGGTGGCGCGGTGTGCCATCGGCGTATCTCAGCCGCGGTGACCTCGCGCCCCTCCGGCGTGGCGGTGCAATGGATGACGAGATATTTCATCGGCTTGCTCATCATGCGGTTTCTTTATAGCCACTTGCCATTACCACGCCCGCATCAGTCTTCTTAGGCATGCAGATGAAATAATGGCGGAAGTTGATTTTATTACGCTGGTATTCGGGATCGGTGGAAGCCTCGCTGTAATACATCTTCGTGGACCCTGTGGCCTTGAACACGCGTGGCGTGTAGAAGGCGAACGAGCATTGGAACTCTCCCTTCTCGGCTTTTGCGCCAAGTGCTTTCTTGACGCCGACCTGTGTATAGAGCGGCGTGTTGGCATATTCGAAGATGTCGAACCCGTAGAGCTTGCCCACCTTACCGGTTCCGCGGTCGATGTTGTACTGCTCGCGGAAGTTCTGACTGGCGAGCAGCAGGTCGTTCACATGGTCGGGGCAGAGCACGAGGCGGCGGTTTTCTGCCGGCACCTTGAGTTTGTCCAACGCCCGCTTCATGGCCACGATGTCCTCTGGTCGGAGGCGCAGTCGGCCCGTTTCAGCATCGCGCTCTCCGGTGGTGGTGAGCACGGGCGTGGTGGCGCTGTTTTTCTGAGCGCAGAGCGCATGGGCGGCCTTGGCGAATTTTGAATCGTTGATGGCGTTGCCGTGACTTTCTTTCACCCGTGCCATCTTATCGTAGCTCACCGCATATAGTTCGTCATCGGTGATAGGTGTGACCTTGGTTTGGAACTTATCGAGCTTGATGGCAATGTCTTTGTCGTCCAAGGCCTGCAGTGGTATGGGATAGGTGGTGTTGTTGACCAGCACGTCAGGGTCGACCCCTACGTCGACGAGGTGAATGACGTCGTTGTTGATAATGGAACTCTGGTCAGGCACTCCGTCGAGCCATGAGCCTTCAAGGCCTCTGCGCAAGGTTTTCACCAGCTCGCCGGTCCATATCTCTGTAAATACTCCAGCGCGGAGTGCGCCTTTTGGCATGGTGCCCACCATGGCAGCCACCAAGTTGAGGGTCAATGCGCCAGCCATGGCAGGCAAGCCCAGCATTTGAGCAATGACGGCACCTACTATCGCATTGAATAGCAGTGCGAGAACTGTTTTCATGAGTCTGTTCATTTTTTTTATAGTTTTGGTATGAATTGTTTTGTTTATATCTGGCACTCGATGCCGTACTCAGCCTTGTACAGGCGTTTGTATTCTTCAGGATTCTCCGAGCGCAAGGTGGCAAGCTGGCTGGCCGGCACCTGGCTGAGTTTCGTCATCTGCTGCTTGCTGTCAGTAGCCCCTCCCTGATGTCCCAAGACGGAGGACAGGCGTACGGCAGGGTGCAGCACCCGGAGCGTCTTCTCCAGCTCTTCCGCGCCAATCTTCTTGCCCAGCTCCACAAACTGGTCTTTGTTGTTTAACTCAATGCGTTTGTCGGCGATGGCTTGCTCGACAAGGCTGTTGATTCTGGCCAAGGTGAGCTTCTCTTTTTCCTGAAGCAGAGACGCGTTCTGTTCCTTGACGGCATTCAACTCGGCAATCTTGGCGGAGATTTCAGCCTCGGTTGCCGTTTCCGGCAGCCCCAAATTCAGGGCGATGGTCTTGTTTTCCATTTCTTCTGTTTTTTGTTTGTTAATATTATTCAAAAGCGGCAGCGGGCAATCTCCGTCCCTGCCGAGGGTTATTCTTTTTCCATCCTTGTGAAGCACGAGCGCATTGTCATTGGCACCGACATCTGCAATGCTGACCTCAAAGAGTTTGCTCTTGGTGATGGTGGGACGTGTTTGCCCTTGGACAAGCATGCTCGCATCCTCGCTTGTTTCCAATATCTCCAAGCCGGCGCTCACCATTCGGAGACTTCCGAACTCGAACTGTTTTTCGCAGCGTTGGCTCAACTCGGAGGCGCAGTCGAACATCAGTTCGCCGGTTACCTCATTGTTCTCCACCTTCAGGTCTTTCACATAACCCACCACATTGCCACGCTCGTGCATATAAAGCAGTACGGGGTTGCGGCGGTATTGGCTGACGTCGATGCCTCTGGTTAGCACCCTGAACCCGTAGCTGTTCAGGCTGTCATTGGATATTCTTACTCGTTTTCCCATTTTTGTTAGTTGACAAGTTGTTAGTTTACAAGTTGATAGTTTTTTAAGTTCATGAGTTATCCTCCGTCTGTTTGTTTTCCCCTCCTTTGGAGGGGTTGGGGGAGGCTTCCGGTGGAGAGGCTTTTCTGCTTTTTCCGCTGCAATATTACGTCATAAATCGCTGACTGCCAAAAAAGTATGAAACCACTACACGCTTCTATGAAGCGGCTGCACCGTTTTTTTGCAACCTCAATAAAATAAGGCAACTTTGCATGGTAAAGCAACAAACCGATATATGACAAAAGCAGAAACAGAAAAGAAAAAATCATTGGCCCGCTCTCTCTACCTTGCTGGGATGGAGCAGAACGAGATAGCTGACAAAGTGGAGGTATCGAGGGTCACCATATCTAAGTGGTGCAATGCGGGCGGGTGGAAAGAGGCGAGGGCTGCCAAGAACGTGACACGATCCGAGCTGGTGAACAAACTGCTGCTCACCATAGACAAGTTGATAACCGAGGTGAACGAGTCGGAAGACCCCTCGCTCATTGCAGGGCTGGGCGACAAGCTCGCCAAACTGTCCTCCGTCATCGAGAAGCTCGACAAGAAGGCCAATGTGGTGGATGCGATTGAGGTTTTCATGGCATTCTCCAAGTGGCTGGAGTACCGTTCGACGATTGACCCTACCGTCACGCCAGAACTCATCAAGACCATCAACAAGTTTCAGGACATGTACCTCACCGAACAGATGGGAATAAAATAGATGTTTTTTTAGTTGACGAGTTGACAAGTTCACAAGTTCACGAGCTGTTAGTTCAGCTAATCACTGGGGAGAGGCTGTAAACTAAATAACTATCAACTTGTCAACTCGTAAACTCGTGAACTGGTAAACTAAAAAACTATGGCAACAGCAGCAGAAAAGAAACTGGCATTTGAGCAGTGGAAGGAACATTGCAAGCGCATTCAGTCGATCACCGACACGGCGGCACTTGCCCATGAGACGCCTGCCCAGAAAGACCAGCGCAAGAAAAGGCTGATGGCCAATTATGCCGCTTTTTGTGAGTATTATTTCCCGCATTTTCTCACCCTTCGTGACAAGACAACGGGAGAGGTGGTTCGCACGGTGCATAACGCACCGTTCCACAATCAGGCTGCGCGCAAGGTCATGGAAACACCTAACCTCAAGGCGGTGTTCATGTGGCCGCGCGGACACGCCAAGTCAACGCACTTTGACATCTTCATGCCGCTGTGGCTGATGCTGCGTCCCAAGCGGCTCATCAATTTCATGGTCGTGGTGGGCAAATCGCAGGACAGCGCCAACAGGTTGCTTGGAGATATTCAGGCAGAACTGGAATATAACCAGCGCATCATCGCCGACTTCGGGCAGCAGAAGAACCTCGGACTGTGGACAACAGGTGAGTTCAAGACAGCCTCCGGCGTGAAGTTCCTTGCTGTTGGCCGTGGACAGTCGCCACGCGGGCTACGTGAACGCGAGGCGCGGCCTGACTATATCGTCATCGATGACCTTGACGATGACGAACTTTGTCGTAACGAGAAGCGCGTGCATGACCTCACAGACTGGGTGAAAGAAGCACTCTTCGGGGCACTCGACGTGGGACGTGGACGTTTCCTCATGGTGGGAAACCTCATCTCAAAGACCTCAGTCTTGGCCAACATTGCAGCCACAAGGGGCGTGTTTGTCTCGAAGGTTCAGGCCGTCGATAAGAACGGGGAGCCGGTATGGAAGGAGAAATGGACCAAGGAAGACGCACAGGAGTACCGCGACTTCGTGGGCTATCGGGCGTGGGAGAAGGAAATGATGCACAACCCCATCGTGGACGGCACCATCTTTCGAGCCGACTGGATAAGGTACAAGCCTATGCCGGCACTACGGAAGTATGATATGCTCGTGTGTTATACCGACCCGTCTTTCAAATCGACCACAGCCAACGACTACAAGGCTTCCAGGCTGTGGGGAAAGATAGGCAAGGAGCTGCATCTCATTGACTGTTATGTACGTCAAGACACGGTCGGGGGCATGGTGCGTTGGCTCTATGACCTCTACGAGCGGACGAGGGACAAAGCGGCCATACGCTTCTTCATGGAGGCGAACTTCATGCAGGATGTCATTCTGGACGAGTTTGAAAACGAGGGGAACCTGCGTGGATACCAGCTGCCTATTATGCCCGACAAACGCAAGAAGCCCGACAAGATACAGCGCATTGAGGCTGTCAGCCCGCTGTGGGAGCGTGGCTTTGTGTTTTATAATGAAAAACTCAAGGATTCGCCCGATATGCAGGTGGGCATTGAGCAGACGCTAGCCCTCGAACGTGGCAGCCGTGTGCACGACGATGCGCCGGACGCAGACGAGGGGGCGATATGGATACTGCAGCGCAATGCAAGGCAGGAGAGTTTTCAACCGGTGTTCGGGAAAAGACCGACCGCCAAAAATTCATGGTAGGAGAAAGAGCCTCCCCCAACCCCTCCGAAGGAGGGGAGAAAGACGGATGGAGGACTTTGAACTTTGAACAAAACAAGCCATTTCCTCCCCTCCTTTGGAGGGGCTGGGGGAGGCTACTAAAAATAAAAACTTATGTTTATCACAGATGAAGATTACAGAGTCGTTATCGGCGAGGCAGCCCTGAAAACGGTATCGCAGACCTCTGCCGAAAACCGTGCCAACGCAGAGAGCGAGGCACAGGAGGAGATATCGAGTTATCTCAGACCTGTCTATGACTGCAAAGCGGTGTTTGCCGCAGATGGCTTCAGTCGCAATAAACTCATCGTTATGTATATGTGTGACATCGCATTGTATCACATGACGGCATCTCTGCCACAGAAGATGGGAAGCGAGATTAGAAAAGAGCGCTACGAACGCGCCATCAAGTGGCTTGAGGGGGTGCAGAGTGGAAAAATAGTGCCGGATATCCCTGTGGTCATGGATGACAAGGGTGAGCCGGCAGGCATAGGCGTTATGTTCCATTCACAAAAGCCGTTGAGAAACAACTGGTAAGGAGCCTCCCCCTAACCCCTCCGAAGGAGGGGAGAAATTAGCTGATTACTTTGAACTTTCAACTCGTGAACTAAAAAGGACTGTCAACTTGTGAACTTGTCAACTTATTAACTCGTGAACTAAAAATAGAAAGAAACCATCATGGATATAAAGAGATTATTCAGCACACTGGGAAGACGACAGGACACGAACGTCATACATACCCCCTACGGAAGTTTCAATCTTGCCAAGGAAGATGACCGTAAACGAATGAGACACGTGGTGATGACGCTACAGCAGACCACCGACGCACTCACCAGGAAAGACATTGCTGACTGGCGCAGGGCATGGCAACTGGCGATTGACATACAGAATCCCAACAGGCAACGGCTGTACGACATCTATCGGGACGCGGAGGTGGATGCACATCTTTCTGGATGCGTGCGGCAACGACAGGGCTTTGTCATGGCAAAAACCTTCAAGATCATCGACGCCAAAGAAAATGAAAACAAAGAGGCCTTGCATTTCTTTGACCAGTCGTGGTTCAAGCAACTGTGCACGCTGGTGCTCGACTCCGTATGTTGGGGGCATTCGCTCATTGAACTCGGAGAGGTGGTGCAGGACGGCGACGGGTGCGCCTGCTACAGTGGCGTTCGGCTTATACCGCGCAAGCATGTTATTCCTGAATATGGGCGTGTCGTGAGCGACCTTGGGCAAAACTGGAACACGGGAATTGATTACCGCAAGCCGCCGTTTTCCAGCTGGCTCATAGAGGCGGGACAGCCAGACAATCTCGGGTTGTTCTTAAAAGCTGCGCAGCACACTATCCCAAAGAAAAATATGCTCGCTTTCTGGGACACCTTTGGCGAAATTTTCGGAATGCCCATGCGCATAGCTAAGACTGCCTCGCGTGATAGCAAGGAGATAGACCGGTTGAACCGCATGCTCATCGAGGCGGGTGCCTCGCAGACCGCCGTTATGCCACTGGACACCGAACTGGAGTTTATCGAATCCACACGTGGCGATGCTTACAATGTCTACAACCAGCGCGTGGACCGTGCCAACTCAGAACTCTCGAAACTCATCATCGGACAGACCATGACCATTGAGGACGGCAGCAGCCTCTCGCAAAGTCAGACCCACTTACAGGTGTTTCAAAACCTTGTGGAAGCGGATGCCGACATGCTCAGGGATGTGATCAACAATCAGCTCTTGCCACGCATGGTGGCGCATGGATTCCCACTCAAGGGTTGCCGCTTCGACTGGGACTACTCCGTTGATTTCACGCCGGAGCAGCAGGTGGCTTACGAAACGATGGTGGCTGACCGCTACGAAGTGGACCCAAGCTATTTCGCAGAGAAGTATTCCATGCCCGTGGGGGAGCGTAGGAACAACATGTCCATGATGGAGATGCAAGACCCAGACGACAAATCCCATACAAACGAGAAAAATGAAACTCGTTCCGATTCCCAAGTGCAGCCGCAAAACACCGACGACCAAAAAGGGAAGAGTGATGGTAAGAAACAACAGCAAAAGAACGTACACCATTTTTTCGCTCAGGCCCCGCAGGACGGGGCTCATTTAGACTGGTAGTCAACACCCTCTACTATGGTGACGAAGGAAAGTGCTGCCTCACATCGCCCGAAAAGGGCTTTGCCATATCCGACGAAGTCATCGAACGAGCACTTCACAACATCTACAGGCGAAACTTCAATCCAAAGACCGACATCGAGCCGGGATTCTTCCACGCATTCGTGTCCACACTCAACGCCGCTGCCGACAAGGGAATCAGACAGGCTCAAAAGCCAGAAGACGACTTTCTCAACGCACTACGACACAACACAGCCGTATTCGCAGCGTTCAAGACGCACAGACTGCAGAACGATGTCGCACGGCAGCTGATGGATTCAAACGGCAATCTAAAGCCGTTTGAACGGTGGAAAAACGATGTGCAGGACATTACCTCACACCAGTGCAAGGCATGGCTGCGAACGGAATACGACACCGCCGTATTGCGCGCAAGGCAAGCAGCCAACTGGCAGCAGTTCCAGCGAGAGAAAGATGTATTTCCAAACCTCGAGTGGATGCCATCCACATCGCCAAACCCGGGAGCAGACCACATGCCTTTCTGGGGAACTATACTGCCCGTTGACCACCCCTTCTGGGAACAGCACAGGCCTGGAGACCGATGGAACTGCAAGTGCGACCTAAGATCTACCGACAAATCAGCAACCAACGTGCCTCACGACAGTACGGCAGCCCACGACCCCCAGCCCGGACTCGACAACAACCCGGGTGCCGACGCAAAGCTCTTCACCGACTCGCATCCCTACATCGCCAACGTATACCCGGGAGCGGCAAAGGCGGTCAAAAAGGCGGTCGAAAAAATGGAAAACAGCAGAAAAGAGTTCTATAAGTATGACGAGAAAAAATGGGAGCAGTCATATCTTGCCGAAAAAGAAGACGGCTATGTCGTTACAGAGCTGAAGCGTATCCAGGAAGCAAAAGCATCAAAGAACGAGCAGGAAAAGTTCAAGAAAGAGAGCCACATGTGCCGTGTCGCTGCAGACAACGGACACGCAGTTGAGTTCCTCAGAGGAACAGCACGCCAACAGGGGCAGACCTATGACATCTTGCTTGACGAGATTCCAACCGAACTCAAGGCAGCTGGAAGCCATAACAACATCGAAAAATATGCTGCCAAGGCATACCATAGGCAGGGGGCGAAAGCTATACTTTACGAACTGAAAGAAAAAACGCCAAGCGTGTATAAAGCATTGAATGACGTAAAGCGAAAATACCCTGAATTAAGAGTGTTTTTCTACTTCAAGAATGAAAATATAATAAAAGAAATGTGATAAAAAAAGAGGACGCTAAAAAACGCCCTCGGGTGGTACACGGCTTGCGCCCTGTCCCTAACTTCTTGCGAAGCTGATGCAAATGTACACATTATTTCTCAAACGCCAAACAAAATGAGGAAAAAACAGCAAATACAAATAAAAAAGCACCAACCATGACACCCCAGCAGTTCCTACAGCTCCTACAGCAGTATAGCCGCGAGATAGAGCATGCCAGACAACGAACACTGCCCGTCAAGGTCGGACGCATAGCAAAAGACCACTTCCAGGACAACTTCCGGCAGGGTGGATTCGTTGACGGGGGCCTGCACCCATGGCAGCGCACACACAGACAGCAGTACGCGCACGGGGCCGGCAGACAGTATAAGCCGCTCATGTCATCACGGCAGAACCTCTACGGATCCATAGCCTATGCGCCCACCGATGCAGCCGTAACCGTAGGTACCTCCGTACCATACGCCGACATACACAATTCAGGAGGGGACATCGTAGTAACAAAAAGAATGAAACGATTCTTCTGGGCAAAGTTCCGGGAGGAAAACGGAGACTCGTGGGCAAGGAAACACAAGAATTCTGAGGCCGACTTCTGGTACCGCATGGCACAAAAGCCTGTAGGCTCAACCATACACATACCGCAGCGGCAGTTCATTGGAGAAAGCCGCGAACTGGACAAGAAAATCGAAGAGGCCATTAACAAGGAAGTCGAAGATATCATAAGCAAATAAAAAAACGGACGGCTGACCAATGGCCAGCCCCTGCAGTCGAGGAATAGGTAGTCATTAGCTACGGAATCGTCACTGCAAATATTGGAAATATTTCTTTTTAATTTCAAAATATACTGAAGTAAAATTGCAGATAGAAGCTCATTGGAGTAATAATAAGCCATATTTTTCCACAAAAAACTGGGCAAAGAATAATACAAGCGATGCCTTTAATCACCATAACATTATTGATAAAACCATGAATGGTATAATGTAGTAAAGAATCATTCGGGGGAGAAAAATAAAAAGCCCCCAGCCTGTTAATAGTCATCTCACCTACATATTAACGCAATACGAAGTACCGCACGACTGGGGGCCAATACCCTCGTTGCGGTACTTCTTTTTTGCGTTTATGTAAGTGAGATATTGCAAAGATACAAAATATTATAATGATGAAGATAATTGAGATCTTGAAATTTAACAGGGAATTGATAAAAAAGCTCAAAACATTGGGAATACGCCTGGAAGACGAAGAGTTTGTGGACTTATATACAGATTATACCACGCTGCTGAATCGTGGGGAGAAAGTATCGTATATTGTTGCCCTGCTTTCGGAAAAGTATGCGGTGAGCGAGCGTAAAGTGTACACACTCATCAAGCGATTCAAAAGTGACTGCAAACCGCTTGCAGTATGATTTTGTGAGATTGTTCTTCTGCTTCACCGAATATGACAACCTTTGTCGCACAAAATAAGTGCGATAATGAGAAAACAATATCTTTCAGCACCGCTTCCATTCCAGGGACAGAAGCGGATGTTTGCCCGGGAGTACATTAAGGTACTCCAGCAGTACCCTGACGGTACAACCTTCGTGGATTTATTTGGCGGCAGCGGTCTGTTGTCGCATATCGCCAAGTGTCAGAAGCCGAACTCCACCGTTGTGTATAATGACTTTGACGGCTATCGTAAAAGGCTGGAAGCCTTGCCCCAAACGAATTCCTTGCTTTCAGAATTACGGACAATAGTGGATGTGCCACGCCACAAGGCTATCATAGGTACACAGCGCGAACAGGTACTGTCGTGTATCCGCAAGCATGAGCGTACCCACGGGTATGTGGATTATATCACGTTGTCTTCATCTATTTTGTTTTCAATGAAGTATGCCACGGAATATTCAGACCTGGAGAAAGAGACCTTATATAATAACATCAAGGGAGCGGATTACCCACCCTGCGACGACTATCTCGATGGGCTGACAATTACCTCCTGCGATTATAAGGAAGTATTTGAGTGTTACAAGGACGTACCTGGCGTTGTGTTCCTCGTCGACCCTCCGTATCTGAGCACGGACAGCAAGACGTACAGGATGTACTGGAAACTGTCCGATTACCTCGATGTGCTGACAGTTCTCGCCGGGCATAGATTCATCTACTTCACCTCGAACAAGTCTTCTATCATAGAATTGTGCGACTGGATGAGCAGACATCCGAATCTCGGCGACCCGTTCAGGAATTGCCACCGCAAGGAGTTCAACGCTCACATGAATTACAGTTCGTCCTACACGGACATCATGCTCTATACGGATGTTGCTTGAATAACATTCTAATACCGTTTGAACGATGAACAAATACTATCAGATACTGAACAAGATCCTGGAACAAGGAAAAACTCAGACCAACAAGAAAGGTAATATCCGCTACTTGCTCAACGAGCAACTTTCATTGTCGCCTGCTGACTTGCTCGATATATTCGAGAGCCACGACATAGCCAGAAAGAAACTGAAGAACGAACTCCAACTCTTTATGCAGGGTGAGCGGCAAGTGGAGAAATACCGCGAGGTAGGCATAAACTGGTGGGACTATTGTGGCTCCGTGCTCGTCAATAGTTATCCCACCTACTTTGAGAAGCTGCCGCCATTGTTAGCGAGGATAAACCGTGAGAAGCGGAACAGCAAGAATTATGTATTGTTCCTTGGTGAGACAGGTGCGGAGAGCAACCAGGCACCATGCCTCAGCCTTGTACAATTTCAAATAGACAAGGGAGATCTGATATTGTCAGCCTACCAGCGAAGCAGTGATGCGAACCTTGGATTGCCAGCAGATATATACCACCTCTATCTCATGGCACGCCAGATAGACCTACCATTAAAGAACATCACACTGAATCTCGGAAATGTACACATATACGAGAATAATTTGGAGCGCACAAGGCTACTGCTTGATGGTAATGAGAACGTGAAGTTCGATTTGAATGTGTGAGATTTTTATCATTAAGAAACTTAAAACGCCCCAGAGTCTTCTGAGGCGTTTTTAAGTTATGTGTGGGGAAGTCGAAAAAAGAACATTTCGTTTTACGAAACACATCGCTTCGTTTTATTTTTTCGGAACGTTTCGTTTTGCGGATTATAGATTAAAAATATATTGAACAAAAAAATCGACCTCAGATAGCTCTGAGGTCGATGAATAATTAGGTATATTATCCTTTAATTGAATATGATTTACCGTTATATGTAAATATCAATGTTTGTTGATAGTTCTGAAGTGCGGCTGTTGAACTTTGTAATGTTATTGAGTACGATTTACCACCTTCAAGGTTTGTATTAATATCTATACCACCTAACGAGCTTAAGTGAATTGTTTCAGTGCTATTGTTTTTAATTTCAAATGTAACCTTGTAAACAGTTCCATTTGATTGTACTGATGTTGATATGCCTGTTCGTGCAATAGATATGTATTCTGTAATATTTGATATGCCATCACTTGAGGATGGGGAGTAAACAGGACGGATAGCGAAACCATCATATTTTTCATTATAATTACAATCCCAACCCCCAAACGGTCCTTGATATCCTATTTCACCTTTTGAAAAAAGTAGAGCATAAGAATCTCTACTATCTGAAGTGCTATTTGATGTCCAATATTTTCCACGACCAAGTGATTCAACAGGGAAAAACACAGTATTGCCATTTGGACCTTTTACAATATATCCATAAACACCGTCTAAAGAACTCCATTCCCATTTGCAATTATTATATAATTCTCGATACTCTTCCTTAGACGGAATTCTCCAATTTTTGCCCAATTGAACCGTTGCTGCGTCATACTGAGAACCAGATATATCATGTCCTATGTCTGTATAAGTGCTTGTTGACCAGTCGAAGTAAGCATAATTATTTTCAGCATATTTATTTTTCGTGGAAGTCTCGCCCCAAGCATAAAGCCCACCTGTTTCAGAAGGTTTTGTAGCACCAAGATTACAAGATGCCCACTTAACAGATAACCCTAAGTCAACATATTCCCCAGCAGTAGGTTTTGGAGCAGTTGGCTTTTCAGTGAAATCCACATAATCAACAATTTCTGAACTAAATTGTACTTTTGTTCCATTCTTAAAATGGACATTCATTGTTTGTGCCGAACAAGCAATGACAAAAACAGATGATAGCAGGGAAGTAAAATATCTTTTCATTTTTTGATAAATTTATAAGTAAAATTGTTAGCTTTAATAATATAAATGCCTGAAGGTATTTCTATAGTAGGTATGATCAAATCTCCTGATGGTTTTACTCGATATGACTTGACTTGTCTTCCAGACATATCATAAATAACAATTTTGCATCCTTTCTTAAATCCTTCAAATATGAAAGTGCCATTTGAATAATGCATATTGCCAGTTACTTTGCCCATGCCATCTGTTTTAATACCTGTTG
Organism: Prevotella sp. SGI.027; assembly: GCA_050315175.1. Lineage (GTDB taxonomy): Bacteria > Bacteroidota > Bacteroidia > Bacteroidales > Bacteroidaceae > Prevotella. The sequence continues at coordinate 75,697 of JBNPOM010000003.1, forward strand.
ATGACTGATCTCCTATAGTGATGCGCTTGATTTCTGACATTTTATATTCCATATTTCCGGCAGAATATATCACAGAAACATCTATTGTAGAGTACTTAATAACAGGATTTTGATCGAGCGTGAAATGAATGATACTACCATTCGTTAGTTCTATGTTGACTAACTTTTCTTGTGCACCAGCATTGGTAATTCCCAATGTAAACAACAAATAGAAGGTGAAACGTAATACTTTTCTCATCATATAGATTTTTTGCTAATTATTTCCCTTAAGTAAGCAGTTGACAAATTGAGAATGGAAGAAACGTGGAAACTATTGTCATTGTTCATACGATATTAATCTTTCTCATTTTATCGAATGATAATGTCAAACGCTCTTCATATGTTTGTGAGCTTTTTTAGTTCCACCTATTTTGGCTTCACTCCAACTCGTATTGCAAAGATAAGCATTTTAGTTAAAAGTGTATTTTATTTACTAACAATTTTATAATTATTTTCTATTTTCTTCCATAACTATTTTCTGAACACATTTACTTCGGAAAGTGAGACATAATTGAAATCTTCCATATAAAATAAGTGTCCAATATTAGCCGCCTTTCTATGTATAGCCTTTTATTACCTTTGCCCGAAAAACTATATATTTTGTGCTCAACGAAATAAATGTTTATCAGGCTAGTTGTCCACTGTGGATATGCGTCGGGGTATTGTTCGTCTGTTCCATTTGGGACACTGCAATAATATTAACCCTTCTGATGGTGTAGTCTACGTTATATACAATCGTCACTCCCTTTAACCAAATCGAATTGCTGCACTGGGAACGTTGTGGATTGTTGTCTATCACAAGCAGATGGGCAGGGACACCTGAGTTCTAAAAACATATGGACGAGTGCAGCTTTTTGGAACTTTGGTGGGACAAATTGGCAGTTTCTATATCTTAATGGCATGGTAGAGGGAAACGGATCTATAGCTATGTAAATGTTGAGGGAAGACCTCTCAAACACGTTGCCGGACATAGCAGAGGGAGAAATCGTCAACCTGCTTCCTATAAACTTGAAGTAACGGACAACCCTTATATGCTGCCAGGCATATAAGGATTATTACATAAGATAGAAAGGCGGCTAAGATTGGATGGCTGACTTTTTAAATCGTACCTCACTTAGAAAACAAATCCAAGATTGATGTAGTAATTGGGTGTCTTGGTCTTACTCGACCATCCTATCGAGCCTCCAATCGGCCCCAACACACTGTTATAGTAGTAAGCTGCCTGACAACCAATCTTTGGACCATGGTCAAACAGGTCATCGAACTTGTCGTCTGACAGGTAACCTGATATCTTTGCGATGACATAGTTGTTGTCTAAGATGCGCTGCTGAAGCCTAAGTTGTGCCGCTACAAACTTATCTTTCACCTGTTCCACATAGGCCACGCCGGCAAAAGGCATGTGCTGACTGTCAGAAAAGTAATGGAACCAGTCGCCCCCGATGATGTTTTGCAAAACGTATGGTGCATTGGTACCCTCAATTAGTCGGCCATAGAGCATCGGCTGCAGTGTGAGCCTATTGTTCAGTGGAAACGAGATGCGCCACATGGCGTTCACGATACTGAATCCAGAATGGTCGTCATAGCCAACGAAATTGTCGGTGTAATAGCCGTAACCCGCCTCAAAATTGGCTCCCTTGGATGGAAAATTCCAATGGTTTTCCGAGTTGAAGGTTATCTCGCCCTGGTAACTAATGAGGTGCAGGTTCTTCAAATCGGTATTCCACCGCTCGCGTTTTACATCCTGCAGTACGGCATCGTGGTGATAAAAGTCATAGCGTCCGCCCAGGCGAAAGTTGAAGTTGCGGATGTTGAAGTCGAACGGAACCACTCTCACGGTGTGCTGGTTGTAAATCAGGTTGACGTCTCTTGTTCCCTCGCTATAGATGTTGATGTCCTGATGACGGAACTGATAGGATACGTTAACTTTTCCCCAGGAGCTGGGATACAGTGCAAAGTCGGCATTGGCCATGGTGCGTTTGCCCAGTCGCAGGGTAAAGTTGGCTGCCATGGGGATGGCCTTGCTCCGCACAAACAGTCCCAGGTTGGCCTGTAGAGCCACCAACTCTTCCGTGTCAAATCGCAGTCCCAGACTTGCTTTGGCGTCTTTCTGTCCCTTGGAGGCAATATGTAGACGCTCGCCATTTGTCGTTGGTGTGATGTAGCAGTCGGCATCGTTGTAGTACAGATCGGCGCGCATCGTGTTGGCTATCTGGTCCAATAGGTTCACTTGTATGCTGTCACGCTTGTTCAGCTTGAACTTGTGTGCGATGTATCTTTGATCAGCTACGTCGACATCCTCGTACACTATGTCGGCTATTTTCACCTTGTCGGGCTGGCTCTCAACCTTGTTCTTGACCAGGTGTTCAGGTTTCTGTCCGGGTGCGATGCCCAATTCTTTTCTCAATTTCTCAAGCTTTGGCCATTGCTTCATGGCCGCTTCCTCGCCTCGCCTGATTAGGGTGTCGATGGCGGCGGTTGAGAATGAGGCCGCACCATAGCCTTTCGTATCGGTGCTGATGAGGATATCCGTCTTGGCAATGTTTTCATCATACTTGTTCTTACAGTTGATGTCAACAATCTGTCCAATCACGCTGGCACCCTTGTCGAAATCGCTTGCCGTCTTTGGAGGCTCCTGGACGGTGACGCCAATCACGATGTCGGCTCCCATTTCGCGGGCGATGTCTGCCGGATAGTTATTGCGCAGTCCACCGTCAACCAACACCATGTTGCCCTTCCTAATGGGCGTGAATGCCCCTGGGATGGACATGCTGGCGCGCATGGCCTCGGTGAGTGAACCTCGGTGGAAAACGTATTCGGTGTTGTCTATGATGTTTGTGGCAACGCAGGCAAAGGGGATGGGCAGTTCGTTGAAATCAATGGAGTCGCGGTAGTTGAAGGCCAGCCGGGCAAACAGCTTTGAAAGATTCTTCCCTTGTATCAGGCCTCCCTGACGTGTGCGTTTGTTTTTGCCAAGCCTGATGTCACGGCTCAGCATATAAGTATTTTCTTTTTTCCTTTTGTTCAGGTTGAGGTTTCTCACGTCAACCTTGTCCGACAGCACGAGCGACCAGTCTTGCAGCCTGACGATAGAGTCCATGCAATGTGCATCGTAGCCTATGCAGTACAGCCCACCGATGATGCTTCCCATGGATGTTCCCGTCACAATGTCCACTGGGATGCCAGCTTCTTCTATCACTTTCAGCGCTCCGATGTGTGCCATGCCCTTGGCTCCGCCGCCACTCAGCACCACAGCCACCTTCTTGCGGGCGTGGTGGGTCTGGGCCTGTGCTGTCAGACCGAAGAATAGCAGCATACAGAGAATTAGTGTTTTCCTCATAGCTGGTATGTATTTGTGTTATTTAATGGTTCGCAAAGCGTTGCTCGGCCAGGGCTTCGTACTTGGTCCCTGGCTGGCCATAGTTGGCGTAAGGGTAGATGCTGATGCCGCCACGAGGCGTGAAAAGGCCGGTTACCTCAATGTATTTGGGCTTCATCAGCTTGATGAGATCCTTCATGATGATGTTCACGCAGTCTTCATGAAAGTCGCCATGATTGCGAAAAGAGAATAGATACAGTTTCAGGCTCTTGCTCTCCACCATGCGCTCGCCAGGGATATAGGCGATGCGTATCTCGGCAAAGTCGGGTTGCCCGGTGATGGGACACAGCGATGTGAATTCGGGACAGTTGAACTGTACCCAATAATCGTTCATGGGATGCTTGTTCTGAAAGGTTTCCAACACCTCGGATGCGTAATCCATTTGGTACTTGGTTTTCGCTCCTAAGGCCTTCAGGCCATCCTCTGTTCTTGTACTTTCCATAAGTCTATACCTTATATATATTATAAGTTGAAGATGCGCAGCACGTTGTAGTCAATCCCCTCATCGTACACATCTTCACCCTCGTGCGCCTTCAAGGTGCGCACAACGCGGATAGTGACGGGCAACACCAGAATTTCGTAAGCGGTCTTAAACAATACTTGCCAACACATCAAGGGTAAGATTTCTGCGGTAGGTATCACCCCGAAGAAGGCCAAAGGGAAAAAAATGAGCGAGTCGACACTCTCACCAAAGATGGTACTCAGGATGGCGCGGGCAGAGAAATTCTTACCCTTTGACGAGATTTTCATGCGGCTCATCACGTAAGCATTGACGAACGAACCACACAAGAACGCTATGAACGAGGCAAAGGCAATGCGCGGAGCCAGTCCGAAGATGTCGTGGAAGCTCTGTCCAAGCGTCCAATAGCTGGCTCCGGGAATCAGGTCGCACAGTGCCGCCATCATCACAAAGAAGAAGTTCATGGCAAACCCTGTCCAGATGAGTAAGCGGGCTTTGCGATAACCCCACACCTCACACACGCAGTCGTTGATGATGTACGAGATGGGAAAAACGATGAGGCCGCCGGTCAACGAGATGGGACCCACGGCGATTTGCTTGGTTTCTAACACGTTTGCCGTAATCAGGCAAACACAAAAAAGGATGCTGAAAAGCATGAATAGCACGCTAACGTGCTGAGTTTTTTGTTCCATAATTCTTGTTTTTTAAGAGGTTTATCAAGCACTCTATGATGAATAAAATGTAACGTCCAAATGTCTTGAGCGCCCAAATCGTCCTTTATCAGACCATCATCTGGTTCATTTGGAAACACTGAATTGTTGTTGAATTTTTGCAAAGTTACATAATTTTACCGATATCGAGCCGTTTTTAAAGAAAAAACGATTATTTTTGCCTCAAATAAACAATAAAATTGAACACAATGAAAAAGTATTTATTCACTGCAGCAGTCGCTTTGATGGCCACTGCCATGCAAGCTCAAAATGCGGAATATGTCATCACAGGAACTGCTCCGGCAAACGCAAAGGTGGTTTATTATTACGACAATGGACAGTACAGGAAAACTGACAGCACAACGGTCAGCAACGGTAAATTTCAGCTTAACGGAACAAAACCACTGAACACTTTCATCACCGTGGCAACCGATGCAAGCCATAGCATCACCGTTATTAACGACCGCACGCCCATCACGGTAAACCTGAACGACAAAAGCATCACGGGCTCGGCACAGAATGTGCAGTTTGTTGCCTTGCAAAAGCAACAGAGCAAACAGGATGAGAAACTGATGGACATCTACAAGAAATATCAAGAGATAGCCGCAGACATGACCATTGAAGGGCAGACCAAGAAGGCTACCCTTGAGAAACAGATGGAACAATTACAGGAACAACAGGTGCAAGACATCTTGAAATTTACCAATACGCACAAAACCAGTGTGGCTCCGGCATACTTCTTGGGACAGATGTTTTATTCGCTGCCATACAACGACCTGGTGTCCATCCTCGACAATACCTGCGCTTATTACAATCATCCCATGATGGAAGGCGCTAAGCGACAGCTCGTGTCGTTGGGCAAGCGTCGGCCGGGCTTGCAGTATACTGACCTGACTATGCACGATACGCAGGGCAAACCTGCTAAACTGAGCCAATGGGTGGGCAAGGGCAATTATGTGCTAGTTGACTTTTGGGCCAGCTGGTGTGGCCCATGCCGACAAGAGATGCCCAATGTGGTGGATGCCTACAAGCGCTATCATGCGGCAAAGGGATTTGACGTAGTGGGCGTGTCGTTCGACTCAAAAGCTGATGCTTGGAAGAAAGGCATCGCTGACTTGCAATTACCTTGGCACAACATCTCCGACTTGAAAGGCTGGAAGTGTGCTGCCGCCGAGATTTATGGCGTCAATTCCATTCCGTCGAACATCTTGGTAGATCCATCCGGACAAATTGTTGCGCACGACTTGCGTGGTACCAAGCTGGCCGACAAGCTGAAGGAAATCTTCGGATACTAAGTTCTTTTGACCGCACTCGGGACAAACTCAAAGCCAATTAGCAGCAGAGATTTCCTGCAGTCATTGGCTTTGACCACCCAGACGCATTCGACTGGGAACGGCTTATCAGGCAGGTGTGCCTGTTAAGCGAGGTCAAGGGCATTGAGCTGTTCACCTATTTTTATATAAATCGCAGCGGTCTGCTGGAAACAGTCCATGCAGTGTGCTAAACCAGAGTCATCATCCAGGCTTTCATGCCTTTGCCTACCAAGCGTCTTACCGATGTGAGGATTTCGTAAGCAAGTGAGAAATGTTAGGGCGTTGATAGCTACAGCAAGTACGTGAAACGGCTGGTGATGGCTGTACAGAATAAAGTGTAGCGGATGTCGCCCGCCTCCGTGTTACACAAAATCAGGGCATTTCTAAATATCTTGGTTATAAAATAAGTTTTTCATTGTCTAACCATTTAGGCAATGAATACAATCATTCGTACACGCATGATGTCGTGTAACGATGGATATCCGATACTGTGACGCAAATTATACACCTTTTAATCTGAAAATAACTAACCTAATTTTAGCATTAATAATACTCACATTATTTAACGAAAAACAAGTTTAATGACATGAAACATCTAAACACTATGATTGCAACCATTGCTCTTGGATGCCTAATGGTCTTGCCTGGCTCTATGTCAGCACAGTTCAACTGGAAGTACAACATCGAAAATGGCAAGATTGTCACTGAAGTACCTCAGCGTCCCGCAGGCCAGCAGTCGGCTCTGCTGATGCGAACACCGAAAATCAAGACCGTGCGTGTGGCATTTGTGGGGCTGGGTGCGCGTGGCACCTTTGCCGTAGAGCGCTGGACACACATCCCCGGCATACAGGTCATGGCACTTTGTGATTATGTGAAAGAAAAGGCAGAGAATTGCCAAAATTTCCTGAAGAAGGCCTCGATGCCAGCAGCTGATGTCTATTTTGGAGAGTACGGGTACAAGGAAATATGTAAACGCAAGGATATAGACCTGGTTTACATCGCTACCGACTGGATACACCACTTCCCCGTGGCCAAGTGTGCTATGGAGAACGGAAAGCATGTGGCTATCGAGGTGCCGTCGGCCATGAACCTGCATGAGATATGGCAGCTCATCGACATGTCCGAAAAGTACAGGCTGCACTGTGTGATGCTGGAGAACTGCTGTTACGATTTCTTTGAGCTGAACTCACTGAACATGGCACAGAAAGGATTGTTTGGGGAAGTAATCTACGCACAGGGAGCATACCGGCATTACTTGTTCTCGTACTGGGATCAGTATTGGAAAAAGGACAAGAGCAGTAAACTGGGCTGGCGACTGGACTACAACATGAAATATCGTGGCGACGTATACCCGACCCATGGATTGGGACCTATTGCGCAAGTAATGAACATCCATCGCGGTGACAGAATGAAGACCCTGGTAGCAATGGATACCAAGTCGTTCAATGGGAAAAAGAATGTTGAGCAAATAAGTGGCGAGGCTTGTAACAAGTTTGCCAATGGCGACCATACCACAACCTTGATTAGCACAGAGAAAGGAAAGATCATTGAGATTCATCACAACGTGATGACACCGCAGCCTTACAACAGAATGTATCAGCTTACAGGTACCGAGGGGTTTGCCAACAAATACCCTACCGAGGGCTACGCCCTGTCCTCGAAGAACATGAGGCAAGGAGGCGTGATCCCATCTAGTGATAACCTCACTGCGCATGAATATCTTTCCAAGGAGGATAAAGAAGCTGTCGAAAAGGTTTACACAAGTCCTATTGTGACGAAATATGGAAAAGTGGCCAAAGAGGTTGGCGGCCATGGTGGTATGGATTTCATCATGGACAGCCGCTTGGTTTATTGCCTGCAAAATGGCTTGCCTATGGATATTGATGTATACGATTTGGCGGAATGGTGCTGTTTGGCAGAGTTGGGCGCCATTGCCATGGATAATGGCAATCTTCCGGTTGAGGTGCCAGACTTCACAAGAGGTGGTTGGAATAGCATCAAAGGCTACTCACATGCCTTTGCAACACCAGAGGATGAGGCCGCCAACGAAGCTCAGGCTAAAGCGTTCACTGCCAAATTGAAGGAAAAAGGTAAACGCTATTGGGAGAAAAAAGATAAATAAATGGAAACCTAACCTAAATATACTATGTGTGGATTCATTAACTCAAAAATGTTGGCTTGTGTATTTGCTGGTGCTTTATTGGGAGTGCCACTGCAGATGACCGCCCAGCAACAGAAAGTGTCGCTCAAGCTCAACCAAGCAAGCTTGAAGAAGACATTAAGTGAGATTGAGAAGAGAACTCAGTACAAATTCAGTTATCGTGACGTGACGTTGGATGGTTGCGAGCCGGTCACAATTCAGAAGAAGAATGTGACCGTGGCAGCCTTGCTGTCTGAGATTCTCGGTGCGCGAGGGTTGGAGTACAAGTGGGTTCAACCCTCTACGATCATTGTATCTGCCAAGGTGTCAGCGCGGCAGAAAAATAGGAAAGAAACGAAGGTAACTGGTGTGGTTGTCGACATGCAAGGCAACCCAGTGATTGGTGCTACGGTGCAAGTGCCAGGCAAGAACGTTGGTACCGCAACCGATTTGTCTGGCAGATTCGCGCTGACTGTGGATGAAAACGATCAGCTGGAGATCAGCTATATTGGTTATCAGACGGTACGCACCCGTGCCAGAAGCAACATGAGCATTACGTTGAAAGATGATTTAGAGTCGCTCGACGAGGTGGTGGTAGTAGGCTATGGTACGCAACGCAAGCGCGACTTGACGGGTTCTATTGCCCGACTGAATGGCGATGACCTGAAGTTTGACGGTGTGTCCTCGGTATCGCAAGCGTTGGGTGGCAAGGCGGCCGGTCTGTATGTTCGTCAGAACAGTGCCCAGCCTGGTGGCGGCATCGACATTCTGGTGCGTGGCGCCGGCAGCGTCAATGCGGGCAACGATCCACTCTACATTGTTGACGGATTCCCCATTGCCAAGCTCGACCAGCCCAATGGTGGTGATAAAAAGATGGATCCTGGCACACAGAGCATTCTTAACTTCCTCAATCCGAACGACATCGAGTCAATCGAGGTGTTAAAAGATGCCTCTGCCACCTCTATCTATGGAGCGCGGGCAGCCAATGGCGTTGTCATCATCACGACCAAGCGAGGAAAGACCGGCAGTGCCAAAGTGTCTTATTCTTATGACTTCTCGTACCAGAAATACGCTGACATCTATGACCTTCTCCCATTGCGAGATTGGATGCAGGTGCGCAACGACATGACGTTGGAGTTCTATATGTGGAACAACCAGGTGGCTCCTTATGGCAAGAAGACCATGGCCGAGGCTGAGGCCAATCCCTACAACGGCGTGAAACTGGCCTATCCGTACACGGCCAGTCAGATTGCGGCTGCTGGTGAGGGTACCGATTGGCTGGGACTAATCACGCGCAACGGCTGCATCAATGAGCACAATGTTAACCTGCAGGGCGGTAGTGACAAGACACAGTATATGCTGTCGTTCAACTATTTCGACCAGAAAGGTATTGTGCGTAATTCAGGACTGACGCGCTATACGCTGAAATCTAATATCGACCAGGGCTTCCTGAATATCTTCAAGACCGGCCTGAACCTAACACTTACACGTATTGAGAATGACAACACGCAACTGGGGGCAGCACAGTTTGAGAACTCTGGCATCATTCGGTCGGCCATTCAGATGAGTCCGGAGGTTAAGGCATACGATGCCGAGACAGGCACTTATCCTATCAATCCGTTACTGCCAAAATACCCCAACCCATACTCATTGCTTACCAACACCGACCGTGGTAGAACCAACCGCTTGATAGGAAACGTGTATTTAGAGGTTCGTCCCTTGGACGGACTGCTGCTTCGCGGTGCATTGGGTGTGGATCATGCGCAGTTAGACCGCAAAACCTATCAACCACGAACCACGGTGAATGGTAATGCTAATGGTGGCGTGGCCTATATATACAACACCAACAACGACCAATATCTGGCCGAAGCCACGGCTACCTACCACAAGACTTTGGCCGATATCCACAACGTCAACTTCATGGTAGGTGCCTCATACGAAGAGTTCAATCATGACATTTCGGAGCTTGGCAACAACAACTTCCTTACCGATGCTTTCCTTTACAACAACCTGGATGCTGGAACGGGAACGAAGATTGTCAAGTCGAATGCCACAAAGAACAAGATGGAGTCTTACTTCATGCGTGCCTCCTATGTACTCATGGACCGCTATCTCTTTACCGGAACCATGCGTGCCGACGGTGCCAGTGTGTTTGCCAAGAACAAAAAGTGGGGCTATTTCCCCTCAGCTTCTGTTGGCTGGCTGGTCAGTGAGGAGGCATTCTTGAAGCAAACTACATGGCTCTCCAACTTGAAGTTACGCCTTAGTTGGGGACAAACGGGCAACGCGGACATCGGTACGAATGCCTTCGCCAGTTTCTTGGCTGAGAATGCTTACGTCAACAGTGACCACAAAACAGAGATTGGCGTGAGAAAGGGCAAGATAGAGAACCCTGACCTTAAATGGGAAACAACCACGGAATGGAACCTCGGTCTTGACTTTGGCTTCCTGAAAGGGCGTATCAGTGGCTCTGTCGACATCTACCAGCGTACCATCTCTGACCTGCTCAACTACCGCTTGTTGAATTCCTATCAGGAACTTCCAAGGGTAATGTCGAACGTTGGCAAGACGCAGGGTAGTGGTATCGAGTTCACACTCAACACACGGAATATCCAGACGAAGGATTTCAGTTGGTCTACCGACTTTACCTTCACCAAATATAAAGACCGTTGGAAAGAGCGTACGCCCGACTGGAAACCTGCTATCTATGAGCGTGTAGACGATCCTATCCGCCCCATCTATTCGCGCTTGTACGACCATATTCTCCAGGCAGGAGAGCCTGTTCCAGCAGCACAGCCCGACTTGCGGGCCGGTCAGATTGTCATCAAGGACATTGATGGCTACCAGCGCGATGCCTCTGGCAATCTAGTGACCGATGCTGATGGACGCTTCATGTTGACCGGTGCGCCAGATGGCAAGATTGATGATGCCGACACCAAGCTCATTGGATCGCTTGACCCAGGTTGGCTGGCCGGCCTGAACAACGTGTTTAGGTATAAAGGGTTTGAGTTGTCTTTCATGTTCAATGGCATGTTCGACCGCAAGATAGAGAATCCGACGATGGCTGCTTATGGTATCAATTGTAGTGGTGCTATAGGAGGCGGGAATGGTTTAACAACGAATTTAGAACGCTGGACACCGACTAATCCTTCGACTAAATATCCCAGTGCGTTCTTTGGTATGGGTCGTGGTAATTATTATACCTGTGGCGACTTTTTCTATCAGGACGCATGGTTCATCCGTCTGCAAAACGTGTCGTTGAGCTATCAGGTACCCAGGACATGGTTGTCCAGGATTGGCTTCATCAGCGCTTTACGCCTGCATGCCTCGGCCAACAACCTGTTTGTTATAACTCCATACGACGGCTTGGATCCAGAGACCGACGCTTACGCGGCAGCTTATCCTAACGCAAGGACTTACAGCTTTGGCGTGAATATTTCCTTTTAAATCTAACAAAAAAGTCTATGAAACGTTTCAATCAATTCAAATATAAGGTGAGCCTCGTGGCCTTAGTCGCGTGTGTCACCGCATTGACAGGCTGTTCCGACTTGGATCCTGTGGACTATTCGGAAATGAACAGCAATCTGTTTCCGAAGACGGAGAGTGATTATGGTGCACTGGTCAACGAATGTTACCGGTCGATCCGGGCAAGCTGGTTCGATGGGTTGTTTTCTATGGATGAAAGGGGCTGTATGGCCATCAATGATGCAACGACCGAGATCCTGACCAATCGTATTCATATATTCAAGAATCTGCATGACCTGAACTGGAACTCTACCGACGATTATCTGGTGGGATTTTATTATACGGATAAGGACGGCTATCGTGACGGATATGCCAATGACATCAGCCGCTGTACGTCAAACTTGGCTTACATCGAAAAAGCTACCGCATTGAGTGATGGGGTGAAGAAGAAAATGATGGCAGAGGTGCGGTGCGCCCGCGCCTTTGTTTCCTACACACTTTATGATATGTTTGGCCCGCTGGTTGTGGCATCCGAGGACATGCTGGAGAATCCGCAAAATGACAGGCCATTGGCACGCATGTCTCGTGAGGAGATGGTGAAGTTCATTGAGGGCGACTTGCTCTATGCTGCCGAAAACCTGCCATCGCCCACTGCTGCTGAGTATGGTCGATTCAGTAGTGGACTGGCCAAAATGCTGCTTATACGACTTTATCTGCATGAGACAAAGATCGACAAGAGCTATTACGATAAGGTGGAGAAACTGGCTCGCGAACTGATGCAGCCAGCCAACGGTTATCAGTTGCAACCGAGTTACACCAAGATGTTCGAGTTGGGAGGGCAAGGCAAGCCAAATAAGGAAATCATCTTTGCCATTCCTGTCAATACTGAGATGGTGAGCTGGAATAACTGGCATACGTTTGTGTTGCCAGCTGATTTTGGCAGCAAGGGAATGAGTGGTGGCTATAAAAGCTTGACAAGCACTTGGCATTTCTATGATAGCTTTGAGCCTAATGATGTGCGTCGTACCTATCTTTTAGCTGAATACACCAGTAAAAAGACTGGCAAACTTGTCAAGCGTGGGGATTATCCTAATCTTGATATCGGTCCTATTCCCATGAAGTTTGGTTACGATGCCGAGTTGTTCAAAAACAGTGGTCGCAGTATGATTGACCCGATAATCTATCGCTTTGCCGACGTATATCTGTCTCTGGCTGAGGCACTGTATCGGAAGCCTGGTTCTTCGGCTTCTGACAAACAAGAGGCTTTGAGGTATATCAATGCCGTTCGTGAACGTGCGGGTATTGCTGCGCTGGATGCATCGGCTATTGACACGGAAGCGAAGTTTGTGGAGGCGTTACTCAAGGAACGGAGTCACGAGTTCTGGTGCGAGAACGGACAGTATCGCGCTGACCTCATCCGACTGGACAAGTTCGTGGAATATGCTAAGACCATCAATGGGTCTCCTTATGCCGACAAAACGAAGGAACTGTATCCGCTACCCAAGAGCGTGATTGTTGACGGCAAGGGCGTCGTGATCCAGAATGCAGGCTATGATTAAGGAAAAGTGCGTGGATGGGTCGCCTTACGCTGGTGTCCCATCTACACACACACAAATATTTTGAAGATTACCAGATGGCGGTATGGCTATAACCTTCATCTGGTAATACTCTCATGCATAGATGGATTATACACTCTTCTGTCAGGATAAAATATCGCAGGTTACACATACTTAAATTTACATTGATGCGACACACAATATTGATTCTTATCTTTTGTTTTACCGGTAGCTTTTCGTGGGCGCAGGTGCCTCACCGGAAAGCTGCTGACGTGCTTCATGTGATGGCAGATGCCTACTGGGACATGTGGAACGACTCCCTTCAGGAGGCCATTGACCACAACATTGACCGGTACAGGAAAGCCGACGCAACAATCAAGCTGCCCGATGTCAAACCCGGAACCATGATTCGCGTGGAGCAGCAGACTCACTCGTTCATCTTTGGCGGCAACATCTTTGTGTACGGCCAGTTGGCTACGCCCGAAATGAACCGAAGGTACGAGCAGACATTCGGCACGCTGTTCAATGCTGCAACCATTCCATTTTATTGGAAAACACTCGAACCAGAGCAGGGGAAGCTACGCTTCGAGGCAGGCAGCCCGTATGTTTTTCGTCGTCCGCCCACCGACCCTATTGTTGAATTCTGCCAACAAAAGGGCATCATAACCAAGGGTCATGCTATTATCTACGGCTTGCGGTTACATGGTCATCCTGTATGGATGCCCGAGAACCGGGATGCGATGGACAGCCTGTTCCAGGCACATATCCGCACCCTGGCACTGCGCTATGGTGGCAAAGTAAAGCTTTGGGATGTGGTGAACGAACCCATTGACCAAGCCAACAGGGGGCTTATGCCAGATGATTATACCTTCAAATGCTTCCAGTGGGCACGCCATTACTTTCCGTCTACCGTACAGTTGAACATTAACGATGTTGACCTGCACAGTGGTGTGGATCTCCACAGACGCTATGCAGAACTGACCCGTAACCTGCTTTACCGCGGGGCAAAGATTGACCACATCGGCATTGAGATGCATATATTCGACCCTTTGGAGGCAGCCGACATCGCACGGGGAAAGGATCCCTACATCTCTCCTGCTCTGCTGCAAGACAAGTTGGACTGTCTTAAGGCTACCGACCTGCCTATTCATGTCAGTGAGGTGACGGTTTGCGCACCCGACACGACGGAAAATGGTAAGCTGGTTCAGGCTGTGATAGCCCGCAACCTCTACAGATTTTGGTTTAGTTATCCTACTGTAGAGGGTATTACCTGGTGGAATGTGGTTGACGGTGGTGGCGCATCGGGCGAACCATCTTATTCGGGTATCTATGACAGACACATGAATGAGAAACCCGTCTATGCTGTTCTGGATGACCTAATCAACAAAGAATGGAAGACATCGTTCGCAACACGTCTGGGTAAGGACAGAACCCTAACGTTCCGAGGCTTTCGAGGAAAGTATCTTTTGACCTGGAAAGACCGTCAGGGTAGGGAGCGACACAGGGAGCTCAACCTTGAATGAGCAACTCTGTAGGGCTGTGACAAACGTTGATGCCAAGAGAGAATGGATGCGATGTCGTTAGTGGTTACCCGTTATTGCCTCACCCTTGGCATCTCCTGTCAGCGTGACTTTTTAGTGAGGGTTACGCCATGTTCGTTGGTGTTTACCTGACAGTTGTATAGCTTGGACAACACAATCATACACTTGGTTAAGTCTGAGGATGGCAAGGTTCCGGTAAAGCGATCGTTCTCATCGATGTTTTGCAGTTGAATCTCAATGTCATAGATGGCGCTGATTCTGTTAATGACCTGCTTCAAGGGAGCACTGTGGAATACCATTTCGTGATGGTGAAAGGCCGTGTAGTAAACTGTGTCCTCCTCAGTAATCGGTTCTATCTTAAAACGACCGGATGCCTTGTCAAACGAGCAAAGTTCATAGGGCTTTACTTTAATTTGTTCTGAGGTCTTGACCGAACGCATCGTCACCGCTCCTTCAAGTAGGCAGAGTGTGACGGTGGGCGATTCAGGATAACTGCTCAGTTGAAACTTGGTTCCTGTCACCGTTACATTGATGTCTGTTCCATGAATCGTAAAAGCGTGGCGTTGGTCGTGATGTACTTCAAAATAGGCTTCTCCGTTGAAATCTATTTCCCGATGCTGGTTGGAGAAGTTGTTGGGCTGATAGGAAAGTTTTGAAGATTCATTCAAGTGTGCCTGCGTGCCGTCAGGCAGACAAATGTTTACTTGTTCGCCACGACCAGTCGAGAAGACCAGTGTGTTATTATAGATCCTATACTGGCGATAACCCAGATATCCCAAGGCTATCAGGCAGATGGGCAATAGTATTACTGAAGCCTGTTGAATACGCTTCCATATCCTTCTCTGTAGCGTTGGTGCATGTGTTTGCGCTATCTGTGCATAAACGCTATTCCTGATAGCTTCAATAGCCTTGTCCTGAACTCCTGAAACATCAATTTCCTCTTGCCAGTGTGCATGCATCTCTGTCGCCAGCTCATCATCGGAAGCCAAGTTTACCTGCATGCGGAGTTGCTGCAATTCTTCCTTCGTCAGTCTTGATTGCCTGTATTTTTCTACTATATTGTTCATAACCTAATATCCTCTTCTACTTGTAAAGACACAGAAAATGCTGAAATATACTACATTTTACGATTCGTTAAGGAATCAACAGTGCGAGTAGTACACCATAGCCCGACCGGCTAATCAGGTTCATCAGCTGTTTCAGTCCCAGCGACAGTTGGTTTCGTACGCTTTGTTCCTTCATGTTCAGCATCACCGCAATCTCCTTGATGCTTTTTTGTTCTAAGCGCGACAGTCTGATAACCCGTTGCTGGGTAGGCGGAAGTCGTTGCAGTCCTTGTTCTATAATCCGTACAAATTCGTCGTACTCCAGTTGTGAGTCTACATGTTCAGTGCCAATGCGGTTGCTGTATTCTACATAATCCTCGAATCGAGGACTGTTTACCGTTGCCCTGTAGGCATTGATGAGTAGGTGACGGGCTTTGATGAAAACAAGGTTGAACAGAGTCTTTTCCTGTTTAATGTCGTGTCGGTGGTTCCATATCCAGATAAAAGTATCTTGCACAATTTCTTCCGCTGTTTCGTGTTGGTGACAATATTCCATGGCAAAGGCCAGAAGCCTGTGCGCATATAATTGATAAAGGTGATTGAATGCCCACTGGGAATCTTGCTTGAGCAGTTTAATCAGAAACTCTTCCTTTGTAGAGATTGCTTTCATGTGACACGAACGATGATGTTCTATTTCATTTTGGTAATAGGATAAAGTTGTAAACTCGACAGCCGGTGCTGATTCAATTCATTTGGACCAGCACCGGTTATCGCTAAACATGCGTCATTGGGTTCTAAATAATGCTGGTGCGCTTGGTGAACTCGATGATTTCTGGGATATAGCCGAAAGCCAAACCCGTAACGGTGTCGGCACAACCATAGTATACGGCTACGCGACCCGTGGCGGGGTCATGTACCTCGGCACAGGGAAAGCAAACGTTAGGCACATCACCAGTCAGCTCATACTGTGTTTGTGGCGAGATGAGATAAGGTCCCGAACGATAGATGGGCTTCCACGGCTGCTCCAAGTCGAGTAGGGCAGAGCCAAAGCTGTATACATAGCCGTTGCACGAGCGTAGCACACCATGATAGAACATCAGCCAACCCTCGGATGTCTCAATGGGGATTGGGCCGGCGCCTATCTTCATGCACTGCCATGCGCTTACCTCAAAGGCGGCAGGCGACATCACATGGCGATGCTTGCCCCAGTATACCAAGTCGGGAGATTCGCTGTAGAAGATGTCTCCGAAAGGAGTATGTCCCGTGTCACTCGGACGGCTGAGCATGGCGAAGTTGCCATTGATTTTCTTGGGGAACATCACGCCGTTGCGGTTGTAGGGCAGAAAGGCATTCTCCAACTGGTGGAAGGTCTTGAAATCAAACGTGTAGGCCACGCCAATGGTAGGCCCATGATAGCCGTTACACCAGGTGACGTAGTAACGGTCGTCAATAAAGCACACGCGAGGGTCGTAACCATACACCCATTCACCAATCTCTTTATTGTCACATTCAAAACGCAGCGGCTGTTCGTTGATGTTCCATTTCACGCCGTCGTCACTGAAACCAACGTGCAATACCATGCGTCGGTTGGTGTCATCACAGCGGAACACACCAGCGTAGCCGTCTTTGAAAGGTACAACGGCACTGTTGAAAATACTGTTTGAGGTGGGTAGCAAATTCCTTGGAATAATGGGATTCGCCGAACAACGCCACATGACTTCTTTACAATCTGCCGCACGGTCTTCCCACGGCATGTTGGGCAAAGGTTGCCCTTGAATAATTAATTTGGACATAGAAATGTTATTTCAGTTTACGAGTTTTTAGTTTACAAGTTCACGAGTTGATAGTTTTAGTTGACGAGTCCATAGTTTACAAGTTCACGAGTTGATAGCGGCTTGTTAAACATAAAGTTCAATGTTCAAAGTTCAATGTTCAAAGTTCAAAGTTCAAAGTTCAAAGTTCAATGTTCAAAGTTCAAAGTTCAATGTTCAAAGTTCAAAGTTCAATGTTCAAAGTTCAAAGTTCAATGTTCTCGGCTATCTATTCCCCTCCTTGGGAGGGGTTAGGGGAGGCTCCAAACGGCACAAACCAGGTGATGAGCAAGGCGGGAATGGTGCATAGCAACACAAATACAAAGAAGTGTCGGTAGCCCAATGCGTCGCTCACGGCACCACTCATCATGCCTGGCAACATCACACCAAGGTTCATGATGCCACTGGCAAAGGCATAGTGTGACATCTTATGCTTGCCTGGCGCAATTTGTTGCATCATGAAGAGCGTCAGTCCCACAAATCCGAATCCGTAGCCAAAGTACTCCAGTCCAATGGCACTGCCAATAAAGATAAGGTCTTGTGGTTGGTAAATGGCCAATAGGTTATACGCCACAAATGGCACGTTGAATACCAAGGCCAATGAAAACAGACTCTTCTTCAAACCACGGTGTGCGATATAGTAGCCGCCCAAGATAGAACCAATCACAAAGGCGGCAGCACCCACGGTGCCGTAGCACAGGCCAATCTGTTGCTCTGTCATGCCCAATCCTTGCTCCGAAACAGGTGCTTTGAGGAAGAGCGGCACAATCTTCATCACAAATCCTTCAGCAAACCGATAGAGAATGATGAAGCATATATAATAGGTAATGTGTTTCTTTTGGAAGAACTCCGCAAACACCGCCCACAACTCCGTCCATACCTCACGGGCACTCTTCTTGTGCTGGGCAGCTTTGCCGTCGGTGGGAAGAATAAAAAAGTGGTAGCATCCCAAAGCCAGCATGGTCACACCGACGATGAGCATGATGAACATCCACGCCTTGGTCACACCATAGCTCTTGATGAATATTCCCGCCAGATACACCAGTCCACCCGTGGCAAATATCTTCGCCACGTTGTAAAACGCACCTTGCCAGCCTATCCAGCGGGCTTGTTCTTCGGTAGACAGTACCGACATATACGTTCCGTCGGCGGCGATGTCGTGTGTGGCACCGCTCATGGCAATCACGGCCAAAATGCCAATAGTGATGGCGAAGAAGTCGGATAGGTTCAAGGCAAATGCCAATAAGGCAAACATCAAGCCACAAAGCAACTGGGTAAGCACTACAAAAAACTTCTTGGTCTTGTAGATTTCAAGGAACGGACTCCAAATAGGCTTCAGCGTCCAAGGCAGCATGATTAGTCCTGTCCAAAAGGTGATTTGCGTATCAGAGATACCCATGCCTTTGTACATCAGCGACGTTACCATGTTGAGCACCACAAAGGGCATGCCCATGGCGAAATACAGTGTAGGCACCCATGCGATGGGACTTGTCTTCCTAGGGTGAGGGTAGGTTAGTTCTTCTTTCATTTTTTTAATACAACAACATGTGCTTTTTAATACAACAACATGTGCATCGTATGACGGATGCCTCAGATATTTGTTTGTTCAGCATCGGTTGGCAGTGCTGGTTTGTCCATGGAGGTGGCTGTTTCATCAACAGATTCAGCAGATTCAACAGGCTCGGCTGTCGTGTCAACGGCATCTGTCGCTGTGGGGCTGGTGGGTGCTTGTTTGTATTTTCGGTTCACCGACATCACCTTAAAGGCATCGATGCACTCGATGACACCATACAGCACTAGCGTCCAACCAATGACGAAGAGCGGTGCCTGGGCTATCCATTGGGGTTTTATGATGGCGATGCCACCGATGAAAAGCACCACGCAGGGCAGCAGCCAGAAGATGATGTGCACGCGGATGATGCGGTTGATGGCAGCCAACACCACAAATTGGTTGATGGCTCCCAGAATAAGCACGGCGGCGATGATGTACACCAGTCCGGTTGTAAAGACCGTAGGCATCAGTGCAAGCACGGCACCTAGCACCATACTGCCGATGCCCACGATGGGGAAGGTGGGGCGGAAGCCGGAGATTTGCCGACCGTTGGCGTCAAACACCACGGTATCATCGCGGTGCTTGCGGTCGATAAGGTAGGTGATACACGATATGAGTCCGGTAATCAAGAATAGCACACCAATGAGGGTGGTGAGCCATGTAACGGTTTCTTCGCGGTAACGGATGAGTAATGCGCCAATAATAATGGACACCAGCGCACGGATGAATGTGTTTTGTACTGTTTTCATACGATTTGTAATATGTTTACAAATGTACGAACTATCTCCCACAAATGCAATACTTTTCGTATTTTTGTATCCTAATAATCCATTCTATGACAACATTGTATTTAGTCAGACATGGTGAAACGGTGGACAATGCCGCCCATCTCATGCAGGGACAGACGCAGGGCAGACTCAATGCGGTTGGCCTCAGGCAGGCCGAAGAACTGCGCGAACGGTTCCGGCAGTTGCATGTCGATGCGTTTGTGGCCAGTGATTTGCGTCGGGCCATAGAAACCTGTGAGGTGATAGCCGCACCGCACGGCATCAAGGTGCAGACAACACCGCTGCTGCGCGAGCGCAACTGGGGTGACTTTACGGGCAGGTACATCCCCGACTTGCAAGACTTGCCCTTTCCCGAGAATGTAGAGTCGTTGGAGGAGATGAAGCATCGCGCCCAGCAGTTTCTCGAAGAGATGAGCAGCCGTTACCCCCATCAAACGGTGTTAGCCGTAGGACATGGCATCATCAACAAGGCGATACAGAGCGTGTTCCATCATCGACCCATGAGGGAAATCGAGAGAATGAACAACGCTGAGGTGAGAGTGCTGAACCTTTAATAAGTAGGAGCCTGGATTATTCGCTGGGCTCATCAACTCGTCGTTAGGTTCCACAGTGACGCATAGCGTGGTTATCACGTTCTGTTTCATCAACAGCACGAATGGTGACTGCGACACCCTACCTTACAGGGCGCAGTCACCTCAGTGTATCATATCCCAGGGCGGCTGCCCTGGGCTGGGGGCTTTTGTCCCTTCGGGACGCATGATTTCCCTTTTGCTCTTATTGGTGAGGCGGGTACGTGATCACGAGTTGATGAGCCCAGCGAATAATCACGCCCCTACGGTTGTGGTTTGTTAGGGACGTACCGTGACAACGAGTTGATGATCCCAGCGAATAATCACGTCCCTATGGAAAAATCAATCACCTGCGGCCTCCAAAACTTCTTCCGCCACCTTGTGTTCCCCTCGAATTGCCACCTGACCTTGATGGTGGACTGTAGCTTCTTGATGGCGAACTGTAAGACCTGCTGGGTGAAGAATAGCTCCTTGATGGTGGACTATAACTTCTCGATGGTGAGCTGTAGGAACGACTTGGTGAAGAGTAGCTCCTCGACGGTGGACTATAGCTCCTGGATGGAGAACTGTATGACCGACTGGGCGAAGAGCTTCTGGATGGGGTAGATGGGTCGGGTGTGAACGTACGGTTCGGTACGGTCGACCTAACGCCTGTCAACTCGTTACGACCAAACCTGCCACCACTTCTGCTGCCATTACCGAACGAACCCGGTTGGGTAACGGTGGTTCGCGTACTGCTCCGTCGGTTGCCAAAGCTGCTGCCGCTGCGGTTGGGTGCGGCGTTGTATCGGCGATTACCACTCAATCCGTTGTTTCTTGACGAATTGTCATAGGTTGAGATAATGCGACGTGGGCCGTTGCCGAACGATCGGCTGCCGTTGTTATAATATCCACGGTTGTATCCATCGCGCATGCCTATCCTGTCATAACCTCGTCTGGGACCGTAGTCGCGTCCATAATACCACGATCGGTTACCGTTGCGGTGCCAGCTGTGGCCTCCGCGGTACACGGCGTAGAAGTGTGGTGTACCGAAATAGAAATAGTCACGGTGTGGATAGCGAGCGTACACGCTGAAGTGCCAATAGCCTGCGTTCCAATAGAGTGGACGATAGAAATAACTGGCATCGCGGTACATGCGATACTGCCAATCGAGCAGAATGTAACTCAAGTCCAGGTTGCGGCGCTCCCAGTAGAGGCCGTACAGGTCGTTGTAGTGGTCGATGCTCATCAGGTAGTCGAGGTTAATCTCGTATGCAGCCTCATATTGGTCATCGGTGAGGTTCAGCTCGTAAGCCATCTTGTCCGTCAGGAACAGAGCCTGCCGACGCGCTTGGTTGTAACTCATGGCCTGGGCTGATACCGTGAGAGCAAACAGTGAAATCAGGGAAATAATCAGCTTTTTCATCATGAAATATTTTTAATATTGTGAATATATACGTCCTTGTGATGTCCGTGTGGATAACAGAACAGCAGCGATGCGTTGTTTCCGTCCATCCGTTTCTCATTCTTCATCACATCGCAAATGTAACGATTATCATTCATGAATGAAAAGGTTTTTCCCTAAACTGTGAGGGGAAAATCCCTATCGCCGCTCTCTCACGAATCTGTTTAAGAGTTCTTTGGCAGTCCTTTTATCCCTGCAAGCAATTCCTGATAACCCATGTCCTTGCTTATATCATTTATGACCTGTGTTTTAGGGCGGTTCTATAAATTACCACCGTAAAGTTTTTTTTATGTCAGTCTTTTTACGTTTTGTCATCTTGTGGACTCTTTTTGGTTCAATTTGCTTGTTCGTTCAGTCGTATAGCTCGCTATACTCCTTCACTCACAAACAAATTGACCACCAAAAACAGTCTCACAATCTGTCAAAGCTAATTTATAGAACCGCCCTTTAATCTTTCAAACAAGCAAGCGGTATTACTTTTACTCCGTCTGGGCGTGTGTAAGCCATACTGCCACCTGTCATGATAATCATCAAGTCGGGTTCGCGCAACGGCACCTGTTTTTCTGTTTTATTATACGCTTGAACGAGACGTTTTATTTCCAAAAGATGTTTGGCTCCTTTTTCTATTTCACGGCTGCCAAGTTTACATTCTATAAGCGCATAGCGTCCATCGTCGAGATGAAGTACAAGGTCGGCTTCCAGTCCGTAGCGGTCACGATAGTATGACAAATGATTGCCAAAGCCTGGCGTGTAAGCCCGAAGATCTCTCGCACACATCTGCTCAAAGATGAAACCAAAAGTTTTGAGCTGAGTCATTAATGCTTCAGGAGAAAGTCCTAAAGCTGCAATTGTAATGGAAGGGTCTACGAAAGCCCGCTTTATACCACTTCGAATTGCTGTCTTGCTCCGGACGGCAGGGCACCACGCATCAATGTCGTCAATAACAAACAATTTATTCAGGGATGTTACATAATCTAAGAACGTGCTCATCGTGAGTGATACTTCCCCAGAAGACGTTACATCAGCTAATAAAGCAGTGTTTTTTGCCAATGTAGAAATGTTACGAGCGTATGAACGTAATATGGCACGAGTAGTCCGTTCGTCTCTTTGTACGCCGTCTACTCTTGAGATATCGTCTCTACAGATGGCATCCACATAGTTGCGTGCAATCAGCAATTTCGCCTTATCACTCTCCATATTAAGAAATGCAGGCCATCCGCCACGACAAGCTGCGTAAATAAGGTCTTCTATCTTCATGCTAGAAGTAATGCCGTCTATGTCCAAGTCTTTATTATCGAACAATTCTTTAAGAGATATTTTTCCGTTCGACTCTCCCGATTCCCATAGACTCATCGGCAACATCTTCATTCGTGATATCCTACCCGTACCAGAATGATGAATCTTACTTCTGTCAACAACGGTAGATCCGGTAAGAATGAACTGTCCTGGAACCTGACGCTCGTCCACCATTGTGCGCACAGCATCCCAAAGTATAGGAGCGTCCTGCCACTCATCTATAAGGCGAGGTGTTTCACCCAACAACAGCAAGGATGGTTTTGAAGCGGCTGTTGCAGCGTATTCTTCCTGCATCTCCGTATCCTGCATTTTTACGACACTTTTACTCATTTGTTCTGCAGTTGTTGTCTTCCCGCACCACTTAGGACCCTCTATTAGTACTGCCCCAAAAGCCTCAAGATACTCTGCCAGTTGAAGGTCTGCAATTCTCTGTGAATAACGCATATTGTAACCGTGATTGATTATGTGTGCAAAGTTATTGATATTCAGTTATATTTGCAAGAAAAAGCTAATATTTTAGAGGTTTAAAACAATGAATTGTGGTGTTTCATCATAAACTTTTGTGGCATTTCATCATAAACTTTTGCGGTGTTTCATCATAAACTTTTGTGATGTTTCATTTGGTGTTTTTGTGGTAAATCATTCGATATTTTTGTGAGTGGTCTGTTTCTCTTCTAAAAAAAGAGCATTTCTTTAGGACATTTCAAGTAAACATACAACCTTTTAACCGAGCGAAAAAATAAACTTTCCTACACCAAGATGCGAACTCTTCATACACGTTAGGCTGGTTCATAAATTAGCTTTGTTAGATTTTGAGCTTATTTTTGAGCTAAAAAGAAGCCAAAAGATAACAAAACGTATTTCATAAAATTTTAATGACTATATGCGGTGGTAATTTATAGAACCAGCCGTTAGTAATCACGCACTGGCTGGTTCACGCTGTGGGTTCTTCCGTGAATTATCTTTTGCAGCAACGTCTTTTTGTTACTTTCGCGTTTTTTGTTGTTGAAAAACGCTACTTCGAAGTAGGAAATTTGTTAAATATTTTATCTGTTTGATACCCTTAAAACGGCACTTGAAAATGTGCAATCTGGAAAAAATCAATAGGCAAACAGGGAGCAAACAGGAGGTTTTTGACGCTGAAAACTCAAGTTTTACCATGAAAATCCCGACTTTTCTCGCTGTAGAAGCATCGTTTTGATGGCCAATTTGCATGGGTTAGGCATGCAAAAGCATACAGATTTCACCTTTATAGCAATGCTTTTGACTCAAAAAGGCTCAAAAAGCAGGTTCTTGATGCAGGAGGTCACTTGTAATATATTGATTTTCAGTATTGTATAAAAAGTGTTTTATTTTGGGCGAATTTGCGACGATTGGTCTCTTTGTTGGCGAACAAGCCAAATATGACGCATGTTGTTGTCAAGAAAATTCATACATAATATCCCTCATGCTGCTCATTTCATCCACGTCTATACCCCTTTTATTTCATAGCAACGGAATTTCACGGAATCACACGGATGAGCCGTGTAAATCCGGTTGCAACCAACATCAAACGCAATTGTCCCAGCAACGGAATGGCACGGAGCGACACGGACGCACCGTGAATATCCGTGATAATCCGTTGCAAAAAAACATCACATGCCATTCCTTTCGATTCTTTCGGTGGGTTCGTTGTTAAACCAAAGGAAACGATGTTGTTGAAACAAACAACCTTTTTTCTCAACAAACCGTGGTTTACAAACATGATATATAATAATGTTTAACATTTCTCGTTATCGTTAAAAAGCACGATTCTATAAAACATGAAACGTCATATATTACTGTCTGTTCTGCTGGTCGCAACTGGAGTGGGGCATGCCCAGGCAGATTTTGAAGCAGAAAACAACTCGCCGTGGAACATCGGTGAGAACATTCATTATCAGGTAGAGTTACAAAGTTCGTTCTCTGATGGCAAAACGCCCTTGTGGCTCCATTCCAACCGACATGGCATGAGTTCGTTGGAAAAGAACAACGGTTATCTGCGCACGGCCTTAATCAGACCCTTGCGTACCGACTCGGCACGCAAATGGGGGATTGGCTATGGCCTGGATGTGGCGGCGGGTGTGAATCATACCAGTAAGGTGATGGTTCAACAGGCCTTTGTTGAGCTGCGATGGTTGCATGGCTCTCTCTCTGTAGGGAGCAAGGAATACCCCATGGAGTTGAAGAACAACCAGTTGAGCAGTGGTTCGCAAACGCTGGGCATCAATGCCCGTCCCGTTCCGCAGGTGCGTTTGGCCTTGCCCGATTACTGGATGCTGCCCTTTGGCAACAGGTGGTTGCATGTGAAAGGACATGTCGCCTACGGCAAGATGACGGACGACAACTGGCAGCATAGCTTTACCCAGCGCCAGTCAAAGTATGCCGATAACGTGCTGTATCACAGAAAGGCCGGCTATTTGAAGATAGGCAATGAAGACCGCTTCTGTCCGTTTTCGATCGAAATGGGGTTGGAGATGGCCACACTTTTCGGTGGAACGGGCTATCAACCCAAGTCTGATGGAACGGTCAACGTGATTCGCAGTCAAACGGGGTTCAGGGCTTTTTGGAATGCTTTCATGCCTGGTGGCTACGACGCACCCGAGGAGGACATTGTTTATCAGAATGTGGAAGGCGACCAACTGGGCAGCTGGCTCATACGGATGAACTATGATGCAGACGCTTGGCGCGTAGGTCTGTATGGTGAAAAGTTTTTCGAGGACCACTCGTCCATGTTCCAACTCGATTACGACGGGTACGGAACGGGTGACGAATGGAATGTCAAGAAGAAAAGAAAGTTCTTTGTCTACGATTTCAAGGACATGATGCTGGGCGTGGAACTCAATCTGAAATACAACGACCTGGTGCGCAACGTGGTGTTTGAATATCTGTATACCAAGTATCAGAGTGGTCCCGTGTATCACGACCACACGCAGAACATGAGTCACCATATCTCGGGCATCGATGATTTTTACAATCACTACATTTACACCGGGTGGCAGCATTGGGGAGAAGTAATGGGCAACCCGTTGTATCGCTCGCCACTCTATAACGAAGATGGACATATCAACATTCAGAACAATCGGTTCAAGGCCTTCCACCTGGGCGTGTCGGGCGAACCATGGAATGGCGTAAGCTATCGTCTGTTGACCACATGGCAGGAGGGATTGGGAACCTATAAAATGCCCTTTGCAGCCAAACAGCACAACGTAAGTGTGATGCTGGAGGTTGGCTGCCAGCTCAAACATGGCTGGAATATCCGAGGAAGTTATGGCGGTGATTTCGGAGATATTTTGGGCAACAACCAAGGCGTACAGCTCACCATCGGCAAACATGGAGTGTTCAACCTGTAAACGGATTATTGAAATGAAAAAAGTATCTTATATCTTCCTCATCCTCCTGATGCTCACGACATGGACCTCGTGCGAGCTGGAAACATCTAACAACGGGGCGTTAGACGGTTATTGGCGTTTGCAACAAGTAGACACCCTGCAAACCAACGGAACGGCCGACCTCTCCGCGCAACGATTGTTTTGGTCGGTTCAAGGCAAAATTCTCATGCTCAACGATTTGGATTATCGTTATCCCGAGTGTGTGATGGAGTTTGAACACCGAGACCAGCGTCTGACGTTGCACAGGCCATTGCTTTCTGAGCGAACGAAGGGCGACCCCGTGATAGACGATGTGAAGATTCTTTATCCATACGGCATTCGGCGGCTGGACGAGCAGTTTGAGGTGGAACGGTTAGATGGTTCGCGTATGATTCTGCGCAGTGAGCAGCTTCGGTTGGTGTTCACCAAATTTTAAATGCAACGGAGTTTCACGGATATTCACGGATGTTTGTCCGTGTCGTTCCGTGCCATTCCGTTGCTATGATATTTTTGTTTATGGTTTTCTGCATCGGATTTTCACGGATTTTCACGGATGTTGTTCCGTGTGATTCCGTTGTTATGATATTTTTGTTTATGGTTTTTTGCATCGGAGCTTCATGGATATTCACGGATATTGTTCCGTGTTACTCCGTGCCATTCCGTTTGAGATGCGAAGTAGCGTGGTAGTACGCCCCGCAGGGGCAGCAGCTTATAGCCCAGGGCACCGCCCTGGGTAAGATTATGAGTAGGTGTGCGCCCTGCAAGG
>JBNPOM010000004.1:0-97349 GCA_050315175.1 Prevotella sp. SGI.027
AAACAGAATAACAAGCGTTTTTGATTTATCGAATACTCGCTTTTTCGCGGGTGGGTAATGAACTCATTCTAAGGTCTATTTTAGATATTCATAGGAACTACAGAGATTATAATGTAAGTTATTCTTTTGTTGCATAAAATACTATTTCGGATTGAATAACAGGTATAAAAATATTAATAAAAAACATATAAGCAGTTGTTCGCAAAGCAAGAACTGCTTTCATTCTCAACTAGACTATACCCTGTATTTCTCTTCCAGCAGCCTTTCCAAGTCCGAAGCCTTGTAGAGAATCTTCCCTGCGAATTGCGTGTAGGGAATGATTTTCCTGTCCCGATAGTCCTGCAAAGTGCGAGGGCTGATATACAGCCGCTCACACACCTCCTTACCTGTGAGAAAATGCTCGCCACCAAACAGTGGTTTGTGCGTTTCTCCCACTTCCTTTATTCTCCTGCCCACGTCATGCAGCGCAGTAATCACCATCTGCATCTCGTCTGAGCCAAAATTCAAATTTTTTGCCGTTTCCATAACTTGATTATTTTTTAGGTTTGTCAGTTTTTGTAAGGAGCAACCTTTCCACATCCTCACGTTTATAATAACACTTGTGCCCGATCTGTGAGAAGGGCAGCACGCCTGTATCACGATAATGCTGCAAAGTGCGCTTGCTGATGTTAAGCAACCTGCACACATCACCATTGTGCAGCCAATCTGTGTGCTTACACTTCTCTCCAAATGCCTTGTGGCAGCAGTCGGCAAGACTTAATATCTCATCCCTTAGTTTCTGCCAGTTCTGGTCTGTAATTATCAAATATCCCATACTTCTATTGTTTTGTTTGTTGTTACTTTTTGCTTGTGTTGCAGCCTTTTGCGCTCCAACTTGGTGCAAAAGTAGAGATAGTTTCCTTATGCTCAAAGCACTAAGGAACAGCAGGGAAAACAAAGGAAACACGATGAAAATTTCTTCCTCGTTTCCTGTCGTTATCAACACTGAAACACCCACTTTCCTTCTTTCACTGCCAATAGAATATAAAGATACAATCAACCATTTGGCATAAGCCTTCTATCTTGTTCTAAGATTTCTGAGAACATAGAGATAAGCTCTTAATTTTTGCTTACATCTTTTTGTGGATTGCTTTTTGTTTAAATAGGTAGTTATTTTCGCCTTATCCGTTCTTTGTTATTCCTTTATTTATAGCCTACTACCCAAATGTGCAGAATACCGCATTTGAATGTGGTTTGTTACAAAGTCAATCAATTATTGGTATTTGTATCATTTCCTTTTATCCTTTTATTTCTCCATTTAATCCACTAAAAACTAAGATGTTTGATGATTTCCCACAAGGAATTTTATAGCAGGTTTAAGCAACATTATGCAAGCACACCGAGGATGCTTGGCTATCAGAATTATCCTCCTTAACTTCACTTTCAGAAATCATTTTAGGACGATTATGAAGAAATGCGCAGACAATAGCAATATACGCACAGAAGATAAGCCGAAGCATAGTAGGCAAACTTCCAAAAACAAGGAGATAGAAAGCTACCTCTCCACCCATTATGACTTCAGGTTCAACACTGTACTTGGCAGAACAGAGTTTTCTCCCAAGTGTGCCAATGTGTTTAGCAAGGTCAGCCGTTATGACATCAATACCTTTCGCAGGGAACTTGATAGCGAGGACGGTATTATTACTTCCGCTGATAATCTCTATTCCATCATTGAAAGCAGCTTTTCGCCACGCATCAATCCCATACAGGACTACTTCAAGGCTTTGCCAACGGTTGATGCTTCAGAAGTGCTGTACAAGATAGAGATAAACCAATGCGTCATCGCCAATCTTGCATCGTGCGTTATCGTCCGTAACTCAGAGAAGTGGCTGCCGTACCTTACCAAATGGCTTGTTGCAGTGGTTGCCAACGCCATGGACGACCGT
This sequence comes from Prevotella sp. SGI.027, assembly GCA_050315175.1. Classification (GTDB taxonomy): domain Bacteria; phylum Bacteroidota; class Bacteroidia; order Bacteroidales; family Bacteroidaceae; genus Prevotella. The sequence continues at coordinate 1,926 of JBNPOM010000004.1, forward strand.
GAATGCCGTAACCATACCTGCCTCGTGCTGACAGGAGAACAAGGCAAGTTCAAGACCACCTTTCTCGATTTGCTTTGTCCGCCTGTGCTTAAAGGCTACAGCTACACTGGAAAAATATATCCGCAGGAGAAAGACACGCTTACCTATATCGGTCAGAACCTTATCGTAAACATCGACGACCAGCTCAAAGCCCTCAATAAGCGTGACGAGAACGAACTGAAGAACCTCATCACCTGCCCGATGGTCAAATACCGTATGCCTTACGACAAGTATGTGGAGGAACACCCACACTTGGCAAGTTTTGTAGCCTCAGTGAACGGCAATGACTTCTTGACTGACCCCACAGGAAGCAGACGATTCCTTCCGTTTGAGGTGCTATCCATTGATATTGAACGAGCTAAAGCTATCTCTATGGATGCCGTCTATACCGAAGCCAAAGCCTTGTTAAACGCAGGCTTTCGATATTGGTTTAACGATGAAGAAATCACGGAACTCTACAAGGAGAGTGAGGACTTCCAAGTACAGACCGCAGAAATGGAACTACTATTACGCTGTTTTGAAAAGCCAACAGAGGACAATCCTCATTGTGCTTACATGACCACTACCGAAATACTCGCTTATTTAGGTGTTTATACGCATCAACCTTTGACACTCAAACGTATGGGCGAAGCACTCAAAAGAGCTGGCTTTGAAAAGGTAAGCAAGAGGCGTGAGGGTTGTAATCCTGTCTATGTGTATAAGATTAGGAAAATCCACCCCTGCCCACTGGTAAATAGCTGTAGTAGTTTGATGTAGTAGAGTGTGTAGTATAGTTGCTTACTACAACTCATACCTGAATATCAATCACTTACAATCAAAATATATGTAGTAAGAAGAAAGTGAAAAAAGTTTTTAGGGGAAAAACTTTAGGAAGCAAAAAAGCATCAATGAAGTTTGCCCTATCATTATAATCAAAATATAATCCGATATAAAAATCAGAATGGAAAAATGTTCAACCAATAATTATAATGACAATGAAAGAAGAAGATTTATCACGCATCAAGCGATACTCTATTGTGGAGTACCTTGAAAGGAAAGGTATCAAATCTGTGCGTAGGACACCAGCTTATGCCCTCTACCGTTCACCGTTTCGTGAAGACACACATCCAAGTTTCAAGGTGGACACAGAAAAGAACCTTTGGATAGACTATGCCGAAGGCAGGGGCGGAAGTATTATCGACCTTTGTATGCGGTTAGAGGGCTGCACGCTGTCGGAAGCCATCCGCCTATTGGGGCGGAACGCTCCCGATTATACTGCTTGCAGTTCTCAAAAGGCAGACAGGGCAATGAAAAGAAGTAGCATACCTATGGCATCCGCAAGTGGAGTAAGGAGACTGATAGAAGTATCAGACAACTTACCTCCACACTTACTAAAGTATCTTCAGGAAGACCGCTGCATCAACATAGAAAAGGCGATGCCCTTTCTGCGTTGTATCAGCTATGAGGTAAGAGGGCTGCACTATCAAGCCATCGGTTTCGCCAACCAATCGGGCGGTTATGAACTTCGGGATAACGGCTCTTTCAAGGGAACGATTGCTCCGAAGGATATTACCCCCGTGTTCACGGATAAGATAACAGATAGAATGAAACCGGTCTGCGTGTTCGAAGGTTTTATGGACTTTCTATCCTTTCTTTCAATGAAAGAAGATATCATCAGCCATTGCCTTGTGATGAACTCCGTGAGTAATGTGGCAAGGAGCATTCGCTATCTCAATGACAGGCAAGTATCCTCCATTCGTACCTTCCTTGACAATGACGAAGCTGGACGGAGAACTACGGAGGATTTCATGGAGGCTGGTTTCAAGGTAGATGATATGTCCGTGCATTACAGGAACTTCAAAGACCTCAACGAATATCACATCCACAGGGTGCGTGAACAGCAGAAAAGCCTATCATTGACGATGTCACAAACACAAACCAATCCCATAAAGGTAAAACAAGTTAAACATAAAATGAGATAGAGAAATGGAAAAGAATATGAACACTACAGAAGCGGACAAGAGCCTCGAATGGTATCTGAACGGAGGAGATGACGAAGACGGCAGTGTGCCGACAACGCAAAATGAAGTCGCATTAAAGGGGAGTACCGCTCCCATGAAAGAGCCGATAGAGGATGCACGGCAGCAGGAAAAACGTACGGCAAAAATCCAATCGGAGTGTTCCACGGAGCAATCAGAGCAATCCAGGATGGCACGGCATATCGGGCAATCGCAGAATGCCAAGCGACCGCAGAATGACGAGCGTCCGCAGCACTCCGAGAGCGTTCCTGTTCAGAAACGCATCAGTGCCAAAATGAGAAAGGAAACGCTTGAAGCCTACAAGCAAGCCTATCTTTTACCTGCCAAACTCAGTAATAGGAAGGCTGTCTATCTGAGCAAAGAGACACAGGAACGTGCCGACTTCATTGTGCGAAGATTGGGCGACAGGGGCAGCAACCTTTCAAGTTTCGTGGAGAACCTCGTGCGCAGTCATTTGGAGGAATACCACGAGGATATAGAGAAGTGGAGAAAGCTATAAGCACGAAAAAAGGAGCGAGGGCTTTTCTTGGAAAGGTCGTCCCTTTTCTCTAAACCCCTCGGCCCTTTTCCAAAAGAAGCGAAGACTATGTTGTTGTCTAAAAGAAAGAAAGGAGGGAATGCCACGAACGCAGTTAGACACGGAATACCGTGCATTCACTTTCGGCGGTGGAAACGCCCCAAGGCGTTATCGGCATCTCAGCTGATATTGCAAGACGTCAGTTTGTACCCACAAACTGCTTTTGCTCCCCTCGTTCGATTGTCGGGGAGATAAGACCGTAATCACTCCGTTCTCATCGGTCAGCGTTCAGAAATTAAGCAGCAACGAATCATCCATAATGATTAACTTTCAGAGAAACTTATATGAAGAAATACAGAAGAAAAGCTACCCAATGGCAGCAGCAGGACAATGAAGAAAAACAGATGAACAAGACGGAGTTCATCAAGGTTAGGTGTACTTTGGAGGAGAAGCAGCGCATCAAGGCAAAGGCAGAAAGCACAGGGCGGAAGTTCTCCGAGTACTGCCGTGAGATTCTTTTGAATGGTGAAGTGGTAGCCGTTCCCAAGATGACCGACAATGAAAAGGAAGCCATTGCCGTACTCCACCGAACGGGAATGTACTACGCACAGGTTTCCAACCTCATCAGGATAAAGGACGAGTCATGGGCGCCGATAACCAAGAACCTTTCAATATGTGCCAAAGAAGCATTTAAGCGTTTTTTCGACCCTCACTTCCGCATTGGTGACGATATATATAAGGTCTTAAATCTGCCGAGGTATGATAGGAAAGTGTAAGGCGATAGCGCACGGAAGTACTGCATTGGACTATATCTTCAGAGAGGGCAAGCTGGGTAATCGGCTTGCCTTCCATAACCTTTGCAGCAGAGAATCAAAGGCTATTTACGAGGAAATGAAGTTGGTCAGCGATTACAATACCAGATGCAGAAACAAATTCCTGCGCATCGAAATCGGTATTGCACCACAGGACGAGAAGAAACTATCAGTTTCTGAACTTGCCCAAATAGCTCATCTGTTTGCCAAGAAAATGGGACTTGACAACCATCAGTGGGTGGCAGTAACGCACAAGGATACAGACAACAGGCATATCCACATTATTGCCAACCGCATCAGCCTATACGAAGAAGTTTATGATACCACCTTTGTAAGCAACAAGGCTGCAAGAATAACAGAGGAAATCAGCAGGGAGAAAGTCTTAACCATTGCAAAGGAAGTCAAGACTGAAAGGAAGCATAAGAAAGCGAAAGCCAGTCCAACAAGGGAACAGACCAAGCAGCAGGTTCAGAAGATTTGCTATGCCCTACTTGAAAAATACAAAGGCACAGGTATCACGGGACACTCCATATTCCTCTACGAGCTGAACAGGCATGGAATAACCATAGAGCGCATGAAGAACAAGCAGGGCAAGGTCTATGGCTTGAAATTCTCATACACAGGACAATCTTTCAAGGCATCGGAAATCGGCAGGGAATTCGGCTACCACTCCTTGCAAAGAAACTTTGAACCAACAAACAAAGAAGAATTAAAGAAACCACACCACACAATACAAGAACCGACAGAAAAGAACGAACAGCCTGATACAGGCTATCAACTCGTACCCAAAAGCCGTTCCTCTATCTCACGAGACAATGACACACCACAAGTGCAGAATTCTATTAGTACAGTGGCAGACACCATTGTTAGTGCAGCCGATGAAGTTGTGGAAGGGTTAGGCGATTTGATTACACCATCCGCACAGGGCGATGATTATGCCGAAGCAGCATGGCAGCGCAAGCTCAGATACCAAGCGAACAGAAAGAAACGAGGGAGAAAACTATAAGCCATACGAGTTTACAAAAAAACGCAAAACAAAGAATTTCTTAGCATAAACGCTTGTTATTCGGTAACAAAGTATTATCTTTGCAGACAGAATAACAAGCGTTCTTTGTTAGGCAGAAAACAGCAAAGCCAAGTAGCTCGCTCGTTTCCAAATCGTTACCTATTCAGTTATACCAACAAGGTAACTTCTTTATTTTCAATAAGTTGTATTTTAGATATTATCTTGAAGACCAAAGTCAATGCTTTTGGCCAAACAAGGGCATCAGAAAGTGATTTTTGAAGCTAAAATTGGCTGGATTTTCTCTAAAATGCAAGTTTTGAAGTGACCAAAAATATTGACAAAACCGCAGTTTCTTCACTCCTATTTTTGGGGTATGTCCAACCCCATTTTTTTGGCTTTTTCAATCAAAAGAGCCATCAGCGGTTCGCGTTCGTTGGGCACCTTGTTATCAAGCACCGCGTCTTTCAAGGTCTGCTTCAGCGTCCCCACCTCGCGCGATGGCTGCAAGTGGAACATCTCCATGATCTCGTTTCCGTCGATGCAGGGCTGCAACAGACGCTTGTAGTCGCGTTCTTTCAAGTCATCCAGCTTCTCGCGTACCATACGAAAGTTGTCCAAGAAGCGTTGTTTGCGCTGTGCGTTCTTACTGGTAATGTCGGCTTCGCACAGCGTCATGAGGCCGTCGATGTCGTCACCGGCATCGTTCATCAAGCGACGAACGGCACTGTCGGTCACCTCTTCATCGGCGATGGCGATGGGACGCATGTGCATATCAACCATTTTTTGCACATACTTCATCTTGCTGTCCATGGGAAATTTGAGCCGTCTGAAGATGCCCGGAATCATCTTGGAGCCAATGTAATTATGGTTATGGAACGTCCATCCGGCCTGTGCGTCCCACCTTTTGCTGCGTGGTTTTCCGATGTCATGGAACAAAGCGGCCCACCGAAGCCACAAGTTGTCGGTATGTTGGCAAATGTTATCAACCACTTCCAGGGTATGATAGAAATTGTTTTTATGCGCTCTGCCGTTCCTTGTTTCCACGATGTCCATGAGGGTGAACTCTGGCAAGATAAGATCGAGCAGTCCACAGCGATGCAGTTCTACGAATCCCCGACTGGGTTGGTCGGTCATCATGATTTTGTTCAGCTCGTCGGCGATACGCTCCCCACTGACAATCTTGATGCGTTCCCGGTTGCGCTGCAATGCCTCGAAGGTTTCGTCCTCAATGAAAAACTTTAATTGTGTGGCGAAACGCACGCAGCGCATCATGCGCAATGGATCGTCGGAGAAAGTGATGTCGGGATCGAGCGGCGTGCGAATGATGCCATCTTCCAGGTCTAAAAGACCGTCAAAAGGATCGACCAATTCACCAAACCGCGCCTCGTTGAGGCAGATAGCCATGGCGTTGATGGTGAAATCACGTCGGTTTTGGTCGTCCTCCAAGGTGCCATCCTCCACCACGGGCTTGCGTGAATCGTGGCTGTAGCTTTCTTTTCGGGCACCCACGAACTCCACTTCCATTCCCCGATACTTCACTTGCGCCGTTCCAAAATTGCGAAATACCGACAGATGGGCTTGCTTACCCAGCCGCTGCTTCAAGGCCTCGGCTACTTTGATGCCGCTGCCCACCACCACCACGTCGATGTCGTTGGACGGTCGTTCGAGAAAAAGGTCGCGAACATAGCCACCCACTACATAGCATTCCAGCTGCAAGGCATCGGCCACAGCGGATAGGTGATGAAAGATAGGTTGATCAAGGAGATGAGCCAAGTCGGCATTGGAGAGATTACGCATGTTGAAACTATAAAACTTCTTAAGTGGCTGCAAAGTTACTAAAAATTAGCCATGTTTTGGATGCTATGAAAGAGAAAAATCGTATTTTTGCGACATGAAGAAATATATGTGGTTGATTCTGTGCACGCTTCTCATCTGTTCGTGCACACCATCTGAAGACGAAAAAGCAGCAAGATTGCTCTCCCAGATTAAGACCTTATATAAGGACGGTTGCTATAACGAAACACTCGACTCCATCATGGCGCTGCGCATGCAGTTTCCCAAAGCCATAGAGAGCCGCAAGGAGGCCCTACGCATTTGGCAAGACGCCTCACTGAAGCAGGCACAGGCCGACATTGCACAGACCGACTCGGCACTACAAACCGTCTTGAGAAGCATCCCCATGGAATCGAATCTGTACAAAGCTAACATGATGAGGTTGGAGCGCGACTCGCTGAAGGCGCGCTACGAGGCCATGTGCGGCGTGGTGCGAATGATTAGGATGCGGCAGAAACAGGGGCTGTAGCACAGGTTTCAGATACGTCATGCAACCTGGAGGGTTGCGCAGAAGACAGAGAATGAAGAACGACAGGCGAGAGATAACCCCGCAAAGCGATTCTTCATTTTTTTCGTTGTTAACCTATCAACCTATTCAGCGCAGATCTGTCAGCGAAAAATCGACATCCACTTCCTTTGGATATTTCATGAGAATTGACTAATTTTGCAAACAATAAATATGAACAATACGAAGACAGAAGAGCAGTTCAAGAAGGTGCTGACCGAATGTCGCACGCTCTTTGAGAAGAAACTTCACGATTACAGTGCGTCGTGGCGCATTCTGCGTCCGTCGTCATTGACAGACCAACTGTACATCAAAGCCAAGCGCATACGCTCGTTGGAAATCAAGAAACAAGCCATGATAGACGAAGGCATCCGCCCGGAATTCATGGCCTTGATTAACTATGGCATCGTGGGACTGATTCAACTGGAGAAGGGATTCGTTGACGAAATTGACATCAACACCGAGCAGGCCATGGCGCTGTACGACCGACATGCGAGTGAAGCGCTCACCCTGATGGTGAAAAAAAACCACGACTACGATGAGGCGTGGCGCTCGATGCGGGTGAGCAGCTACACAGACTTCATCTTGACTAAGATACAACGAATCAAAGAACTGGAAGACATCCATGGACAAGCACTCGTTTCTGAGGGCATCGACTCCAATTTGATGGACATTATCAACTACGCTGTCTTCGGTGTTATCAGGCTCAGTGAATAAACTCAAGACGATATCGACCAACGTTTGCCGCCTGCTCCTGGGGGTGACATTCATCCTTTCGGGATATGTCAAGGCAATTGACCCGCTGGGGACACAATATAAGATAGAAGACTATCTGGAAGCATTGGCATGGCAAGGCATGGTTCCCGACTGGATGACGTTGGGAGCTTCGGTGGTTTTGTCGGCTTTGGAATTCTGCTTAGGCGTGTTCATCCTGCTGGCCATCAGGCGACGAGTGGTGTCGAAAATCACGCTGGTTTTCATGGCAATCATGACAGTCCTGACGCTGTGGTTGGCCATCGCCAATCCCATCAGCGACTGTGGGTGCTTTGGTGATGCTATCAAACTGAGCAATACGGAGACATTGTTGAAGAACATTGTGCTGCTGGGCTGTGCCATCGTCTTGGCCATTTGGCCGACACGCATGTGGCGGTTCATATCAAGACCCAACCAATGGATTGTGTTCAACTATACCATCTTCTTCATCATCGTGTCCAGTCTGTATTGTCTTTACAAGCTGCCGCTGTTCGATTTCAGGCCTTATCACGTGGGAGCCAACATTCAACAGGGCATGATGATTCCCGAAGGAGCGGAGCAACCCAAGTTTGAAACAACGTTCTTGCTGAAAAAAAATGGTGTGACGAAAGAGTTTACATTGGAGAATTACCCTGACTCCACTTGGACATTTGTAGACAGTAAGACCATTCAGACGGCGAAAGGGTATGTACCTCCCATACACGACTTCAGCATTCAAACCCAGCAGGGAGATGACCTCACCCAGGAAGTGTTGAACGATACGAGTTACACCTTCTTGCTTATCTCGCCTCATCTGGAATATGCGGACGATTCAAACTTTGGCGATATTGACCGGATTTACGAGTATGCACAGACGTACAATTATCCTTTTTATTGCCTCACGTCGAGCACCGAGCCGCACATCAAGCGTTGGCAGGATCTAACGGGTGCCGAATATCCGTTCTGCATGACTGACGAAACCACGCTGAAGACCATCATCAGGAGCAATCCTGGGCTGCTTATACTGAAAAAAGGAACCATCATTAGGAAATGGAGTCACAACGACTTGCCGAAAGAAGTCGATATGCAACGGCCGCTGAACGAAGAGGTGATTGGGCAAATGCCAGCCAACAGCGTGCCAACCAGGATTACAGAAATCTTCTTGTGGTTCATCCTGCCGTTGATGTTGCTGACCATTGCCGACCGTCTTTGGGCCTGGAGCCAGTGGTTGAAGTTCAAGAAAAAGAAAGAAGAACGCTATCAAAAGCAAGAAAAAGATAATAAATCAACTCTAAAAAAAGAATAGTAAAATGAGAAAGAAAATCGTAGCAGGCAACTGGAAGATGAATCTGAACCTGCAAGAAGGTGTTGCTTTGGCAAAAGAAATCAATGAAGCATTAGTAGCTGAAAAGCCTAACTGCGGCGTTATCATCTGCACACCGTTCATTCATTTGGCATGTGTTGCAGAGGTATTAGATAAAAACTTGGTAGGTCTTGGTGCAGAGAACTGTGCCGATAAGGAAAAAGGAGCCTACACAGGTGAGGTTTCTGCAGAGATGGTAAAGAGCACCGGAGCACAATATGTCATTCTTGGACACTCTGAAAGACGTCAATATTACAAGGAAACTCCAGAAATCTTGAAAGAGAAAGTGCAGTTGGCATTGAAGAATGGCCTAAAGGTTATCTTCTGCATTGGCGAGACTTTGGAGGAGCGCGAGGCCAACAAGCAGAACGAAGTGGTGAAGGCAGAACTCGAAGGATCTGTATTTAACCTTTCTGAAGATGAGTTCAAGAACATCATTATCGCCTACGAACCCATCTGGGCCATTGGTACAGGAAAGACTGCTACAGCTGATCAAGCTGAAGAGATTCATGCCTATATTCGTTCAATCGTCGCTGAGAAGTATGGTAACGAGGTGGCTCAGAACACCACTATCTTATATGGGGGCAGCTGCAAAGCCAGCAATGCACCTGAATTGTTCGCCAAAGAAAACATCGATGGCGGTTTGATTGGTGGCGCATCACTTAAATGTGCCGACTTCAAGGGCATCATTGACGCTTGGAAGAAATAAGATACCGCTCATGTTGAGTGAGGCAAAGCCCATCCAATAGAGAGCATTTGCCTCACTCGATATTTTTGAATTAACACCAAAGAAAAATGAAGAAATTCGTCACTTTATTCATCATCATCATTTGTTCAGTAACATTTGCTGATGCACAGACTTTCCTTGAGCATCTTCAGAAGAAGGAACCAGGAAAAGCAACTGTCAAAGTTAGCCAGAGTAAGGATATCGACGAATTGGTTAACGGAAAAGCGAAAACCGCTACAACACAGACTGGCAGAACTGATAACAAAGCGCAAGACGTAAAAAATGTCGCATCAACAAAGGATCAAAACACACCTGCAATAACAACAAAACCGGTGGAAAAGAATGGTCAGAAGCCTAAAGAGGGAGCTGAAATGAAACATGATTCCACGACTAAGCATGAAGATAAACGACTGCAAAACGAAGATACTTCGACAAATGAGATGGAGATTCCCACCATTGACTTGCGCAAAAAGGTGATGCGAAAAGGGTACAAGATCAACGGATACCGTGTACAAGTCTATGCCGGAGGTAACTCACGAGCAGACAGACAACGAGCAGAAGCCGCCAGAGACATCATCAAACAGACCTTTCCTAATGAGCCGGTTTACGTCCATTTCTATTCTCCAAGATGGATCTGCCGTGTAGGTAATTATCGAAGTTACGAAGAAGCGGCTCACATACTCAAGCAAGTGAAAGGTCTTGGGTATAAACAAGCCAGCATTGTACGCGGTAAAATCACGGTACAATATTAAACAATAGGAACGAAGAAACACATGAATTCAGAGACTGAATTTCGTGAAGGCCTTGACGAACTGGCCTCACATTACGAAAAAATATTATCAATACTCGGCGAAGACCCACAGCGCGATGGCCTGCAGAAGACTCCCATGCGTGTGGCAAAAGCCATGCAAGTGTTGACAAGAGGATACGCACAAGACCCCAAACAAGTGCTTCTCGATGCGCTGTTTGATGAGAAATACAATCAAATGGTCATCGTCAAAGACATTGATTTCTTCTCCATGTGCGAGCATCACATCCTACCTTTCTACGGAAAAGTGCACGTAGCCTACATCCCCAACGGATACATCACTGGATTAAGCAAAATAGCTCGCGTGGTAGACATATACAGTCACCGTCTGCAAGTGCAAGAACGTTTGACGCAACAAATCGGAGATTGCATCCAAAGTGCACTCAAACCCCTGGGAGTGATGGTGGTGATTGAGGCCAAACACATGTGCATGCAGATGCGCGGAGTGGAGAAACAAAACTCTATCACCACTACCAGTGCGTTCAGTGGTGCCTTCAATCAAGCCAAAACCCGTGAGGAGTTCATGAATCTTCTGCGTGGGGAATCAAAGAGAATATAAATACATTTTCACCTGTAGTGTTTGGCATCCGTCCTCCTTCATTGCGCTATTTCCTCACCATCAACCAGCAATTGGATGACAATTCGGCCTTCTCAAAATCAACATAAGATGGCATCTTGAGGATTGCCAAACGCAATTATTTACGATTAATCTAAGTATATGAAGTTTATCTCATGGAACGTTAACGGGCTGAGGGCCTGTGTGAAGAAGGATTTTGAAGCATCATTCCATCATTTGGACGCTGACTTTTTTTGTTTGCAAGAAACCAAAATGCAGGCAGGCCAATTGGACTTGCAGTTCGAAGGCTATCAATCGTACTGGAACTATGCCGACAAAAAAGGCTATTCGGGTACCGCCATCTACACCAAACACGAACCGCTAAACGTGACGTATGGCTTGGGAATAGACGAACACGACCACGAAGGACGGGTGATAACCATGGAGATGGAGGACTTTTTCCTCATCACCGTCTATGTTCCCAACTCGCAAGATGAGCTTCGCCGACTTGACTATCGCATGCAATGGGAAGACGATTTCCGCGCTTACGTCAAGCAACTGGATGCCATCAAACCAGTGATTATCTGCGGAGACCTGAACGTTGCCCATGAAGAAATCGACCTGAAGAACCCAAAGACGAATCGCCGTAATGCTGGTTTCACGGACGAAGAGCGTGAAAAGATGACCATTTTGCTTAACAATGGCTTTGTAGACACCTTTCGTCATCTCTATCCTGAGCAAGTAACCTACTCGTGGTGGTCGTACAGATTTCGTGCAAGAGAAAAGAATGCCGGCTGGCGTATCGACTATTTTCTCATTTCAGAACGGCTCAAAGAACGACTTGTTGACGCCAAAATACATACAGAGATTTTAGGAAGCGACCACTGTCCGGTGGAATTGGAGCTGCTGTAAATCCTCCCCACTCCTATCATTATCCAGATAAATACAATTATTCCTTTCGAGAATAAACAACAAAGAATGGCTTCGGCAGACTGGTTTTAACCTCTTAGAAGATCATTTTATTGCCAGAAGTCATTATTCCTTCGATTTTAATGGAAGCAGGATATCAGTGATTGTCGTGCCGGATGCAAACGCATCCAAATCCACTTCACGATTGATACCACTCACCCATCCATGCTGATCGCGTTGCCATATATAGTGCCGATGAGCGCCCTTCACCACGGGAGCCTCATCACTATAACGGGCAATGAATAGGGGCAACTTGTCAAAACGGGGCGAAAGATGGGCATTATAGAAGCGACTATCTGCATAAAGTAGCGGATACGAACCGTAATTTTGCTTCACCAACCATAGAAAAACGGCCAAACTGTCCTGCAATTGACGCTTATTCCACCCTTTTACCCCCGACCATTCCACATCAACCATGGGCAAAAGATGCTGAGATGTACTGTCAACTTGTGTCATAAAGTTGTTGAATTGTGAACGCATAGAACTGGAAGAGGTCAAAAAATGATACGACCCAACCAGCAGTCCCGCACGCTTAGCCTCTCGTATATTGTACTGATAAAGTGTATCAACGTGCGTACTTCCCTCGGTAGCCTTGATGTATACAAACTGAATGCATGTGTCGCTGGCCACCAAAGGCCAATCAATAGGTCCTTGATGATGCGAAACATCGATACCGTCATAATGATATTTGCTCCGGGGATGAGGCAGCAATCCGCTTTGCCAAGCCGAAGTTTGCAGACCTGAAAGAAAGCTTCTGTACTGCTCTGGGAAAAAGATTACCACCGAACAGAACACAAAAAACAAAACAGACACCACAATAGCCATGGCCTTCAGCCTTTTCTTCCACCTTGAACGGTTGTGGTGATGGCGATGATGGTGTTGTCGATAGGGATGTGAACGTGGGTTGGTCATGAATCAAACAGCTATGGATTGGCACAATTGCTTAAAGAGATATCAAATCATAGGACAAGGTATCTGGCACCACTCCACAAACACATGCGCATCCAACACAGGCTGCAAAAAGGGCGATGCGTCTGCTATTGCTTGTTTTCATCCTTGATGACGAGTTTTCCTCTGAACAAAATTTGCTCACGTTTTTGCGCCCTTACCAGCAGGTTAACCTGTCCGTTATCAAAAAATTCCATCATATACGCATATCGATCTTCATCGTTTTCTACATAGATGTCCATTTTTGTCAACCCTTTTTTAGGGTTATTGACAGCATAATCTTGAATAGGAGCGTTGAACACCAAGCCCTTACCGCCCCCATATGGAACGCTATAAGCACGCCCATAGTATGGAAGATAAGAATAGAGTGTGTCACCAGACAGGCGGATGTCATACCCGTAGTCCAGATGTTTCATACTCGCACGGAAAGGAATGACATAATTAATTTCCACTGCCATCTTTTTATTTTCAATGGCTTCGTGAACCTTTTGCGCCGTCCAGGCCGACATCACGGTCTTCTGCTGTGGTGTCAAACGGCTTGATGAGCATCCCACCAAAAGAGCAAACACACTACATAAAAGAAACTTATTTCTCATGTCAGCCTCCAATTTTCTGCTAAGATACATTTTTTTTCAGCAGTATCACACCATTTGTCCCAACTAAAGGCCGTTATCTCTTGAGATGTTTTCTGCCATGTTGAATCACCACTCCTTTGTAATTTTCCTGCACCCGCTGTCCAGACAAATCATACATCGGTGCCGCAGGGTCCAGCTTATTCCAATCGGTAATTACTCGGGAGATGCCCGTAGGCACACTTCCCGTAATTTTTAAATTCCTGATTTCCCATGTTGGCGCACACGAAGTGGTACTCTTGTAGACGAAAGCCACTTGTATTTTCTTGCCAGCATAGGCACTCAAGTTGATGGAATTGGTCTGTACAAACGTCCAATTTTCAAGCCCGGGGATTTCAACATTCAAGTTCGTCCATGTCGATTGTCCTACTTCTCGAACCATCACTGACAAGAATTCTCCTCCCTTATTTTTGTAACTCTTTAAATAGTTGCAGGCCTGTTCAAAGCTCATTTGTACATTTTCATACGCAGTTAAATCGATGACAGGCGATACCAACCAACTTTCAGCAGCCTTGTTTGCGCCCTTGATATAGGCAGATGCCTTCATACACTGCACGTAGTCATTCGCATATGTAGACCAAACGTAAGATATGCCGCTAGACAATTGCTTGTTCTCGACAGTGAACATCCCCTTTCCCGATGCAAACGATTCGCTGAAAACCACGTCCTCCACACCTGGTTGGGGCGTTGGGTCTGGGGTAGGATCAGGCACCACAACGCTACCACCAGTGCGGTAATGGTCATAACTAAATGCTACATTCACAGAATCGCCCCAAATATAATCCTCCAACCCCGGATAATCAACAAACGGATTTCTGTTGCCTTGAGCTTTTGCCACCGCCTCGTTGCGTTTAATCTCCTTGTCACTCACGGGGTCATTCTTCGCCCAACGCAGCAGCATGTCCATCTGCCACTTGACCAACGGCTTGTAGGCATTTCCCGTAAAAATGTTAGTACCCCCATTCGCACTCGACCAGTTTGACACATTACTCTCATAACAAGTAACCATGTAGAAATAAATTCGAGCCAAATCGCCCTTGTATTCATCGTTGGGTTCAAACACGGTTCCACCGTAGCCTGGCAACGTACACGTTCCAAGTTTGCTGAATCCATTGTTCAACTGGTACTTCTCACCCTTAGTTTCGCCATAAGGGAAATTGCTTCTTCGATTGTTCACATAGCCATCAGCGGGCAGGATGTGATGAGCGTCATACACCATCGGCTTGGCTTTAAAGAACCAACTTTTAGGCACCGTGTGCTCCCGATTGTAGCCGTCGCCTTCACCTGAATAGGAATGTCCTTGCGCACTACTGCCAATGACATAATTGGTGGTGTTGGAATAGATGTCGTAAAGTTTGCCGTCAGCACGCCGATCGGACGTATGATAAATCGCCCACAGACCATCGTAAGAACCGTGAATGGAACCGGAAATGACGTGAAAGAAGGCTGTCTTCAATGCAGCACCCGTTTTTCCATTCGTACTTTCGTAATAGGTTCCCGTGTGGTTGGGACCTTGGGCCCACAAGGTGGCAGTTCCTAACATGAGCGTTGACAAGAAGACATGTCGAAGAGTAGATGATTTCAGCATAAAAAATAATTTGAATGTGATTGTTTACAAATTTACAAAACATTCTTGTTTATCCCTATAAAATTACAAGAAAAGTCGTTCTCACTACAAAATCAAATGCTTATGCTCCAACAAATGTAGCCTCTTGTGAATCAGCCATGAGAATAATGTAGGGGCGCACGCCCAGTCTGTCAGCAAAACCAATAGCCACATGCTATATTTTTTTCATTGTCAGTCAACCTCGCAACAATCAATGGTCATACTGAATGCAACACCATTATTCATCAAAGCAAAATGTTATGAACCACATCACGACCCTGTAAATGTTGAAAATTTTACCCGAAAAACGGGCCTAAAACAGCTCATCAATGTTGATCATCTAGAAAAAAACGATAGGCACGCAGGGTGCAAATCGAATGATTGGTGGGTCAGAAAATTCTATTTTTGGCCATAAAGTAATGCTTTCATGCACACAGATGCATCTTATTGGTCGCCAATAGACATGGGTTAACAGTACAAAAGCATGATTATTGCACCCCTAAAGCATTGCTATTGGCTTAAAAGTGCATGAAAAAAAGTGGCATAGAAACAATCATATCTGTAACCAATTGTATCAAAACCACTTACAAAACCTTCGCATACAGGCCGTATTTGCAACGACTGGAAAGGTTGTTGGGAAATACGCCAAATATGAAGAGGTTCGTTGTCAAGAAAATTCATCATTGTTGAGCATCGTGATTTCCACACACAACCTTTCAAACCCATTTGCCCATGCTGTTGTCAAAACAATAAAATTAGGCGTTATGAGGGTTAAACATGCCTCATGAAAAGCATGCAGAGTCTTTAGAACGGGAACAGCAAGGGCAGCACAAACGTCATCACCAGACCGATGAGCAGCTGTAGGGGCAAACCTACCCTAATATAGTCCATGAACTGGTATTGGCCAGCCTTCATCACCAGCGCATTGGGTGGCGTGGAGAATGGCGATGCAAAACACATGCTGGCACCCAACGTCACGGCAAAAAGGAAGGCGTAAGGGCTTACTCCTACCTGTGAGGCGGCCGACATGGCGATAGGTGCCATGAGCACGGCCGTAGCGGTGTTGCTGATGAACATGGTTAAGAGTGTGGTAGTGTAATAAACCCCTGCCAGCAGCACCATGGGACCCATGTTACCCAAGGCATTGACCAGCGAGCTGGATATAAGAGCCGAGACACCCGTCTTCTCCAAAGCTATGGACATGGGCATCATGGCAGCGATGAGTACGATGCTCTCCCACTTGATGGTTTTGTAGGCCGCCTCGACATTTCGGAAACAACCTGTGAGCACCATGAGCAATCCCGCCACAATGACAGCTGTAACTGGCTCAACGGGAATAAAGTCGAACACCATCATGCATACCATCAGCAGCATGATGAGCGCAGCAACGGGTGCCTTGTAGTTGAGCGTTACCTTGCTGGCTTGTTCAATGGGCCTGCCCAACACCACCCAGTCGCTTTCAGCCATGTCCAACTTGTCGATGTTGCTCCACAAGCCTTGCACCAGCAGCACGTCGCCAGCCAATAACTTCTGATCGGAGAGGTTCTTCAGCATATAATCGCCATGGCGACGGATTCCCACCACATTGATGTTGTACTGTTCGCCAATGCCCGAATCCTTAAGCCGTATGCCGTTGATGCGTGAATTGGGCATCAATACCAGCTCGGCCATACCAATGTCATAGAAGTCAACCGAACTGTCATCGAGCTTAGCCAACCCATTTTCTGCAGCAAAGGCTTCCATCTTGTCGGTGTCACCTGCAAGGTACAGCAGGTTACCAACGCGCAGCACGGTAGATGGCTTTGGCACATTTTGCTTAACCTGCCGCATAATGCGGTCGGTATTGGTTGGCTGTTTTCTGATTTCGATAATCGACAGTCCATGCCTGTTGCGCAGGTCAAGCTGGGCTACCGTCTTTCCCACCAGTGGCGAATGACTGCCAATGCGGTAGGCTTCCGTATAGCTTTGCAACTGATATTCGGACACCAGTTCGTCCATGCTCTTGCTCTTGGATTTCCTGCGCCTACTATCTTTCTTGTCCTTGCCAAGGAATAAGCGGCTCAACGGCAACAGCACCATGATACCTACGGCAATACACACGAGGCCTACGGGGAAGAATGAGAAGAACGACAATGGTTCAAAACCTGCGTCGGTGAGTGCTTCCTGAATGACAAGGTTAGGCGGCGTACCAATGAGTGTGAGCATACCGCCCAGACTGCTGGCAAAGGCCAGTGGCATAAGCAGCTTGCCAGGACTGGTATTCGACTGTGCCGCCATGCTCACCACGATGGGCATCATCAGTGCCACGGTGCCTGTGTTGCTGACAAAGGCACCTATGAAGGAGGTAGTGAGAATCACCAACAAAAAGAGCTTGATGTCGTTACCCTTGGATAAGCGTATGATGCGCTGACTGGCCACCTTGGCCAAGCCTGTTTGCAGAATGGCACCTCCCACCACAAACAAGCCAATCATCATGATGACTACCTTGGAAGAAAAGCCTGAGAGGGCCTCTTCAGGCGTTAGAATACCAGCCAAAAGCAATACTGACAGGGCACACAAGGCCACAATATCGGCACGCAGACGGCCAACAACAAACATGATGACCGTGACGAGAAGTACAATGAGTGTAAGAATCATATTAAAACTAAATATATTTCTGGTTGTAAATAAAATAGCGTGAACAATGGGTTATCTCATGATAACCACTTGCAAAAATACGAAAAAAAAATAACAATCAGGCTGACATGTACAGGAAATGACAACTACGATACATGGAAGCATGTTTTCATGGCATGAGTTATTCATGACATTCGTATGAGGAAGAAGCGCTTTTCTTGCTCAATCAGACATATAATTTAATAATTTTATGTAAGTTTGCAAATGATAAATGGAATCACCAATGACGGTGAAGTTGTTCACAAGATGACATACATTTAAACTATTTGCTTAACGCGCTATGATTACCTTTACAGCAGAAAACATATTTCTATTTGGCTCGTTCCTCGTGCTGATTAGCATTCTCATCAGCAAGACGGGCTATCGGTTCGGCATCCCCACCCTGCTGCTGTTCCTTTTTACCGGTATGGGCTTTGGCAACGAGGGACTCGGCTTGACATTCGACAGCCCAAAAGATACGCAGATGATTGGTATGATAGCCTTGAGCGTCATTCTCTTTTCAGGAGGAATGGACACCAAGTTCAAGGAAATCAAGCCTATCATTGGCCCAGGTGTGCTACTCTCTACGCTGGGAGTCATCATGACCACCATCCTCACAGGCGGTTTTATCTTTGCTCTCTCACAGTGGGCCGAGATGGATATCAGACTGTCGCTCATCGTGTCGATGCTACTGGCGGCCACCATGTCATCCACCGACTCGGCATCGGTCTTCAGCCTTTTGCGCACACAGGGCATCGGCCTGAAGCACAAAATGCGGCCAATGCTCGAGCTGGAGAGCGGTAGCAACGACCCTATGGCCTACATGCTCACCATCGCACTGATGAACGTGGCACTGTCTGGAAGCGAGCTTTCATTCACTGACCTGTTGTTCGATGTGGCCGAGCAATTCGTGCTGGGCAGCGCATTGGGCTACGGTGCTGGCCGACTGGCTGTGTGGCTGGCCAATCGCATCAACCTGCCGAACCCATCTCTCTATCCTGTTTTGCTGCTGAGCATGGTATTCATCACCTTCACCTTGACCGACATGCTGAACGGTAACGGCTACCTGGCGGTGTACATCGCAGGACTTGTGGTGGGCAACTGCCGTCTGTCGTATCGCCGCGAGATGACCACCTTCATGGAAGGTCTTACTTGGCTGCTGCAAATTGTGCTGTTCCTCACACTCGGTCTACTGGTCAATCCGTCCGAACTCATCGGCGTGAGCCTGTTCGCTCTGGCCATTGCCGTTTTCATGATGCTCGTTGCGCGACCGCTGAGCGTATATTTCAGCCTGCTGCCCTATCGCAACATACCTTTCAAGGCCAAGACTTTCCTCTCTTGGGTGGGCTTGCGCGGCGCCGTTCCTATTATCTTTGCCACCTATCCGCTAATCAATGGCGTGGAGGGTGCTGACATCTTGTTCAACATTGTGTTCTTCATCACGCTGCTGTCGCTTACCATCCAGGGTACCACCATCTCGCTCTTCGCCAAAAAACTCAACCTTGACATGCCCGAAGAGAAAACGGGCAACGAGTTTGGGGTGGAGATACCAGAAGAGCTGGGGTCGAAGTTACGCGAGGTGACACTGACAGAAGCCATGCTCGAAAACGGCAACTTGCTCTCAGAGATGGATGTCCCTCAGGGTACGCTCGTCATGATGGTGAAACGCGGGAACACCGTTTTGGTTCCCAATGGACAATTGCCACTGGAAGAAGGCGACATCTTACTTTGCCTCTCCAGTGCTGACCAACGCACGCAGGATGTTCGCAAACATCCACACTGGTAATGGCCTCGCTCTGAGATGAGCTAACCCTTCTGGAGAAATTCTGTTGCAATGCCCGGTGAAGTTGGTGGCATGGCATCAAAAAAAAGTTGCACCTCAAATGAGATGCAACTCTTTTTATGTTGTTAATTCCAATTCGCTTTACTTCACTTTGTCTACGATAGCCTTGAATGCTTCAGGGTTATTGACAGCAAGATCTGCAAGAACCTTACGGTTGATTTCAATACCTGCTTTGTTCAAAGCGCCCATCAACGTGGAATAGGTCATACCTTCCAAGCGAGCAGCAGCATTGATACGCTGTATCCATAGTGAGCGGAAAGTGCGCTTCTTGTTACGACGATCGCGGTAAGCATAGGTAAGTCCCTTTTCCCAAGTGTTCTTAGCTACGGTCCAAACATTCTTTCTTGCTCCGAAATAACCTTTAGTCTGCTTCAGTATTCGGGTCCTTCTTGCTTTTGATGCTACATGATTTACTGATCTTGGCATAGTTTTTCTCCTTTAAATTGTTTGACTAAAAGTTAATTAACGCAAGTTGAGCAAGTCGCGAACCTGCTTAACATTTGCAGAGTCAACGAGGGTGTAACCTACTAAGTTTCTCTTTTGTTTCTTTGTTTTCTTAGTCAAGATATGACTATGGTAAGCATGATTACGCTTAATCTTACCAGTTCCGGTAAAGCTGAATCTCTTCTTCGCACCGGAGTTTGTCTTTAATTTTGGCATTTTTTGTTAATTTTAAATGGTTATTTATTTACTTCTGTGGCAACGTATATACCAAGACGTTACGCACATTCCAATGTTTATTCTTCGTTTTGGAGTTTCTTCAATGCATCCGAACCATTCTTGGCATTGTCGAACAAGCCTCCCTTTGGTTTGTCATCTGCGGACGTACCGTCAGTAGGAACAACCTTTTTAGCGGCCTTAGCTTCAGCTATTGCCTGTTCACGGTCACGCTTTTGTTGGCTTTTCTTCTCTACACCAACTTTTTTAGGCGCAAGATACAAGAACATTTTCTTGCCCTCCAGCTTCGGCATCTGCTCAACTTTTCCGTATTCTTCCAAGTCGTTGGCGAAGCGAAGAAGCAACACTTCTCCCTGCTCTTTAAACAAAATGGAGCGTCCACGGAAGAAGACATAGGCGCGAACCTTGTTGCCTTCATTGAGAAATCCTTGTGCATGTTTCAGCTTAAACTGATAGTCGTGTTCGTCTGTCTGCGGTCCAAAACGTATTTCCTTCACCTCTACCTTCACTTGCTTCTGCTTCATTTCCTTAGCACGCTTTTTCTGTTGGTAGAGAAACTTACTATAGTCGACCAAACGACAAACTGGCGGTTGAGCTTTAGGAGATATTTCAACGAGGTCAACTCCTTGCTGACGAGCTAAATCCAGAGCTTTCTTTGTCGGCATTACCTGCGATCCATCGTCACCTACAACACGCACTTCCCTTACGCGAATCTGTTCATTCACGCGGTACTGATTACTTAATTTGTCATTCTTCATTCAACTATATTAATGTTTTTACTTTCGCTAAACGGCTGCAAAGTTACTGATTTTACCACAATTAGCAAAATATTTAGATGAGTTTTTATTGTAGTTATATATACAAATTGACGAGAAAACAAGGAAATTACCTCCTTTCAAAGGTTATATTCTTGTGTTCTCGTCAACCCTGCCCATAGGCACATCTATGCTATTATTAATCCTTTGGATGGATATTGGTTGCCTCAAGCATTTCGGACACTTCACTGTTTATACGCGCAGCGAAGTCTTCCATCTTCATGGTAGCTTGTTCACCGCCACCCTGTTTACGCATGGAAACAAGTCCTTCAGCAGCTTCTTTCTCTCCAACAATAACCATGTAAGGCACACGCTTCAACTCGTTGTCGCGGATTTTACGGCCTATTTTCTCGTTACGGTCATCGATAGTTGCCCGAATATCTTGCTCCATGAAGTACTTAACTACTTGCTGAGCATAATCATTAAACTTCTCTGAGATAGGAAGAATGGCCACCTGCTCGGGTGTAAGCCACAATGGGAAGTGCCCAGCTGTATGCTCAATGAGCACTGCTGTGAATCGTTCAAGCGAACCAAATGGTGCTCGGTGCACCATCACTGGTGTCTGTTTGGTGTTGTCTTCCGCCGTATATTCAAGTTTGAAACGTTGTGGTAGGTTGTAATCCACCTGAATGGTACCCAACTGCCAGCGTCTTCCAATGGCATCTTTCACCATGAAGTCGAGCTTAGGTCCATAGAATGCAGCTTCGCCATAGGCCACCTTGGCATCCAATCCCTTCTCCTTGCAAGCCTCAATAATGGCCTGTTCACTTTCTGCCCACACCTCATCAGAACCGATGTACTTCTCTTTATCGTTAGGATCGCGCAGACTAATCTGAGCTTCAAAGTTATCGAAATTGAAAATAGTGAATACCGCTTGGATGATATCCATCACGCGAAGGAATTCATTCTTAACCTGATCAGGACGACAGAAGATGTGCGCATCGTCTTGTGTAAACGAACGAACGCGCGTTAATCCATGCAGTTCGCCACTCTTCTCATAACGATAAACCGTACCGAACTCAGCGATACGCAGTGGAAGATCTTTGTACGAACGAGGTTTGCACGCAAACACTTCACAGTGATGCGGACAGTTCATGGGTTTCAACATGTACTCCTCGTCTTCCTCGGGTGTACGAATGGGTTGGAAAGAGTCTTTGCCATAGTGGGCATAGTGACCACTGGTGACATACAAATTCTTGCTGCCAATATGCGGTGTGATGACCTCTTGATAGCCAAAACGCTTCTGTATTTTGCGCAACATCTCTTGCAAACGCAGACGAAGTTCGGTTCCTTTTGGCAACCAAATAGGCATACCCTTGCCCACGCGGTCAGAGAACATAAAGAGTTCCATTTCCTTTCCAATCTTGCGATGGTCACGTTTCTTGGCTTCTTCCAGCATCAACAGATACTCATCCAACATCTTCTTCTTGGGGAAGGTAATGCCATAAATACGGGTGAGCTGCGCGTTTTTAGCGTCACCACGCCAGAAAGCGCCTGCGACACTTGTGATTTTAACAGCCTTAATCAATCCTGTGGACATCAAGTGAGGACCACGACAAAGATCTGTAAAATTGCCTTGCGTATAGGTAGAGATGTTTCCATCTTCCAAATCTTCAACGATGTGTTCAACCTTGTACGTCTGTCCGTCTGCAGAAAACTCCTTGACAGCGTCGGCCTTGGAAAGCTCATGGCGAACGATTGGCTGGTTTCTCTTGGCCAGTTCCATCATTTTTTGTTCAATCTTAGGGAAGTCATTCTCTGAGATAGGAGTTCCATCGGCCGTCTGAACATCATAGAAGAAACCATTTTCTATCGCAGGACCAAAGCCAAACTGAATACCTGGATACAATTCTTTCAATGCTTCTGCCAACAAATGAGCCGAAGAGTGCCAAAATGTATGCTTGCCTTCTTCGTCCTCAAAGCGATACAATGCGATGGTAGCATCTTCGTTGATGGGCCGATTCAACTCAACTGTCTCACCATTAACACCGCAAGATACAACGTTGCGAGCGAGAGCCGGTGAGATGCTCTCGGCGATTTGTAACCCAGTTACGCCCTTTTCGTACTCACGTACCGAGCCATCTGGAAATGTGATTTTAACCATAACAAATTAGTTTATTTATCTTAATCGACACAAAAGTAATGCTTTATTTTGAGATAAAACAACGATTTGGTTTGTTTATTCCTATAAAAATGGGTTTTGATGCCATGGGGAAAACATAGCTGAAACCTAAAACGAAAGCTTATTTTGTCGCCGTTTTGCGCTTGATAACGCCATAAGCGTCGTAAATACCGAGTTCTCCAGCCTTGCTTAAGTCGGCGATTCCGGCATTTTTAGTATGGGTGTTTTCCATCCGAATGATTCCTCGGTTGTAATAAGCCTCAGCCAATCGACTATCCAGTTTGATGGCCTTAGTATAATCGTCGATAGCCAACTGATAGTCTTTGCGTGCCGCATGGAAGTTGCCACGGTTATAATATAGGTAAGCATTCTGCCCATCCAGTTTGATGGCTTGGTTGAAATCATCGAGCGTCTTGGCTGCTTTCAACTGGATGTCAACACCATGAGAGGCATTGAAATCATTCATCATAAACTGACATACCGCCCTCTGCCAATAGGCAATGGCCGAAGTACTGTCTTGATCGAGGTAAACATTCAGGTCGTTGATAGCCCCGTCAAAATTCTGCGTAACGCTATATGCCACGGCACGTTGCAACAACCAAGCATGCACAGCCTTCATATCCTTCGCATCTTGGATAGAAGCTGACAGCTGATCAATCAGAGAAAGAAACGCCTTTGACTGTTCTTCGGTAAGCTGGGCGGGCTTACAAGTAATATTAAGCGGATATTTCAGAGAGTGGAGATTATTAAAGTTTTCAATTTCTTTGTTGAAAGCCTGATAGGTATTCATGCCATTATGATACGGCAGATACGACACCTCGAACATCGGCATGCGTGCGACATCCACCTTTCGATGCTGAATTTGTCCCCGATACTCACTCTCATACTCGCGCTCTACCGTGTTCTCGTCAGCCACAACGATTTGATTATACTTTTCTGGATCAATCTCGCTGCGCTTGCGCATGGCCTTCAATTTGTTGTTGCTCCAGCGTTTTTGAACGCCACTGCGCTTGTCCATCTGCGCCTTGAAGATACGAAATTCGTCCATTTCGGCTTTTGCCGTCATGCCCAACCGGCGATAACAATTGGCACGATAGGACAATCCTGTCCAGAAATTAGGGAACTGATCTATCACTGCCGAATAGTCACGAATGGCCGCACGCAAGTCGCCAGTCCTGTCGTGTAGCAGTGCTCGGTTAAAAATGGCCATCATGTTTTTCGGCTCCATCTTGATGACGAAGTCGAAATCCTCTATCGCCCGGTTGTCATCACCCAGCTGCATACGCAGCAATCCTCGGTTGTAGTGCGCTAAAAAGTCGTTCGGTGCCAAATCGAGTGCCAGGTCATAATCGGCCATTGCCCCGCGAAGATTATTGTAATTGAGCCGGGCCAAGGCGCGATTCACATAGTTGTTGGCCACGTTGGGCTTCAGATGAATGGCCCGAGAGAGCTCTTCGTCCGCGTCTTTCCACTTCCTGCGAGCCAGACTGATGTAGGCTCGTGTGGTCCATGTGTTGCCATCGTAAGGGTCTATTTTCAAGCTCTTGTCCAAGCACTTGGCTGCTTGGGTGGTATCTTTCTGATGCAGATAGATTTCGGCCTTCAGTGAATAGGCGTTGGCAGCGTTAGCCCATTTCTGCACAATGGTGTCTGTCTGCAGCAACGCCTCGTCATATTTCTTTTCGTTCATCAGGCAGACTGCCCGGTTAAACCAATAACTTTGTTGTCTGGGTTGCAGTTTGATGGCCCGATTATAGTCGGCGATGGCCTCATCATACCGCTCTTGTCTAATCTTGGTGATGGCCCTTAAATCAAAAAACTGATGGATATAAGGGTTCAGCTCGATGGCTTTAGAGATATCAGATTCGGCACCTGTAAAGTCATCTAAGTAGAATTTTGCCACGGCTCGGTATTGCCATGGCTCATAAAGATAGGGTTTTAAGGCAATGACTTGATTGAAATACTGTATCGAGAGCACATAGTCTTCATAGTGAAGGGCCACCTGGCCATTCCTAAGCAGCTTGTCAATATTGTATTGTGCCCGTACCACGAGCGACAAACAAGCCATGAATATGATGACTACATGCCGATACATACCTTCTACTTGTGCACCCATTTTAGCGGGCAGGTGCACTGTTGTCGCCTTATCTGCGAACGGGTTTGGTGCGATAGTGACACTCGTACTTGCCCTGCGTCATACCCTTCAGTTTGTTTTTAATCATTTGTTTACGGAACGGCGAGATGCGATCAACGAACATTTTACCGTCCAGATGGTCAAACTCATGCTGCATCACCCGGGTCAAATAGCCCTCTATCCATTCATCATGCGGCGTAAAATCTTCATCCATGTACTGCACATGAATGCGTGTGGTTCTCGAAACAGCTTCATGGATGCCGGGAATGGAGAGGCATCCCTCGTCCATCGACTCCTTGGGTGCGTTCTCGTCAATCTCTATGATATGCGGATTGATGTATGCACGCCTGAAATCTTTGTATTCGGGAAAGTCGTCACTCAACACGTTGAGGTCGATAACCACCACGCGAATGGATTTTCCTATCTGTGGTGCGGCAAGGCCAACGCCATCTGCCGAATCGAGTGTTTCAAACATGTCTTGTATCAACTGCCCCAGTCCTTCATACTCGGGTGTGATGTCCTGCGCCACTTTGCGAAGCACGGGTTGACCATATATATATATAGGTAATATCATTTTTTAGTTTACAAGTTTACAAGTTGACGAGTTTACGAGGTGATAGTTTACAAGTTGATGGTTGACGAGGTGATTGTTCTGTGGCTGACAAGTTGATGTTTTTCTTTTCTTTAATTGCTTTCACACCATGAACTTGCCTACTCGCAGCTTCGTCAATGTGCAAACATGTCAACCATTTTACAGGATTGTTTATCTGATTCGCTTCGACTCCATATAACTTTGCAGAATGATGGTAGCCGATATCTCATCTACCAACGCTTTGTTTTGTCGGGCTTTCTTGCCGATGCCACTTGCAATCATGGCCTGATGAGCCAGCACGGACGTAAAACGCTCGTCGTAATATTCGATGGGAATCTGTGGCATGGCCTTTCGCCATCGGTTTACAAACTGCTCCACCCGAGCCATGTTCTCACTGGGCTTGCCATTGGTCTGCATGGGCTTTCCTATAACAATCCGTTCCACCTCCTCGCGCGCTACATAGTCTTTGAGATAGTCGAAGAGCGTAGATGTAGAAACAGTTGCCAATCCATTGGCAATAATTTGCAATGGGTCGGTAACTGCTATGCCCGTACGTTTCTTTCCGTAATCTATCGAAAGGATACGCATAGTATCTGTAAATGGTATTAGAGCGGGAGTTAACTGGGAGGTCATCGGGAGCTCATCGGAGTAAACAGATGCCACCCTTGTTGGTGAACTCGTGCGTAACAATCATTTGCGGGCACGTACCAGCACCTCTTTAGCTCACACCATTTACCATCGTCCTCTTATTTCTTATACAGCAACCAAGCGTCAGGATACTTAGAACGGAACTGGTTGCGCGATGCTACAGCCGAAGCCTTGTCGGCATGAGTTGTGGCAACAACGCGGTACATGTTGCGTTCAGAGTTGTAAGCGATTTGTGCTCCATAGCCCGCTGCCTGCAACGTACGCTGCAATCCCTCTGCGTTGGCTTTCAATCCGAACGAACCTACAACCACGCTGAATGCGCTCAGTCCACTGCCGCTCACCACTGTCACGGCTTCGGTACGTACCGTTGCGTTGTCAACATTATCTACAACCTGCGTCTGTGTTACAGGGGCTGGGGTCAAAGGAGCAACCACTGGGGCCTCGGTCTGTGCCGATGCCTGTGCGTTTTCCTGAGCCTTTGCCTTTTCGTATGCTTTCTTATAAGCGCTCTCGCTTGATTTACAACCGGTAAAAGCCAGTGCTACACACAAGCCCGCACACAAAACAATACTTTTTTTCATAATTCTGTAAGATATTATTAATTAAACCTGTTGATTCATTATATCTGGCGAAGGTACAAAATATCCGCTAAAATGGAACAAAAGGGCCGCATAAAGTTTGTTAAATGCTCAAAACTCATGTTTTTTAACAAAAATATGCAATGCATTAACTATCTATCTGCAAAACTTTTCTTATATTTGCGATAGTTCGAAACATTCGAACACTTATAACGTTATAAAGAACTGATTTAGTAACAACTTTAAAAACAATTAAACAATGAGAACAGTAGGTTATATCGGCGCATTCTTAGGTGGCGCCATCGCAGGTGCAGTGGTTGGTTTATTGATAGCTCCACAAGAGGGTAAGAGAACACGTAACAAAATTTCTGACACCGTTGATGAATTCTGCAAGAAACATGACATCAAACTGTCAAAAAAAGATGTTGACAATTTGGTTGACGACATCAAGGAAGCTGCATCAGACATCGTAGAGTAAACATTCTCTTATGTTTTCAAACGATCAGAACGTTGAGACCATCGGCCGTTTGGTCGATATATGCAAACATTACATCGGGCTTCAGACAGAATATGTGAAGCTCGATGTGATTGAAAAGGTGGTACGTCTTATCACAGTCATCACCTTGGTCACAGCGCTTTCCATCATCATGATACTGGCACTCATCTACGTGTCGTTCGCAGCAGCATACACGCTCGAACCTTACGTGGGGCTGCCGATAGGCTTCCTGATTGTGGCCGGAGGCTATTTATTCATCTTTTTGTTGTTCTTCCTCTTCCGCAAACAGTGGATAGAGCGACCACTTGTCAGGTTTCTGGCAAACCTATTTATGGAGAAGTGACATGGCAAACAATATAGGTAATATCGCTCCCGCACAATATAAGTCGCTTAGTGAAATCAGGATACGCAAAGACCAGATTTTGAAAAGCATCAGGAAGGATGACGAAAGCATGCGGCATCTATGGAACAGCATGTTCAACAAGCCTGCCACACTGACTTCAAAGCTGCCCTCGA
The DNA here is from genome assembly GCA_050315175.1 of Prevotella sp. SGI.027. Taxonomy (GTDB): domain Bacteria; phylum Bacteroidota; class Bacteroidia; order Bacteroidales; family Bacteroidaceae; genus Prevotella. The sequence goes on from JBNPOM010000004.1 coordinate 30,074, forward strand.
AGCGTATATCGGGGTTGGTGAACACTGGGACTGGCATCTTCGACGGTATGCTGTTGGCTTGGAAATTGTACAGAAAATTCAAGAAAAGAAGATAAGTTTTTTTCAGAAACTAAACGATGACAATCGATTGACGGTTGTCATTTTTTTTGCGACTCCATTGTCATGGCCGTCGAAGAGCATTGACGCTATCCTCATCATTCTTAATACTGACTTTAAAACCAAGCTTCCATTTGTAAACTGAGTTGATGACTACATGTCCACGTTTTGTTGTTGATTGTTAGTTTACCAAATGAACCTCTCCTGAAAAAGCGATAGAAAACCCACCCTCCGACAATATTATTGCCGATTGACCAACTTAAATACAAGTTGCGATTTTTGTTGTGTTTATTCAACAATTATCGCCCCTAAAACGCCACCTGTAAACTTTCAAACTATAAAAAAACGATAGGCTTGGAGGATGCAAAATAGAGATTTTGGAACGAGAAAAATCGAATTTTATCGCAAAAAGATAGACTTTACGCGTAAAAAAGCATCACTTTGGCTACCTATCAACATGCTTTTGAGCAGCAAAAGCATGCATATTGCACCCTTAAAGCATTGCTTTTGGAATAAAAAGACTTATAAAATTGACACGAAACCGCATAATATATTCGTAAATACCTGTGTGTGAATGATATATAAAAATCGCTCATTTTGGGCGTATTTGCGGCAAGACGGATGGTTGTTTGCAAATTCGCCAAGCATGAAAAGGTTAGTTGTCAAGAAAATTCATCTGCACTTTTCTTCGAAATCTTGTTCATAACGACACAACGAGTGATAAAGTTGAGCTTTCAAAATGATGTGACTTCTGTATTCGTTTGGCGTTTTTAGTCTGTAATTTTATTTCCGAATAACTACTTCTATTCTGTCTATGAGCGAGGTATGTGTCGTAATTTTACCGATTTAAGAGCAAAAAAAAAGAGTACCGCCGTACTCTCAATCTTATTAACCTTAAATCTAATACTATGAAAAACACATTGCAAAGTTACAAAATGATTTCGTATCTGCAAGCTTTGGCCATAAATTTGGACTTTTTATAACTATTTTTAATCGAGCTAAAGGTATTTTTGACAAGAAGACACGCTTTGCGCAGAAAATGTTGACAAATGCAAACGGCGCACTTTTTACACGTCTATCTGCAATCCGTCATAAGCCAATTGCATGCCAGCGGGCAGCTGTTTGTTCACATCTTCATGAAAGCCCACCTGATGATTCATGTGTACAAAATAGGTTCGTTGGGCCCCTACCCGCTTGGCAAACGCCACGGCTTCATCCACCGTCATGTGCGAATGGTGTTGCGGCTGGTACCTCAGCGCGTTCACAACGAGCGTTTCGATGCCTTCAAGATAGGCATATTCGGCATCATCGATGGTCTTCATGTCCGTGATATAGGCAAGGTTACCAAACCGATAGCCCAAGATGGGCAACTTGTCATGAATCACCTGGATAGGCAATACCTCGACATCCCCAATGGTCAGGGGCTGATGGGGGAAGACAGGGGCTAAGTCGAGCCGTGGCACGCCGGGATAAAGTTTCTCAGTAAAGCAATAAGGCATGGTCTGATGCAGCAGGTCTACCGTGTGCTGGTCTGCAAAAACATGCACGGAACCGAACACGCAGAAAGGGCGCAAATCATCGATGCCGGCCACATGGTCATAATGAATATGCGTGAGCAACACACCATCTAATGGAGCAAAGGGCAAGGGCATGAGCTGCTGACGGATGTCGGGGCCACAGTCAATGAGAATCCTCGTTGTTTGCGTTTCCAGCAAAGCGGCCGTTCGCAAACGCTTGTCATGAGGGTCAGCACTCTCACATACCGCACAATGACATCCCAAAGAAGGAACGCCACCCGATGTGCCGGTACCCAAGAATGTTAATCTCATAAGATGTTTACCTCTGGTTTAATGATGATGCCGAAGCGTTGGAAGACATCATGCCGTATGGCCTCACACAATTTTACAATATCGCTTCCGGTGGCTCCTCCACGATTCACCAGCACGAGCGCTTGCTTGTCGTGCACGCCGGCGGGCCCCATGGAACGGCCTTTCCACCCACATTGGTCAATCAACCAACCGGCTGGAATCTTCTCGTGTTCATCATCTATGGTATAATGAGGCATCTGAGGATATTGCATGGCCAAGCGTTCATACTCCTTCCTGCCAACAATGGGGTTCATGAAGAAGCTGCCAGCGTTGCCTTGCACCTGTGGATCGGGCAGCTTGGCCTGACGAATGGCGATGATGGTTTGGCGCAATTGCCGTGGCGTGGGGTGTTCTATTCCCTGTCGCTGCAATGCCGCTCGAATGTTACCATAATCTAAATGGGGACGGTAGGTACAGTCAAAACGGAACTCAACATGGGTGATGACAAACCGATTTTTCAACTCATCCTTGAATTTACTGTACCGGTAGGCGTATTTACAATCAGCGCGAGCGAACTTTACCTCATGCCCGGTGGCGATTTCTACAGCCGTTACGGAGTGGATGAATTGGCTAACCTCGCTGCCGTAAGCACCGATGTTCTGCACGGCCGCAGCGCCTACCGTTCCGGGAATCAAAGAGAGGTTTTCCAAACCGTATGCCCCTTGTTCTACACTGGTGGCGACCAAATCGTCCCACACCACGCCACTGCCGCTCTTGATGACAGCCTCATGGTTGTTGATAGCGATGTCTATCGAACGGATGTTCGAGCACAAAACGGTGCCATCATAATCTTTTGTCAACAACAGATTGCTGCCTTTTCCCAATGGCATGATGGGATAATCGGCCTCGGTGAGCCGTGAGAGAGCCTCTAGAAGTTCGGCTTTCGTATCAAACTCGATGAAACGACGGCACGAAACATCGATGCCGAACGTGTTGTGATGCAGCAAACTATGGTTGCGTATATCTCTCATCCCTACTCTATCAGCTATTAAATTTCATCAATTTCCATTCAGACTTCTGCCGACGGAACACCATAATATTCTCCAAATCGGTAGCGATGCCACGCACAACAAAGATTTTTTGATTCCCTCGTTTATGCTTCTGACCATAAACTATATTGTAGATAGTTCCTTGGGGGATGATGGGTGGCTTGAACGCCGACCACTGTTCGGGAACAATAGAGCCCGTGATGGTACCGAAATCGTCATCGGGATCAGGAGCTGTAAACTCAACTGTCTCGTTCATGCTGCGCACCTGAAAAGCACTGTCTACAGCAAATCGCTGGTAAAACTGCAAAAACGAGCCGTTGACATTCTCGTGCATTGGCTGGTAAACAATTGAGGTAAGCGTGAATTCACCATTGATTCGGTTAAAGACATACTGCTTGATAGTTTTGTTTTTGAACAATATCTTTTCAACAGTCACTTGGTTCACCGACGTGTCCTTCACCACATCCATCTGCTTGAGGTTGTCAAAAATGAGCGTAAAATAGCCTTGTCGCATGAAAAAGTAGTCCATTTTCCATTGTTCTTTCTTGATTTCTTCTGCCTGTTCTCCATGCTTTATCACGGGTAGCGGAAACTTCACGCGCTTGAGTTGCAGCTTCCTGTTTGCTGCAAAATTAAAGATAAAGTCGTCAAACAGCTCGTCGGCAGACTTCGACATGGGCGATTCTGCAATGATAGTCGACAGGGTATCCTCGTCAACACTATCCTCTGCACTGGAATCTACCGCCAAGGTATCAACGGCTTGGGGCTTTTTATCCACACATCCCGTTGTGGAAAACAGGACAGATGTCAGCACCATCAATGCCATAACGAAGAAAGTAAATTTTCTCATACGAACGCTTTTGCTTATAAAATCCTCTCACTTATTTCTAACGTACCCACCCGCATTCCAATGAATACACGACTATTCTGAACGAAGGTGCAACCTATTTTATGCAAAAATAGTGCAAACCGAATCCAAAAGAAGTTTACTTATTTTGGTAAGGTGCAGCCTATTTTATGCAAAATTACGACTTAATTTCGAGATAAGTCTTCTTTTTAACTTAAAAAAATAGTACCTTTGCAGTAGGAAATTTATATAAAGTATGATACTTGATAAAATAGATGAACTTCTGAAAGAAGTAAGCAATCTTTCAGCTAAGAACGCTGAAGAAGTTGAACGGTTGCGCCTGAAATATCTCAGTAAGAAAGGTGAAATCAATGCTTTGATGGCCGATTTCCGCAATGTGGCCGCTGATGAGAAGAAAACAGTAGGCATGAAAATCAATGAATTGAAGCAGATGGCGTTGGACAAAATCAATGCCTTGAAAGAGGAAGTACAGACTACCGCCGATGCTTCAGAAGACATTGACTTGACTCGTACACCCTATCCTATCCGCTTGGGGACACGACATCCACTGACTGTCGTGAAGAATCAAATCTGCGATATCTTCCAACGCATGGGCTTTGTGCTGGCTGATGGACCAGAAATTGATGACGACTTGCACGTTTTTACCAAGCTCAATTTTGCGTCAGATCATCCTGCCCGCGACATGCAAGACACGTTCTTCGTGAGCAAACATCCCAATGATGTGACCAAAAACATACTGCTACGCTCACATACATCAGGTGACCAGTCGCACTATATGGAGACCCATCAACCTCCAATCCGCATCATCTGCCCGGGAAGAGTTTACCGCAACGAAGCCATCTCGGCCCGTGCGCACTGCTTCTTTCATCAAGTAGAGGGTCTATATATTGACAAGAACGTGTCGTTTACCGACCTCAAGCAGGTCTTGTTGACCTTTGCACGTGAGATGTTCGGGCCGGATACCGACATCAGACTGCGCCCCAGCTACTTCCCTTTCACCGAGCCAAGTGCCGAGATGGATATCTCTTGTTTCATTTGTGGTGGTGATGGTTGTGCCTTCTGCAAGCACACAGGTTGGGTAGAGATACTCGGTTGCGGCATGGTTGACCCCAACGTGCTGGAAGCTTGCGGCATTGATAGTAAGGTATATAGTGGCTATGCTTTCGGAATGGGCGTGGAACGCATCACCAATCTGAAGTATCGTGTAAGCGATTTGCGCATGTTCTCAGAGAATGACCTGCGATTCTTGAAGGAGTTTGAAGCCGCCTATTAATAACAAAAGACACGGACAGCAAGCTGATATCACCTGCCTGTGCCATCAAATAACTACAAAAAGACAGTCCATGCGGATTGTCTTTTTTGTATTTGTGCACGATACTTTACTGTCGAAAGCGTGATGCCGCGTCGCCCAGATCACCCCTATTGTTCTATTTTCTCATAGTATCTCAATGGACCTAAGGCCGTTGCTTCGGGATGTAACATGATGATGAGATCCCTTAATAATAAGTCAGGACGGAAAGGAGTCTCCTCAAAATAAGGTTTAACACTGCCATTACACTGATAAATCTGGCCTGTCTTGAAAGCTTTCAATCCATCATAACCATGGTATTCGGCCAACAAATCCTTCTTCGTCATGAGCCTTTCACCGTTGAATTTGAATGCCCACACGTCACTATCTCCAGCCTTTTCCAACACATCCTCAAACGATAAAGGCAGGCTACCGCTATGCTTGTCGTCCGAAAAGGCGTATGTAGCGTTGGCATCGGCTATCATTTGGCCCATTGTGCTCATCCCTCCAGGGCAGTACCACACGCTACCGGTCTTGCGTTCCGTCAAGATTGAACGCCCAGTGTGCCACGCTTGCGCCGTCGCCTTCAACCCTTGATAAAGACTGTCCACGACATTAAACAGCGAATCGGCACGCTTTTCCTGACCGAACAACATGCCATAAAATTTCATCCACTCGGCTCTACCCAACGGAGAAGTTTCCATATAATCGGCCATCTCAATGATGGGCGTTCCCAATTGCGCCAACTTTCCATAACCGCCGCTGTTTTCAAAAGGTGACAAGAACAACGCCTGGGGTTTCAATTCGATGATTTTTTCTAACTGAGGTGCCATGCCTTCACCACAATCCACAATCTTTCCCAATCGTACCCGCTCATGAATGGAAGGTATCAGGATGTATTTCAAGTCGGCAACGCCAACAATTTGATTCAAACAACCTAAATATTCCAGCAATTTGCAGTGAGCTGTCGTGAAGACAACACTGCGCTTTAGAGGCGTATAAACCAACGTTCCTTTGGGCAAATGATCCACTCGAGCCGAATCTTTCCTATCAACCAGCACGTAAGTATGCAGCGTCTTGCCCTCCTGCCACGGGTCAACCAATGTGACAACCGTATACAATTGGTGTTTCACCACCTTAATATGTTGGGCATACTTGAATGCCAATGGCTCCCCATCACTCGAACTTTTCGACCCACTGACATGTCGGCAACCCGCCAACAAGATGACCGTTAAGAGGACAAAAGCTCCAAACCAACTCAAAAAAAACTTATTCTTCACGCCTTTCAGTTTTATACATCATGTGACATGTCCTGATAAAATAGGATACAAAAATACAAAATTATTGAACAAAAACTATATTAAAGTGCCACGATTTTTCATCTTTCTATCACTCTGTGCGCCTGTCATACAAGAAGGTAAAAAGATGTTTTTCACTATTTTTGTATCATAATTTTTATTTGTAACAAAAAAAGTCATAACTTTGCCCAATCTAAATATAACTAAACACTCAATTAACCATGGAAGAAGAAAAAGAAAACGTCATGGGCGGTCGGCTGAATACCAAGAAGCTGTTTACCTTCTTAGGAATCATAGCAGTGACCGCCATCGTATGGAACTTACCCATCGACACCTTCGGCATCGATGGATTGACCGTCATTCAACAGCGAATCATCGCCATTTTTGTGTTCGCCACCCTGTCGTGGATCACCGAAGCCGTGCCTTCGTGGGCCACCTCATTAGCCATCATCACCGTGATGTGCTTAACTGTTTCCAACAACAGTCTCTCAATGTTCAAGGGCGAAGAGAATGAAGTATTCGGCACCTTGCTCAAATCAAAGGATATCATGGCTACCTTTGCCAACCCCGTTATCATCCTATTCTTGGGTGGATTCATCCTCGCCATCGCGGCAACAAAATCGGGATTGGATGTCCTTCTGGCTCGTAACCTTATCAAACCGTTCGGACGCAAGAGTGAGAATGTACTTTTAGGATTCCTCCTCATCACCGGTGTTTTCTCCATGTTTGTCAGCAATACCGCCACAGCAGCCATGATGCTCACCTTCCTCACGCCAGTATTTGCAGCCCTTCCGCCCAACGGTAAGGGGCGCATCGCACTGACCATGAGCATCCCTGTAGCCGCCAACTTAGGCGGTATGGCCACGCCTATCGGCACACCACCGAACGCAATTGCCCTCCAAGCCCTCAACGACCCTGAAGGATTGAACATGGGTATCAGCTTTGGTACCTGGATGGCCTTCATGTTTCCACTGGTCATCATCCTGCTGTTCATTTCGTGGCGCATCATCTTGAAGTTCTTCCCCTTTACCCAGAAGACCATTGAATTGGAAATCAAAGGGCGCATACAGAGTGGCTGGCGCATGTGGGTAGTAAGCGGAACCTTCATCCTCACCATTCTTCTCTGGCTCATTCCGGGCAAGATTACCGGCATGGACTCTAACACCGTGGCCATGGTACCTATGGGTATTTTTGCCATTACGGGCGTCATTACAGGCAAAGATCTGCAAGAAATCAACTGGAGTGTTATCTGGATGGTGGCCGGCGGATTCGCCTTAGGCCTCGGCATGAATGGTTCGGGCTTGGCCGACCGTGCCATCGAAAGCATTCCTTTCAAAGAATTCAGTCCGGTAATCATACTGATTTTGTCGGGATTGATTTGTTATTTCTTGTCCAACTTCATCTCCAACACCGCAACAGCAGCCTTGTTGGTTCCTATTTTGAGCGTTGTCTGTGCAGGCATGGGCGACACCCTCGATGCCATTGGTGGCACATCTACAATACTCATCGGCATTGCCATCGCAGCTTCTTCAGCCATGTGCTTGCCTATTTCTACGCCACCAAACGCCATCGCCTATTCAACAGGACTGGTCAAGCAGAACGACATGCTCAAGGTGGGCTTGACAGTGGGTATCATCAGCATGATATTGGGTTACATTCTCCTATTCCTCATTGGCGAAACCCATTTCCTGTAGCATAGCGAATGAATCCCCATGACCCGTTGTGAGCATCCTACTCCAGCGAGATTATGGATGTGAATATTCTTGACAAGTAGCCGCTTCATATTTGGCTTATTTACAAACAACAATCGTTGCGTTGCAAATAAGCCAAATATGAAGCGGTTTTCAGATGTTTCTGTGAACCAATACGTTACGGTCAACGATTACCATCAGGGGCTTGCTTTCCAAGCTTTTTTCAGTTAAAAGCATTGCTTTAAGGCTACAATTTGCATGCTTTTGCAGGCCAAGACCATGTAAATTGAGCACCAAAATGATGCTTTTAAACGGTTAAAGGCTATGCTTTGAAGGTGAAATTCGCATTTTCAGTCTCAATTATCTCTTATTTGCATCCCGTTTGCCTATTGATTTTTTCTATATTGAAAGATTTGATGTGCCGTTTTTGGGGTATTATTTGGTAAAAAAAGTCAACGACATGCGCCATCTTTCACCCACTTCTCTCTACTTAACCGAATAACGGCTGCGGATGAAAGTATGTCATCCATTCAGTCCATTTTTCATATATGCAAACATCATCGGTCACAGTTAAGCAACTAAACTGCGGCCGATTTTTTGGACATCCTTATGGATGATGGGACAAACGTTTACTGTATTTTCTTGTAACTGAACACCGCCCACACATCGATGACAATGGCGAACAGAAGCAAGACGAGCAGTTCTTGGGCGATGGAAGCCAAGTTGCCCCCTCGAATAAACACCGTTCGCATGCCCTCAATGAAGTAGGTCACGGGGTTAGCCAGCGTCAACTTCTGCGCCCAATCGGGCATACTGGACACGGGAGTGAACAGTCCGCTGAGCATCATGACAAACATAATGATGAAAAACATCACGAACATGGCTTCCTGCATGGCATCACTATAATTGGAAATGATGAGTCCGATGCCGCTGAATATCAAGGCCAGGAGCATGGACAACAGGAATATCAACACGATGTTGCCTGCCGGAAAAATGCCATAAACCAGCCAAGCCAGAAAGATGCACTCTATGATGACGACTGCGGATATGAGCCAATAGGGAATCATTTTGGAGAGAATAAACTGGAGTTTGCTCACAGGCGTTACGTTCATCTGCTCAATCGTGCCGGCTTCTTTTTCACTGACAATGTTCAAGGCCAAGAGAAAACCACACAGCATGATGATTACCAACGACATCAGGGCAGGAATCATGAACAGCTTGTAGCTCTTGTGAGGATTGAACAGTGCCACGGTAGAGAAGGGCGACTCCATCGGTTTGGCTTGTCCGTCCTGCAAATTTTGGTTCACAATCTGGGCCAAATATGCCGATCCCATGCCGCCCTTGGTACCATTCACGGCATTGGCAGAGATGAGAACCTGTGGCTGCTGTCCGTTCACATGGTCGCGTTCGTAGTAGTGAGGGATGGTGAGTGCCACGTCGGCATCATTACTTTCGATGGCCTGCATGGCCTCTTTATTGGTCTGAGCCATTCCCGAGAACTTGAAATAGGGCGATGATTGGATGCGCTGCACCAAGCGTTGCGACAGCGTACTGTGATCGTTGTCAACTACAGTGATGTAGATGTTCTTCACTTCCAGACTGGTAATCCACGGAAACACCAGCATGATGGCGATTGGAAAAAACAGTATCAGCTTGGGTATGAATGGATTGTGCCGAATCTGGATGAATTCTTTCTCGATGAGATAGGACAATGTCATGACAGTCTGATTTTAAATTTCTTCAACGCAACGGCTAACAATACCACGGCCATGGCAGTGAGTACAGCCAGTTCTTGGTACACCATCTGCACATCAACGCCCATAATCATCAGTTTCTTCATGGCCGACACATACCATCTGGCTGGGATGATAGCCGAGAAATAACGCAGAATGGCCGGCATGCTCTCAATGGGATAAATCATTCCAGAGAGCATTGTGCTTGGCATCATAAGCAACATACCCGACATCAGCAGGGCCACTACTTGCGTGTTGGCAACCACACTGATGAGCAATCCCAAAGCCAACGACAGCAGAATGTACAGCAACGAAACACCAAAGATGAGTGCCACGTTGCCCGCAATGGGCACAGCCAGGATAAACTTCGAGATGAGTAGGATGCTGATGAGTATCATAATGGACAGCACAAAGTAAGGCACAGCCTTGGCTATCATGATATACAGCGGCTTGACGGGTGATACCAGGAGCACCTCCATCGTACCTCTTTCTTTCTCACGGACAATGCTCACCGAGGTCATCATGGCGCAAATAAGCATCATAAGCATGCCCATGGTGCCAGGAACAAAGTTGTAAGCGCTCTTCATCTGTGGATTATACAGCAGTTGAGTGTTGACGGCAGGCCTGCTTTCTCCATGCATTTCTCTCGTCAGTTCGTCCATCACGATTTGTTGGGCATACGACACCTGCTGTTCAGCGATGTTCGGATCCGTGTAATCAGCGATGAATTGGACGCCAGCCTGACCGCTGTACCGATTGTTTCCGAAATCAGGAGAGAAGGCGATGGCCATGTTCACCTTGTTGTCTGACAGCAGTTGTTTGGCCTCTTTCGTCGTTCCAACCGTATGAGTGACGATGAAATTGCCCGATGCATCCAGGCTGTGAACCAACTGTTGCGTACGACTATCCATCGAAGAAGTGACAATGGCCACCTTCACATCCTTGATATCGGTGGTGATGGCGAAGCCAAAAATGAGCATCATCACCACCGGCATGCCAAAGAGAATCAGCATAGTGCGCCGGTCTCTCATGATGTGTTTCGTCTCTTTGATGACAAATGAGTTAAACTGATTCATTCTTTTTCTCGCTAAACATTATTCTCCTCGGGTGGCTTGGCGTGCCAACAGCGTAAACACCTCGTCCATGTCGTTGCATCGGTATGTGCGTTTCAGCTCGTCGGGTGTACCCATCGCACGAATCTTTCCATCCACCATGATGGAGATACGGTCACAATATTCGGCCTCATCCATATAGTGCGTCGTGACAAACACGGTGATACCGCGCGCCGAAGCGGCATAAATGAGTTCCCAAAACTGTCGTCTTGTGGCTGGATCCACACCCCCAGTAGGCTCATCAAGGAACACTACTTCGGGTTCGTGGAAGATACTTACCGAGAACGCGAGCTTCTGTTTCCACCCCAATGGCAGCGACTTGACCAGCGAATCGCGATGCTCTTCAAAATGCAACTGCTTGAGCATATCGTCCATCTTGATGGCAATGGCTTGCTTACTCATGCCATAGATGCCGCCAAAAAGCTTGATGTTCTGGGCCACGGTCATATCTTCATACAGAGAAAAGCGTTGACTCATGTAGCCAATGTGCTTCTTAATCTGCTCCGAATGCTTGCGTATGTCAAATCCAGCCACCTTACCTTGGCCGCTTGTGGGCTTGTTCAATCCCGTAAGCATGTGCATGGCAGTGGTCTTTCCAGCACCGTTAGCACCTAAAAAGCCAAAGATTTCGCCACGATGAACGCTGAAAGAAATGTCGTCAACGGCATGGAAAGAGCCAAAAGCCTTAACCAGATGTTCGACCTGTATCACGTCTTCCGCCTTCTCTTGCTGCCCCTCTTCCGCCATTCCTTGCTGCACCTGGGCAGACTTATCCTCATGCTTCAGACCTTCAGGATTGAAGATATCGGCAAATTGCGCTAAGATTTCATCGGGACCATCGATAGCTCTCACCCGTCCATTGTCCAGAAAAGCCACCCGCTCACAGCAGCGAATCTCGTCCAAGTAGGGCGTTGCGGCCACAATGGTGATATTCCTTTCTTTCAGCATTCCCAGCATCTGCCACAATTCTTTGCGCGAAACAGGATCAACACCCGTGGTGGGTTCATCCAAAAACAGCACGCTTGGTTGATGGACAAGCGCACAAGAAAGAGCCAATTTCTGTTTCATACCCCCCGACAACGCACCCGCCTTACGGTTTTTGAAAGGCTCTATCTGCGAGTAAATGGCTTTGATTCCATCGTATCCGGCAGCGATTGTGGTGCCAAAAAGATCGGCAAAAAACTGGAGATTCTCCTCTACTGTCAAATCTTGATACAACGAAAACTTGCCCGGCATGTAGCCCACACGCTGGCGAATTTCCTTATATTGGCTCACCACGTCATAGCCTTCAACACTTACGTTGCCTGCATCTGCCAGCAAAAGTGATGCCATAATGCGAAACAGAGATGTCTTGCCGGCACCATCGGGGCCAATGAGTCCGAACACTTCACCTTGCTTCACGCTGAAAGAAACATCATTCAGCGCCTGGACATCATCGTAACTTTTGGTGATATGACTTACTTCTATCGCGTTCATTCTTATCTTACAACTTCATCCCACCATACATACCTATCTTGATATGACCGTCATTCTGTACGGCAACCTTCACGGCATACACCTGATCGGCACGTTCGTCATCGGTCAAGATGGTCTTCGGGGTGAATTCAGAGCGTGGTGATATCCAAACCACCTTTCCCTTGTACTCCTTGCTGATGCCATCGCCGTAATCGCTATAGACAGTCACTTGCTGTCCAATCTTCACCTTTTCCAACTGCCGACTGGTGATATAGGCGCGCAAGAAGAGGTTCTTGGTGTCGGCAACCTTGAACAATGGCTTGCCGATGGAGGCGAACTCACCTTCTTCAGCATACTTCTCAAGCACGGTACCCGTGAGCGGTGAGGTGATATGACACTTCTTCAACTGGTCAAGTACCTGATATTTTTGGATGTCGTTCGCACTGATTTGTGAATTCAGCGCACGCGTACTCGTGTTCAAAGAAGATTGCTGTGCAGCCAATTGACGTTTCAACACCCGAACGGCCGATGTGGCATCGTCCAGTTGTTTGCGGTTGGCAGCCCCATCATTCACCAGTCCTTCAAATCGTTGACGCTCCTGTTCAGCCTGGTTGAGCTGCTGCCTAAGCACGGCTATCTGCGCGTTTACATCCGGTTTCTGATTGGCAATTGACTTGGAGTTGGCCCCAACCTGACGCGCTTTCAAGGTCAATTGAACCGTATCTATCAAGCCTACCTGCTGTCCTTCACTCACTTCAGCACCCTCGGTAACCTCCAGTTGCAACAATTTGCCGTTTTGTTCGGCCGACACAACGACCTCCGTCGCTTCAAAAAGGCCGGTGGCATCGTATTTATTCTCGTGTGACGAACATGCTGACAAGATGCCAACAAGCCCGAGCATCACTATCTTCATCGTTTTCATATCAGTTGTTATTGATGTTTTTGAGTTGATAAATTGCATGCAAGAGCTGTATTTCATGAATGGTTTTCTGCTGCCGTGCCTCGCTCACCGCATTGACGTCGCGCAGCATTTCGTTAATGGTCTCAATGCCATTCTGCACCTTTTTCACCGACGTGTCATGGATGCGCTCACGCAAAGTGATGATGCGCGTGTCTTGTTCCAGTTTTTTGCGCAGGTCATCCACCACCCCTGCCGACTGCTGGTTTTGCAAACGTGTGTTGAAAAGGAAAGTTTCACGCTCGCTTTCAATCTGCATTTTCTTGGTTTCCAGATTCCTCAAATCGTTCTTACGCGTATAAAAAGGTGCCACGTTCCATGACAACGTAATGCCACCCGCAATCATACCCGGACGCATGATGTCCATCACTTTGTTATGATACATGCCCATGGCGAAAGCGCTTATCGTGGGATTGAGCTGACTGTTCAAAGCCTTGCGCTGCGTATCGAGCAATTTTGACTGCGCTGAGAAATACGATAATTCGGGGCGATGCGACGTGCTGTCCGGCAAAACTTCCGGCATAACAGGCTTCGCCAGTTGGGTTTTCTCATCTACCACCTCTCCGATGAACAGTCCCAGCATCCGCGCATACGAACGTCGTGAGGCACGAAGACTGCCCTCTTGCTGCTCGGCACGAACCTGTTCTACCGCCACTGCATCCAAATCAGACTGGTTAGCAACGCCACCTTTCAACATGGCTTCAACGGTATTGCGGCTCAACTGCAAGTCGTTTTGTAAGAGTTTTACCTGTTTGAGCTGTTCATCCAGCATCAAAATGCCGAAATATAACTGGTCTACACGTTGATTGATGTCGTACAAACGCACGTTCAACTGGTTTTCGTCAACTTCGGCTTGCGCCTTTGCCAGCTGTTTACGGGCTGCGATTCCACCTCCATCGTAAATCACCTGGTTAATCTGTACGCTGCCATTGAGCAGGTAGTTCTTCATATCAGCCTGGCCCGAAGCTTTCATTTGTTCGGTCAAATCGAGCGGATCGGTGAACCCATTGGCTCCCAAACTGACCTTCACTTGTGGCAAATAGGCCTTTGAAGCATTGGAAACCGTGTAGTTCTTGCTCTGCCTGACCAACTCGTATTGCTTGATGACGGGATACTGTCCTCGTGCCAACTCATGGCAACGTTCCAACGTAAGCTGGGCAAAGCCTTGCACGGCAACGGCAGACAACAGCAGCATCATGATTCGTTGTTTCATAAACTTTGTGTTAGTTCTCTTTGCAAAAATACAATATTTTGCGGTAATTGTTCTTACCTTTTATACTTTAAATATGTTCTTTTTGTACGATTGTATAAGATAAAAAGATTAAAACGAGCATTAATCGTAATTATGATGTTGCCTTTCGCAATGCCATTGAATGTCGAACACGGCGTTGTATGCATTGAACCCGATGAAGCAGGTCAGCACATTGTAACCGCACAAGATGTTAAGTTTTTTGTATGAAAAACGCCCCTAAAACGGCTCTTCAAATCTTTCAATCTGGAAAAAATCAATAGGCACGAAGGATGCAAACAAGGAGTAATTTGGATAGAAATATCGAGTTTTTCAGTAAAAACAATGATTTTTCACCAAAAAATGCAGCACTTTGGCGGCCTATCCACATGCTTTTGCGCTGCAAAGTCATGTGAATTGGGCACCAAGAGCTATGCTTTTGGCTAAAAAATGCGTGAAAAGAGATTGGGTAAGGGTTACATATAGACGTAATTCTTTCTATATCAACAATATACAAAAATCACTCATATTTGGCGTATTTGCGCCCATTGTCAGCTTTGTTTGCAAATACGTCCAAAATAAGAAGGCTTGTTGTCAAGAAAAATTCCATCCATGAACAAGCCTGGTTTCCTATTCGACAGCGTGTGAGGCCAATGCCCTATTTCCGTTTTTTATCGATAAAACACAGTGCAGCACCAATGGCTGTGCAGAATTCACTGTACTTAGGGATGATGAAATTCACGCCATACAACTTCTCCATGCCACCGAATATGGACTTACACTGAGGTAGAAGCGTGAGGTTACCGATGAGGACATAGTCCTTGATGCCCGACCCCAAAGATGCCAGAATGGTGCTGCTTCCGATGGTTTGCAACACCATGGTGATGATGCCCAGTGCAATATCTTCGCGCGAGGCGTTGCTCTTGGCGTTGCCAAAGAGTGAGGCAGTGGCGGTTTTGGGTAGGTTGGGCAGCGGATTGGGACTGATGTCGCCGATGCGCACATCGATATTCGAACCGTCACCTTGCATGGCCAACATGGAAATCTGCTTGATATCGTCTGTCTTGAGCATGATGCGCGACAGCCCGATGAGCGTTCCGCCTCCCAATCCCATGCCCCCAATATGGCGAATGTCATCGCCCAAACACTGGATAAGACTGGTTCCGGTGCCCATACTCACAACGATCATGTCGTCCAACTCGGTCTCAAATTGTGCCCCAAGACCATTGCAGATAAACTCTTCTGCCTTGGCCGTGGGCAATCCATACACGGGATCATCAACGTAAGCCGCACCAACACCAGTGAGCATCACCTGCTCTACCTCACCAAGAGAAATCTTGTTGTCGTGCAAATACTTGCCAAACGCACCATAGAGCGAGGTCACCGGGTCGGTAGCCTTGATGCGAATGGGAGCCACCACGGTACCATCATCATTAATTCCCACAATCTTTGTCGTACTGATTCCTACGTCAATTCCTATTACAATAGCCATAATTACTGCGTTATATTTTGCAAAAATAGTGCAAACCGAAAACAGAGAAAGTTCACTTTCTATGTTGAGGTGCAGCCTATTTTCTGCAAATTTACAACATTATCAATAATTATTTGTACATTTGAAGCAAAATAAAAACCAAGAAAAGATGGAAGAAAAGACATATCGTGTGGTAGCTGCCATCATCAAAGACGGCGACAAATACTTGTGCATGCAACGGGGACGCTCGCGCTATGCGTACATTTCAGAACACTGGGAGTTTCCTGGTGGAAAGGTTGAAGCGGGAGAATCTGACCACGAAGCACTGGTGAGAGAAATCAAGGAAGAGATGGATTGGGATGTATTTGTGGGCAAAAAAGTGGGTACAGTGGAATTCCACTATCCCGATTTCAACATGCATCTCACGGCTTACCTTTGCAAAGGCGGTGACGGAGAGTTCAAGATGTTGGAACACTTGGACTATAAATGGCTCAGCATAGATGAGTTGAATGACCTGAAATGGACGGAGGCTGACAGGAAATTGATAGAAATACTCAAGACAAGAACAATCTGATGACAAACGACTTACGGCAAAAGATGCAGCAGTTGGTGGAAGAACTCAACCGCGCATCAGACAATTATTATAGCGGACGCACAGAGTCGATGACCGACTTTGAATGGGATGCCAAGTTCGATGAGCTGAAACGACTGGAACAAGAAAGTGGGTTGGTGCTGCCTGACAGTCCCACCACGAATGTTTCTGACGGCACAATCACCGGACAGAAAGAGGCGCACGAGTTTCCAATGCTGTCACTGGCGAAGACCAAGAAGCCTGAAGAACTGGTAAAATGGGCAGAAGGACGACCAATATGGCTGTCGTGGAAGCTGGACGGTCTGACCCTCGTGGTGACATACGACGATGGGAAACTCACCAAGGTGGTAACTCGTGGCAACGGACACGTGGGCACCAACATCACCCATCTGGCTTCTGCCATCCAGGGAATTCCTGCTACCATCAAGAACAGTGGGCATCTTGTGATTCGCGGAGAGGCTGTGATTTCGTACGCGGACTTTGAAGTATTCAACATGGAAGCAGATGAAGCATACGCCAACCCCCGCAACCTCGCATCGGGATCGCTCACGCTGAAGGATGTTGAAGAGGTGAAACGGCGCAAGATACAATGGATTCCGTTCACGTTGGTGTACACCGAAGAGGCGATAAACTCTTGGGGAGAACGCTTGGATTGGCTTAGAGAAATGGGCTTCAACGTGGTGAAACACGAACGCATCAGCGACCCTTCTACCCACAACGTGAACCAAGCCATTGAACAATGGACCAGCCTGGTGACCCACAACCAATGTCCCTTCCCCGTCGATGGCTTGGTCACCACGTTCGACGACACGGCCTTTGCCGCCACAGGCTCTATCACTGGCCATCATGCTACACGCGCTGGACTGGCTTTTAAGTGGGAGGATGAAGCGGCTACAACCGAACTTGAGTACATTGAATGGTCGTGCGCAGCGTCTACCATCTCACCCGTTGCGGTGTTCAAGCCAGTAGAATTGGAGGGAACAACTGTGAAAAAAGCATCGCTGTGCAACATCAGCGAATGCGAAAGGTTGGGCATTGGCGG
Organism: Prevotella sp. SGI.027; assembly: GCA_050315175.1. Lineage (GTDB taxonomy): Bacteria > Bacteroidota > Bacteroidia > Bacteroidales > Bacteroidaceae > Prevotella. The sequence continues at coordinate 47,763 of JBNPOM010000004.1, forward strand.
CCCTGGCAGTGTGCTGTCGGTAATCAAGGCCAACAAGATTATCCCGAAAGTGATTAAGGTTGTGCAAACCATTGGGGCGTTGGAGATACCGCACGAATGCCCCGTTTGCCATCATCAAACACGCATCGACATCAGTAAGGCAAGCGGTACGCGCACCCTTCACTGCACCAATGAGGCTTGTCCGGCCAAACAATTGAAGAAATTCAATCGCTTTGTGTCGAAAAACGGCATGGACATCGATGGTATTTCTGAGCAAACGTTGGCCAAATTCATCAATTTGGGATGGTTAAACACATACGCTGACATCTACCGTTTGCCCAATTATGCACAACAAATCGCGTCATTGGAAGGATTTGGAAACAAGTCGGCGGGCAACATGATGCGCTCCATTGAGAAGTCAAGGACTGTGGAAGCGCGCAAATTCCTCTATGCTTTGACCATTCCCATGTGTGGTGTTGACGCATGCAAGCGTTTGTTGGACGCGTATTCTTTGCACGAACTCATCCGCAAAGCCATTGAGACTGACACGCCAGAGGCATTTGCCAACATCCCTGGAATTGGTCCGGAAACATCGGCATCGGTTGTGAAATGGTTCCAAGTGGAAGCAAACAGAAACGTGGTTGATGACCTATTGAAGGCATTGAACATTGAGCAGCCGTCCACACAGCCTACAGGTGCGAGGTGTAAAGGCCTCACTTTCGTCATCACTGGCGACGTACATCATTACAAAAACCGCGCTGAGCTCAAGGCTTATATTGAGAGTCAGGGCGGACATGTGACAGGAAGTGTGAGTAAATCGACCAACTACCTTATTAATAATGATGTGAACTCTACCTCCGGAAAAAATAAAAAAGCAAAAGAATTGGGGATAGAGATTATATCAGAAGATCAATTCAGGGAACAATTCACCTGAGTTTTTTCCTTGCCATCCCGCAACATCCGTCGCGTTGACTACTGGGTTCATCACTTCAAACACTTTGATGAACCAGCACAAACAGGACGCATGTTGCGGGATGATGGATGTCAGTTAGAACGTCCACTTTGCAGCTAAAGTTGGAATGGCGTAGAACTTATTGTTCTTTCCATGGTCGTTCCAAACGAAATTATTGCTGAGTTCCACCTCTGAACCGATGCTCAGATTAACCCCTTCCCAGCCCTTGATGGCATTAAGGTTGACCCACAACTGAGGTTCAGACAAAAAGATGAAATTACCATTTGCATTCGAATCGTACCAAAGATCACAAAAACCGCTGAACGACATCAGGTTGTTGGCGAAGTTAATACCCCACACTTCAGTGAGTTGCACACTGCTGAAAGCCTTCGCACCCATGTGTTTACTCTTGAAAAACTGCTTATACAACAATTGCACCGAGAAGGTTTTGGAGAAATTGTCGTTGTGCCAATTCCACGCACCACCCAGCAATGCAGCATGCTGAAAGCGGGTTGCGTTCCAAGTTTTCTCATTAGAAGACAGTCCACCGTTATACTCAACGTGTGCGGCCCACTGCTTGTTGGGCGTCAGATTGAACTCACGGGATATCTCCCAATAAGCACCAGCCACGCCATCACGCTGGTAATCGAGGTCAGTAAACATGTAAGTACTCCCCCACTTGTCTGCTTTGAACATTTCTACGGTTGTTGTTACCGACGGACGCCCACTCAACTCGCTGTAGATGTTGTGGCCTAAATCGTAATGAAACTGTACGTTTTGCGCTACTGCCGACAGGCTTAGACCCGCCAAAAGCATGGTGATGATTTTTGTTTTCATATCGATAAAATCGTGTTTTGTGATATATTGTCGGCTACAAAGTTACGAAAACCGATGGAGTTTCATGCCCTATTTTTTCACAAATCATAGCATTTGTTTGCAAATACACCTGCAAACAACTACCTCTGTGCACCATTCCATCCCACCAATCAAGGGGTGTTCGCACGCATGGAACACATGAAGAAAGAACGTTTTACACGTCTTTTCAATCTATCTATCATCCACTTATTTCACATTATTTAAGGAATTAGTGTCATTAACATTAACGCTTTTTTCTTACTTTTGTCACAATATGAGAATCGACATCATTACAGTTTTGCCCGAAATGCTCGAGGGATTCGTCAACGAATCCATTCTATTGCGAGCACAAAAGAAGGGATTAGCCGAGATACACCTACACCATTTGCGCGATTACACCACCGACAAGTGGCGACGCGTGGACGACTATCCGTACGGAGGCTTTGCCGGTATGGTGATGCAGTGCGAGCCTATTGACCGCTGTATCACCGCCTTGAAAGCCGAAAGGGAATACGATGAGGTAATTTTCACATCTCCCGACGGTGGACAGTTCAACCAACAGGTGGCCAACGACCTATCCATGAAGGGCAACATCATCATTCTTTGCGGCCACTACAAAGGCATAGACCAGCGCATTCGCGACCATCTAATTACTCGTGAAATCAGCATTGGTGACTACGTCTTAACGGGTGGCGAGCTGGCTGCGGCTGTGATGGCCGATGCCATCATACGCCTTGTCCCAGGAGTAATCAGTGATGAGCAGAGCGCACTGAGCGACTCGTTCCAAGACAACATGCTCTCCGCCCCCATCTACACACGCCCGGCCGACTACAAAGGGTGGAAGGTTCCCGAGATATTGCTCAGCGGGAACGAGGCGAAAATCAAAAACTGGGAAATGGAACAGGCCATGGAACGTACCCGCAGGCTGCGCCCCGACCTGCTGGAAGACACGCCCCACAATCCTCAAGAACATGATTGACAAACTATTAAAACTATATTATCTTTAAAACCTATGACTAAATTTATTGAGAAACCACAACCCTCATTTCCGGAAGCTGTAAGAAAAGGATGCAACCGACTTTTCGATTTCCATGGCCGCACACGTCGTTCAGACTTCTGGTGGTTCATGTTAGCCTACATGGTATGCTATTTCATCCTGACCAATATCTGTAAGGCTTTCCTGCCACTACTGGCTGCCGCCATCTGTGACCTTGCTGTCTTATCGCTTGCCCTTGCCATTACCGTGCGCCGATTGCAAGACCGTGGTGCCAGCAAATGGTGGGTTTTCGCAAACTATGCATCAACAGTTGTCTACACACTATATATTTATGGAACAGGAATTGGCGAAGAATTGATGAGTGTCAATGCCAGTCCAGAAGCCAGCATGGGCATGCTCACCGACCCCATCTTCATCATCTCGCTGATCGTCGTCATGATTACAGGTCTTGTAACGTTCGTGCTTTGCCTGCTGGATGGGAAACCCCAGCCTAATAAGTACGGCCCCTCACCCAAATACATCATCAAGGAAGAAACGACAGAGGAACAGTATCTTGAAGCAACAGCATAAGATATTGTTTATCAACAAGATGCGAAATTCCCTGCAAAAGCATTGACTTTGGGTGCCAAACTCAATGCTTTTACACGGCAATGTCTATGAGATTGGACACCAAACTCAATGCGTTTGGGTTACGATATCACGCTAAATCAAATCAATCTGCCGAGTTCATCATCGTTCTCAAGCGACAAACGGTATGGCAAAGCATTATGACAGAGTTTCGCAGAAGGCATTGCCCAGCATGAAGCCCTCTTGATACAACCGCTCCAGCCGGCCTATATCTTTCTCCATCCGTCCCACCTCCATGGGTCTTTGGGGCCTGATACACACAACCTTCCCCAACTCCTCGAGCCGCTCCACCAGTTCCAGTTGCCTGTTGTAAGCTGCCACTCGGCGGCTCAGGGCCACGCGCAGACGGGGATATTTCTTATAAACAAAGGGAGGTATCTTACGGTCGCGTTCCTTGCTGCGGTAGCCTTTGTTGCGCGTCAAAATCACCACGTTCTGCGGATGCCCCGTCTCCATGGCCCGCATCACAGGAATAGAGTCGACGATACCGCCATCAAGCATGGGTATGCCGTCTACCATCACAATCTTGCTAACATACGGCAAACTGCTCGAAGCGCGCACAATGTCCAGCGAACGTTGCCGGTCTTTCGACTCCGTGAGGTATTCCGCTTGTCCCGTCAGACAGTTGGTAGTCACCATTTCGAAGGTCGCTGACCACTGAAAATACGTATCAAAATCGAATGGGACATATTCGTTTGGAAATTTATCATACAACAATTCTTGATCAAAGATGCAACCCTGTCTGAGTAAATGCCGCCAACCAATGTAGCCATATTGAGTCAAAAAGTCGATGTTAGACAAGCGCGCCCTGCGCGGTTGCCTGCTGATGTACGACATGCCATTACACGCACCGGCCGACACGGCGACTACATGACGGAAATATACACCATGCTTCATGAAAGCATCCAGAACACCACTGGTAAACACGCCACGCATGCCTCCACCTTCCAACACCAGTCCTGTATTCCTCTCAATATGCATAAAAACAAGTTATTTATTGCCACAAAGTTACAATTTTTCAATCACTTTTTAGTATCTTTGCCGAGAATAAGGTTGTCGCAGACGACAAATCATTGTTTTGTAACGTCCATGACAAGCCGCAACAGATTACTACACTAACAAAAATTATTATCATGTTTGACCAACAAACTTACATAAGACGCCGTGCCCAACTGAAAAAAGAAGTGGGTCAAGGCCTTATCATCCTGTTTGGCAACAACGAATCGCCTGCCAACGGACCTTTTAACGGTTATCATCCTTTCCGTCAAGACTCATCGTTTTTGTATTATTTCGGACAGAACAGAGACGGACTGGTGGGCGTCATCGACATCGACAACGACACCGAAACCTTGATTGGCGACGACATCGACATAGAAGACATCGTTTGGTTTGGCTCTGTAGACAGCGTCAAGGACATGGCCGAACAAGTTGGAGTGAAGAACTCGGCCCCGATGAAGCATCTCAAAACCCTCTGCAACGCAGCCATCGGCAGCAAGCGCAAGATACATTTTCTGCCGCCTTACCGCCACGACATCAAGTTGCAGATATACGATTTGCTGGGAATCCATCCCAGTCAGCAGAAAGAAAGCGCCTCATTCGATCTCATCAAGGCTGTCGTAAAGATGCGTTCCACCAAGGAACCGCAGGAGATTGAAGAACTGGAACGCGCGGCGAAGATTGGCTATCTGATGCACACCACTGCCATGCGCCTCACCAAACCCGGCGTAACCGAGAAGTTTGTAGGCGGTCAGGTAGACGGCATCGCCAACTCGTATGGTGCCATGGTGAGCTTCCCAACCATCTTCTCGCAGCACGGTGAAATCATGCACGGCAATCCTTCACTGGCCAAGCTCGAAGCTGGAAGACTAGCACTGTGTGACGCTGGGGCAGAAACAGTGAACAATTATTGTTCTGACAACACCCGAACATATCCCGTTAGTGGCAAATTTACGCAACGACAATTAGAGATTTACAGCATTGTAGAGGCTTGCCACGACCACGCACTCGAAATAGCCAAACCGGGAGTGAAGTACATGGACGTGCATTTCTCTGTATGCAAGCTCATGACAGAGCGACTTAAAGAACTGGGACTGATGAAAGGTGACACCGAAGAGGCTGTGCGCGCTGGTGCACATGCCATGTTCTTGCCACACGGACTGGGTCACATGATGGGAATGGACGTACACGACATGGAAGCCTTGGGGCAAATCTACGTGGGATTTGACGATGAAACTCGGCCCAATCTCGAACAGTTCGGCACCAATGCCCTGCGCATGGGACGACGCTTAGAAGAGGGATTTGTGGTGACAGACGAGCCGGGCATTTACTTTATTCCTGCCCTCATCGATGACTGGAGAGCATCTGGACACTGTAAAGAGTTCTTGAATTTTGAACTTTTGGAAACCTACAAAGACTTTGGAGGCATTCGCATTGAAGACGATTTGCTTATCACCAAAGACGGATGCCGCTTCATCGGTGAGCAGCGCATACCCTACCATCCGAAGGATGTAGAAGCATTTATGGCTAACAATTCAACTAAATAATTTATTAAAACTATTCAAAAAACATGAAGAAAATTTTAATGTTCGCCCTCTTGGCCATCATGGCAACGGGCGCACAGGCAGCTAAGAAAAAGACTGCCCCAAAAAACAACCAGCCAGTATTTACGGTTGTTAAGCAGAACAAGATTACCAGTATCAAGGATCAGAACCGCAGCGGTACGTGCTGGGCTTACTCTACCTTGAGCTTCCTGGAAAGCGAAATCTTGAAAAAAACAGGGAAAACGTACGACCTATGCGAGATGTTCGTAGCACACAAAACATACCAAGACCGAGCAGAAAAGGCTGTACGCATGCACGGTGATGTTAGTTTTGCACAAGGAGGTAGTGCCTACGACCCTATTTATTGTTGGCAACACTATGGTATGGTTCCCGAAACAGCGATGCCATTGCCTGGTACAATGACAGGTGACTCGTTGGCTAACTTTGGCGAATTCTTTGAACTTTTGACACCATACGTTGAAACGATAGCAAAAAGTAAGCAAAAGAAAATTTCTTCTACCTGGAAAAATGGCTTGGTAGGGATTCTTGATGCTTACCTTGGCAAAACTCCTGAAACATTTACATACGAAGGAAAAACCTATACGCCACAATCGTTTGCAGCAAGTCTGGGACTGGACATGAACGACTATGTACACTTCACCAGCTACACACACCATCCCTTCTGGACACAATTTGCCGTAGAGGTACAAGACAACTGGCGCTGGCCTTTGAGCTGGAACATCCCCATTGACGACATTTGCAGGATTATAGACAATGCGCTTGACAATGGTTATACCGTAGCATGGGGTGGTGACGTGTCGGAAGACGGATTCACACGTAGCGGATTGGGCATCGCCTACGACCTGAAGAAGGCTCGTGACCTCTCTGGAACTGACGCTGACCGTTGGGTTAAAATGTCCAACTCCTCAAAGAAAGCCAAAGCAGATTCATTAGGTATCAATGCTCCGGAAGTTGTTCCTACACAAGAGATGCGCCAGAAGGCATTTGACAATTGGGAAACAACTGATGACCACGGCATGCACATCTTCGGCATCGCTAAAGACCAGAATGGCAAAGAATACTACATGGTGAAGAACTCTTGGGGAGAAAGTGGCAAGTACAAAGGTATTTGGTATATGACCAAGGCTTTCGTTGCTTACAAGACCATGGACTTCATGGTGAACAAGAATGCCGTTCCACAAGACATCCGCAAGAAGATTAACTTGTAAAAGGCTGGGGCTGAAAGCCACCACCTTGTATGACATCTACAAACCGCTTACCCGCTATGGGTGAGCGGTTTTTTCGTTCGGGGCACTCTAAGAGCACATGATGTGTTGAAATCTGGGTATCAAATAGTTTGAAATTTGAATGCATCGTGATAAAAAAATATTTGAGAAAAAAGCAATGGGATATGACAAATATTTTGTATCTTTACACGCAAAATAGCTTACAAATCCCATGAAATTCACACCCGCATCCATTCTATGCGGACACGGTAAGACAAAATAAAAAAAACAATATAAATGCATTTCAAATGGAATTATGTACCACCTACATCAGAAGAAACAAAGGCAGCCAATGAGTTAGGAGAGAAACTGAACATCAGCCCTATTCTCGCTCAATTGCTCATCCGTCGTGGCATCACTACGGAGTCTGCCGCCAAGCGATTCTTTCGCCCACAGCTGGCAGACCTCATCAATCCATTCCTGATGAAAGACATGGACCTGGCCGTAGACAGATTGAACGATGCCATGGGGCGCAAAGAGCGCATTATGGTGTATGGTGATTACGATGTGGATGGTTGTACAGCCGTCGCATTGGTGTATAAGTTCCTGCAGCAATTCTATTCCAACATCGATTATTACATCCCCGATCGTTACGATGAGGGCTACGGTGTGAGCAAAAAGGGAATAGCTCATGCACAGGAAACGGGTGTTAAACTGATTATTATTCTGGATTGTGGCATCAAGGCAATTGACGAAATCGCATACGCCAAAAGCCTTGGAATTGATTTCATCATCTGTGACCATCACGTCCCTGATGAAGTGATGCCTCCCGCTGTGGCCATTTTGAATCCAAAGCGCGAGGACGATAGCTATCCTTTCAAACATTTGTCGGGATGCGGAGTGGGCTTTAAGTTCATGCAAGCGTTTGCCAAGAACAACAGCATTCCTTTTTCACGGCTCATCCCACTGCTTGATTTCTGCGCAGTGAGCATCTCGGCCGACATCGTACCCGTGACAGACGAGAACAGGATACTGGCGTTTCATGGTCTGAAACAATTGAATCAGAACCCAAGTGTTGGTTTGAAGGCCATCATAGACATTTGCAACCTCAATGGAAGGGATATCTCCATGAGTGACATCGTGTTCAAGATAGGGCCTCGCATCAATGCGTCGGGACGCATGGAGAATGGCAAAGAGAGCGTTGACCTCTTGGTTGAGAAAGACTTTCCCAGTGCGCTTAGACAGGCAAAACACATCGACGAATACAACGAACAGCGTAAAGACATCGACAAACAGATGACCGAAGAGGCCAACCAGATAGTTGCCAAGCTGGAAAGCCAAAAGCATCATTCGTCCATCGTGCTGTATGATGAGAACTGGAAGAAAGGTGTCATCGGCATCGTGGCCTCACGGTTGACCGAGATTTACTTTCGTCCAACGGTCGTGTTGACACGCGACGGCGAGTTTGCCACAGGTTCTGCGCGCAGCGTAACGGGCTTTGACGTCTATTCGGCCATCAAGAGTTGCCGAGATTTGCTCGTCAATTTCGGTGGACACACCTACGCCGCTGGCTTGACCTTGCGATGGGATGACATCAAGATATTCAGAGAACGGTTCCAAAAATACGTGGACCTGCACATCGAACCCGAACAAACTGAGCCTATCTTAGACATCGATGCCATCATCGATTTCAAGGACATCACCAAGCGATTGCATGCTGATTTGAAAAAATTCTCACCCTTTGGGCCAGGTAACTCCAAACCTCTGTTCTGCACACTTGGTGTATACGACTATGGCACCAGTAAGGTGGTAGGGCGCGAACAAGAGCACATCAAGCTTGAGTTGGTTGATTCAAAGTCGAGTAACATCGTCAATGGTATTGCCTTCGGACAGAGTGCGTCGGCCCGATACATCAAGTCAAAGCGCGGTTTTGACATCGCCTACACACTTGAGGACAACGTGTTCAAGCGCAATGCCATGCAATTGCAAATAGAAGACATACGTCCTACCGAAGAAGAGGAGCAGGATTTCTAACGACATGCAGGCCGAAGATAAATACCTGAACATACTGCACCAATACTGGGGGTATGCTGATTTTCGTGGCATACAACGTGATATCATCGAAAGTATCGGGCAGCAAAAAGACACACTGGGGCTGATGCCGACCGGAGGGGGCAAGTCCATCACCTTCCAAGTGCCGGCTTTGGCACAGGAAGGCGTGTGCATCGTGGTGACTCCACTCATCGCTTTGATGAAAGACCAGGTGCAACATCTTCGGGAAAAAGGCATACAGGCCACTGCCATCTATTCAGGAATGAGCCAACGGGAGATCACCACGGCGCTCGATAATTGCATCTTCGGGGGTGTGAAGTTATTGTATATCTCGCCCGAACGCATCGGTTCTGAACTGTTTTTGATGAAGTTGCGCCGCATGAACGTCAGCTTCATCACCATCGACGAGGCTCACTGCATCAGTCAGTGGGGCTATGATTTCCGACCAGCATATCTCCAAATAGCGAATATCCGCAAGGAAAAGCCCGACGCTCCCCTATTGGCTTTGACCGCGACAGCTACTCCTAAGGTCATTGTGGACATCCAAGAAAAGCTGGAGTTCAAAGAAAAGAATGCTTTTCACATGAGCTTTGAGCGCAAAAACCTTACGTATGTGGTACGTAATGCGCAAGACAAGAATGAAGAACTCATTCACATTCTCAATTCTGTGCGTGGCTGTGCCATCGTTTATGTACGGAGCAGGAAGCGTACCAAGGAGATTGCTGCGATACTGAACGCGAATAACATTACTGCAACCTTTTATCATGCGGGGCTTGAACCCGCCGTGAAAGATGAACGACAGACAGCTTGGCAAAGCGATGTGGTGCGTGTTATCGTTGCCACGAATGCCTTCGGAATGGGCATTGACAAGCCCGACGTGCGCATTGTGGTACACATGGACTGCCCCGACTCGCTGGAGGCTTATTTCCAAGAGGCGGGACGTGCAGGGCGAGATGGCAACCGTGCATACGCGGTTTTGCTCTACAATGGCGGCGATGAGCGCAAGTTGGACAAGCGAATTGTAGACAACTTCCCGGAAAAGGAGTATATCAAGAATGTCTATCAGAGTCTGGCTTTCTATTATGAGATAGGCATCCACAGTGGCACAGGACACACATTCACCTTTGATATCGGAAAATTTTGCTCTATATACAAGTACTTTCCCGTGCCTGTCAATTCGGCCTTACATCTGTTGGCACGCGCGGGTTATCTCGTTTATGAAACCGATCCCGATTCCAGTGCGCGTCTGATGTTCCTCATTGGGCGCAACGAGCTGTACAAATTGGAACATCTCACACCTTATGAAGAGAAACTCCTCACGGCCCTTTTGCGCAACTACGGCGGACTATTCACCGATTATGTTTACATTGATGAAAGCCTTTTGGCCCAGCAAACCGAACTGACGAGAGAGCAAGTGTATCTGCTGTTGCGCGGAATGACGCAGCGACGTATCGTGCATTTCATTCCACAACGCAAGATGCCGTTCATCACATACACCCGTGACCGCGAGGAAATTGACAGGCTTATCATTCCTGCTGAAGTATACGAGCGCAGGAAAGAAGAATACACCAAGCGCGTCAAATCGGTGATCAACTATGCCAAGAATGATGAAGTGTGTAGAAGTAGGCAGCTTTTACGCTATTTCGGAGAGACCGATGTGCAGGACTGCATGCGCTGTGACGTGTGTCTGGAGCATTATACAGACCAGACTTCTGAAGAAAAAATAAAGCCAGCCCAAGACCAAATCAAACGTTTTTTGAACGACGGGGAGAAGCATCACCTGACAGAACTCAATCAACTGTCCATTGCAAGACGCCAACTGGACGAAGCTTTGGAAATGCTCATCGCCGAGGAAGAGGTAACGATTGAGGGGAGTTACATCTTCTTACAACCGTAAATAATCCTCACCTTAACCTGTTATAAACAAGAACATACCTTTATTGAAAAGCCTCATTAGATTTTCAATAAATCGTGAAAATCAGATAATATATAGGTGGGAAGCGTTTCATCATATTGTTTATCCGTCCATCCTTCACCCTTCAACCAAGCAGTTTGGCAACCTATTGTAGAGGCGGGTTCTATGTCTTTGTAAAAACTGTCACCAACAGCAAGAACGTTAGCAGCTGGCATTTGCAAAACATCAAGTGCCATTTTGAACAGTCGGGCATCCGGTTTTCGGATGTTAACCACAGCTGATTCGATGACATCTTCAAACAAATTGTCAAGCTCAAACTCCTTCAAAACCTGTCTCATGTTACCATAAAAGTTGGTAACCATAACAAGCGGATATTGTTGGTGTAGCTTCTCAAGAACTATTCTGTTGCGATAAATGATGGTTGAGACATGCTCATATACCCGATTTGACAGCTGTTGGTGCATCCGTTTCAGCTCGTTCTCATCCGCATCCCATGCATCAAGGATGCACAACTGTTCCAACTCGAGCCGCAACTTGACATCTATCGTCTTCTTGAGAGAATAATCTTCCCGAATCAACGGATTCTTCTCAAGCGTTCGTTCACCATAAACATAAGCCTCACGAAAAGCATCTTCTGTCACAGGCATCCCCTCTTGTTGGTAAGAATGCCACAACATTTTGCCCCAATGCTGGCCATTTGTATCGATGGTTCCACCAAAATCAAGGATCAAACCCTTGATGTCAGATGTATTTTTTACTGTATTCATCACCATGGTTAAATGTGTTTTGGTTGTTTTTCGAGGTCGCTCAAAAGCCGTTTACACAAGGTTTCGTGGCGATTGTGCATGTAAATGTAGAGCGTATGGAGAACCACTATCTCGAAAACAAAGTACACCCACGGGCAGTTGAGCAGGCAGGTAACGTACAAACAAATAGCGCGTGTGTTGAACGTCAGAATGTTGGCATAGGGCATGAGGGGTCGGCTTCCTGCCACGAATCGTTGCTTCACGTTCTCGTGAGGATGTCCAAGATAGGCTTGGAAGAATCGTTGAAACGCCGGTGTGCGCCGCTCTTGTCCGCGACAATAGTTGGCATAGTTGACGTAAAACAGTTTTTTCAGCCATTCATTCTTTGCCAACGATTTATAAATGTTGTATTGTTGATTCGAATGATCCAACTCACTCCCCTCTTTACCCTTCAAAAAATAAAGATGAATCTGCCGGTAATAATCGCCCAAGGAGCTTTGCTGTGAATGACACAAGATGCCTGCAACGGCCGCCAAGGCCCAACTTCCCATGCCCCAGTGGATGTCGGTGAACGGCATTGGCTGATGTTGCAGGCGCATGGCAATGGCCACATAGATGCCTAAAAACCACAACTGACTGGCAAAACCATCAAGCATGCGCCCAATAAATGTATGCTGGTGAGTGAGACGAGCCAACTGACCATCGGTGCTATCGCATAGATTGGCCAACAGCAACAGCATCACACCACACAGATTGTGACACAGGTCAGTAAAATAAAAGCAATAAGCTGCTCCTGCTCCAAGAAAGATAGAGAGGATGGTGACAGCGTTGGGATGCACACCAAGTCGTTTCCACATCAAGGCAAACACCAAACCCACAGGTCGTGTGAAGTGAACATCAAGCCACTCTTCCGTATCCTTCGACTTCATGGAAGCCTTCAAAAGTTCTTGAAACCTACTCATACTTCCTTTAAAAGTTGTGCAATGGCCCGAGCTGCTTCCTCCCTGCAAGGAGAGAAACTGGGCCAATCGTTAAAATCAATAATGCTGAAATGACCATCTTCGCTCACGATACAATCACCGCCAAAGACATCAATACCGATAATGTCAGCCAATCTACAGGCATGGTGGTGCAACTCTTTCGCATCAAAAGCGTACCCCCGTTCGGCGGCATGTAGGCGATACCATCTGAAGAAGTCATGCCCAACGCAATAGAATTTCACCAAGTCGCCTTCAACATTCGCACTCTCCACACAAGTTAGAATACCGCGTTTCTCCCATTCATCCTTCCGCTTTCTCAACTCATCTTCGTCTTGACAAAACACCACATCGCTATCTCTTTGTGCCAAGGCGTCACCACGTTTGAGCCAATAGCCGTGCTCTCCTTTCTCAGGAGGCATGGGAACATGGTGCGTTCGCATCAACTTCACGATTTTCTTCCGTTCACATGCTTCCACAGCCTTGGGCGTATTCATCACCAAAGCGCCCGCTGCGGCTCGTTTACGCAAGAACTGTAACGTTGCTGGCAGGCGTCCCATCGACAAATAAACATCGGCCTTATGCTCATCTGTGAGTAGAGCTTCGTCAATCATAGGAATGTCACCGCCCAGACATTGGATGACAGAAGCAAGAACCTCGCGGTCCTTTTGCTCTGCGTCCAGCGAATATCTCACGTCACGACGGATAGCAATGATTTTATTTTTCATATCGTTGGATGAAGGCACTGCGCCCCTTCTAAGATTCTGTTTTAATGAGTTTGGCTCAACAACGTTGCTGGATTACGCAAGAATTCCTCTGCCTTTGCGATGTCCGAGGCATGATCGATGTCCATCACTGGTCCCATGTCATAGGCCATTACCTTCAATTGTTCGGCTATCAATGCTCGCTGAAAGTTGCGCATACGATGTTCGCCACGTTCAATACAGTGCGACAAAGTGTCCAACACACAAGGGTGCAGACCGTATATACCCCCAGAGATGAAGGTGCGATGACCAGGGTTTTTATCATGAAAGCCCAAAATATTGAGTGCAGAGTCAGTTTCCACATAGAGAGGTTTCTCATCATCCACATACCGAGTCACACCCATCAATGCATCAACACCATGGTTGACAGCCTGGTTAAAAGTACGAATATAATCGGCAAATGCTTGTTCCAAGAAAACCGTGTCTACCGTTGTAAGACAAAAAGATGAATCCTTGAGCCATGGACTCATGGCATACAAACTGTGCATTGAGCTGGGTGTACGCTTCATCAGTAGGCGCAAGGGAACACGAACACCTTGCAAACCATCTGCCTTGAGGTCGCACAAATGAGTATATACATCGGGCATGGCTTCGTTGCAGATCACGATGATTTCGTCTGCTTCATTCTCCATGAAGATTCGTATCAAGCGGTCTATCAACGATTCACCATTCACTTTTACAAGCGGCTTAGGGACATCAATCCCCTCTTTGCTCAAACGTGAACCCTCACCCGCTGCGATAACAGCATATTTCATTCGTATCTGTTTTATCCATTTGTCGACAAAGGCTGGTTAATATCTTGCTGCGCATTGGCACAATGACCCCTCAAGAGCCTTTATAAATACAAAGATAAAACATATTTTTGAAATAAGAAAGTGGCATTTCAAATATTCCTTTCATTGTCGTGAAGCCGCAATGCATTCGACAGTAACAGCCTCACAACACCAAAATGATTGACACCACCCCAAGACACACGCTTTTCTTTCTGGTCTAATGATGGGAAAGAATCTGCAAATCGTCTGTGTTGATAGAGCCCGTTCCTCTCACCTTGTGTCTGAAATTCCTAACCGTTCCTGACAGTTCGACGTCGCCCACCCCTTCAAGTTCACATTGCACCCAGTCACATTTTGCCAGATGAGCCTTGATATCACCTACCCCTTTGAGTTTGAACGAGGCTTTCGACGCAATCACTTGATTGAGTTCGATGTCGCCAGCCCCTTTCATTTCCACATTCACCTCATCGCAAATCAGGTCCTTTATCTCAACATCACCAGCCCCTTCCAATCGAATTGTTAAGGTATCTGTATCCAGATGCCGATCGATATTGAAATCACCGGCACCCCGCATCAACACCGAAATTAGGTCAGGAGAAGTGAGATAGATATCCACGTCATCGCAGGAACGCAGGTTTTGCCATCCATTTTTTTGTGTATGTAGAATGGTCAATTCCGTTCCATCACTGATGGTTTTGATGCGCCTAATTGCATTTTCAGGCCCTACAATCTTGACACTTACAGAATCAGCTTGCACAAAATGCACTTCACAAGCTGTTTGTAAGTTGATGCGTTTGAACGGTTGCACCTTCACGTTTTTTGTTATTTTCTTTCCACCATCCTTCTTTTTAACGATGTTCACGCACGATGCGAGTGTCACTACGCAGACTACACCACATGCCAACCAAAGTATTTTCTTCATACCATTTACTATTTAGAGGATTACATGGCCTACCAACGGAGGCCAATTACTAACTGTTTATAGGACGATGGCAAATCCGTAAAAGTTGCATCGGGCATAACTTTTATCCGTCATCAATCGCACTTATCTGGTCATGTCATATCCTCTTCATCGAAAAAGTTCATCATGACCATGCACGATGAACTCTTTTCATACCGTTTTCTTAATCAACCGTTATCTCGTCTACGAACAAAAAACCAGCATTGCCCTTGCCGTAGTGCCATTGAGGGATTTGATGTTCAGACAACATCTTCACTTGCAGATACCTTCCTTTCACATTCTGCAGCGTTATTTTCTGTTGATGAACGGCCGCCGCCTTGCCTCCAGGCATAGGTTCCTTACGGTCTTTGAACACTTCCCGGAAGTGAATGCCGTCATCTGATACGCACAAGGTCACGCCTCGGTCTGGGAATATCCAGTTGCCATCATCGATCAGTATCCGCAAGGTTACTTGACGAATAGCCTGCTTGCGTTGCAGGTCTATTACAACATCCATGTCATTTTCAGTATATCCTACCCATCGACCCGAGTGGAAAAAGGTATTACCCACCATCCCATTGACCAGTTCTGAGGGCGCGTTGCCCTGATAGGCATGGTTAGGCTGGGTGTTATACGTCACAAGCTTCATCAATGCTCGATGCACTTTTACCTCCTCTGTGTACACGTCGCTCTTCAACTTGCCCAAAAACGCCACCGCTTTGATGGTTGATGACTTCTTCACCTCAAACGGACCTTTGTACAAAATTGAATGTTCTGTAGGATTACTTCCATCCAGCGTATAATACATCTTGGTTCCTTTGAGGCTGTTCAACTTCACCTTTACGACGCCATTCTTACGGGATGGCAACAGTTCTGACCGCAAGGTAAAATAATGTTTGGCATAGTTGTACCCCAATAACTCGTACATTTTCAGCAAATGGGGCAAGCGTTTGATAAAGTCGTTGTAATCTTTTTGTTCAGGCTTAGACCACTGCACCTCACACGCTGCACTCAAACGTGGCAACATCATATACTCTATGTGCGACAGCGATTTTACCTGTTCGGTCCACAGATTGGCTTGTACGCCAATGATATGCTTGGCCTGCTCGGCCGTCAATTTATCCGAGATGGGATTAAAACCATACGTGCGCTCTATGGGTATGTATCCATTGAAGGCAATGGGTTCTATCTCTCTGTTCTCTGTCTGATAGTAATCAAAATACAAGTGTGACGTGGGACACATAATGGCATCGTGTCCCAAGCGGGCAGCCTCTTCAGCTCCTTTCATGCCTCGCCACGACAATACCGTTGCGTTGGGTGCTACACCACCTTCCAAAATCTCGTCCCAGCCACACACCTTTCGCCCATGCTGGGTGATAAAATTCGCCATTTCGGTCATAAAATAACTCTGCAAACGCTGCTCTTTGGTGTGCTGTGCGTCGGTAACAAACCCCAGACTTTGAATCTTCGCCTGACATTTGGCACAGTTTTGCCACGACTTCTTTGGACACTCGTCGCCTCCAATGTTGATATACTGACCAGGAAAGAGCTGCATCACCTCGGCAATCACGTCTTTGGCAAACTGCAAGGTGCTGTCGTTGCCGGCACAAAGCACCTCCTCTGCAATGCCCCACTCCGTGCGTACGCTGTACGGGCCGCCCGTACATCCTAACTTAGGGTAAGCCGACAAGGCCGCCACCATGTGTCCCGGCATATCTATCTCGGGCACAATGTTGATGTGACGCACGGCAGCATACTGCACTATCTCCTTGATTTGTTGCTGCGTATAATAACCTCCATGGGGTTTGCCATCCTTCTTGTCCGTGTGTCCGATAGCCGTTTCGGGGCGGAATGCAGCCTTCTGGGTCAGCAACGGATATTTTTTTATCTCGATACGCCAACCCTGGTCATCGGTCAAATGCCAATGAAAATTGTTGATGTTGTGCAAGGCAAGCATGTCAATAAAGGTCTTGACGGCATCTACCCCAAAGAAATGGCGTGCCACATCGAGCATCGCGCCCCGATAAGCATATTGCGGATAATCTATGATCTCGCCGGCTGGAAATACAATCCCTGACGAATAAGGCAGCAAATCTTTCTGTTCTGTTGCTGAACAGCATTTCTTGCTTTTCCCATCCTGTTTCTTACATCTTCCCTTATCCGTATTACACTTCAAGGGAATTGACTTTCGCAAGGTCTGAATGCCATAGAAAGTGCCAGTGGCAGACGCCCCCTGAATGGTTATTTTTTCTGCGGAAACACGCATGCTGTACGCCTCCTTGTTGGGATGTGGCAATCCCGTACACAACTCGATGTTGTGTGCATCTGTGGCACTGGTGTCCACTTTGAGTTGCAAGCCCGTGAGTTCAAAGATGTAAGATGCCAGCAGTTCGGCATCTTTCTTCAGCACATTGTCACATGCTGGGTACACAATTCGGGTTTGAGGGGTCAGCACAAAGCCCTTACTCTTCACCATGTTGATTTGTCGTGGCAAAGGAATCACACTGTAATTTGCCATGTTTGGCGCACTTTGCGCATATCCCATGGCAGCGAGCAACCACAGGCATACGCTCATCAAGATTGTTTTCTTCATATCGAAAGATTGTTCAAGTTTACTTTTTTGCAAAGATAGTGCAAGCCGAAGACAGAGAAAATTTACTTTCTATGTTAAGGCGAAGCCAATCTTCTGCAAAGATAGCGAAAACAAATCACAAACGAACAAATTGGCAAGCGCATTTGCACAACTCCAGCCCTATCAACAAACTCGCCACCCGAAACCATGATGTTTCAGGTGGCGAGTGAGAATATTTCAGGAAAGTTGCGCTGCGATAAACGCCCTATCCTCTTTCGAGTTGCCTTATTGGTAGTCGAACACCATGCCCGTAGCTCCTACTCCTATTGCCAAGGTGTGCAGCAACTTGCCCGATGCGTTGTACACGTTTACATAGCCTGCACCGCCATAATCAGCGTAATGAGTCTCTGGATTCAGCTTGTATGACATGATGTAGACATAGCCCGTCACTGGGTCTACCGCCATAGCCGATGCTGCTTCCACCATGGTCGTGGTAAAGGTATCGGTCTTGCCCGCACGCACGTCGTACACGTTGTAGGTCACGGGTGTGGCTGGGTTGGTGTAGGGCGCATTGATGGTGTAGATTTTTTCTGCCCCTCTTTTGTCATTCACTGCCATTAAGGTAGCGTCGCTCACCTTGGTGACCTGCTTGCCAACTACTTTCATGACACCTGCTCCAGTCTGATTCCAATTCTTATCGTAGCTCCCAGCATGCAATACATAAAGGTCGGAACCGATGAACTTGGCTGCTACAGGATTGGTGAGATGCTCGTTGACAATCATTGTTGTATCGCCCGATGCCACATCTATCACCGACAGGTTGCCTTTCCCCTTGCCAAAGTCGCTGTTGCAAACATACAATTTGCCGTTGTGATAGGCAATACCATCAGGGAACGAACCTGCCTGATAGGTCTTCTTCAGTCCAAGACTCGCGGTATCAATGGCTGCTACCACACCACCAAAGGTGGTTACATACACACAACCGTTGGCTGCCACGGCACGACGAGGCGACTTGCCCTTATCGCCGCGTATGAGTTTTTGCAACTCAATGCGCTTGATGGCGTAAAGGGTATTTTTGTCAACCACCTCTACCGAGCCTTCACCGTCTACCACGATGTACATTTTCGAGCCATAGATAATAGCATCGTTCACCGTTACTCCAAGATTGCGCCCATTCACCTGACTGAACACATTCTGTGCGGTAGTCCACGTACCCATGTCCACACGCGTGAGTGTTCCAGTGGAACCTATCGCCTGCTGACCAGCATTCACAACATAAGCCGCATGGGTTACTTTTTTCAAATCCCGTGGATTTACGTCATCATCGTCATCCTCACACGAGGAAAACAAACTAACTCCCATAAGGAGTACTGCCAAACTTAATAAATACTTTTTCATTTTTGAGTGATTAAAATTTATAATTCATTGTTATTTCTGCATGGATGCCAGGCATTGGATAGCCTGCCACAATTTGATATTGCTGGTTAAAAATATTCTTAATATCGGCTCGCACCTGCAATGGATGCTCGCACACCCGAAACGTGCGGTATGCCGTCAAGCTCCATTCCTGATATCCTTTCAGGTACGACCCGTCATGATGCTGGTTGTTGAGCCATTTTCCACCTACCCCCACCCATTGCAACGTAAGGTTGAGCCAGCGGTTTTGCGCATTGAGCGAACAGCCACCAGCGTGTAGAGGCACATAAGCTATCTGATGATTATAATAAGGTGACGATGCCAAGGTGCGATTGGCGGCTCGCTGATAGCTGTAGTTTGCCATCAACATCAAGGTATGCTGGGCATTGGCACGCCATGTGGTTCGCAGCATGGCATCGATGCCCACAATGCGCACCTTGCCCACATTGACCGTTCGCCACACAAACAAATTGTAAGGCACCGCCACTATTTTGTCGGTTACATGGTTCAGATAGCCGTCCAAAGTAGCCCACAACTGTACATGGGACAACGACTTGTCAACGGTAACTCCCACATTCAACTGGTCGGTCTGCTCGGGTTTGAGATCTTTGCTGCCATATCTGAAGAAGTAATTCTCATTGAAGGTAGGCATTCGGAAGATATTTTTATACGATGCCCTCACATACAGAGGTTGATGAGGAAATGGTGCCCATGACAATGACAACGACGGACTGAGTCGCTTTTGGTTGTCGGCAGCCGTTCCAGCACGTGCGCCGTTACGATACAACGAGCCTAACAGCCGAGCTTGCGCTGTCAGTCTTTGCAACTGATATTTTGCGGTTAAACTTTGCCACACGCTGTGTCGATAGGGCTGTATATCGGTCGTCAAACTGCTATGCAGCTGGTGAAAGGCATAATCGGCGGCATAACTCAATGCCCAATGCTTGTCTGGACTGAACAACAAGCAAAGCGATGTGTAGGCTTCATCTTGATGATAGTCGGCATCCATGGGACCACTATGCGCTCTACTCTCTCGATACGAGGTATTGGACTCATCCCACTTGCCCAGCCATTTCATCCTAAAAAAGCGGTTGACTTGCCACAGATACTGTGCTTGTACAAAGTTGTTGCGGTTATCGAGCTGCTCACTACTCTCGTTGGCGTAATAGCGCACCACTCCAGGCAGTTGCTGGTGGTTGTCATAGTAGTAAGCCTTGACCTTGAGCAGTTGATTAGTTTGTGGCATCCAAGCCACATTTCCTTCAGCATGTCCACCCTGCATCTTGCTGTTGCTGCGTGTCTGTCGTGTTTTCAACGTGCCATTGCGCAAGGTATAAGGATAATTGTTGTTGGCAGAAACATAATCGACAATGACAGAAAAGCGCAAAGGTTGCGACACGTTTTGCTCGTAGCGAAGCGACGGATGAAGATAGCCAAACGACCCTACCCCAAGCTGTGCATCGAAATGCGGACGACGGTCGGCACGACTGCCACCCATGGTTTCAATGGACAGCACAGCAGGCGTTGTGGCTTGTCGGGCAGGGATAAAAATATCTGCATTGTCACCTATGGTGAGCATGATTTGCGACACGTGTGCCAACGAATAGCGCGAAAGGTCGATATCGCCTGTCTGCATGTTGCTGAGCATCACACCATCATAGCTCACCCCCGTGTGCTGTGTGCCGAAACCACGCACCGACACCGTCTTCATGCCACCCGCTCCACCGTAATCGCGCAACGTGATGCCCGGTAAACGGTGCAAGGCATCCGCCATCGTGGATACCCCCATGCGCTGCAAATCGCTGCGACCGATCGTATGAAGCGGAGTAGTACTCTGCAGGGAGCGATGGCTGCGCAGGCGGGATACAACAACGGTATCCAACACATGAACCTGGTCACGAATCGAATCGTTCTGCGAAAAACCAGACAGGACACACACGCACAACACGAATGTGATGACACACCTTGGCATGAAACAGTTTTACAATTAAATTTTCATCTATTCGTCTTCCTCGAGTCCGAATAGGAATATGTTGCAACGGCAGGTCTTCTGACTTGCAACCCATCATACAAACGCCTTCCCGAAAAATTGTCAGTGGCTTTGTGTTCGCATGCGCTGAAGGTTGCTCACAGCAGCGGGACTGTTCAGGACTTTCACCTGATTCCCTTTTTCATTCTATCTGTATAGAACCAATTGCAACTGCAAAGATACAAAATTCTGCCAGATTAAGACACGGAAAACATCAAAATAACAGAACATCCCCATCAATGTTCTGAACAATAGCCCATGAGAGCCAAAACCAATAGCATAGAGATTGGGGTGCAAAGTCAATGGGTTTGGAGGCCAATGTCAATGGGTTTGGACACCAAACTCATTGAGTTTAGCGGCGTGCTGGAACAAAGAGCAATTTACACCTACACACTTCCACTTCTTGAGGCGCAGTCTTTGCGTATTTGGTAATCCTCACACAGTATTCATCGGCACTGGTCTGTTCCAAATAAAAGGCCAACTCATCCCCTCCATGAGCCTCGGCCACATAGGCCACTTCAATCCGCTTGAGCTGATGAGAGCGATGAAAATCCATGTTCCAGAGATTCATCACATGCTCGATGTACTTCACGCTGTTGATGTGACCGTTCATGTCAACATCACTATAACAAGTGCCGATGTTGCGTATCCGTTGGGCAGCGTCGGTCATCTTCACCCGAGATGGCTTGTCAATGGGACATGTTTTTTCGGGTTCAACATACTGAGTGACAATTCCATCGTTGACGGTTTGGATGTCGGTGGGCTGGCGTGTGTCTGTATCAATCATGGCCCAGACGCTACGGCCATAGCCAAATACTTGTCCACCTTCGTCAACCACCGCAAAATTACGATTGGTGAAGTATTTCATAACGCCCTCCACCCACGTCTCAACGTAGAACTTTTGATATGCCGTGGGCATCTCTTTCAACTCGATGGCCAGGCGAGAAAGCACCCAAGTTTTGTGAAGCGGATGGAGAGTGGTCATGCCGTAACCACGTTCGTTGGCGTGGAAATCAGCGGCATTGAGCAAAATATTTCCCAAACGGCCAATGAACAGCCGTTGTAAGAAGTCGCAATGGAAGGGTTCTGACAGGAAGGAATAGCGTCCAACCTTACTTAAAAGATTCGTTTTCACGTTGTTATTGATATTTATGTTTTGCAAACACCGTAGGCTTTGACACGAAATAGGGGTTGCTATAGCATATAACCCCATTGGATGGACAAATATTTCATCATCCGCAAAATAATCTACTTTGATGGCGAAGAAAGTAGTTTTCCTTATTTATTCGCTGTAGATGATGCCCATTCTCATCCTTCCCATTGATGAAAACAGGTAGCATGCGGGCTGTTGGCAGGGCACTAAAAAATCCCGATGCTCTATAGAAGAACATCGGGATTTGATGATATTTTAATCTTGTGGTTGCTTATTCAACGCTTGTATCATCATTGAAAGTAGCCACACGATTGAAGTCATATTCCTTGAACAGCTTGTCTGTCACGCCCATACCAACAACTGTCAAGCGGCTGGGAGCAATCTTATACTTGTCTACGAGCAAGTTCTTGACATTCTTAGCACGATTCTCTGACAAACGTTGGTTCAGCTCTGCAGGACCTTCCGGTGAAGCATAACCCTTGATGGTGATCTTAGAATCCTTATGATTCTTCATGTATTTGGCAATCATCTCAACGTTTGGCATCTGAGAACGGTCTACAACGCTCTGGCCAACACGGAAGAGAACCGTTGGTTGCAGGTTGGTTGCCGTAGCTGGCTTCACACATACAGGCTTTTTGTTTTTGCACTCTTCAAGTGCTTTCTGAAGATCAGAAATCTGACGATCCTTGTTAGAAAGTTGTGCATCCTTACCATTCAAGTCGCTGCGAAGACTGTTGATTTGTGCATTCAAGCCATCGATCTCTGCCTGATCGCGGAGCTGTGCGATGGTGAAGTTGTTGGTTCCGTTAGAGTTCTTGAACTTGTAAACGAAACCAGCGTTCAACTGTACTGCTGACTTGTTGATGTTGTACTCAATGGGTTGTGTACCATCGCCGTTCAAAGCCCATACAATTGCTGGTTCTACATAGAACTGCCATGCCTTCTCAGTGCCCAAGTTGAACACGAAGTCAACGGCTGCCTTGGAAATCAGGTTGTCGTGATTCATCGTCTTGTAAGCGTCGGTGTTACCAAACAAGTGGCCCCAACCGAATCCATACAAACCAACCAACTCGAACGAACGAGGCTCACCAGTATATCCACCGAACCAATTACTGAGGTTTACAGTACCCAACAAGCTGGTGTTGAGCGCGCGTACAGCCGTGCCAGTTGATGCGAGAGGCTTGTTAGAGAAGTAAGCATTGCTCTCTGCAGCCATACCAAAAACTGGCGTAAAATTGCGACCAATGCGAAGACCTGCATTGGGATTCAAGTTCTTCATCCAACTATTTCCCGTTGTTTTGGTTGCGACTCCACCGTTAATACCAATATAAAAGTTGTCAAATGTCTTGCTTTCTGTTACAGTTTGTGCTGAAACAGATGCAGCCATGGCAGCTGCCGTAATAAGTAATCCTAATTTTTTCATTTACCTTAAATTTAATCAATTATAATGTTTTTGTTTCCTATTTGCATATACAAAGTAAGGAAAAAAAACGATAACCTCCAAAGAAATGCGAATAATTTTGACATTTTATAGCATATACTTGACTTATATTTAGAAATAGTAGTCATTTTTTTACATTTCCAATCTAATAATATGGTGCTAAAATGGCAAATGCATCGAAGTTGAAGAAGTAAAAAGAGCTGACCGTAATCACTACGACCAGCTCTGAAAAAAAATTAGAGAGTTATAAAAATCAAGTTATCATTGTTTAGTAATGAGTTTCATTCCTATGTCAACAGCCTGCATGTTGAGCGGAATCATGTGATGATGTCGCTCGGGTAAAGACTTGTAGAGAGCCTTCTGTAGCCCATCTGTACTGACCACGGGACTTACTTTCAAGAGTCCACCCAGCACGATCATGTTGAACACTTTGGCGTTCTTCATCTCGGCAGCCTGTTCCATTGCATCGATACGATATACCTGTATATCCGTCCTTGATGGTGGATTAACGATGCCATTACTATCGTATATCAAGATGCCTCCAGGCTTTATCTTCGGTTGAAACTTGTCTAACGAAGGCTGGTTGAGCACAATTGCTACGTCATATTTACTTAAGATGGGCGATGAAATGCGCTCGTCGCTCACAATGACCGTCACATTGGCCGTTCCACCACGTTGCTCTGGTCCGTAAGCAGGCATCCATGTCACCTCTTTTTCTTCCATCAAGCCCGAATAAGCCAGGATCTTACCCATAGAAAGTACGCCCTGTCCGCCAAAGCCCGATATGATAATTTCTGTCTTCATACGTTGTTTCCTCCTGTTTGGTTATAGGCCTGTATTGTCTTTCAGGTCACCCTTTGGATATTTATCGAACATGTTTTCGCGCATCCACTCATTGGCTTTGACGGGTGAAACCTTCCATCCGCTGTTGCATGTGCTAACCATTTCAACGAGCGATGACCCTTTTCCTTCCATCGAAGCAATGAAAGCTTTCTTAATAGCCTTCTTCGCTTGGCGGATGGAAGCCACGGTATCTACACTTTGTCGTGTGACATAGCAGGTTCCTTGCAACTTAGATGCCAACTCAGTGATGTTGAGTGGATAGCCATGTAGCTTGGGATCGCGGCCATAAGGACACGTGCTAGTCTTCTGACCCAAAAGCGTTGTCGGTGCCATTTGCCCACCTGTCATGCCATAGATGGCGTTATTAATGAATATAATGACAATGTTTTCACCTCTATTTAATGCATGAATCGTCTCGGCAGTGCCTATACATGCCAGGTCACCATCACCTTGATAGGTGAAAACCAGACGGTCGGGCCACAGTCGTTTCACAGCCGTTGCCAACGCAGGAGCACGTCCATGTGGTGCTTCTTGCCAGTCTATGTCCAGGTAACGATAAGCGAAAACCGCACAACCTACTGGACATACGCCGACAGTCTTTTCCTCCATCTGCATTTCTGCAATGACTTCGGCGACCAATTTATGCACAACACCGTGCGAACAACCAGGACAATAGTGCATGGTTGTATCGTTCATCAGTTCCGGTTTGGCATAAACCAGGTTCTCGGGAGATATGATATCATTGTTCATTCTACAGTTCCTCCTTCAATGCTTTGACGATCTCTTCCGGTTCAGGCACGATGCCTCCGAGACGTCCGAAATGTTCTACTTTGACAGTGTTGTTGATGGCTAACCGCACATCCTGCACCATTTGTCCTGCATTAATCTCTGCTACCAGCACACCCTTTTTGCCTTGAGCAGCCTCAGCGAGTTCCTTTTGCGGGAATGGCCACAAGGTTATCGGGCGGAACAGGCCGACCTTCAACCCTTCTTCACGTGCCAATTCAAGTGCTTTTTCAGCTATTCGAGCCGCACTACCAAAGGCTACGATGATATAATCGGCGTCTTCCATCTGCTGTGTTTCATATCTTACTTCCTTCTCCTGAATGGTGTTGTACTTCTCTTGGAGATGTAAGTTACGCTCTTCCATCACTTCTGATTTGAGTTCCAACGAAGTAATGATGTTCGGTTTGCGATTCTTTGTCCGTCCAACCGTAGCCCATGGGCATTCTTTCTTAATCTCCTCTTCGGTGCGACGGGGCTTGAATGGAGGTAAAACCACCTTTTCCATCATCTGTCCTATCACGCCATCGCTCAGTATCATGGCCGGATTGCGGTACCTGAATGCCAACTCGAAAGCCAAATCAACAAAGTCTGCCATCTCCTGAACAGAGTTAGGAGCCAACACGATGACATGATAATCACCGTTTCCTCCACCTCTTGTTGCCTGAAAATAGTCACTCTGCGAAGGCTGAATGGTTCCCAATCCGGGACCACCGCGCTGCACATTGACAAACACACCCGGCAGTTCGGCGCCCGCCATGTAGGAGATACCCTCCTGCATCAACGCTATTCCTGGCGACGAAGAGCTCGTCAACACGCGTTTTCCGGCACCTGCGCCACCATAAACCATATTGATAGACGCCACTTCACTCTCGGCTTGCAACACCACCATCCCCGTGGTTTCCCACGGTTTGAGTACTGCCAGCGTTTCAATAATCTCGCTCTGGGGAGTAATGGGATAGCCAAAATAGCCATCAGCACCACAGCGAATCGCTGCGTTGGCAATAGCTTCGTTCCCTTTCATCAACACTATTTCTTGTTCTGCTGCCATCTTGTTACGCCTCCACTCGTTTTCTATAAACGGTTATACATCCATCCGGACAAACGATACCGCATGCCGCACAACCCACACAATCATCTGGATTCACGGCCTGCGCATATCTGTATCCGTGCGTGTTCACTTGTTTCTGAGCCAATTCGATTACCTTTTGCGGACATGCCACCACGCAGAGTGAACATCCCTTGCAACGATCGGTATTCACGACTATGGCTCCTTTCATCTTGCTCATTGTATAATGTTTTAGTTGTTTAAGGATTGTATGCATCCTTATTGTAAAAGCCCAGAATGTCTTCTACCATTTGTTTGGCTGCCACTGCAGGCGACTGGGGATCCAACTCGATGGCCTCCAGATAGCAATTCAGTGCCATCTGCCAGTTTTCCTGTTGCCGGTAGCGGTTACCTTGCTGATAGAATTCTTCTGCTGTCATTTGTAATATTCCTTTTTTGCCGCCGCCAACGTATTCTTCATCAGCGAGCATATCGTCATGGGGCCAACCCCACCAGGTACAGGTGTGATGTAACTGCACTTTGGCGACACCTCATCAAACTTCACATCGCCATTGAGTCGGAACCCACTCTTACGCGAGGCATCTGGCACGCGTGTGGTACCCACGTCAATCACTACGGCTCCCTCTTTCACCATATCGGCCCTAACAAAGTCAGGTTCACCAACGGCTGCGATGATGATATCGGCCTGTCGGCACTCATCTTTCAAGCCCTTAGAACTGCTGTGGCATATCGTCACTGTGGCATTGCCATACTGTTTTTGCATCATGAGCTGTGCCATAGGCTTGCCTACGATGTTGCTTCGCCCCAGAACGACACATTTCTTTCCAGTCATCTCAATGCCGTAATACTGCAACAGGGTGAGAATGCCCAGTGGTGTGGCCGAGATGAAACATGGAAGTCCTATCGACATGCGTCCCACGTTGATGGGATGAAATCCATCTACGTCTTTTTTGTAGTCGACTACCATGATGATTTTCTGTTCATCGATGTGCTCGGGCAGTGGCAACTGCACGATAAAACCATCTACATCTTCGTCTTTGTTCAGTCTGTCTACACACTGTAAAAGTTCTTCTTCGGTGACATCGTCCTCGAATCTGATCAAGGTTGACTTAAATCCGCATTGCTCGCAAGCCTTCACCTTATTCTTAACATACGTTTCACTGCCGCCATCGTGTCCCACCAGCACAGCCGCCAAATGAGGTTGCTTGCCGCCCTGGGCGACCATTGTTTTTACTTCTTCAGCTATTTCTGCCTTGATGGCAGCGGCCGTAGCCTTACCGTCTATGAGTTGCATTTCTGTTTTTTCCTCCTTTTATTCTAACTGGTTATTTCATCTTTGGCATCCCTTTCATGCGGCTCATCATGCCAGCCATGCGGTTGCCAGTGACCATCTTCATCATCTTGCGCGTCTGGTCGAACTGTTTGATCAATCGATTCACCTCCTGAACGTCCGTTCCACTTCCTTTGGCAATGCGCTGACGGCGTGAGGTATTCAATATTTCAGGATTCGTTCGCTCTTTCGGTGTCATGCTTTTGATGATGGCCTCGATGCCTTTGAACGAGTCGTTGTCGATGTCAACGTCCTTGATTGCCTTTCCCACACCTGGTATCATCGCAGCCAAGTCTTTGATGTTACCCATCTTCTTGATTTGCTCTATCTGGTTGAGAAAGTCGTTGAAATCGAACTTGTTCTTTTGAATTTTCTTTTGCAGGCGCTTGGCTTCTTCCTCATCAAACTGCTCCTGGGCACGTTCTACCAAAGAAACGATGTCGCCCATGCCTAAGATTCGGTCGGCCATACGCGATGGATGGAACACGTCGATGGCCTCCATCTTCTCGCCAGTACCCACGAATTTAATAGGTTTGGTCACCACCGTACGAATGGAAAGTGCAGCACCGCCACGGGTATCGCCATCCAACTTAGTGAGTACAACGCCGTTGAAGTCGAGCCGGTCATTAAATTCTTTCGCAGTATTCACGGCATCCTGTCCCGTCATCGCATCAACAACGAACAAGGTTTCGTCAGGATGAACGGCATCTTTGAGGCGAGCTATCTCATCCATCATCTCCTCATCAACCGCCAAACGACCGGCCGTATCGATGATTACCACATCATTGCCTTTGGCTTTGGCTTGCTGTATGGCTTGCTTGGCAATGGCAACCACGTCCTTGTTGTCGGGTTCACTGTACACCTCAACACCCACTTGACCACCAACAACTTTCAGCTGTTCGATGGCAGCGGGACGATATACGTCGCAAGCAACCAACAAAGGATTTTTCCGTTGTTTGCTCTTGAGCAGATTGGCCAGCTTCCCTGAGAACGTAGTCTTACCCGAACCCTGCAAACCCGACATCAGAATGATGGCCGGTTTGGACTCCAACTGTAGTCCAACTGCCTCACCACCCATGAGCTCTGCCAGCTCATCGTGTACAATTTTCACCATCAACTGACCCGGTTTCACGGCAGTGAGCACGTTCATGCCCATGGCCTTCTCCTTGACCCGGTCGGTAAAGCTCTTGGCTACCTTGTAGTTAACGTCAGCATCCAACAATGCACGTCGCACGTCTTTCAGCGTTTCGGCAACGTTAATCTCGGTAATTTTTCCTTCACCTTTTAGTATTTTAAAGGATTTTTCTAATCTATCACTTAAATTCTCGAACATTGTTTTATGTTGTTTCTATATAATTATTTTCTTGTTTGCCTGCATCGTTGAAACCAATCCCCACTGCGATGTGGAAAAGAACCAGACAATAACGCAGCGAATGATGTGTGAGGCGTATTCATAAGTTTGCTGGGGAAACGATAACTTGATGGTACCAACGATAACCTAACTGATGGCAGCCGTGGCGTAAACACTTCGTACAAGCACCCTCCACCCCTCTTGCAAAAGTAATATATTTTTTCGATTCTCCAAGTGATTTAGCTTAAATTATATAGGAAAAATTGTCCTTTTGCACAAATTATATATAGCGTACAAGTGGGTATGCTTTTCCATCTTCGACAAGCACTCGCAGGGTTTGGTTTTCAATGGCATTGAGTTTGGCCTGCAATAGCATAGCGTTTGGCCTCCAATAGCATTGAGTTTGGCACCCAATTGCATTGAGTTTGGACGAACAAATCAAATCAGTTGATTATCAATACAATACGAACTCTAAAATTTTCTCACCGACCTATCGGGAACTCGCTTGTACACAACTGGTCACACGAATGAGAAAAAGAAAGCCGGTTCCATGACCCATGCACGGAACCGGCTGATGTTTGTCTTCGTTGACAGCGAATACTATCTTCTTCTTGTTCTTGATTTTGACGTTTTCTTGTTCTTACTTAAATCCAGAATGCGGACATTGCGGAACTTCACACCCTCACCATGACCGCAGAAGCTGATATAACCATCCTTGTTGAACAGGCCGGGGTGATTTTTCTTGTCTACCGTATATGGATTCACATCTCCGCCATCGGGGGCTACATTGTGGCCTTGACAGGCTTCACGAATATTGCCGTCGAGAATCACCTCACCATTCACCGTAACGGTGATGCGGTCGCCAATGGCGCGAATTTCTTCAACATTCCAGGTTCCCAAAGGACCGAACTTGACATGTTTCGGCACAATGATACCATAAACGGCACCATGCTGCTGATAGTCATGTAGCCCTTTGTAGATGGGGTCATCATGGTCGAGTATTTGAATCTCCATACCGTCGTAGGCAGCATCAACACCGTGTTTGGTACGAATGCCTATGCCATTGTTGACTCCTGGCTTCACAAAACAAAATTCAAAGCGGTAGATAAAGTCACTATACTTCTTTTTTGAATAAAGATTACCACCGGCTCCGTACTTGGCACTGACATAAATATTGCCATCCACGGGAACGTAATTGACTAAATTTCCTTCCCACTTGTCGAGCGAACGGCCATCGAACAGCACTTCGTAACCTTCTTCCTTCTCTTCTTTTGACAGTGTAAACACAGGGGTAGAAGGCAGTTTGTGAATCATCAGATTACGAATCTGCATCTCCTCTTCTCCGCCCATGAAGAAAATTTGTCCCACGGTTTTGATTGGCAAACGGGTCGGGGTGTTCTTGATGATAACATTCTCAGCAACCACACGGCCATTCGATTCAATCAAAAGTCGGTCGTTGACCAACCGTACATGTAGCGTATTCCACTCACCGGGCTTTGCGTACTGCTCAACAGCCACGAGCTTGCTGTCGAAAGCATGCACAAACTGTGCACCCGTAGCGCCATCCAGTACCACCTCTGGCATAGAGCGCAGATACAGCATCCCTTTGCCCTTGGTTCGCCAGTCCACGTACAGGTCAACGTTTTCGAACGTGTCGCCACTGCCCACAGAAGCATTGCCCTTACACTTGCCGTCAACCACTTCATGCATAAAGCCATCCGACTGCCACTTGCCCAACAATCCTTTGATTTCATCAATGGAATATCCAGCATCGGCATCTTCGGTCTTGGCACTGAAAATGTCCTTGGCTTTGTTGAGCCATGTCTTGGTGGTTTCGCCACCTTGCAGGGCTTTGTTTTTAGCAATAATGGTCTTCACAACGGTTGCAGCCTGATAGGCATTCTCTTTCTTATCAAGATATTGTGCAGCAAGCGTTAATGCAGGCAGCTCATAAATGCTACCTAATGCAGACAGATAGCTGTTGACAACCGAAACCGATGGGTTCATTTCGAGGGCCCGACGATACAACAAATACCTTTCCATGCCATTTAGTGACGAACGTTTGGTCAGGGTCAGGGCACGCTTCAACGCCTGGTCTTTTCGAGTAGCCGTTGTTGATGCAATCTGGTCAAGCACGTCTATCACCGATTCGTTGTCAATTTTCAACAGAGAATTGAAGGCTTCATCGGCCATAGAAGGCTTCTGGAACTCTTCCACCAGCTGACTGATGGCCTGTTGGTTGCCTGCCTGAGCCAGCATGGGGTAATAAAGTTGCGGACAAGTGGTTTTGACCAATCGTTTTTGAATGGCAGCGAACTGTTCTGCAGACGACTGCTGATGGAGTGCATACAAAGCAGCTTTCTGCAAATGTGGAACCGTGGCAGCATCGGCACGTTCCAACATTTCGCACAAAGGTTCGAAATGTTGGTAGTCAGAAATGCTACCCAGTGCTTCATAAGCGGCAGTCTTTACAACGGCATTTTGTGAAGAGGTCAGTCGCAACACCTCGTCGTAAGCCTGATACATGCGACGTTCGGCAATTAATTTCAGTGCTTGAGCCTGTACAGACGCATTGCTGTTACCCAGTAACTTGAGACCCTCGGCTTGGATAGAGCCTTTGAATGGCTTGAGTGCCTGTAGTGCTTGGTCGGCTTTCGGGCCACCCAACAATGCCATCAGTCCTTGCAATGCCTGTGGTCCTCCTATCTGACTGGCTGCATCAATGGCAGCATTGGAGAGTTCATCATTGCTGCTCATCATCTTCTTGAGAACTACCTCTATAAAATTCTGTTGTCTATTGTTGCCCAACCAACGAACCACGTCTATCTGAGCAGGCACCGAAAGCCGGTCAATCTGATTGGAAACGGCTTTGAAAATTCCATTTCCAGCACAATCTTCAGCCATGGCCAAAGCTGTATTCCGATATTGCACATCCTTATCTTTCAAGGCCTTGAGCACCTGTGACGTTGCTTTTGAACCAGAAGTCTTCAGCAACAGTTCCAACGCGGCACAACGAATGGCAGGCCTTTGTTGCTTTACCAGCTGCTTGGCAGCCTTGCCTACCCATTTAGAGTCATTGCTTGCCAGGCGGGTTAGCAGCTGCATGTAGGCGTCGGCTACATGTGTTGGTTCGTATTGATAACCAACAGATTTGGCCTGTTTTCCCAATACTTTGGCGGCTTTAGTAGAGCCATTGATCACCAAAGCCTTGTAAATTTCATTCAACGTCTGTGAATCTGCTCCGGGAATCCATGACAAGAGCATCGGTTCCAATGTGGGTGAAACCAACTGACGTGTCGTGATGAGGTGAGCCAGTGTCTGCTTTGGCAAGTCCGACTTGGGCAGCCAGCCTATCAAGTATTGATCAATACCTGGTGTTGTGGCCAGCGCACTCATGGCAAACGGCTGCAGGTAGCTGTCATTGAGATATGCCTCGAACACGGCAACATCAGCTGCTGTGGCGAGTTTTTGTATCTGCGTAATCAAGAAAGCCTGCAGAACCTGATCCTTAGAAGAACGCAATGCCTGAACCAAACCTTCTTTCACACCAGCACGGAGATTGGCTTTATCAGGTCGGGTTACATAGTCTACCACGCCATTGACAGCATATTCATAAGCAGCATTAGCGCCTTTGCTGGTTGGACCGAACAGCCCTACCAACGACTTGATGCCATCCGCACCCGTCTGGGCCATCTCTTCCATCACCTGGTTGAAAGTTTCTACATTGTTAGCGGGCAGCTGTGCCAATCCATCGGCTATGATGGTTGAGGCTACTCTGTTTCTTTGATCAGTCCCTTGCGAATGACCAACGGTGCATATACACAAGAGCAATAATACAAGTATATGATATTGAAGCTTTTTCATGTTTATTTGATTGATTAAATTGTCAATTCATTTATCAACTTGGAACCTTAGAAATTCCATCCTTTACGCATGGGTTGATTAACCAAAGCATTGGCGGCATCATCCCCTATGAACAACTGTGTCTTGGGATCGAATGCCAATTCCTTGCGATTCAAGCGCAAAGCCACGGTAGCCATGTTGACCAATGTGCAGCTATGGTGGCCATTCAGTTCGTTAAGCGCAAACTTCTTTCGAGTGCGAATGCAATCCAGGAAGTCAGTGTTCTGCGGTTCTGGATCTGGATATTCGGCCAGCTTGTTCATCACGTCTGGAATGGTACATTCAAAACCTTTATATACCTTTCCCTTCGGACCTTCGATATACGGCACCTTTCCCTTGCTTTCGTAACCTTCACCCTCAAGCACTATTTGGCAACCATCAGCGTATGTGTAGGTAATCTTACGCCAGATTCCTACTGCATCGTAATGCTGCTGAGGTGCATCCACTTCCACTTTTACGGGTGAGGTGTTGTCCTTGCCTAAGAAATACTGGATAGGATCGAGGTAATGCTGCCCCATGTCAGTGAGTCCACCACCATCATAATCCCAATATCCACGAAACGTTTGATGTACACGATGGGCGTTGTAGGGCTTGAAGGGAGCCGGACCTAACCACATGTCATAATCCAACTCTTGTGGAACAGGTTGTGGTTGCAGATTATCTTTGCCAACCCAATAGAATTTCCAGGTAAAGCCTGTCGCACCAGACACGACAACTTTCAACGGCCAACCCAACATTCCACTCTCTACAAGCTTCTTCAAGGGTTGTACGGTTGTGCCCAGTCCGTAGAAAGTATCCTTAAACCTGAACCATGTATTTAGCCTAAATATACGATTATAACGTTGCATGGCCTCTACAATCTTTCTACCTTCTCCTATGGTACGGGTCATGGGTTTTTCGCACCAAACATCCTTTCCAGCCCTTGCTGCCTCAACTGCCATCAGTGCATGCCAATGAGGTGGAGTGGCAATGTGCACAATATCCACGTTGGGATCACCAATTAAGTCACGGAAATCATGGTAAGTGGTGAGTGTAGTTCCAAATTTCTTCTTGCCTAAATCAACGGCTTGCTGCAAATGTTTTTGGTCAACATCACAGACTGACACTAATCTACAGGCTTCGGAACTTGTGAAATGGTAAGACGACTTGCCTATTCCTCCCACACCAATGATTCCTTTTGTCAACTGGTCACTGGGTGAAATAAATCCATTTCCACCCAAGACTTTACGTGGAACAATCGAAAAAAGCCCAATTGTCCCCATTGTTTTCAAGAACGTTCTACGGTTTGTCTTCATGATAAATATATGTATTTAATGATTTTCATCGCAGTGCCAATCGACACTGAGAACATGATTTGATTGCAAATATACTAATTTTTAGGTTCATAACACATCATCCATGTGCTTTTTTTACAACCTGATAGAACAAATAGTCTGTGCATCAGGCATCTACCGTTCATGGAAAGAGGGATAGCGATGCTGTCAATCGTCCCATCGAAGCCTGACTACCAAGGGTAAATGGTCACTGAAACCATTCTGGTAACGAGGTCCCAGATAATTCCTCCGAGGCTGCACTCCGCCGTATTTTTCATCTTCTTTCAGCAAGAAGGGGGCATCATGCACATGACATTCCACCAATCTTTGCGCCGTATGCTCATCCAACATGATATGATCCAAGCTACCCCAATCGCCCCGGAAGCGGTACGTTCCCCTGGCTCCATGCGTACCAACAGCCTTCTGAGAAACATCTACAAGGCCATGCTCGGTTAACTGTCGGATGTTTTCATCCGTGGAATAGTCGTTGAAATCGCCCATCAGCAGGACATGGGGATGGGCAGACAAGGCGCGAAGGGAATCAACCGCCTGCAACAGCCGCTCGCCTACCAGCCGCCGGTGGGCCCGAGTGGCACGCTCGCCACCCATCCTGCTGGGTGCGTGTACTACAAAAACATGCAGTGTGTCTCGCAAACTGACACGTCCTTTCACATACAGGATGTCACGCGTGGGCCGCATCTCTTTCATGGGATGGATGCGAATAGAATAAGATTGAAGTAATTGAAACGAGAATGGAGAATACAGCAAAGCCACGTCAATGCCCCGTTCATCGGGCGAATGGGTCATCACATACTCATACCGAGCCTTGCGCAACAGCGACCGTTTGGTTAAATCAACCAAACAACTATCGTTCTCTACCTCGCACAAGGCCACTAAATCGGGCAGCGACCAGCCGTCGTCTGATTCGCCACACGATAGGATGGTCTGCCCGATACGGTTCACCTTCTGCCAATAGCGGTGAGGTGTCCAATGATAATCAGAAGAAGGCAGAAACTGCTCGTCATGCTTCAGACTGTCGTGGCGATAGTCGAAAAGGTTCTCACAGTTCAGTTCAACCACCGTGAACACCCCAAGCAACAGGCTCAGCAGATACGTCATCTCAGCAGCATCAGGTGGTCTTGCCTGCGGGCACCCTCCCCTTTCGGCTACTCAGGTACAAGCCCGTCAATATCAGCGCGGTACCCACGACAAAGTAAACCGTTATCTCCTCGTGCAGAATCCATGCGGCAAAAATGATGGTAGTCACTGGATTCACATACACATAATTGGTTGCCTGCAATGCACCCAGTCGCAACATCACCCACGTCCATAGCCAGAAACATAGCATAGAAGCGATTGCTCCAAGGAACAGCAGGTTATACAATATCTTGGGTTGCACCAAGGTATCAAGACTTGGAAAGCCTGGCTCAAAAGCATAATAAGGCAACACGGTGAGCAGTCCGTAGAAGAACACCTTGCGGGTGATGAAGGTCGTGGAATATTTCTCATTGGCTTTCTTGAGCAACAGCGAATACACCGCCCAGCTCACGCAAGCCAGCAGAGCCAGCGAGTCGCCCAGCGGAGAAAGGTTGAGCACCAACTGACCGTTGAGTACTACAGCCGCCATGCCCACAAAAGAGAAGGCCGTGCCGATGATTTGCCACTTGCCGAGCGGCTCGCCCCTGAACCACATCCGGTGAAGCAACATGGTGAACAGCGGACACGAGCACACGATGAGCGACACGTTCATGGCCGTTGAGTAACCCAACGCCACGTTTTGCGCCAGGAAGAACACCGTTCCGCCTGTCAATCCCAGTCCTGCCATCAGTAATTCATCTTTCCATGTACGAGCAAAAATATGCTTATGAAAAAACAATAGCATCAGCACATAGGCTATTAAAAACCGCAACGTGTACACCTGAGCCGGTGAAATGCCGCTTTGAATCAGCACCTTGGTGGAGATAAAGGTAGAGCCCCAGATAGCCACCGTCATGAAAGCTACAACGTGATAGAACCACATGATATAAATATATTTAAGCTTTTAAGTTAATTTTCCATGCAAAGTTACTACAAAAAAGTGAAATGCGGAAAGATATAGTGATAGAATTGAGTTACAAGGGTTTTGGTTGAAGTGGCGATAATCCGTGAAGCCATTACAATCCCTGCCGAAGCCAAATCCTGACGCCGCTACGTTACTTGTTCGTAACCATGCCCGAAAATGCGACAAACGGGTACGAATAGCGAAACAAGGCTCTAAGGAATAGTGAGTTATCCATAACTCATGCGAAAAATCAGGTTACGGAAAAAGATTGCGCCGTTCCTCCCCGTTTTGCGTACCAACACCGGACTCTTCACCAACTAATTTTGAAACCCAAAAATTAAGGACAATGAAGAGTACATTTTCAGTAATCTACTACCTCAAGCGTCAGGTAGTGAAAAAGGACGGGACAGTTCCCGTCATGGGACGCATCACGGTGGACGGCAGCCAGACACAGTTCAGCTGCAAACTGACTGTCGATCCGAAACTGTGGGACACCAAAGGTGGACGTGTCACGGGCAGAAGCACGGCGGCACTCGAAACGAACCGTATGCTTGACAAGATGCGGGTACGCATCAACAGGCATTATCAGGAAATCATGGAGCGTGACAACTTCGTCACGGCGGAGAAGGTGAAGAACGCCTTTCTCGGACTGGAACACCGCTACCACACGCTGATGCAGGTGTTCCGCCAGCACAACGAGGACTACGAGAAGCAGGTGGAGGCAGGCATGAAAGCCAAAGGCACGCTGCTGAAGTACCGCACCGTTTACAAGCACATGCAAGAGTTCCTCGACATCCGCTACCATGTGAAGGACATCGCCCTAAAAGAGCTTACCCCGGCTTTCATCTCCGACTTCGAGATGTTCCTGCGCACGGACAAGCACTGCTGCACCAATACCGTGTGGCTGTACGTCTGCCCGTTACGGACGATGGTATTCATCGCCATCAACAACGAGTGGCTGACGCGCGACCCGTTCCGCGAGTATGAAATCAAGAAGGAGGAAACAACACGCAGTTTCCTGACCAAAGATGAGATCCGCCTGCTGATGGAGGGGAAACTGAAAAACGCCAAACAGGAATTGTACCGCGACCTCTACCTGTTCTGCGCCTTCACGGGGCTGTCGTTCGCGGATATGCGCAACCTTACGGAAGAGAATATCCGCACCTACTTCGACGAACACGAGTGGATAAACATCAACCGCCAGAAAACGGGCGTGGTGTCCAACATCCGCCTGCTCGACATCGCCAACCGCATAATCGGCAAATACCGGGGACTGTGCGGGGACGGCAGGATATTTCCCGTTCCGCATTATAACACGTGCCTTGCCGGTATCCGTGCCGTCGCCAAGCGTTGCGGCATCACCAAGCATATCACGTGGCATCAGAGCCGCCACACGGCAGCCACGACGATATTCCTCTCCAACGGTGTTCCCATCGAAACGGTCAGCTCCATGCTCGGACACAAGAGCATAAAGACGACGCAGATTTACGCAAAGATAACCAAAGAGAAGCTCAATCAGGACATGGAGAACCTTGCCGCAAGATTGAACGGCGTCGAGGAATTTGCAGGTTGCACCATCTAAAAAGAAAAGCCATGAAACGTGACACAATCATCATCGAGGACAAGGCAGTCAGCGTAACCGGTAACGACGTGTGGATGACCGCCACCGAAATAGCCGGATTGTTCCATACGACCGTCCCGGCAGTGAACGCCGCCATCAGAGCCGTCCGCAAGTCGGACGTGCTGAACGACTACGAGGTGTGCCGCTACATGCAGCTTGAAAACGGGCTGCACGCGGACGTGTACGCCCTTGAAATCATCATCCCGGTCGCTTTCAGGGTGAATACCTACAACACCCACCTGTTCCGCACATGGCTGGTGGGAAAGGCACTCTCACAAGAGAAACGGCAGACATACGTGATGTTCATACAGAACGGAAAAGCCGGGTATTGCTGATTGCACATACCCCATAAGACAAGTAAACGGGTAGCACCACAAAAGGTGTCACCCGTTTACTTTTTCATGAAACCGCCTCACTCCAGCGGCTTGCGGTAGTTCGCTTCCAGTACCCCGCGCAGCCCCGTTTCCGGGTAAAGCACCTTCCCTCCCAAAAGTATGAAGGGCAACACGCGGTTGTTGCGGTATTCCTGCAAGGTGCGCCGGCTCACACGGAGCAGTTCCGACACCTCGCCGTCCGTCAGGTAACGTTCCCCGTCCAGCGGAGGACGGTAGCTTTCCAGAAATGCGGACAGCCATTTCGAGCCTTTGCGCATATCCTGCACCACAGAGGCTATCGGCTCGTCTTCCATCGTAAAAACATCGTTGTTCTCGTTCATCATAACTTCGGATTCAGTGGGTGAATAAATCAAATCATCTGCCGTGCGGATAGAGCGTGCCGACAAGCGGTATCAGCCGCTTCACCTCCTCTGGCTTGTAATAGAACCTGCGGTTTATCTGCGAGTAGCCGATAAGCCGCCTGTCACGCAGCGTCTGCAACGTGCGCGGGCTTATTCTCAACTGCCCGCAGACCTCCTCGCCCGTGAGCCATCTTTCCATGCGCCCCGTGTCGCTTTTGCGCCTCAGGGCGGCGACCTTCTCCGAGAGTGCGCCGAATGCCGCCACCATCATCTCGAAAGTCTTTTTCTCGATAGATACTATTTCCATATTCATGTCATTTAGAGTTTGCCGCAAAGGTAACGAAACGGCATACAAGACGTATCGTTTTCCGCTGAAAGGCTGCCTGTTGCGCCGTTTGACCGGGTTACGGAGCCATCTTCCGCAAAAATCTTACGTGAGTCACGTAGTGAGTTGTTAAAGCCCCTTTTGTTTATTGCCGAATTTTGTCGCAGAAACAAAAAGAAAGGACTGAACATGAAAGTGATAACAATGGAAAGTTCCGCCTACAAGGAGATGATGGCGCAGATTGCGAACATCGCAGGGTACATCCGCGAGGCAAGGGACGAGAAGAAACGGAAGCGGGAAACCGAAGACAAGCTGCTTGACACGGCACAGGCGGCGAAGATGCTCAACGTGAGCAAGCGCACCATGCAGCGTATGCGCACCGACCACCGTATCGAGTATGTGGTGGTACGCGGAAGCTGCCGCTACCGCCTTTCCGAGATACTGCGGCTATTGGAGGACAACACAGTAAGGAACGAGGAAGGGACAATAGACACCCTGTTCCACAACCACACGCTGCGCACGGGCGGCAAACCAAAAGGAAGGAGGACATAGGTCATGGAACTGCTCACACGAAACAACTTCGAGGGCTGGATGCAGAAGCTGATGGAACGGCTCGACCGTCAGGACGAACTGCTGCTGGCGATGAAGGCTGAGGGGAAACAGCCCACTATCACGGAAAGCATCCGCCTTTTCGACAATCAGGATTTGTGCATGTTGCTCCAGATAAGCAAACGCACCCTCCAACGCTACCGCAGCGTAGGCGCATTGCCCTACAAGACGCTGGGCAAGAAGACCTATTACAGCGAGGAGGACGTGCTGACATTCCTTTCCAACCATATCAAGGACTTCAAAAAGGAAGATATAGCCTTCTACAAGGCTCGTATCCATAATTTCTTTCATAAATAACCCATTAAAACATTTTTCAGATGGCAAAGAAAAAAGACGAAAAGGACGTGCTGGTAGTCCGTGACGAGAAGACAGGCGAGATCAGCGTGGTAGCCGGGCTGAACGCGGACGGCACACCCAAGCGCACCCCCGCAAAAGCGGAGAACGCGCAGAGTTTCCTGCAATTCGACCGACATGGCGACGTGCTGGACAACTTCTTCAAGAACTTCTTCCGGCAGTGCAAGGAACCCAGCCGCTTCGGTTTCTACCGCATTGCGGCAGACCAAGCTGAAAATCTCTTAGAGGTGATGAAGCAACTGCTGAAAGACCCCGAAGCGAACAAGGAGCTGCTCGCCCCTCACAAGGTGGACACCTCCGACTATGAGAAGAAGGTGCAGGAAGAGATGGCAGCACAACAGACAGAGAAACAAGAACCTCAAAAACAGGAGAACATGGAACAACGGAAAGAACAGCAACAGGACAAATCCGAACAGATGCAGGGCAAACGTGGCTACCAGCCCATCGACGAGAGTAAAATCAACTGGCAGGAGCTGGAGGACAGATGGGGCGTAAAGCGGGACAACCTTGAAAAGTCCGGCGACCTTACGAAGATGCTCAACTATGGCAAGTCCGACTTGGTAAAGGTCAAACCGACCTTCGGCGGCGAATCATTCGAGCTGGACGCCCGCCTCTCCTTCAAGAAGGACGGTGAGGGAAACATCAGCCTCGTGCCGCACTTCATCCGCAAGGAGCAGAAGCTGGATGAGTACAAGGAACACAAATTCTCCGACAATGACCGGAAGAACCTCCGCGAAACGGGCAATCTCGGTAGGGTCGTGGACATTGTGGACAGGGAAACGGGCGAGATCATCCCCTCCTACATCAGCATCGACCGCAAGACGAATGAAATCACGGACATTCCGGCAAGCAGGGTGCGCATCCCGGAGCGCATCGGCAAGACGGAAATCACCACGCAGGAGCGGGACATGCTCCGCGCCGGACTGCCCGTACGCGACAAGCTCATCGAGCGCAACGACGGCAGAAAGTTCGTCACCACCCTGCAAGTGAACGTGGAGCAGCGCGGCGTGGAGTTCGTGCCGGGAACCGGCAAGTCGCCCCGTACCGCACAGACACAGGAAACCAAAGGCGACACATCGAAAAGTCAGGCGCAGGGCGGGGAAAATGCCGCACAGACCAAGAAGGAGCAACGCCGCAACACGTGGACGAACGAGGACGGCAGCATCCGCCCCATCAGCAAATGGAGCGGCGTGAGCTTCACCGACCAGCAGAAAGCCGACTATGTGGCGGGTAAAGCCGTGAAGCTGGAGAACGTGACCGACAAGCAGGGCTTCCATGCCACGATGTATATCAAGTTCAACCCGGAGAAGGGACGCCCGTACCGCTACGACACGAACCCTGACAATGCACAGCAGGTTGCTCCGTCCAACGAGAGCCGCACGCAGGTGGCGGTGAACAACGATGGCAAGACCAACGAGGCTACAAAGAATCTGAGAGAGCCGTTGCAGAAAGGTCAGACCAACCCGAAGGACGCCC
This sequence comes from Prevotella sp. SGI.027, assembly GCA_050315175.1. Lineage (GTDB taxonomy): Bacteria > Bacteroidota > Bacteroidia > Bacteroidales > Bacteroidaceae > Prevotella. The sequence continues at coordinate 89,471 of JBNPOM010000004.1, forward strand.
GCCAGCAACAGCAGCAGGAGAAGCCGCAGAAGAAAACGGGCAAGGGCATGAAAATGTAATCCCGTGTCCGCCACTGAATCCAAAATAAAATCCAAAGTATCAACAAAAAAGAAGAAGACATGAAGACAATCATTGCAGAAAAGCCCTCCGTGGCACGTGAAATCGCCCGCATCGTGGGCGCGACAAAGAGAGAGGAAGGATATTTCGAGGGAGGCGGTTATGCCGTGACATGGGCATTCGGACACCTCGTTCAGCTTGCCATGCCCGACGGCTACGGCGTGCGCGGATTTGTCCGTGACAACCTCCCGATTATTCCCGACACATTCACGCTCGTCCCCCGTCAGGTCAGGACGGAGAAAGGTTACAAGCCCGACAGCGGCGTGGTGTCGCAGATAAAAGTCATCAAAAGACTGTTCGACACAAGCGAACATATCATCGTGGCGACCGATGCCGGACGCGAGGGAGAGCTTATCTTCCGCTACCTCTACCACTATACGGGTTGCACCACTCCTTTCGTGCGCCTGTGGATCAGCTCTCTCACCGACAAAGCTATCCGCGAGGGACTGCGGAAACTCGAAGACGGCAGCAAATACGACAACCTCTACCTCGCCGCCAAAGCGCGGAGCGAATCCGACTGGCTCGTGGGCATCAACGGCACACAGGCGTTATCCATCGCCGCCGGACACGGCACGTATTCCGTGGGGCGGGTGCAGACACCAACGTTGGCTATGGTATGTGAACGCTACTGGGAGAACCGCCGCTTTACGTCCGAAGCATTCTGGCAGCTCCATATCGCAACGGACGGTTGCGACGGCGAAGTCGTGAAATTCTCATCCTCCGAGAAATGGAAAGAGAAAGAACCGGCGATGGAACTATATAATAAGGTAAAGGCGGCAGGTTGCGCCACTGTCACGAAAGCCGAGCGCAAGGAGAAGACGGAGGAAACTCCCTTGCTCTACGACCTGACCACGCTCCAGAAAGAAGCCAACGCCAAGCACGGCTTCACGGCGGAACAGACGCTTGAAATCGCGCAGAAACTCTACGAAAAGAAGTTGATAACCTATCCGAGAACGGGAAGCCGCTACATCCCCGAAGACGTGTTTGCCGAAATTCCCAAACTGCTCGCTTTCATCGGCACACAGCCCGAATGGAAAGACAAGGTGCGGGCAAAAGCCGCCCCGACACGCCGCAGCGTGGACGACGGCAAGGTGACAGACCACCATGCCCTGCTCGTCACGGGTGAGAAACCGCTCTTCCTCTCCAAAGAGGACAATACCATCTATCAGATGATTGCCGGGCGCATGGTCGAGGCATTCTCTGAGAAATGCGTCAAGGATGTGACCACTGTCACGGCGGAATGTGCCGGAGTGGAGTTTACCGTAAAAGGCAGCGTCGTGAAGCAAACCGGATGGCGTGCCGTCTATGGCGAGGAAAAAGAGGAAATTACCATCCCCGGCTGGCAGGAAGGCGACACGCTGACACCGAAAGGCTCGTCCATTACCGAAGGAAAGACCAAACCCAAGCCGCTGCATACCGAAGCCACCCTGCTCTCGGCAATGGAAACGGCGGGCAAGGAAATTGAGGACGACGCACTGCGGCAGGCGATGAAGGACTGTGGCATCGGTACTCCCGCCACACGCGCCTCCATCATCGAAACGCTTTTCAAGCGCGGTTACATGGAACGCTGCAAGAAGTCGCTTGTTCCCACCGAAAAAGGACTTGCCCTCAATTCCGTCGTCAAGACGATGCGCATCGCCGATGTTGCCATGACGGGCGAATGGGAAAAGGAGCTGGCGCGTATCGAGCGCGGGGAACTGTCCGACGACACCTTCCGCAAGGAGATAGAGGCGTACACACGTGAGATAACCTCCGAACTGATCTCGTGCGACAAGCTCTTCGGCAGCCGTGACTCCGGCTGCGCGTGTCCCAAGTGTGGCACGGGCAGGATGCGGTTCTACGGCAAGGTGGTACGCTGCGACAACACGGAGTGCGGACTGCCCGTGTTCCGGCTGAAAGCGGGACGCACCCTGTCCGACGATGAAATCAAAGACCTGCTCACCGAAGGGCATACCAAGCTGCTCAAAGGGTTCAAGAGCAAACAGGGCAAGAGTTTCGATGCTGTTGTCGCCTTTGACGGGGAATATAACACGACTTTTGTGTTCCCGGAGGCTAAAAAGGACAAGAAATTTTCAGGACGGAAGAAATAGTATTAACTTTGCCACTTGTTCAGAGTAATGAATTGTTCTTCGATACCGGATTACACTCATACTTTGGATTTAGTGGTGGCACTCGGAGGGATACCGAGTGCCTTTTTCTTCCTTTTTCCAACCGATTATCCCGTTAATTATCAATCCGCTAAATCCAAAGTAATGAACAACAAGAAGAAAAACGAGGGTCAGACCGACTTTTCCTATTACGGTCTGTACCTGCTGGACTATCTCCGCACGAACAAGTTTGAACAGGCTGACGACACCGCTTTCATACGGGAACGGGCCGACCGTGCCGCCGAAACGTATGAGAGGGCACGGCTTGAAGGCTATCCCGCCGATGGTGCGCAGGAACTGGCGATGGACACGCTGCTGCGCGGGCTGCATTATTCCCGTTACGCCATCCTCCGCGAAGTCGTGGAAAACGAGTTTGCCGATGAAGTGCCGGAAGAGAAGCGTGAAGCCTTTGTCCTGAAACTGCTGCCGCTTGTCGGCAACGTGTTCTCCGTCTATGACCTCTCGGATGACAATTTCGCCCTGTCTTCCGATTACGACCTGCTCTACACGGAGCTGACGGGAGCAACCGTCCTTTACTTAGACGAATATGGCGTTTAACCGCAAACAGAAACTGCGGGACAACATCGAGGCGATACGGACGGCATTCATCCTTGACAGGGAAAATAGGACAGCGACAACCGAAGAGCGTGCCATACTTCAAAGGTACTGCGGTTTCGGCGGTCTGAAATGTATCCTCAACCCTGCAAAGGAACTGACGGATGCCGTCCGGTGGGCGAAATCCGACCTCGAACTGTTCGCCCCGACGGTGGAGCTGCACAGGCTTATCCGTGAGAACAGCAAGGACGAAACAGAGTACAAGCGGTTTGTGGATTCGCTGAAAGCGTCCGTGCTGACCGCTTTCTACACCCCCAAAGAGATAACCGACACCATCGCGGACGTGCTGGCAGATTACAGCGTCCGCCCCGCCCGTATGCTCGAACCGTCGGCAGGTGTCGGCGTGTTCGTGGATTCCATGCTGCGGCACAGCCCCAATGCGGATGTGATGGCTTTCGAGAAGGATCTGCTCACGGGTACAATCTTGAGGCATCTCTATCCCGACCAGAAAATGCGCACCTGCGGTTTTGAGAAAATCGAAAGACCGTTCAACAATTATTTCGACTTGGCGGTGTCCAACATTCCGTTCGGTGACATTGCCGTGTTCGACGCGGAGTTTCAGCGGAGCGACTCTTTCGGCAGACGCTCCGCCCAGAAAACCATCCACAACTATTTCTTTCTCAAAGGACTGGATGCCGTGCGTGACGGCGGTATCGTGGCGTTCATCACCTCGCAAGGGGTATTGAATAGCACCAAGACCTCCGTGCGTAACGAGCTGTTCAGTCAGGCCAATCTGGTATCCGCGATACGCCTGCCCAACAACCTGTTCACGGACAACGCGGGCACGGAGGTGGGCAGTGACCTGATTGTCCTGCAAAAGAACCTCAGCAAGAAGGAAATGTCGCAGGACGAGCGGCTGATGACCGTGATACAGACGGACACGAAAACCGCCCTGACCGACAACGCCTATTTCATCCACCACCCGGAACGCATCGTGCATACGATGGCGAAACTTGACACAGACCCCTACGGGAAGCCCGCTATGGTTTATCTGCACGAGGGCAAGGCAGCAGGCATCGCCGGGGATTTGCGCCGTATGCTCGACGAGGATTTCCATTACAGGCTTGCCATGCGCTTGTATTCGGGTTCAATCCGGCAGGCAGGAACGGAAGAAAAAGTTGCCGTTCAAAATAAAGTAGAGCGTCCTGCCATAAAATTGGAAACAGTATCCTCGGCGCAGACGGTGGAAACTCCGACAGAAAAGCCGCAACCCGCAGATGAAAAGCCGGAGATAGAACCGCGCCCGCAATATTCCGCAGGCGTGCAGCTCACCCTGCTTGACCTCTGGGGGATGACGGAAGAGGTCAGCCAACCGAAAACCTCCAAAAAGAAAAAGACGGTGAAAAAGGCAGTTACGGCAAAGTCCACTCCGCCCAAACCGAAAGTCACGGTTACACCGACAGCTCCAACTGCAAAACCCGCAATGGAGAATAAGGAGGTGAAAGCGGAGAACACCGCCAAGCCTGCCGACCCGGACGACATCTATGCCACACTGGACTGGGATACCAATCCTCCCATCAACGGTTTCTATGAAATGATGATGGGTTTGACGCCGGAGCGTAGGAAAGAACTTCGGGAACTGGCAAGGCAGCATAACGAGAAACAAGTGGCGGAAAAGACGGAAGTGAAAGCCGTGCCGGAAACTTCCCGTGAGCAGCCACGACAGGAGGAAACACAGCCGGAGGCAGTCGCCGCACCTGCCGTTACAGATACCCCATCGGAAGCGGTGGGGACTTTCCTTTTCCCCGACATCGAAGCGGAAAAGCCGAAGGAGGAAGTCGTGGACCTTTCTCCGCGTGCCTACCACCGCACGCCGGAGATGCACCTGCGCGAAGGGTCGCTGGTGGCTGACCGGGGGCGTCATAACATCGGCTACCTGAAAGACATCACGCCATACGGGGCGACATTCCAGCCGCTCGACCTGAAAGGATACCAGAAGGAAAAGGCGTTGTTGTATGTGTCGCTGCGTGACGCCTACGAGCGTCTGTACCGTTATGAATCGCTCCGGCGCGAGGCAAATGTTCCGTGGCGAGAGCATCTGAATACCTGTTACGATGAGTTTGTCATGCGCTACGGCAACCTCAACGCCAAGCAGAACGTGAAGTTAGTGATGATGGATGCGGGCGGGCGCGACATCCTTTCGCTGGAACGGATGGAAAACGGAAAGTTCGTCAAGGCGGACATCTTCGAGCATCCTGTTTCCTTCGCGGTGGAGAGCCATGCCAACGTAGGCTCTCCCGAAGAAGCCCTGTCTGCGTCGCTCAACAAATATGGTACGGTCAATCTCGACTATATGCGGGAGATAACCGACAGCACGGCGGAGGATTTGCTCACTGCCCTGCAAGGGCGCATCTACTACAATCCGCTCGTGACCGGTTACGAAATCAAAGACCGTTTCATCGCCGGAAATGTCATAGAGAAAGCGGAACGCATAGAGGCATGGATGGGTGACAATCCCGAAAATGAGCGTATGCCGGAGGTGAAGCAGGCGTTGGAGGCTCTGAAAGATGCCGAGCCGCAGCGCATCGCCTTCGAGGATCTGGACTTCAATTTCGGGGAACGCTGGATTCCGACGGGTGTCTATGCCGCCTACATGAGCCGGCTGTTCGACACGGAGGTGAAAATCGCCTATTCCGCAAGCATGGACGAGTTTTCGGTGGTGTGCGGCTACCGCACCATGAAAATCACGGACGAGTTTCTGGTGAAGGGGTATTACCGGAACTATGACGGTATGCACCTCCTAAAACACGCCCTGCACAACACCTGCCCTGACATGATGAAGTCCATCGGCAAGGACGAGCATGGCAACGACATCAAGATGCGCGACAGCGAGGGAATACAACTCGCCAACGCCAAGATTGACGAGATACGAAACGGCTTCTCCGAATGGCTCGAAGAGCAGTCGCCGCAGTTCAAGGAGCGGCTTGTGACGATGTATAACCGCAAGTTCAACTGTTTCGTGCGCCCGCGCTACGACGGCTCCCATCAGACCTTTCCCGACCTCAACCTGAAAGGGCTGGCAAGCCGGGGTATCAAGAGCGTCTATCCCTCACAGATGGATTGCGTCTGGATGTTGAAACAGAACGGCGGCGGAATTTGCGACCACGAGGTGGGAACCGGTAAGACGCTGATAATGTGCATCGCCGCGCATGAGATGAAGCGTCTGAATTTGGCACACAAGCCGATGATTATCGGGCTGAAAGCCAACGTTGCGGAGATTGCAGCCACCTATCAGGCGGCATATCCCAACGCACGTATTCTGTACGCTTCGGAGAAGGACTTTTCGACCGCCAACCGTGTGCGCTTCTTCAATAATATAAAGAACAACGACTACGATTGCGTCATCATGTCGCACGACCAGTTCGGCAAGATACCGCAGTCGCCGGAATTGCAGCAGCGCATCCTGCAAGCAGAGCTTGACACGGTGGAGGAAAACCTCGAAGTGCTACGGCAGCAGGGAAAGAACGTGTCGCGGGCGATGCTGAAAGGATTGGAGAAGCGCAAGCACAACCTTGAAGCGAAGCTGGAGAAGGTGGAACACGCCATAAAGTCACGCACGGACGACGTGGTGGATTTCAAGCAGATGGGCATCGACCACATCTTCATAGATGAGAGCCACCAGTTCAAGAATCTGACTTTCAACACGCGCCACGACCGTGTGGCGGGATTGGGAAACAGCGAGGGAAGCCAGAAGGCACTTAACATGCTCTTTGCCATACGCACCATACAGGAGCGCACAGGAAAAGACTTGGGTGCGACCTTCCTCTCCGGCACGACTATCAGCAACTCACTGACTGAATTGTACCTGCTGTTCAAGTACCTGCGCCCGAAGGAGCTGGAACGGCAGGACATAAGGTGTTTCGACGCTTGGGCGGCGATATTTGCCAAGAAGACGACGGATTTTGAATTTAACGTGACGAACAATGTGGTCCAGAAGGAGCGTTTCCGCTACTTCATCAAAGTGCCGGAGCTTGCCGCCTTCTATGCGGAAGTATGGGAGTAGAGAGCAAGAAAAGGCGAATGATGTGTATCTCGCTGGAGTAGAGGACGTATTACTCTTTTCTTCACAAGGTTACATCATAGGGAATAGGCGAAAAAAGGAGCGAAAAGGCAAGAGTTCAGTTACCAAATCGTTCGAGAAACGATGAAAGGAAAAGAGCGGAAAGATGCGGTAACTAAAATGGTGTTTTCTCTTTCATTATCAATGTATTGCACAATCAAAAGTTCCTCTTGGAGATGTAATTTTGCAAACTATATAACGACAATGGGAAAAGAAAAAATGAGGTTGCTTTTCTATCTCAAGAAAAGCACACAGAACAAAAACGGCAAAAGTCCCATTATGGGACGTATCAGCATCGGTCGCACGATGGTTCAGTTCAGTTGTAAATGCGCTTGTACTCGTCACCTTTGGGATAGTCGCAAACAAAGACTTGTAGGTAAGAGTGCCGAAGCCGTATCGGTAAATAAGGAACTCGACAGACTGCAAGTAAGCATTCATCAAGTTTATGAATCGCTTTCGGGCAAGTTGAGCAATTGCGTTACAGCAGGGCAGGTAAGAGAGTTAGTCTTCGGGCTGAACAGCAACTCGCAAGGGTTACTTCACTTCTTGGACGAATATATTGCACGATTCCAAGACAGAGTGGGCATAGACCGTAGCGAACGAAGGCTAAAATGTTTGTTGCTCTTCCGCAGACATCTGTCTGAATTTATAAGATGTCGCTACCATATGGAGGATATGCCTGTACAGAAAGCTGATATCAGCTTTGTCAAAGAGTTGGAGGAGTATTTTGCCAAAGAAAAGGAGTTTAAGCTCAACACGTCAGCAGGCTATCTCTCTATGCTGGCATCTCTGCTCAAAGACCTATACAAGCGACACGTCATTGAGACTTATCCTTTCATCGCTCATTCTATCCGTTGGGATGTGGGTACACCTCGATACATCACAAAAGAAGAAGTGGGTCGAATAGTAGCGTTAAGTGAGAAAGACTTGCAAAGCTATC
>JBNPOM010000005.1:0-93292 GCA_050315175.1 Prevotella sp. SGI.027
AACCGGTGACGGCTTTGGAAGGCAGGCCCAAGGCATTCTCTTCTGTCAGCTTCCAAATGCTGATGTCGTCATTCAGCTTGATTTCTGTATTGTACCCGTTGGAATAAACATACTTTTCTGTTGCAATGGCTCCTGTTTGTGAGGTATATGAGATTTCGGCAATGTTGCCATCGTGATAGGTAAACCGCTTTTCTAAGAATTTCCCTTCGGAAAGATTGTCCCAAACGGCTGCAACCCTATCCATTTCATCATATTCAAATACCCGCATGCTAAGATTATCTGAACATAACTGTGCTAAAGTACCGTCATCATTATAAACGTATGAGGTATTTGTGTCAGCTCGTTTTTCCACTACCCTGCCATATTGATCGTAAACAGTCGTGTTGCTGTCATTTCTGGCATCGGTCACTGTCAATGTCTTGCTGCCGTCAGCAGCATAGGTTTCAGTGAAGCTTTGTCTTCCGGCACTGGGGTCGGTGATGGATGTCTGTCTTCCATATTGGTCATATTCAAACGACGTCACCACATTACCCGGAGCCGTTATGCGCGATGGCTGACCATCCGGACGCAAGGTATATTCTATCGCTCCACCCGGATCTTCTACTTTTATCAATGCCCCCGATTCATCTGTCGTTTTGATTGTGGCAATGCCGTTTCGTGTCTCGGTGGTACTCAGTCCGTCATAAGCCCATGTGGTTGTTTTGCCCGAGGCCTCTGTCAGGGTAAGCGGACGATTGTATGGGTCGTAGGTATAGGTAGCCCAGAAGTTGGGTGACGTTCCTCTGAAAGGAAGCGACACTTTTTCCAACCGTCCCCTTCCGTCATACGTTTGGTCAACAAACTGCCATTGGCCGTCAAAGCGCAGGTTCCCCTTTCTGATTTCACGTCCCAAAGCATCATAATGCACAATCGCTGACGGTTTGCCCGTAGCCGTATTTGTTACGGTATACAATCCCTGTCCGCCCCAGTCCGTTTTTACTTCTTCTTTCGTTCCATCCGGGTGTTGGGTGGAGATAAGCTGCCCCCAAGCGTCATACTGATAAGACGTGGTACGGTGCTTGAAGTCGGTAACTGTGCCTGCATGGCCAAACTTGTCATAATTGGCATAGGTCGTGGTTTGCCCCAAGGCGTTGGTTGAAGAAGCAAGATTCCTGCCTTCAGCATCATAGGTAAACGTCGTACCTAAGAATGTAGCCACGTCATACGGTGCCGATAGCTCGCTCGTTATGTTGCCATAAGCGTCGTAGGTCCAGCGCGTCTCATTTACCTTGTTGTCTTGAATATATGAGATTCGAGATTCGGGTAAACGATTGGTATTGTAGGTAATCGTCTCCTTATTGACCCACGATGTGCCACCGCGTACATTCGTAACGGTTTTTGTCACAGGTTGCCCGATCAGGTATCTGCCGGATGTTACCAGGTTGTCATACGTTTGCGCCGTTGTCGTCCGTAAAGCGGGAGAACCCAAATAAGTGGTTACTTTGGTGGGATTGTTGTACGCATCATACTCATAGCTCGCATAGGAATAGACATGGGTCAGTTTATCTGTCTCGGATGTATAGATCAGTCTCGGATTATTTTTCTTATTGGAAAAATAGTCTTGCGAATAGGAATAACTAATGGTTTTATAGGGCGAATCCACCATAGTGGTTACGCCAAACAATTGTGGGTCGCGAGTTTCTTCCACCATTATGTTCTCTACGTTCTCGTTGGTAACAACTTTCTCAAATCCTCCGAAGCCCAGCCCCGTGCGATGCATGACGGCACCGTAATAGGAGTAATAGTATCGTTTTACCGGAATGTTGCTGCCAGTATAAATCTCGCTGGACTGAAGCAGATTCAACGGAGCAATAAAAGAGCAATAGGGATAAGAACGGTATGTATTTGTAGCGTAATAATTGCCACTCAATTCCGTCATATCCGAATATCCGTTGGTGTATTTGTTGCCGTAACTGTCTGTAAGAGTGGTAAGCAGGTGTGCTTTTCTGTTGTCTTTGGTAAACCGGTAACAATTTACTTCCGCATCCTCGATTGCGATAAAGTGGCTCATGCTATAATAATCGCACACATTAGACGGCAAAATCTTTGTTCCGGAAGGTATGGTAACGGCTCCTGCCAATGTGGGCTGAATAACACCGTTTTTGTTGAGAAACAGGTTTACCTGATTGTTTTTTACACGAAGCATATCGGCATTACCGTCGCCGTTGATATCCATCAGAAAATATTGTTCGTCGTATTCTGTATTTACGATGGACATAGTGGAACTTAAAAATCCTTTTCCAGTGGACAAGTAGGCTGTCCACTTGTTACCGTTGTTTACATATCCGAAATCAACTTCTTCCACTATCTCTGAGCCGTGGGTTGAGCAACAAAAACTATCGTTACTGCCCTGACCGCCAGGATATCCCGGTTGAGAATTATAAGGGTCATTGGGATAGTATCCGTTACATGGTTGTAACTGATTACTACATTTTCTGCATCTCGCGGCATACCTATCTATGTTGGTATAATAACGCTGTAAGTTTCGACCGCAATGCCGGCAATTGGTATCGGACATTCCAGTTATTGGTTCCATTCCATTACAAAAAGGACACCGGTGAGGAGCCCAAATGGGCAATTCCGTCAACTGCGTATCTTGATAGGATTCATTAGGCGGAACCAATATGTCTATTTTTCCATCCGCATTCAAATCCGCCAATACTGGGTTTTTATTGAACTGACTTCTGTTGATTGACTCGGTAGTATAGAGTTTTGTAAAAATGTTTTCTGATAGTCCGTACACGTCCATTCCCGACGAAGTAGCATAACACAATTCCATTTTGCCATCGCCGTCCATATCCAAAGGATAAATATAGTTTCCATCGGAAAATCCTACGGAGAAAAGTGATGATTCACTGAGTTTGGTTTTCGTTTCCAAATCTATCAGAGCGAAATACGAAGTCATGTTCTGCCCCGTAAAGGTTTTGTTGTGGGTTACGGTAAGGAGCTGCGCTTTACCTGTACCCTTAAAGTCACCGAAGAAATAAAGACGAGACATGGGACTCCATGTTTCATTACGGTTGTTCACTTCTCCGATTACCGATACATTGAACGATTGAGAGGAGAATGATGCTCCGGAATGGGTATAGGTGGTTATCTTTAATATGGTGTTGCCTTGATTTGTTCCGTTGAAATTCACTTTTACGATCTCATCCACACCGTCGCCGTTAACATCTACCGCCTGAATGGTTTGGAACCCTTCTTCCGTTTTGATGGTCTGGGTATTACTGAAAAACGATAACCCCGGAGCAATCAGTATATTCTGGTCTGCTGGATACCCGCTTCCATAAATTTCATATCTTCCTGTAACAATGCCAAGAAATTTCTTAACTCTTTCTCCTGTTTTTGTGTATGTGCTGAATGTACCCGGAAAGGTAATCAGTCCGTCCCCGAATTTATTTTTGATAAACTTGCCACGTACATACACAGGGCTTGCTGCTGAAGAGCTGGAAAAATAGGAGGATAAAAACTGACTGTATTCGCGAGTGAGCTGTCCAGATTGATGGTCGTAGTAATGACCATACGAAAACCGAAGCGGGTTCAGCGATGAACTGCCCGAAGCGCAATCGATTTGGGTTAGCCGTTGCACATCGTTTAACTCATGCGTCAGCCTATAAGTGCACAACTCCTGCCATGCGCCGTTTACCTTGTTGCGCGACACAACACTTTTGAGTAGTTTATTTGCCGAAATAGGCAATGCGGATATGTAGGCTGTGGTAAAGTCGATTCTATCCACATAATTAAACAGAATTTCGGCTTGATGCGTGGCGGTAGTTTTGCCACCATAACTTACTTTTGTGAGATAGTAGTTATTGCCTGATTCAATATAGTCAAAGTTGATTTTATACCCTTTTATGTCCGTTATCTCTGTTATCGGATATACGTATTTCATATCCGTATTATTGGTAAACCCGAAAGTAGCAGTGCTTCCGTTGGGATAGGCTACGGTAAAATAGGCTACGTTCGTACCGTATAAATGTTTCTTAACCAATACAAACCCCTGTGCTGTCTCATATTGATATGCGGTTAGCGAACCGGTGTTATTAACCAAACGTGCACCGTCTAACGCAAAAACGCATTCGCTGGGTTTGCTCAAATCCACAGGTGCTGTAATTCCATCGTAATGGATGGTTTTTCCGGTAACTGTTATAGCCGAAATTCCGGCAAGATTCCAACCGTAACCCGCCACACCGTTGCCTGACTGACTGTTATAAGCAATGGAAAATTGGGGGGCGGACGAACTTACTGGAGCAGTAGTAATGGGTATGGAATACGTTTTTCCACCCGAAGGAGTCATTCCTTCCGTAAAAGGTATTTTTCCGATGTCTTTCCCGAAATCGAGAGAAGACGCTCCTTGCACCGTTGCCATCATAGCTTTGCGAACGGCAACACTACGAGGCATTGGCCCAGATTCTCATTATAAATACGTTTGGGCGCTCCATTATAGATTACTCCAAAATCGAATGGCTTGCGTTTATAATGGAATACGGTGTCTCCAGCATCTGTTATTTCATATTCAACAATAATATCTTCTTTTTTCTGTTCAGCAGCCTGTTCAGCAGTGGGCGAAATACGCAAACTATCTGTCACGTACTGTGAATGAATCTGTATCGTATTAGCGAAGAAAGCTAACAACAGAAGAGATAGGTGTAAGATGTTGTTTTTCATTGTTGGGGGTATGAATTATTGCTTGATGATTTTCCAACTGGTAGGCTGTCCATTTAACTGGATATGCAGAATATATGTTCCTGGCCGATAACCGCCCATATTGATTGTGGTCTTTTCAGACTGGATCTTGCCTTTTTTCAACAGCGCGCCTCCCAAGGTCAGGATAGAAAACTCACCCGACATGGAAGATTGATACCCTGTAATTGAAAAGGTTAATTCTGACAGAACAGGATTGGGATAAATCTTGAGCTGTTTTTCTGCCAGCATTTCGTGGAAGAATATCGAATCGGTTTGATTTTGCAAAGCCTTAGAAGCTCGTGTTTCTAAAACGATTGTCCTTCCAATGCGGTTTCCCGCAGCATCATAGGCATACGACAAAGATTGCTGCGCACTGGTTTGTAAGGTTATGCATACCAATATCACGGTTAGAATAAAGTGTTTCATACGCCTTAAGGTTTTAGTCATTAGAGATAAGCGTTGAGTATAATCTGAATATATCGCTATATATTCTTGTATTGTATCGCAAATATAAACACTATTTTTTGATTTTACAAATAATATGGAATAAAATAACAAAAGTTTCCGGCGTAGTGTCAGTCTACAAGTTTTGCACTTCGTTTTTGAATCTGCACAGAAAGGTTGATGATAGCCATACTCAGCCAACCGACACTTCACCTATCTTATCCTATAGGATTACTCGTGAGTACATTTCATCATGAAAGCCAGCCACCACCTTAACAGGTCATCTGCATAGAAAGCAGCAATGACACCACATTGCATCTTCCGACGCTACATCTAAAAGTTTTTGACGGCCCTATCCATTTCTCGCCTGTCTTCTTTTTCCTTCAGCGTTTGTCGTTTGTCGTATTCCTTCTTTCCCTTAGCCAAAGCGATGTCCACCTTGGCTCTTCCATGCGCATCGATGAACACCAAGGTGGGAACGATGGTATGACCAGCTACCTTGATGTCGGCTTCCAACTTTCTGATTTCACGTTTCGTCAGCAACAACTTGCGGTCACGCTTGGCTTCTGGGTTGGAGTAAGAGCCATAGAAATACGGACTGATGTTCATCCCTTTAATCCAAATCTCACCTCGATGAATGTAGCAGAAGGCATCAACCAAAGAGGCCTTACCCAGGCGAATGGACTTGATTTCCGTACCCGTGAGCACGATGCCGGCAGTATAAGTATCAATGAAAAAATACTCAAATGACGCTTTTTTGTTCCTAATCTGTATGGGACTCTTTTTTCTTAGTGCGAGTTCTTCTTTATTCATTCTTACATAATCTTTACAAATTGCCCGATGTGTTCATCCACATAACGGGCAACATCCTCTGTCCAACGCTCTTCATTTTCAACAAATTCATCGTCAAAATCGTCAAAGGCTGGATATTTCTCAAACAACGCCATAAACTCGTCGTCAGAACAATCTTGTTCCAATTCGGCAGCATATTTACGGTAGAGTTTGTGGCATTTCCCTATCATCTTAGACAAATCGTGGATGCCCCAGCTTTTCAGTGCCTTGTCAAAAGGATTTCTGAAGATAAAGGGACCATAACCGTTATGAATGAGCTGTACGAATCCACCGTCCATCACTTCCTGATGCAGGATGTGATAAGCCAACAGCGTAATTTGATCCGAGTTTAGTTGTTGCATCGAGTCGGCCGTCAGTTCTCCGCCTATCGCATCATTAATCGCATCCACAATCGCCTGAAGAAATACATCCATCCCTTCTTCAGCTGCTTTTTGCAGAACGTTATCTTCGATTTTTATTTCCATCATACACTGCAAAGATATGCAATTCGTCTTGATTATCTTCACATTATTAACTATTTTTGAACTGTTTGCACACACATTACCACTTCAACCAGTCCATTTTTGAATCTTGGGCGTGACGGCTTACCTCGTTTCATTGCCGTTCATGTGGGTGCATCTGGGAAAGTTAAAATTCTTCACGAAATACATCTCATTTCACATTATTATATAATTATGCATTTGGAAAGAGCAAATAGTATAATATTTCTTAATATTCATTGGAATCTCATTAATTTATTTATACCTTTGCCCAAACCGAATAAAAAAGAAAGGACTAGAAAATGAAAAAACTGATCATGTTATCCATGATGCTGTTTGCTTGTTTTACCATAGTAAACGCACAACAAAAAGCACAAATCAAGTTTGACAAAATCACTCACGACTTTGGCAAATTCAATGAAAGCACACCTGAGCAGAAGTGCGTTTTTACCTTCACCAACGTGGGAAACGCCCCACTGATAGTCAATCAGGCCGTAGCAAGCTGTGGCTGTACCGTGCCGGCTTACACCAAGACACCTATCCTACCTGGAAAGAAAGGTGAGATAAAAGTAACGTACAACGGCAAAGGCAGATTCCCTGGACACTTCAAAAAGACCATCACGGTGCGTACCAATGGTGACCCAGAGATGACTCGTCTGTACATTGAGGGTGTCATGGAAGAGATTAAGAAATAAACAATAACTACGATTTAGAATAACGGAGCTGCATCAAAATGATACTGCTCCGTTTTTTATGACGCCAAAACGTCCTGGCAAACTCATTGACTTTGACCGCCAAACTCAATGGGTTTGCCCTCCAATAGCATTGACTTTAGTGGCCAAAGTCAATGGGTTTGGCCAACTGAACAAAACCCCTTATACTGCTAAGGACGATGATACGATGGACAACCCCATTGTCGATTCATTCTCAAATCATGTCAACAATAAACTCTCAACATTCGAAAACAAGACAAAACCAATTGATATTCAAAACTATTTTCGTACATTTGCCCATGGAAAGAAACATACCATACAAATGAAAAAACTGTTATTTACCGCACTCGCACTCATACTTTCCGTTTGCACATGGGCTGCAAAGGCTTGGCGCATGCCGCTTACTGTCATCCAACCAGACGGAACCTCTCTGCAAGTTTACCAACATGGAGATGAACATTTTAACTGGTATAGCACGCAAGATGGTGCTATTTTGGTGCGCGAGCAAGACACTTTCTACATCGCAGCGATTGACAAATTTGGGCGCATAACGGCGAGTAAACAGGTGGCACACGAAGAAAACGGGCGACAAGCTGCTGAAAAAAAGTTAGTTGCCGCACAAGACAAAAAGCTTTTCTTTGAGCAGGCAAACACACTGCTGCAAACTCGTGCCATGCGAAGAGAACCGGTGAAATCAGACAACACCTACTTTCCACACACGGGTTCGCCTAAGGCAATTGTCATTTTGGCTGCCTACCAAGACACCACATTCACGCTCCCCAATCCTCGCAAATCGTTCCGACAGTTTCTCAATGGCGAAGGACAACCTCAAGATTATGGTTATGGCGAAAATAGGAACGCATCCAGTGTACAACAATATTTTAAAGACATGAGTTTTGGAACGTTCAGTCCACAATTTGACGTTTTTGGTCCCGTGACACTTCCGCACGAGCTTGCCTACTATGGAGGAACGGATGCCGACGGTGGCGGTGAAAAGTTTACCGAATTGATTACTGATGCATGCAAACTCATGGACGACTCGCTTGACTTCTCCGCATACGATGCCAACAACGATGGCTATGTAGACTTAGTGTACGTTGTATACGCAGGATATGGCCAAAACATGGGCGCAAAAAACGAAACGATGTGGCCAAAGGCTGGAACCATCACCCCGTTTCTTACCAAAGATGGTAAGAAGGTGTATCGATCTGGCATCAGCAACGAACTGATTGGTAACGAGAAAAGTCCTAAACAAAAAATGATTTCGGGCATAGGTCTGTTCTGTCATGAGTTTAGTCATTGCATGGGTTTGCCCGACTTCTACCCTACCTTCGCCGATTCAAGGGGCGACAATCAAGGAATGGAGGCATGGAGCTTGATGGACGACGGTGAATATACTCACAATGGGTGGTGCCCAACGGCGTATACGGCATGGGAACGTGAAGCCATGGGATGGATGAACATTGAAGAACTGCAAGACGCACAACAAGTAACCCTGCAGAACATTGATGAAGACGGGAAAGCCTACCGCATTTATGCCGACAAGGAGAAAAGCACAAACGAATACTACATCATTCAGAATATTCAGAACAAACGTTGGAACTCTAAATTGGGTGGGCATGGCATGATGGTGTATCATGTTAATTATGACGCCCAAGCATTTAGTTTAGGGGGCAACAGTGTCAACAACGTAAAGGGCAAACCCCGTATGACCGTGATACCTGCTGACGGTTTATTGTTCAGTTCGTACAATAATGACCGGCCAAAATACAAAGAACAACTAAAGGGTGATTTGTTTCCAAGCATTAACAATGTAACAGAACTGACCAACAACACAACACTGCCCAACTATCAACCGTGGACGGGTGCGACGTTAGATAAGCCTATTTATAACATCACTGAAAAAGAGGGAATCGTTTATTTTGACTTCCTCAAAAAGTTCTCTACACAGGGTATTGTGCCTACATTCTCCCAAGAAGCGACAAGCAACAAACGCATTTTCAGCCTTGATGGCAAATATATGGGAACCGACAAATCGATTTTGCCACAAGGCATATACATCATTGGAGGCAAGAAGGTATACATTCATCCTTTCCACTATTAATCAGAAAGGATAAATAGGGAAAGGATGCTGTATTATTTTATCATGTGATTTAGCGTTCGCCAAATATGGCACTACCCACTCTTACCATGGTAGAACCACACGTCACGGCGATGAGGTAATCGTGACTCATACCCCAACTGCGCTGTTTGAAAGATGGCTGGTCAGCAAAATATCGCTCCTTCACCTCGTCAAAAAAGTCTTTGGCCGTCAACATTTCCTGGCGTATCTGCCGCTCATCGTCCACGTTTGATGCCATCATCATCAGTCCGCAGATACGCACGTTCGACAATTCACGCCATTCGCCTGCCTCCAAGAAATCACGGCAATCGGCCAAAGAGAAGCCATATTTAGTGGTCTCTTCAGCAATGTGCAGCTCCAACAGCACGTCGATAACACGGTTGTTGCGAGCTGCATGCTTGTTAATTTCTCGCAAAAGCTTGGGCGAGTCGACCGACTCGATCATGCTGATGTAAGGAGCAATAAATTTCACCTTATTGGTTTGTAGGTGTCCAATGAAGTGCCATTCAATGTCGTTGGGCAGTGCTTCCACCTTTTCAGCAAGCTCTTGTTCGCGGCTTTCTCCAAAGATGCGCTGCCCAGCCGCATAAGCACTCGCTATCATCTCTTTGGGATGATACTTACTGATGGCTACCAAACAAACGTTATCGGGCAGCCTTTTCTGCACGTCGTGCAAGTTTTTTGCTACATCAACCATGATTATGTAAATTTAAACGAACCACACTCCTATTCACTTCAGCCGTTTATACTTCAGGCTGGTCATCGGGTTCTTTCTTCAAATCGTGTTCAAAGACATCCATGATTTTGGTTTCTGAAACATTGGCCACTACGTAATCGAGCACGCTACTCGAGAACACTTCTCCGATATTTTGAAGGGCTCCCTCGATGTTCTTGGCCTGAACGAGATAACTGACGGCCGTTCGTTTCTCCTTACCTTTCTCCTCATCAATGGTGATGAACATCAGTTTGGCCTTGTACCATTTGTCATCGCTCTCCCTATCACTGAAAAAGATTTCACTGTAAACAGCCGGTGTGATGTTCTTAATGACGAACTCACCGCTTGAATAGCTCGCCATTTGTTTGGTGATAGCATCTTCTGCCTCACCAAAAGTAAAGGCGTCAACCACATAAGTTTCTCTTACCTTGGCGAAAAGTCCATCTTCTGCCTGACGCTCATATTGTACATTTGTTTCAAACCAATTGGCATTTCTTGTTCTCATTGTTATATCTTTTAAATGAAGTTACTATATTGCTTGAATGATATGGATGCAAAAGTAGTAAAAATCGGCAAATCCCACAAATGGAAGGAGCGACTTATGAAGAGCGTTTGAATAATATAATTTACTGTCAACCCACATATTTTATACTCCCACTTCATGTAGCGTTCAGATTAATTTGTTATCTTTGCATCATACATGCAGGCGAATTGTGGGCATGAATGATGACACGCACCACACTCACTTGTACGATTGCAAAAACCAAGGGGAAAAGTCCACCAAGGAATTCCCCGTATGAATATTGTATTATATGCCAGAAATATCTGTTCGAGGATTAGAGATGCCTGAGTCGCCTATACGCAAATTGGCGCCTTTGGCGACAGCAGCAAAGAAACGTGGCATCAAGGTTTACAAGCTCAACATCGGGCAACCCGACCTTCCGACACCACAAGTAGGATTGGATGCGCTCAAACATATCAACCGAACCATCCTGGAATATTCGCCCAGTCAGGGCAGCCTGTCGTATCGAGAGAAGCTCACTGGCTATTACAAAAGGTACGATATCAACGTTTCGGCCGATGACATCATTATCACATCAGGTGGTAGTGAGGCGGTGTTGTTCGCCTTCATGAGTTGTTTAAACCCTGGAGACGAAATCATTATACCTGAACCTGCCTACGCCAACTACATGGCTTTCGCCATCAGTGTGGGTGCAAAAATCAGGACGATCGCAACGACAATCGAGGAAGGCTTTTCGCTTCCCAAGGTTGAAAAGTTTGAAGAACTGATTAATGAGCATACCCGCGCCATCATGATTTGCAATCCCAACAACCCTACCGGCTACCTATATACCCGCAGAGAGATGAACCAAATCAGGGACTTGGTGAAGAAATATGACCTATTTTTGTTCTCAGATGAGGTTTATCGGGAGTATATCTACACCGGTTCCCCCTACATCAGTGCCATGCACTTGATGGGCGTTGAGGACAATGTCATCCTCATTGATTCGGTTTCCAAGCGATATAGCGAGTGTGGTATACGCATTGGAGCGCTGATAACACGCAATATCGAGGTGAGAAAGGCCGTAATGAAGTTCTGTCAGGCACGACTCTCCCCTCCTCTTCTTGGACAAATTGTGGCAGAAGCATCGCTCGATGCACCTGAAGAGTATTACCGCACGGTGTACGATGAGTATGTAGAGCGGCGCAAATGCCTCATTGACGGACTGAACAAAATACCGGGTGTGTACTCTCCTATACCGATGGGAGCCTTTTATACCGTAGCGAAACTGCCTGTAGATGACAGTGAGAAGTTTTGCAGATGGTGCCTGGAAGAGTTCTCATTTGAAGGTGAAACGGTGATGATGGCACCGGCAGCGGGCTTCTACACCACACCGGGAGCGGGAATCAATCAAGTGCGAATCGCCTATGTTCTCAACAAACACGATCTTGAAAAAGCACTGGTCGTGCTGCATGAGGCACTGGAAAAATACCCAGGAAGAGTGAAATAAGAGCGATTGTAACATACGGTTGGAAAGGAATCGACAAGCCAGTTCTTTCCACCAGCAACGCATCAACGAGACCATTCCAACAACGACAGAACCAGATATGAACTTACCTTTATTCATAGCAAGAAGAATTTACAGCGTAAACGGTGACAAGGCGGAGGCCTCCAAGCCGGCCATCAGGATTGCTACCGCTGGCATTGCCATCGGACTTGCTGTGATGATTGTGTCTGTCTGCGTGGTGTTTGGATTCAAACATGCCGTCAGCGCGAAGGTCATTGGATTTGGAAGTCACATCCAAGTGGCCAACTTCATGACGCTGCAAACCTCAGAATCGTATCCCATTCAGATGACAGACTCCTTGCTCAAGGTGCTGAAAAACACACAAGGTGTAGAGCATGTTCAACGATTTGCAACCAAACAAGGGGTATTGAAAACCGACTCAGATTTCCTTGGCGTGGTCTTTAAAGGGGTTGGACCTGACTTTGACTCAACCTTCATCCACCAAAATCTGATGGAAGGAAGCATCCCTGCCTTCTCTGACACAAAAAGTAGCAACAAAATATTGCTGTCCATGTCGATGGCAAAGAAGCTGAAATTAAAAACAGGTGACAGGATATTTGCTTATTTCATTGACCACGCTGGGGTCAGAGTGAGGCGATTTTCCATTGCAGGTATCTATCAAACCAACTTGGCTCAATACGATGACATCATCTGCTTCATGGATCTTTACACGGCTGTGAAGCTCAATGGCTGGGAAACGGACCAGGTGTCGGGTGCTGAAATCACGGTCAAAGATTTCAATAAGGTTGATGATACGGAAGCTATCTTCATCAATCGCTTGAACAGAACGGTGGACCAATACGGCGAAACTTATTCCTCAAAAACCATCAGAGATATCAGTCCTCAGATTTTCTCATGGCTGGATCTGCTGGATCTGAATGTTTGGATCATTCTTATCTTGATGATTGCCGTGGCCGGAGTGACCATGATTTCGGGACTTCTCATCATCATTCTCGAACGTGTCACCATGATTGGCGTATTGAAAGCCATGGGAGCCAAGAACGCGATGATTAGACATACGTTCTTATGGTTTGCCGTCTTCATCATCACCCGCGGTCTTTTTATCGGCAATTTTATCGGCATCGGGTTGGTTTTATTGCAAAAATACACTGGTTTAGTCGGTCTGGATCCACAGACTTATTATGTAACAACGGTACCAGTCGAAATCAATATCCCCGTTTTATTACTGCTAAACGTGGCTACACTCTTAATCAGTATTGTTGTTTTAATCGCCCCCAGCTACCTTATTTCTCACATACATCCGGCCAAATCCATGAGGTACGAATAGGAACTTTCACACTTTCGACGCTATTTTCCAGCTGCTACTTTAGCATGACATTTTCGTGACGGCAGACTTGCTTTTATCTTTTAGTGCCATGAAGATAAGTTATCAAATCATTAAATATGTATTGAATATAACGAAAAAACATGCACATTTTTCTTGTACATGTGCAAATAAGACATTATCTTTGCACACAAACTTAAATATTGTGCAATAGAATTATTTACACTGACACCGAAAAGTTCTACTTAATGACTTTCACCTCAGAAATATGATTCAACTAAGATAAATAGAAAGAAGCATGAAAGAAATTCAGAGTTTTAATGCTCTCATCCAAAAGAGCATCATCGACCACTGGACTTTGGATGCCCTGACTGACTATAGAGGTATTACTCTACAGTATCATGATGTGGCTCGTAAAATAGAAAAGCTGCATATCTTGTTTGAGAACAGCGGTATTGAGAAGGGTGATAAAATCGCACTTTGTGGCCGAAACAGCTCGGCTTGGGCATGCGCATTTTTAGCAACACTGACTTATGGAGCCGTTGCTGTTCCCATTCTGCACGAGTTTACTGCCGAACAAATACACAACATTGTCAATCACAGCGAGGCAAAATTGCTGTTCGTTGGCGACGTTGTAGCAACCGTCATCGACGAAAAAGAGATGCCAGACTTGGAAGGAATTGTCTATATTCCCGATTATTCGTTGTTCGTTTCGAGAACAGAGAAGTTGACATACGCCCGAGAACATCTTAACGAGATGTTCGGTAAAAAGTATCCTAAGTACTTCAGACCAGAACATGTCAACTACTATATAGAGCAGAATCCAGAAGAGTTGGCACTGATTAACTACACCAGCGGAACCACAGGATTCTCGAAAGGCGTGATGATTCCCTATCGCGCCATGTGGGGAAACGTAGACTTTGCTCAGCACGAGTTCGGAGACATCATTCACAAAGGCGATCACGTGATGAGCATCTTACCCATGGCCCACATGTATGGCATGGCTTTCGAGTTTATTTATGAGTTTATTTCGGGCTGTCACATTTTCTACCTGACTCGTCTACCGAGCCCCGCTATCATTGCCCAAGCATACGCTGAAATCAAGCCTGCCTTAATTATTGCCGTACCGCTGGTCATCGAAAAGATTATCAAGAAGCGGGTCTACCCAAAGATACAGAACAACATGATGAAGCTGTTGCTTAACATGCCTGTCATCAACACCAAGATTCACGAGAAGATTGGCCAAGAGGTTATCAACGCTTTTGGTGGCAATTTCCATGAAGTCATTATTGGCGGTGCTGCTTTCAACAAGGACATCGAGAATTTCTTGCAGAAGATAGGTTTCCCATATACCGTTGGATACGGCACAACCGAGTGTGCTCCAATCATCGCATACGCCAACCATGAGACGTTTGTCCCCGGCAGTTGCGGTCGTGCTGCCTACCACATGGAAGTAAAGATCAACAGTAACGATCCGCAGAACGTTCCAGGTGAGATTTGGGCAAGAGGCACAAATGTGATGCTGGGCTATTACAAGAATCCAGAAGCAACGGCAGAGGTACTGGATGCTGATGGCTGGTATCACACTGGTGACTTAGGAACAATGGATGCCGAAGGTAACATTTTCATCAAAGGACGCTTGAAGAACATGCTGTTGGGTGCGAGTGGGCAAAACATTTACCCTGAAGAAATCGAAGATAGGCTCAACGCCATGCCCATGGTCAGCGAGAGTGTGGTGATTCAAGAAAACGACAAACTAGTGGGATTGGTATGCCCCGATTTGGATGAAGCAAATTCCATCGGGCTGTCCAGATCGGATATTGAAGAAGTCATGGAACAAAACAGGCTGCAACTGAACAACGAATTGCCAGCCTATAGCAAGCTGAGTGCCATCAGATTACATGATGAAGAGTTTGAAAAAACGCCGAAGAAGAGCATCAAAAGATATCTTTATCAGAACGTACATGAGGCATAAAGGCGTTTTTCACCCTTGCTGAATAAGAAGAATTTGAAAGTGAAAGAAATGAGACAACCACGCTGGTGATTGTCTCTTTTTATATGATTCATGCCGAAAGACAAATCAATGTCTTATTTAGCTTTCCACAAACCGTGCAGATTGCAGTATTCACGTGCACAAACTTCTTTCGCACAAGTCTTGAACTCAGCCACTGGTTTGTCAGATGGTGTAAGATATTTGCGAAGAACTTCGGTCGGCGTCATCAGCTCAATCCACTGGATGTAGTGTTCCTCCGTCATCGGATGCTCTACCTCACCCACGGTTACACGGTAGCCACCTTCTATCTTTTCAATCACTGGAACGTGCTTTTCCGTCGCAGCGTCAACGGTGTTCTCCTTCAAAAGTGTCATTGGAGCACCACAACAGGTAAGTTCTCCGGTTGACTCATTCACTACTTCAACCATGTTACCACACTTTTCACATTTGTAAATTTCGTTTCTTTTTGTCATAATCTTAGTATTCTATAATGTTGATGTCACAAAGATACTGAAAATAAAAGAATGGTACAACAATAATAATGTGAAAAAAATACAAATTACATATCTTCTTTTATCTTGGCCGAAGCTTCTATATTTTTTTGTCTTCCCGTCGTAAAAATCAAGCGCAACGATTGCTTATAGTTGGCATAATTCCACATCCAGTTGAGCAAAACGATAACCTTGTTCCTGATTCCCAAAATAGAACGAAGATGAACCACGAGCCACAAGGCCCATGCAATGAACCCTTGTGTCTTGCCAATCGCCAATTCTGCTACCGCCTTTTTGCGCCCAATGGTGGCCATGGAGCCCAGATCCTTGTAACGGAAGGGCGTCAATTTCTTCCCCGTCTCCAACCGCTTGATGTTCATAGCCAACAACTTACCTTGCTGTATAGCCACCTGAGCTAACTGCGGATGACCGTTAGGATAGTTTTTGTCTGCTGTCATCAGAGCGATATCCCCGATGGCGAAAACATTTTCATAACCCTGTACTTTATTAAACTGATCGACAAGACAGCGTCCTCCCCTACCGATTTTCTCATCGGGCATATTGCCAAAATGCACGCCCGTGATACCACTCACCCAGATAAAGTTACGTGTGGCAATCTTACTACCATCTTCCATGATGGCCTTGTGGTTGTTAAAATCTGTCACCAACTTACTCAAAATAACATTCACACCCATCGATCTTAAAAACTGTTCGGCAGCCTTGGATGATTCAACAGCCATTCCCGGAAGCAATCTGTTGTTGCCCTGAATGAGATAAATATTCATGAGCGAACTGTCCAAATCAGGATAATCGTAAGGCAGAATGGTCTTTTTCAACTCAGCCAACACACCGGCCAGCTCAACACCCGTTGCGCCTCCTCCGACAATGACGACGTTGAGCAACTCTTGTTTTTCTGTTCGATCAGTACAGGTGATGGCCTTTTCAATGTTTCCCAAAATCAAGTTTCTGATGGCAGTAGCCTCAGACAAACTTTTCATCGGCATCGCCCTGGCCTCGATATTCTTGTTACCATAGAAATTGGTCGTAGCTCCAGCAGCCAAAACCAAATAATCATACTTTAGGTCTCCAATACTCGTGTGGATCTTTTGCTCGTCCGGAAAGATGTCTTGTACCTCTGCCATGCGAAAATAAAAATTGTCATGGTGTTGGAATATCTTTCTGAAAGGAAACGAGATGGAGCTGGGTTCCATCCCTGCCGATGCCATTTGATAAATCAACGGCTGAAACTGATGGTAGTTGTGCTTGTCTACCAACACCGTCTGCAGGCCAGAACGATTGAGCCTTTTGGCCAATTCGAGCCCGCCAAAGCCACCTCCAACTATCACCACACGTTTTTTCGATCCTTGCTCAATATTCAGATTCATGTCTTGACCCATAGTTATACTCATTAACAAAAATAAATTAAGTAAACCAACTTGTATAAAAGGCTGAACATAAAGCTGTTTTTCTATTACTTAAAGAAAAAGCATTTCGGTAAGTCCAACCCCCTTCAACAACCTTTATACAAAATTCATCAAAATACTTGAGATATGCAAACAATCAGCGTAAAATATGATAAGAAGTTTCTTTTAGCAAAAAATGAAACAATGGCGAACATGAAAATCGTGCCAGATTCGCCGTTTCCTTATTTCGTTTTCACTGCACAGATCGGAACATAAGCTACCTTGACTCCGATAAAAATGTATGATTTTTTAACCGTTTTCTTCCCTTAAAACGCCACATGAAAACTTTCATTATAGAAAAAAACGATAGGCAGAGAGGAAGCAAACAATTGAGATTTGGTAGGAAAAAATTGGGTGTTGACAGGGAAAAGCAATGCTTTTATTCCACTATAAGCATCACTTTACCTGTCTATAGATATGTGATTGCCTCACAAGAGCATGCATATTGAAGCCCTAAAGCAATGCTTTTGGCGTGAAAGATGATAAAAAAGATGTACGAAACAGCACGATATTCGTGTAACAGACTGTATTACAGATATATACAAAATCAGCTTATATTTGGCTTATTTGCAACAACAGATAGTACTACTTGCAAATAAGCCAAGCACAGAGAGGTTGGTTGTCAAGAAAATTCAGTATCCATCAGACACGAATCCAGTACCCACACAGGTTTACAAACTTATCGGTAATGAAGGTGTAACGCGGTGAAAGGCCACGCGGCTGGATGACACAATGCAAAAGAACGACTTGCATCATTCGCGCCATTAGGGCCGACAAAGAATTTTTAGCACAGCAACGAGAACTCTTGTCTTACATTCTTTTAAAATGTAACGACAAGCTGTAAAGCCTTTTAGACAGGCGTGTCTTCGGGCCGTTCTGTAAAAATATCGTCGGCAGAGGTGATTTCATCAAGGTCGAACCACTGACTCATCTTTGCCTTGGCCTTTTGCTTAACCTCGTCAGATACATCCCCCCAAACCTTATGGAGTACGTAAATCAATACCGCCAAGTCGTCACTAAGACCTGCAATGGGGATGGCATCTGGCACCACGTCAAGTGGACTGATGAGATAGCCCAACGCTCCAATGATGATGGCTTTATCCCTAACCGACACCTTGTCGTTCTCTAAGGTGTAATAAAGAATGAGTGCGGCATAGACAAGCTTTGCACCCGCACGCTTTGCAATGCGTGATATTTTCTCGACAAAACCAGAGTTAGAGAACTTGTCTTTATACTTCATAAAATCTGGCAAATTCATTTCCATACGTTAATCCTTTCTACTGTTATAATGATGAAGCAGATTAAACTCAACAATCATTTAGTTTATAATTGGTTGGTAAGATACCAATACCTAATTAAATAACGGGTATTTTCACGCATTATTATTTGTTTGCATGACTTCTTGGGGGAACAACGCCCTGATTGGAACATCCCGTAGCTGATCCAAATAGGTTTTGCGCAAGTCAAACAGATGCTTCCAATCCGTTGAAGTGAGTTGCTCGTGCAAATCAAGTTGCATGTCCCACCGCCCCAAAGCTTCCAATCTATCGACCATGTCGCCTACCGTGATATGATCCAACGTCTGTGCGGGCTGGTAGATTAAGTCGCCATCATGATCTTCATGGCAAACACTCGAATTGATGAGATTCACCTCTGTCAAATTGTACAACAAGTCGTTGGTGACGCGAATCGGGATATTTGTTTCCAATTTTAATTCAAGTGCGGTATAAGGTTTCTTCCCCTCAACGAATCGGTTGCATATCTTGCTGAGCAGCACGGCACTCATCAAGAGCCGATAGCGATGACTAATTTCATTTGGATTGGCCATAAAGGCTAAATCTTCCAAGTTCTGATTGGTGTAGCACAGTTGCGCACCAAACAAGCAAATGGTCCACGAGATCTGCACCCAAAGCATGAACAATGGCAGTGCGGCAAACGATCCGTAGATGGCATTGTAACTGGACAGCAGCATCTGACCATGGATATAGAACAACTGAAGCATCTGCATGGCCACGCCGGCGAGGATGCCTGGCACGATGGCTGCGGTAATTTTGACTTTGGTGTTGGGCATAAAGACGTACAAACCGATGAACACGCATGACATGATGATAAAAGGCATCACCTTCAACCCTATCTGCAACATGGGTGCGAGCAGCATATAGCCTTGCGCACGGTCGACGAATGCGGTCATGAAGATGGAGATACCAGAAATCAAGACAATCAAGATGGGCATTAAAAAGACCATGGCAAGATAGTCGGTGACAGTGCGAAACAGGGAGCGTTCATGCTTCACCTGCCAAATGTTGTTGAAAGTTTGCTCAATCGTTCGCGTCAACCGAAGCACCGTCCACAGCATGAAGAGTAAGCCAACGCCAAGGATGACGCCACTCTGTGTGTGCACCAAATACGAATTGACGAAGCCAATAATAATTTCAGCGGCTTGTGACTGCCCTGACAAGGCATTGCGGAACCACTCTTCAATGTACTTAGAAAAGCCAAACCCTCTTGCCACAGCAAACACCACTGCACAGATGGGAACGATGGCCAACAACGTAGAATAAGTGAGTGCGGCAGCTAAATCGCCCGTTCCCTTGGTGAGGAAGAACTTGACAGCTAATGATAGTTTTTTGACGATGCTAATGAGCAGATATTGCAAAGGCGACACGTCTTTGGGTGTAATGCGCCAGATATCTACTGTCAGGAAGCGCTGAACTTGCTGTATATACTTGTTCATAGGTTGTACTTCATTACAAAGCAAAGCACAGATGTCTTGCCTTAGTGATGCTATTTGATTTCATAAAAATAAGAAGTGTTCCTATAAGCCGGGTTCTGTAACCAACGATGTTGGCGCTCTGCCATTTATCTACTTTGGAAGTCGCCCTCCAACTCTAGCATTCTACCCTCCATTGTACGCGAACGTTTAGGCGGACAACCTTCAAACAATGGTATACGCGAACTTGCAACCTCCAGATGGCACAGCCTGATGATCACCCATCAGCTGGTGGTCTCTTACACCACCTTCTCACCCTTACCCTTGCGGGCGGTTATTCTCTTCTACCGACACCTACTGTCACCAATAGCTTCTAGTTTCAGAAGTGGAGCGTCCTGTGTTGCCCGGACTTTCCTCTCGCATCCAAAAGATACCAGCGGCAGAGCCGGAACACTTACTTATGAGCGCAAAGATAGCAAAAAATAAAGAGATGAAGAGTGGAAACAAAAAGTTTTTACTTCTAGGCCATTGAAGTACAAAGAGGAAGTACACCAACAGAAAACCATTATACACAAGCGTCCAAACGTCTGACATGGTCATCGCTTAATCGTTTGGATAAACCTAAATCTTTGAGGATAATTGAAAAACACAGGCCCTGGAATCTTTAATATTTGTAAAAACACATGACAATGACTTAAGAGCCGTTAATGTGTTAAAACAAATTGTTAAATTGGAATAAAGAAACTGGACAAAATGGCAGATTAACGTTTTTTGCGCTTAAATTTGCATCAGTTATAAACAAATGACAGAATGTTGCTTGCCATCTATCAGGCAGAACATTCTCGATGAAAGAAATAAAGAACAATTAAATCATATTTAAATGAAAAAGTATTCTAACTATTTGCTAACAGCAATGTGCCTCATCGCACTTGCTTTTTCTGCTGGCTCGTTTATTAAAGTGAACGCAGCTGGTGATCAAGTTCCCGCTGCAGGACAACCAGTAGACTTAACTTATGCTGCTGATAAAGCGTTGCCGGCAGTGGTTCACATCAAATATGTGCAGAACTCGAAGACCAGAACCGTGGAGGTACCTAGCAATCCATTCTCTGATTTCTTTGGCTTCCCATTCGATTTCTTTGGACAAGGACAAGGTGGAACACAAAAGCGACAAATGCAAACTCCACCGAGGAGAGCAACAGGTTCGGGTGTTTTGATTTCTGATGACGGATATATCGTTACGAATAATCACGTAGTTGAGGGTGCTGACGAACTAACTGTCACATTGACAGATAACAGAGAATTCTCAGCAAGAGTGGTTGGTACCGATAAAACGACCGACTTGGCACTCATCAAAATCGACGGAAGCAAGCTTCCTACCCTACCCATTGGCGACTCTGACAAACTGAAAATTGGCGAATGGGTCATTGCCATTGGCAACCCATTTGGACTAAACAATACGGTAACGGCCGGAATTGTCAGCGCAAAAGCTAGATCTTTGTACGCCAATGGTGTAGAAAGCTTTATCCAAACCGATGCAGCCATCAACGCAGGTAACTCGGGTGGCGCCCTGGTTAACGCACAAGGAGAGCTGGTAGGTATCAATGCCATGCTGTATTCTCAAACGGGTTCGTATGCCGGTTATGGATTCGCCATCCCGACAAGCATCATGAACAAAGTGGTGAGCGACCTCAAGAAATTCGGAACAGTGCAGCGTGCAATGCTCGGAATTCAAGGGCAAGACGTACTGAACTACATCAACATGCAAAAAGACCAAGACAAGGATGTGGACTTGGGAACCAACTCTGGCGTATATGTTGCCAAGGTTGAAAGCGAAGGAGCGGGTGCTGAAGCTGGCCTGCAAGAAGGCGACGTCATCACCAATCTGGATGGCAAAAAGATTAACAAGATGGCTGAACTGCAGGAAATCATCTACAGCAAGCGCCCTGGTGAGAAGATAACCATCACTTATCTGCACAACAAGAAAAAGAACACCAAGACCGTTACGCTGAAAAACGCACAGGGCAACACAAGCATTGTCAAGGTGGCAGACCTCGATGTGCTTGGGGGCAACTTCAGAGAAATAACCTCAGCACAGAAGCAACAGATGCACACCAGCTACGGATTGGAAGTAATCAAGATTAACAATGGCACCCTAAAAGAGGCCGGTATCTCGAAAGGTTTCATCATTATGGAAGTGAATGACATGCCAATGAAGTCATTAGAGGACTTGCAAACTGCCGTAAAAAAGGCATCAACAAGTAAAGATCCCGTGCTTTACATCAAGGGCATCTGGCCATCAGGCAAGAGAGACTACTTTGCTGTGACGGTGAATCCATAAGCTTTCAAACAAAGTTAAGAATTTCCCTAAAGAGATTTTAGATAAGAAGAGAATGCAAGTTTCCACACATGCATTCTCTTCTTCTTTATATACATACTTTCCATAGACAACATCATTTGTTCTAAAATCGGAATTAGAAAAGTATTTTTATGGGACAAAATTTGTTCATTCCATTGAAAACAATTACATTTGCAACTATCCATCAAATTGGCCAAACCAACAATGAGACAACTGAAAATCACAAAATCAATTACGAATCGGGAAAGTGCTGCTCTCGACAAGTATCTTCAAGAGATTGGACATGAAGACCTAATCTCCATTGAAGAAGAAATTGAATTGGCTCAACGCATCAAAAAAGGTGACCGAAAAGCATTAGAGAAGTTGACCAAAGCCAATTTGAGATTCGTGGTTTCAGTGGCAAAACAGTACCAGAATCAAGGTTTAAGTTTGCCTGATTTAATCAATGAAGGTAACTTGGGACTGATTAAGGCCGCAGAAAAGTTTGATGAGACACGTGGGTTCAAATTTATATCGTATGCCGTTTGGTGGATTAGACAAAGCATCTTGCAAGCTATAGCCGAACAAAGTAGAATAGTAAGACTTCCCTTGAATCAAGTAGGCTCGGTCAACAAAATCAATCGGATTCTAAATAAATTCGAGCAAGAACACGAAAGAAGACCAAATGTTGACGAGATAGCTGACCAGATAGACCTGCCAGAAGACAAGATTGTAGAGGCCATGAAAGTCAATGGCAAGCACATCTCTGTGGACGCACCCATTATGGAAGGAGCGGATAGCAGTCTCTTAGACGTGCTTCCTAACACAGAATCTCCCATGGCAGACAACGAGTTGGTCATGGAATCGTTGCGAGAAGAGGTAGCCAGTGCATTGAATGTCCTGAATGAACGTGAACGGAACATCATCGAATGCTTCTATGGCATCAACCAAAGAGAGATGACACTGGAAGAAATTGGTGACAAATTTGGGCTCACACGCGAACGCGTTAGACAAATCAAGGAGAAGGCTTTGCGACGGCTCAGACAAAATACAAAGAGCAAACAGCTTAAGTCCTACTTAGGCAGATGAGTGTAAACAGGTAAAAAGATTATTTTTTTAGACGCTATTTCACCTTTGAAAAAGCATCTTTACAGTTAGAAAAATGAAAGTCAGAAAACTCTTATTGATTATTTTCACCATTGTGATTTCCATGCATGTCAATGCCGCAAAAGAATCAACGGGCACGCACATGTTTGGTTTTGCTGCATCGTTTAACGATTCTACCATCTACATGACGGAGATACAATACGTTGATTCGGCCTATATTGGCAAATCAAACTTCTTGTTCAGCAGAGAGAATTATTCCTATCAACTGCAAAATTACCTACGTTCCATAGGTGCTGTTAACCCCACTTGCATCACAACTTTCGCCAAAGATCAGAAGAAAATAGAAAAAAAATACCTTTCCATGCGGAAGAAATATGAGAAGAGTGGAAAGTATACTATCAAATATATTACAGCAACAAACTTCAGATATCAAGGCATAATGCCACAGGCAAGCGACTTGGAACAAGAAAAAGCGGCTAAAAGGAAAGCCAAAGAGGCTAAAAAAGCGGCTAAGATAGCGAAGAAACAAGCCAAAAGAAAACAAAGATTGGCTGAGAAAGGAATCATTGAAACGAACCATCCTGCGGCAGCTAAAGATACAAAACAATAGATTCGTACCTGAAGAAAACCGGCATTCATGGACTTGCAAACAAATTATTTCACCATAGCTGACCATCATCTCTGCATCAGTTTTCATCCATCACAGAAGAACAGTATGCATCTCATCCCTTCTTTTGAACCTTTCAGAAGTGAAAAATTCGGAGAAGATGATGAGCTTTTTTTTGAGCTGACAGTAGATGACAACCTAAAACCCATCGCCAAAGACAAGCGCGAACTCATCAGAAAGTTCGAAACAGGGAATGGAGATACCACCGTGGATTTACTCGACAACGGCGGCTACCAGTATATTATTAAGAATGTAAAGGGTGCAGATTGCTGCATGCTACAAACCGATAAAGACTTCAAACACTGCAAGTGTGCACTCAATGGCAACTACAACATGCGCTGTTTTGGACTGAGTAACGCACTTATGTTGATCTTTGCTTTTGCAGGTAGCCGTAAAGAAACCCTCCTCATCCACGCTTCATTGGTTCGCCAGGCGGGATATGGGTATGCCTTTATTGCCAAAAGTGGGACTGGAAAGAGCACACAAGTGAGCATGTGGTTGCGATATCTTGAAGGCTGCGACTTGATGAACGATGACAATCCCGTCATCAGAATGATCGATGGCAAGCCCTATATTTATGGCAGTCCATGGAGTGGGAAGACGCCTTGTTATAGAAATGTGAAAGCCAAATTGGGCGCCATTACACAAATAGACCGTGCCAGTGCAAACAGCATTGAGCCACTAAAACCTGTCGAAGCGTTTGCCTCCATGCTCGTTTCATGCTCTATGATGAAATGGGACAAAGACATATTCAACCGCATTTGTGACACCGTTACCCACATTATCGAAACAACTGGCATCTACATTCTGCACTGCCTTCCCAACAAAGAGGCTGCCGAAGTTTGCCATGAGGCTATTGCAAAACAATAAAAAGGAAGATAGCAAAAGAGAGTGTCCATGTCTTCAAATCCCCCAAAAACGCATAGTCATCAACCTGCTGCTAAAGAGTTGCAGATTGAAAACCGTAAGTTTCTCCCTGAAGTTATCAAGCTATTGAACGAAGGACATACGGTAACTTTGCTATTGAAAGGCTTCAGCATGCGCCCTTTCCTTGAGGATAATCGTGACAAAGCACTCTTGGCCAAAGCCAAAGACATACAAGTGGGTGATGCGGTTTTAGCAGAAACGGCCCCAAAGCATTATGTCTTACACCGAATTATCAAGATTCAAGGAGAAACGGTGACACTAAGAGGAGATGGAAACTTAGGCACAGAGGTGTGTCATGTCAATGACGTACATGGGTATGCGATTGGCTTTTACCGCAAAGGCCGCACCAAACTCGATAAGACCAACGGCATCAAATGGCGAACCTATTCGCACATTTGGATGGCACTTTATCCCATCAGACGCTACCTGTTGGCTGTGTACAGAAGAATATGGATTCCGCTGTTTGGCCCTATTTAATCAGAAACAATAATAAAATAATATGAAAGCAAAAACAGGATTTAATCTACGCAACGTTTGTGGTGAGCAAGTCATCGTTGCAGAAGGTAGAGAAAACATCGACTTCAGTAACATCATATCCATGAATGAAACCTCAGCTTACTTGTGGAATGCCATCCAGGACAAGGATTTTACCGTTGACGACTTGGTAGAATTGCTCACGCAAGAGTATGATGTAGACGAACAGACGGCTCGCAAAGACGCACAAGCGTTGGCCAACCAATGGCTCGAAGCTGGAATTTGCGAATAGTTCATTCCCTCTCATCCATTAACCAGTAACGCCATGGCGATAAGACAAATGTCTACGCCATGGCGTTACTGATTACAAACATTCAATCAACAGACCACCCGATAGGGTTATTTCAGTTCGTCAATAAAGAAGTTTGCAATCTGCCGCATCAAGTGATTGCGAGTGTTACCGCCATAAATACTATGATTGCGGTTGGTATAATAAATCTCTTTAAAGTCTTTGTCAGCCTGAACCAACGCCTCTGCATACTCAAATGTGTTTTGCGGATGCACATTATCATCGGCCAAACCATGACAAATCAACAAAGCACCATGCAGCTTCGTCGCCCGCTCTATCGGGTTAACGGCATATCCATCGGGATTCTCTTTGGGTGTTCGCATGTATCGCTCTGTATAAACCGTGTCATAAAACTTCCAATTGGTAGGAGGCGCTACGGCAACACCAGCCTTGAACACGCCACGCCCCTCGCTCATGCTCATCAGCGTGTTGAAGCCGCCATAGCTCCATCCCCAAATGCCAATGCGGTTCTTGTCCACATACGACTGTTTGCCAAGCCACAGAGCTGTTTCCACCTGATCTTTGGATTCTAAATCACCTAACCGCTGATAAACCACTTTCTCGAACTCAGAACCTCTACCACCAGTGCCTCTGCCATCAACACAAACGACAATGAAACCCTGTTGTGCCAGGTAATAATCAAAAGCACCTCCCTGCCCCATGGAACCTGCATTCCATGAGTTGGTCACTTGCTGACTGCCTGGTCCGCTATACTGAAAGAGGATAACCGGATATTGTTTAGAAGCATTGAATTGAGCGGGCTTCACCATCCATCCGTCCAGCTGTACGCCTTCAGACGTAGTGAAAGAAAATGTTTCCTTGGGTGTCCAACCATAGTTTGCTGTTTTTTTCCGCAATGAAGCATTGTCAATCAGCGTGGACATCACCTTTCCTTTATTGTCCCGAACGGTATATACATACGGATGATCGTAATCGCTCCATGTATTGATGAAATACTGATAGTCGCCAGAGAACTGTGCAACGTTCCACCCTTGTTGCTGCGTCAGCCTTTCGGTCTTACCGTTCTTATGCGAAACATAAATCTGACGGTCGTGAGCATTCAGTGCGGCAGCCTGATAGTAAACATCACCGGTCTTTTCGTCGTAGCCATACCAGGCGGTAATGTCATAGGGACCATTCCCGATAGTTCTAATCATCTGACCGTTCATGTTATACAGATACCCCTTCATATACCCGTCCCGATCGCTGGGCAGCAAAATGCTGTTCTCACCAATGATAACACCTTCCATGGCTTCTTCTTTGACATACTTCGGAACACGCTCCTTGATTAACAGTGTGGCCACGGTACTCGAGGGGTTAACAGCATACAAATGCATTTCATCCTGATGGCGATTCAAGGTGTAAACGATAATCTTGTTGGGATCAGTCGTTGGCTTGATGCGGGGAACATAGCCATCGGCATCCAACGGAACCTGCAACTGGCGGGTTTGATGGCTCTTCACATCATAGCTCCACACCGACACTTTAGAATTGTCCTGACCGGCCTTGGGATATTTATAGGTATATAGTCCCGGGTAATCAGCGTATTGATGCTGCTCGGGTTGCATGCCCTTAAAAAGCTGCAAGGCATAACTCTTCACTTTAGACTCGTCGTATTTGATCCAACAGATTTTGGTTCCATCGGCATTAAAGCAGAACGAAAGATTGTGTCCAAACTCTTCTTCATTCACCCAATCAGGCACTCCATTGATGATTTCATTAAACTTACCATCTTTCGTAACCTGACTTTCAGCGTTGTCGTACAAGAGTTTAATGAGATGGATGTTGTTGTCGCGCACGAAAGCAATCTGCCTACTGTCTGCCGACCACACCGGAACCTGCTGTGGTCCACCCTCCGAAAGGGGTTCCAACTTTGTACTGGCAATGGTATAGATATAATATTGTGCCTTGAACGAACGGCGATAAATACGCTCGGTCTTGGTCTGGATGAGCATTTTCGCACCGTCCGGCGACAAGATGTACCCGTCGAACGAATCGATTTTCGAACCCATCGTATGGTTCACGTCAAACAACACCGCCGTCTGCTTCCCCGTCTTGAACGAGTACCTGACAACACGTTTGCCGTTTTTGCTAATTCTTGCATACTGGTCGGTACCCGCTATGGGTTTGATTCCGCTCAAACGCTCTGCCGCAAAGGCACCATCTTGGATGGCTTTCAGCGTGATTCGTTTTGTCGAATGGATGTTTGAGGTTGCCATCAATAATGCAATAATCCCTAAAATGATCTTTTTCATTCTGCTTGATTTCTTAATGCTAATGATTGCAAAGATAGGCATTTTTACGTACTTTTGCAAGTGAATGAAACAATTATATCGTGACTTTGGCTCGTGGATTCGCACGTATTTTGATGGTCCGGTGCAGAAGATTTCCATTGATGCAGGCTTTACCTGTCCCAACCGGGATGGCAAACTGTCAACAGGTGGCTGCACTTACTGTGACAACCGAGCGTTCAATCCCTCCTATTGCGACCCCAGGAAGACCTTACAAGAACAGTTGGAAGATGGAAAGGCGTTCTTCTCACGCAAGTATCACGGCATGAAATACCTCGCTTACTTCCAAGCTTACACCAATACTTACGCTTCTATCGAATCGCTCAAGCGCATGTATGAGGAGGCGTTGCTGGTGGATGACATCGTGGGCATCGTCATAGGAACACGTCCCGACTGCATGAGCGGCCAGCTGTTGGACTATTTGGAACAACTGAACAAGCAGACTTTTCTCTTAATAGAATATGGTGTAGAAACGACCAACAATGACACACTGCAACGCATTCACCGAGGACACACCTTTGAATGCAGCAAAGCGACCATCGAAAAGACGCACGATAGGGGCATCCTGACTGGCGCACACGTCATCATCGGGCTGCCGGGCGAGTCGGCCGAAGACAGCATTGCGCAGGCTCCCATCATCTCGTCGCTGCCCATCGATGTGCTGAAAATTCACCAAATGCAGGTGATACGGCACACGCAACTGGCTCAACAGTACGCCGAAGCCCCATTCCACACCTACACGGTAGACCAATATCTTGACGTTATTATCCGCTACATAGAGCGTCTTCGAAGTGATTTAATACTCGAACGCTTTGTCAGCATGTCACCAGCCGACCGAGTCGTTGCGCCCAAATGGGGACTGAAGCCATACGAATGGATGAATTTGTTGACCCAAAGAATGGTTGAACGGAACACATGGCAAGGAAAGTTATGGCGTCCATCCACGAATCTCACCATGGATATTGAATGATGTTGACAACCTTCGTCTATGCTGAATTTTCTTGACAATACCCCGTTCATATTTCGCTTGTGAACAAGCAAACTGTCCGCATGTCGCAAATAAGCGAAATATGGCGCACTACATTATCTCATTGAAGCACAACCTATTGCGAAATCATCACATAATTTCCAAACCAATCTCCACGCTTTTGATTCCGAATAGCATAGCTTTAAAGGCCTAAACTCAATGCTCTTGGCCTTCAATTGCATGGTACTTGGTTCATAAAAGCATGCATCTATCAGCATCAATCCCTTTTTCAACAGCACAATAGCAATGTGTTTACCGTGAAAACGCCGTTACGCTTTCAAACGAAACGATTCGTTGCACCCCGTATGCCTATTGATTTTTTTCTGGTTTAAAGATTAAAAATGGCCTTTTTTTTGTCAGATTATCAGACAAATCAGACAGGCTCATCATTTTATCAATTATCATCCATTCCATGTATAGGATCGGGAAGATAGAAAGATGGCTCAGACGGAGAATAATTATTTTAGAATGGAAAACCGGGCAAACTTGATTAGAAGTTGTTTGGTTCCCGAGTTCTTAAACTCAACTGTAATCTTCTGATTTTCACCGGTACCCTCGATTTTCAGCACAGTACCCACACCAAACCGTTGGTGCTCGATGACGCTGCCCTCTTGCAAAGAGCCAGCGTGCGCTGTGGATCCAGCATCTGGGAGTGTACGGCCCCCATGACTAATAGCTTCTGAAACCTTTTTTAAATTGCCACCAGCTTGCTGCAAGCGGTGCTTGAACGATTCTGAAAAGGGATCAACGGCAGTCTCGGCACGACGCGGAGTGGTGATTTTTGGCTTCGCATCAGCCCGGAATTGACTCGCCACCGGACGTGAGTTCTGCATCCTGTCATTCGTTCTAAACTCTCCCTCACCCCACGTGTTTCTACCAATATAAGGAACGTCAGACGAATATTCACGACCATAGCCGGAGGAGGAACGGCGGTCGAAGCCTGAATGTTTGGTAGCTTGAAGACCAAATTCATCTGACTCGCTCTCTACCACCATCAACTTCGGATCGATGTCCTTGATGAATCGGCTCGGCGTATCAAACTCCATCTTTCCGAACCGCCACCTGTTTTTGGCACTCGTCATGATGCAATGCTTCTCTGCCCGGGTGATGGCCACATAGAGCAAACGGCGTTCTTCCTCCATCTCCCGCATCGAGCCCATCGACAGGGGACTTGGAAATATGTTTTCTTCCAGTCCAACGATAAAGACGGTGGGAAACTCCAGTCCCTTGGCGGCATGCACAGTCATCAGTGACACCCTACTCCCCTCACCATCATCGCTGTCCAAATCAGTGAGCAAAGCAACCTCCTGAAGATAGTCGGTGAGATAAATTTCGTTTTCTCTACCCTCTTCTTTCTTGCTTTCACAGAAATCTTGCATACCCGCCAACAGCTCTTCTACATTTTCTTGTCGGGCAAGTCCTTCTGGATCGCTATTGGAATAGATGTCGGCAATGAATCCACTTGTCTTCATAATCTCATTGCCCAACTGATATACATCTGTGTTAGAGGCTTTTAAGATATATCCCTCTATGAGTTCTTTAAATCGATTGATTTTGCCAAGTGTGCCTTGGTTCAGCTCCTGGAGATATTGTGCAGGATTGGATATGACCTGCCAGAAACTCACTGCATGGTTGCGAGCCGAGTCGGCTATCTTTTGGATAGTTACATTCCCGATACCCCTGGTTGGATAGTTAATGATACGCTTGAAAGCCTCTTCATCGTCAGGATTGACGACCAAACGAAAATAAGCGATAATGTCTTTAATCTCCTTGCGCTGATAAAAGCTCAAACCGCCATAGATTCGGTATGGAATGTTTTGCTTTCGCATCTCCTCCTCGAAACTTCGGCTTTGTGCGTTTGTTCGGTACAAGATGGCAAAATCGCTGTAGGGTGCGTTATCCTGTTTGGCAATACGCTTGATGTCCTTGCAAACCACGAATGCCTCTTCCTTGTCCGAATAAACGGGTTTAAAAATAATCTTTTCCCCCTCATCTTTCTCACTGAACACATCTTTGGGTATCTGCCGTTCGTTGTGCTTAATCAAACTGTTGGCTGCCTGCACGATTCTCTGTGTAGATCGGTAATTTTGTTGAAGCTTGAAGAGGCGCGAACCTTCGTATATCTGTTGGAAATCCAAGATGTTATCGATGTTGGCTCCACGAAATCCGTAGATACTTTGCGCGTCATCGCCCACCACGCAGATGTGACGATGCTCTTTGGTTAGCAGCCATACGATGCATTGCTGTGCGTAGTTGGTGTCCTGATATTCATCAACCAGCACATACTGAAAGCGCTCGCAATATTTCTGTCGGATGTCTTCATGCTCTTTCAGCAACTGGTGGGTCAGAACAAGCAAGTCGTCAAAGTCCATGGCATTAGCCTTACGGCATCGCTGTACATAAGCCTCGTAAACAGAATGAAGCTCGGGCATGCGACTGTTTCGGTCGCGATTCATGAATTCAGACCTACTGGAATAATCACGAGGCATGATGAGTTGGTTTTTGGCTTTGCTGATAATGGCATGTACACTGGCTGGCCTGTACTGCTTGTCGTCGAGCCCCATTTCCTTGATGATGGACTTGAGCAACGACCGAGAATCACTTTCGTCATAGATGGTAAAGCCCGAAGTGTAGCCAATGGCATCGGCCTCGATGCGTAAAATGCGAGAAAAAATGGAGTGAAAAGTCCCCATTTGGATGTGCCTGGCTGTCTCTTGCCCAACCAACTGTGCGATGCGCTGCTTCATCTCGTTAGCCGCTTTGTTGGTAAACGTCAAAGCTAAGATAGACCATGGCTGCATGCCTTGTTGAACCAAATAAGCTATTTTGTAAGTCAACACACGCGTCTTGCCCGACCCAGCACCTGCGATAACCAGTTGTGGACCGTCGTTATAAGTAACAGCCAAGCGCTGTTCTTGGTTTAATTGCGACAATAAATCTTTCATCTTTTCTTGTGGTAGATACCTCCTTTGGTGGTGTTTGGATCAATATCCTCTCCTTCTTTTGGGAATGATGGAATGAATTTCATCTCATGCTCTATCTTTCTTTGTCTTAACCGGACATACCCACTGGGGGCTTTGCTGCTGAATCGAATGGGGTTTGGCAGCGTTGCGGCGATGAGTGCGCATTCTGATCGCGACAGATCACTGGCCGTTTTATCGAAATGATAGCGTGCTACGGCATCCACTCCATAAATCATGTCCCCCATTTCGATGGAATTCAAGTACACCTCCATGATGCGTTGTTTGCTCCATATCAACTCGATGAGTGCGGTGAAGTAAACTTCAAAACCTTTTCTGACCCACGAACGGCCGGGCCAAAGAAAAACGTTTTTTGCCGTTTGTTGCGTAATCGTACTTGCTCCGCGCTTCTTTCCCGTCTTGTTTTTGATGTTATGAACCGCAGCTTTCTCGATGGCATTGTAGTCAAAACCATGGTGCAACAAGAATCGTTGGTCCTCACTGGCCATCACGGCAACAGGCATGTGTCGTGAAATATTGTCCATTGGCACCCAATGGTGATGCATCTTGAGCTCGCCTTTCTCGAAGCATCGAATCACCATCAAGGGGGTTATGTAGACGGGTATGAACCGGTAGGCGACAACAGTGAGGATTGATGTTGCCAAAAAGAGTATAATAGCCCAACGGAAAAATGATGCGATTTTCTTCATGTTTCAACGAAAAAGGGGTACCTTGTAGCACCCCTTATGATATTTACCTAAAAATATATTAGTTAAGAGTTCCAGCATTTGCAGCTTCAACCATAGCCGGACTGGCATAGAGGAACACCTCAACGCGGCGGTTTTGCTGACGTCCTGCCTTGGTACGATTGTCGGCCACGGGTTGTGTACTGCCCTGTCCTACCACATTCTGGAACTGGCTGGACGGAACGCCACAGCTCTTGAGATAGTTCACTACGCTGCGGGCGCGGTCGTTGCTCAATGGTATATTGATGCCGTCGTTGCCTGTTGAGTCGGTATGTCCATAAACATCAATATGACAATCCTTGTTTTTCTTCAAAACGGTAGAGAACTTAGCCAACTCATTCTTGCTGGTTTGATTTAAATTAGCCTTGCTGCTGGCGAACAAAATGCCGCTGTCAAAGGTTACCTTCACGGCGTCAAGGCCGTTTTTGTCTTTCACCTCTTCTACCTTAGCATTCTCTACTTGTGCTGCTGTTTCTTGCGCTACCTTGTCCATGTGACGGCCAATCATAGCACCTGCACCTGCACCTACCGCGCCACCGATGGCAGCACCAACGCCAGCGTTACCTGCTATTTTACCAATAATGGCTCCTAAAGCGGCACCACCGCCAGCACCTGCCAAAGCTCCAGTTCCCTGTTTTGTGGAACAACTAAAGACGGTTAAAAGGCAAAGAGCCAATGTCATAAATTTCATTTTCTTCATAATCACTCAGTTTTGTGTTTATATTTATAGTTGCAAAGATAATTCTTTTTATTGCATTATCATGCCCAAGTCAACAATTTTTTGTAATTTTGCGACAAATTTAAGCAATACAAACTTATGGTCAAAAGGGATATCACTAAAATGTAATATGAATTTCCCTATTGTAGAAGTAAATAACTATTCATCAAGATAACATGGCAAAAGAATTAAAAGATTTGACCAAAAGGTCTGAAAACTATAGTCAGTGGTATAATGATTTGGTTGTTAAGGCCGACCTGGCTGAACAATCGGCAGTGCGTGGCTGCATGGTCATCAAGCCATACGGTTATGCCATCTGGGAAAAAATGCAGCAACAGTTGGACAAGATGTTTAAGGAAACAGGTGCACAAAATGCCTATTTCCCTCTTTTAATACCCAAATCATTTCTGAGTCGCGAGGCTGAACATGTGAAAGGGTTTGCGAAAGAATGCGCGGTTGTTACCCACTATCGACTTAAATCATCAGAGACAGGCGACAGCGTGGAAGTAGATCCCGCTGCAAAACTGGAAGAAGAGCTGATTATCCGCCCTACCTCAGAAACCATTATATGGAATACGTACAAGAACTGGATACAGTCTTGGCGCGACCTGCCATTGATGTGCAACCAGTGGTGCAATGTCATGAGATGGGAAATGCGTACACGTCCATTTCTGAGAACATCAGAATTTTTATGGCAGGAGGGTCACACTGCCCATGCAACGCGTGAGGAAGCTGAAGAAGAAGCACAGAAAATGCTCAAGGTATATGCCGACTTTGCAGAACAATGGATGGCCGTTCCCGTGGTGCAAGGGGTGAAAAGCGAGACCGAACGCTTTGCAGGGGCCCTGGATACTTATACCATTGAGGCCATGATGCAAGATGGAAAGGCATTGCAGAGCGGAACCAGTCATTTCTTGGGTCAGAACTTTGCCAAATCATTTGATGTCACCTATTTGAATAAGGAGAACAAACCAGAGTATGTATGGGCGACAAGTTGGGGCGTATCTACACGACTGATTGGCGCTTTGATCATGACCCACTCTGATGACAATGGTTTGGTGTTGCCTCCACGTCTCGCCCCCATTCAGGTTGTCATCATTCCTATTGCCAAGAATGAGGAGCAACTCAAAGCCATTGCTGATAAGCTGAATCCGTTTATAGATGACTTGAAAAAGCTCGGCATCACCGTGAAATACGATGACAGCAACAACAAACGTCCTGGATTCAAGTTTGCAGATTACGAGTTAAAAGGTGTCCCTGTGCGCCTGGTTATGGGTGGCAGAGATCTTGAGAACAACACCATTGAAGTGATGCGTCGCGACACTTTGGAGAAAGAAACCATCCCTGTTGAAGGGTTGACCAATTACATCCACAAGTTGCTTGACGACATTCAAGCAAACATTCTGCAGAAAGCCAAAGATTATCGTGACGCTCATATTTATGAATGCGATAACTACGATGAGTTTAAAGAGAAGATAAAAGATGGCGGATTCTTCCTTTGTCACTGGGATGGAACCGAAGAGACCGAAGCAAGGATTAAAGAAGAGACACAAGCAACCATTCGCTGTGTCCCATTTGGCTTTGAACAAACACCTGGTATAGACATGGTTTCAGGTAAACCTGCTAAACATCGTGTCATTATCGCTCGCAGTTATTAATTATTAAACCATAAAAATGGACTGGATCATTGCATTGTTTACCAACAACGAGTCGGTTGCGCACATTGTTTTACTCTACGCAAGTGTCATCGCTGTTGGCGTTTTATTGGGAAAAGTTAAGATAGGTGGCATCTCTTTGGGCGTTACCTTCGTGCTATTTGCAGGCATTGTTGCAGGGCACATTGGATTCACCGCACCTGTCAGTCTGCTGACATTCATTCAGGATTTTGGTCTGATTCTATTCGTTTTCTGTATCGGATTACAAGTAGGTCCAGGCTTTTTTGAAAGTTTCAAGCGTGGCGGTATCACCCTCAATATGCTTACTACAACGGCAGTTTTGCTCAACATCGCCGTGATGTTTGCCTGTTATTTCATCTTTTTCGACACCTCTGAAGTGACCAATCTGCCCATGATGGTAGGTACGCTTTATGGCGCTGTAACCAATACTCCTGGCTTGGGAGCTGCTAACGAGGCGCTCACCTCTGTTTTTACAACTGGTGACGTGCCACAAATAGCCAGTGGCTATGCCTGCGCTTATCCCCTTGGCGTGTTGGGTATCATCGCTGCAACCATCGCCATACGCTTCATTTGCAAAATAAACTTGAATGAAGAAGAGGACAAACTGATGCAAGCAGAAGAAGAAAACACGTCTGTCAAGCCATGCCAAATTCGTCTTAGCGTAGACAACTCATACGTTGAAGGACGATCATTACAAGAGATTGCTGAATTCCTGAATCGAGAATTCGTCTGTTCAAGACTGAAACGCGATGACATCATCCAGATACCTAATGGCGAAACTGTGGTGCACAAAGGCGACGAGATGCTCATCGTTTGTGCTGAGTCAGACGCTGAAGTCATCAAGAGCTTCGGACATGTTGCAGAGTTGCCTTGGGTTGAAGAAGAAAAGAAACAACCTATGATTTCTAAACGAGTAGTCATCACAAATCCGTCGATGAATGGAAAGGTACTGGGCAAGATGCATTTCTCCAGCATTTACGGTGTTAACATCACAAGAATCACCCGTCAGGGTATCGACTTGTTTGCCAGTCACGACCTTCACCTGCACGTAGGCGACCGTATCATGATGGTAGGACATGAAGAAAACGTCAATCGCGTAGAACGTATGATGGGCAACTCCATGCGACGACTCAACGCACCTAACATCGCAACCATCTTCATTGGTATCTTTATTGGAATCCTCTTTGGTAGTTTCCCAATAGCCATTCCTGGCATGCCTGTTCCCTTGAAATTGGGACTTGCAGGCGGTCCACTGATCATCGCTATCTTGATTGGGCGCTATGGCTATAGAATGAAGCTTGTGACCTATACCACAACGTCGGCCAACATGATGCTGCGCGAGATTGGTTTGGTTCTTTTCTTAGCCAGTGTGGGTATCAAAGCCGGAGATGGATTTGTCAACACCGTTGTTCAAGGTGACGGATTGAAGTACGTCTACACAGGCGTTTTGATTACCGTCATTCCCATTCTTATTGTCGGCACCATTGCCCGTTTGAAGTATAAATTCAACTATTTCACCATTATGGGCATGATAGC
The DNA here is from genome assembly GCA_050315175.1 of Prevotella sp. SGI.027. Taxonomy (GTDB): domain Bacteria; phylum Bacteroidota; class Bacteroidia; order Bacteroidales; family Bacteroidaceae; genus Prevotella. The sequence goes on from JBNPOM010000005.1 coordinate 36,875, forward strand.
AGGTACTTATACCGATCCACCTGCCCTGGCATACGCCAATCAAGTTTGTTCGCACGACGCACCATCCACGGGCTATTCCACCGTGTATCCGTTAAGCATGTTCCTCCGCATCTTCACAGCCCAGCTCATTGTTCTGTTCTGCTGCGGATGAGATAAACTTACATATCACCGTTTGTGAAATTAATTTAGCATATAAGTCATTCTGCAAGATGTAAACTCCATCATCAAACAATCATTTTTCAGAATGGCTTATATGCTAAATTAGTTTCACTAACTTTGATTAAACTGTAATGAGATGAGCGGTTGACACGCCAAATTGCCCATACTTATCAACTAAGATTAGCCTAACCATCAAGTAACTTCCATTACTTTTTAAACAAGCCTTTACTACACCACAGCCAACATCGTTAAAGAGATTATCGCACTCAGGTTTGTTCACTTTTTTTATCAAATTATTGCCTAAAAATGGCAATTAAAAACTTTCAATCTAGAAAAAATCAATAGGCTGACAGAAAGCATACCGTCTATTATTTTCATTCAAAATCGATTTTATAGCACAAAAGCCATGAGTTTATTCGATAAAAGATATCACTTAATTGGTCAAATAACATGCTCTTGGATAGCAAAAGCATGCTAATTGCACGCCAAAAACAATGTTTTTGAGCTTAAACAGTTTGAAAAAATAGGTCAGAAAATCTTTGTTATGATAGCAACTCATTGGTTAACAGTCCTATAAACAAATCGCTCATATTTGGCGTATTTGCAATCGCATACATGACTGTTTGCAAATACGCCAAAGAATAAAGCGTTCGTTATCAAGATAATTCATCATATATACTGGTTATTCTTTCATCCAGCCCACAAATGAAAAGCGTTAGCAAGAAATCTTCGACGACATATTTATCTCCTACAAATTTTGAATCCTTGACCATGCTTCATTAGTGAAAACCGCTGGAGTTTGAACTTAAAATCAACTATTTATTTCTGTTTATCAACTTTTTATTTTAATTTTGCATCACTACTATTCTAGGACATTTGTGACAAATGACTTCGGAGAAGCTATTACTAGATGCATAAACTAGATAACGAACTAAACTAGAAATTGATTTCAAATCAACTTCATAACAGTGTAGTCAAAAGCATAACAATCATATAAGTCTAACAATTTTAATTTAAAAGCAAACAAATGAAAAGCAAGCAAGGCAGTAAGCTGTACTTGTTGTTGAGCGTTTCGCTATTCTCTATCAGTCCCAATGCGTTTGCAACAATGGACACAGGACTGGAAAAGAACAGCCTTGAAAAGGTTGAGCTAAATAGTGGAACACGGAACTCACTGATCATCAGTGATATGCAACAAAACAACAATCAGCTTGTAAAAGGAACAATTGTCGATGTGAACGGCGAACCCATTATCGGGGCTACCATCAAGGTGGTAGGCAGTAATGAGGGTGCCGTGAGCGATATCGATGGTCATTTCCAAATCAATGCATCATCACAAGGAAAGTTGCAGATATCCTATGTCGGGTACATCGAGCAGGAAATTAACATTGAAGGACGTAAAAATCTGCAAATCACCCTAAAGGAAGACAAGAAAATATTAGACGAAGTGGTGGTCATTGGTTATGGCACCACTACTAGACGCAGCATTACGGGTGCGGTTGACCAGGTGAAAAGCGACATCTTAGAAAACAAGCCTGTGGCTAATGTCACACAAGCTTTACAAGGTGCTGCGCCCAACTTAATCATTCAACGTAAGAGCTATAACCCTAATGGGGAGAACACCAACCTGAACGTGCGTGGTATCAGCACCACCAACAGCAACTCTCCATTGATTGTCATCGATGGACTGGTGACTAATGAAGGCAGCTTGAATGACCTGAACCCTAATGACATTGAGAACATCTCTATCTTAAAAGATGCTGGTGCCGCTGCCATCTATGGATCTCGTTCATCCAATGGTGTTATTCTGGTTACCACTAAGAAGGGGCGAATCAATGAGCCTACGCGTGTTCGATTGAACACAGCAGTAGGTTGGGAAGACCCTGACATTCTGTTCACGCCTGTAAAAGGTTACCAAAATGCCACGCTAAAGAATCTGGCATTGACCAACTCGGGTATGACACCAGAGTTCACTCCAGCACAGATTCGTGATCTGTACGAACACAGAGAAGAGGAAAATTGGTTCATGAATCAAATTTTCCGTACAGCCTTGCAGCAGAGCCATAACTTAAGTGTTTCAGGTGGTAGCCAGAAAACCACTTACATGGTAAGTCTGGGTTACTACGATCAGGAAAGCAACTATGTGGGGAATGATGCTTTTGGCATACAACGTTATAACTTACGTTCGAACATTACAACCGAAATTGGACGCTTCAAAATTCAGGCCTTGCTGGCATTTACGCGCAACAACAGCGTGTCTACTACTGGTGGAAGCCTGGAAATTGATGCGACACGCGTTCCTCCTTACTATTATAACAAATTGAAGTCTGACGGAAAATATTTGCTAAACAGCTACCTCACCGAGTTTACTCCATTGGGTAACCTTGAGGCTGGCGGAACTAACAAATACCGCAATAACGATTTTGTAGCCAATCTCAATGCAGAATACAAAATTATTGACGGATTGAAACTACGTGGCGTTTTGGGCGTTGACGTTGCCGGACAATCACGTTATACCCGCACATTGAGGGTACCTTATTATTATAGTGCCGACCAGGAGAAGCCATCGCGTTACGGTAATGATAAGAACTATACTGAAAACTGGAATTATGATTCGTATATGATTAACTCGCAGTTGTTGCTAGATTATAACAAAAGTTTCGGTGATAACAATATAAGTGCATTGTTGGGTGCTACCAATGAGTCGGAGACAGGTCGCGGAAACCAGGTCAGAATAGACTATGCCAATGCCGATCTGGGTACCTCTGCCAGTGACAAGGCAGAGATTACAACCAGTAATGGTTCTCATGTCTTCCCTGAAGATATGAGGAGAACTAGTATTACATCCGTATTGGGCCGCCTGGCTTATAACTATCGGGAACGTTATTATGCTGAGATTAACTTCAGATACGACGGCTCTTCCAAGTTTGCCAAAGACTATCGTTGGGGATTTTTCCCATCACTGTCCTTGGGATGGAGAATCTCTGACGAACAATGGATGAAGAGCTATCAAGACCATGTGGGCGATTTGAAGATTCGAGGGTCTTATGGTGTCCTGGGAAACCAAACCATCGGAATTTATGACCGATACACCATTTACAACATGTATAACAATACGTATGCTTATAACAACAAAGATGTAACCGGAGCTGGCTTTGTGCTTGGTACTGATAAGCTGAAATGGGAACGGACAAAAACCTTCAATCTTGGTTTTGATGCCACATTCTTCAAAAACAACTTGACGGTTTCTTTCGATTACTTCAACAAGCGTACGGTTGACATCTTGATGAAGCCGGTTGTTCCTTCTGTATACGGAACCGTCCAAAACATGGATAATCTTGGGGAGGTAAGCAACCGTGGATGGGAGCTGGCACTGAACTATCGATTGCAGTCAGGTGATTTCGTTCATAACTTTATGGCAAACATTGGGGACAACTTCAATAAGTTGGAAAAATTTCCCAATGAAGAACAGATTACACAGGCCGACGAAATTTATATTCTTAAACGTGTAGGTGTTCCTTTGGGATCATACTATGGATACCGCACTGACGGATTCTTCAAAAGTTATGAAGAGATAGAAGCCTCAGCCCTACCTGTAGGCTTAACTGTACAGCCTGGTGACAATAAATATGTTGATCGCAACAACGATGGCATCATCGACCCCAAAGACCGATTCATACTGGGTAATGCATTCCCACGCTACACCTTCGGTTTCAACTACGCAGTTGCTTGGAAAGGATTCGACTTCAGCCTTTTTGCACAAGGTGTAGGCAAACGTGACATGGTGGTACGTGGGGAATTGCTCGAACCCTTCCACTCTAATTACTCTTATGTGATTTTCAAACACCAGCTTGATTATTGGACTCCAACCCATACAGATGCAAAATATCCTCGGTTGAGCGCACCTGGATCTACCTCTACTGCCAATAATTTCCGTTTAGGATCAGATATGTACTTGCTCAATGGTGCCTACCTTCGCTTGAAAAACATCACACTAGGTTACACATTGCCTAAGGCTTGGACAGATAAGCTGTCAATGCAGAAACTAAGAGTATATGTCACTGGGCAAAACCTCTTTACGTTCAGTAGCTGTTCATTCATCGACCCAGAGTCTTCTGAGTTCAACAACCAGATGAGAAATGGCGGTGCAAATAGCGGGCGCAACTACCCTACGCTGAAGTATTATGGTTTTGGTTTAGATATTGAATTCTAATTTGGAGGAACGAAAATGAAGAAAATAAAATATTTGATAACATGCTTTATAGCTGTCTTCATACTGGCTGGTTGCAACGGAATGGACAACGAGCCAACAAACAGCTACACAAACAAATCCTTCTGGACATCAATCGATAAGGCACAGTACATGCTCAATATGGCATACAACCAGTTGTACAGTGCCGGAAAAATGTGGCAAGACGAAGCTTTGAGCGACAATGTGTTCCAAGGACGTGGATTCACTGACCAACGAACCATTCGCAATGGTATCGCTGACCCAGCCACCTCCATCTTTGCCAACGAATGGAGTAATCTCTATGGAGGTATCAAGACCACTCATGTCATCTTGGAAAACATCGATAATTTGGATGCACCGGAAGCTGTGAAGAACAACATGAAGGCACAAGCCAGATTCATCCGTGCGTCACTCTTCTTTCGTCTGACTAATTTCTATGGTGACATTCCCTTTTTCACCAAGGACATTACGTTGGAAGAAGCGAACACCATCAGTCGCACACCACGTGCAAAGGTCATCGAATTCATTCATCAAGAACTGGACGACATCATGCAATACTTGCCCACCCGTGACCAACTTTCTGTAGAGGAAAATGGCAAAATCACCCAGGCTGCCGCATTGATGCTCCAAGCACGTGTCTACCTTTATGACAACGACTGGGCTAATGTAGAAAAGTATACCGGACAGATTATAGATGGAAGTCATGGAACTTACAAATTGTTCCCTAGCTTCAGTGGATTGTTCGAGAGCGAGAATGAATACAACGCAGAGGTCATTATGGACTGTGCTTATGTTCCCTCTACCCGCACATGGGGTGAGATGAATGATATGGCTCCTCTCTCTAAAGATGCCCGCGTCATCTCTACGGCTCCGACACAAGAACTTGTAGACAACTTCATCACACTCGACGGGGATCCTATCAGCAGTTCTAAGACCTACAACGGGGCTAGTCCTTATGTCAATCGCGACCCACGTCTCACAGGAACCGTTATCTACGATGGGTACGACTGGAGTGGAAATATTAAGGATGGCTCTGTAGGTGAGATTATCTACACCAATCCTAAGAAGAACACACCCGATGGATACAAAGGACTCACGGGCAACTCTTCGGCAACAGGCTACTATGTTCGAAAATACTATGACAAGCATCACGAAGCGGGTATGGCATCAGGTTTGAACATTATTACCATGCGTTATGCCGACGTACTCTTGATGTATGCAGAAGCCATGAACGAACAAGGAAAGATGACAGCCGATGTTTGGAACAAAACCATTCGTCCCATCCGCGAACGAGCCGGCTTTACAAAGCCAAAAGCTCTTAACTTCCCAGCAGAACAGTCACAGGAAGAAATGCGACAGACGGTGCGCGTAGAACGTCGTTCAGAGCTTGCCTTAGAAGGTTTAAGATGGTTTGACATCAAGCGGTGGAAGGCCGGAACCGAATATCTCAATGGGTACATGCATGGTGCCAGATACGGAACCAACAACACCTACATTCGTTTGGACAATTATCAGTTCCTCGATGCACGTGACTACCTATGGTCTGTGCCTCAGTCACAAATGGACATCAATCCAAACTTGAAGCCAAACAATCCCGGATATGCTAACTAATAACAAGAATAAAGATAATACATACAAAATTATGAAAACAAAAATATTTTCATCCCTGCTGATGATCAGTGCCCTTTTTATAGGCACGTCATGTACAGAAGACATGGAGTATAAAGATGTAAACGTTACAGCTGTCAAGCAACTCATGTCACCAAAAGACGGACAGACCGTACAACTGAAAGCTTCTGAAACGGCAACAACCTTCTTTGAATGGTCTTCGGCCTTGGCCGAAGACGGTAACACACCACTGTACGAAGTGTTGTTCGCCAAAGAGGATGGCGATTTCTCCACGCCTGTTTACCGCATTACTTCTGACAACAACGGCTCTCGCAATTATGCAACCATTAGTCACAAGAACCTTGACAAGATTGCATCGTTGGCCGGATTGGGAAGTGGTGAGACCGGAACCTTGAAGTGGACGGTTGTATCATCACGTGGCATCAATCAGGCAACCAGCACAGAAGTGCGAACTATCAAGATTACTCGTCTGTTGGGTTTTGCAGAAATTCCGACTCAACTATTCATCACCGGCGAAGGTTCTGAAGGCCACAACGACGTGAACAAGGCATTGGCATTCTCGGCACCGAAGAGTGGTGAATTCGAGATTTTCACCAAATTGGAAGCCGGTAAACCCTATTATTTTGTTGACAACAAGAAAGATGAACCCAGAAAATTCTTCATTGACGGCACTACTCTGAAAGAGAGCAATGCTACGTTGGGTACGGCTACAGTAGCCGAAACGGGTGTGTATCGCATCAATCTCGACTTCTCTATCGCTACAGCAAAGCTTTCTAAGGTAGAGAGTGTAGGTTTCTTCTTCAGTCCTAGCAATGCCGTGACCATAGCTTTGGCATACCAAGGTAACGGCACATGGAGCGGTTCGGGGGCTACACCATTCAAACAAGAAGGTTGGGGACGTGATCAGCGTTACAAATTTGAAATGGTGCTCGAAAAAGATGGCGTGCGGTCTACCGTCCATTGGGGTCCCACCAACGCCGGACTTGATAGTGCTCCTGGAGACGCCGAAGCTGATTCATACTACGAAATGAAAGAATACAGACCTTCACAATGGGATCAAAAGTGGAAGCTTCAAGACAAATTTGACACGGAGAAGACTGGTAACAAGTCAAAGTTCATAGTCTACCTTAATGGCGATGGTGCATACCGTCACACTGTAGAGATAGCACAATAATGGAAAGAGGTAGAGGACGAGCTATTAACATGGTTGACATTCAACCAGCCAACTGCACAAGCTGGCAGGCTCTTCCTCTACCCCACTCATTGACAATAAATAAGCATAAAATGAAAAAAACATTTCTATATTTATTCCTGTTCGTGTTAGGAGCATCAATATGGCAGTCGTGTTCTGACATCGAAGATGAATACACGTATGGACGTGATCAATATACTATTGATTGGAACGCAGCTGCCGACAGTGCAACGTCATCGCTCATCAAGCACTTCTGGGATCAGAAAAATCATCATTTTGTATATCACGCCGACCGCTTTGAGCTCGGTCACGATAATAATTACTGGCCACAGGCGCATGCCATGGATGCGGTCATCGACGCCTATCTGCGTACGAAAGACGCCAAGTATTCACAGTTGTTCGACCAATGGTTCGATGGTATTAAAGCAGCAAACTTCTCCAATCCTGGACGTAATTATCTAAACGACTTTTATGATGATTCCGAATGGATTGCACTCACCATGTTGCGCCTCTACGAAGCGACGAAAGACAACAAATATCTCGACGCCACCAAAGAGCTTTGGACATGGATAAAGAGCGGATGGAACGAGCTGGGAGAAGGTGGCATCGCCTGGGAACGACAACGAAACCAGCATAGCAAGAATGCTTGTTCTAACGGCCCGGCAGCCATTTTGGCAGCTCGGTTATACCAGACAACAAAGGATGAGAATGATTTAAACTGGGCTAAAAAAATCTACGACTGGGAAAAACAAGCCCTCTTCAATCAAGCTACGGGTGCCGTTTATGACAACCTGAACGCGAAAACAGGCGAACTGAACACCATGACCCTGAGCTACAATCAAGGAACGTTCGTGGGTGCTGCTTACGAGCTGTACAAGCTCACCGGCGACGACATTTACTTGAACGATGCCCGCAAAGCGGCTTATTACTGCATCAGCAACGCCTCGATGATTGATATTGGCAATAATATATTGCGTAACGAGGGTGAAGGCGATGGCGGTTTGTTCAAAGGTATCTTCATGAGATACTTCACACAGTTGGTTTTGGAACCCAACTTGAATGCTGCTTATGCCAAGAAATTCACAACCTTCTTGTACAACAACGCAGAAGTGTTGTGGAGCAAGGGTGTCAATAAGAAGGTCATGCTCTTTGGACCCAACTGGGCTTTGGCACCAGTTGGAAGCACGCAGCTTACTTCACAAACATCGGGGGCTACCTTAATGGAAATGAGAGCCTATTATGAAAAGAACAAAAAATAACGCTGTAGTTTAATTTTTTCAAATTTGCATATATAGCTAAACCACAGAAAGTTATCAACACTAAACGGCAGGATGGATGATATCTTGCCGTTTTTATTTTTTTCTTACCTGCCAATAACATTGAGTTTGGCCTCCAAAGTCAATGCTTTTCAAGGTTAAACTCATAGACTTTACACGCTAATATACATGCTATTGCGAGCGTTGCATGATAACCTGAAAACAAGGTACTAACAGATATCAAATCCTCATTGATATACTAGAACATCTAATTTGTTCTGTTTTAATAACTCTTTATTTAGTTCTATGGTTTCGCACGATTTGTAAGCGTTTAAAGATATTTATGAGAACATCACTTGGCGATATTCGTCAAAATACTTACCTTTGACCTCATCAAATAAGGGAAACAGACCGTACCGTCTGCACCTTGAAACAATCACTTGAAAATGAAAATATTGTTTACCAAGCTCTTTATAGCCTCTTTTTTCATCTTTGCTCATACCGTGGCTTTGTCAGCCCAGCAGCCCAGCAATGCCGATTCCATATCTGTTGTGCAGAACGACAGTGCCATACAGGCTGCGATGAACGAAGACCTGGAGGCCGCTACCGACAGTATGGGCATGGACACGGAAAGCAGTGGCGTGCACCAGTTTTTGAAAACAAAGTTTATAGAAGGCAACGCCGGCTTCATGTCGTTGGTGGCCTTAGTGCTCATCTTGGGCTTGGCGTTCTGCATCGAGCGCATCATTTACCTCAGCTTGTCAGAGATAGATGCCAAGCGATTCATGGCCGATGTGACCACAAAGATTGAGAGCAAGGATTTGGAAGGGGCCAAGCAACAGTGCCAGACGACACGCGGCCCCGTGGCCTCGCTGTGCTACGAGGGGTTAAGGCGTGTGGACGAACCGATTGAGAACATTGAGCGTTCGGTGGCATCATATGGATCTGTCCAGGCCAGCAACTTGGAGAAAGGCTGTTCGTGGATTACGCTATTCATCGCCATGGCTCCCTCGTTGGGTTTCTTGGGAACGGTGATTGGCATGATCATGACGTTTGACCAGATACAGGTGGCCGGCGACATCAGTCCCACCATCGTGGCTGCTGGTATGAAGGTGGCGCTCATCACCACGATTTTCGGAATTATCGTAGCCCTCATTCTACAGGTGTTTTACAATTACATCCTGTCAAAAATAGACCATATCACGGCGCAGATGGAAGAGTCGGCCATCACACTGCTTGCCGCGCTGATGAAACACAAATTATCGAAATGAAGCACTTAGACCTACAGCATCGTTCAACGGAACAGCTCTCCAGGTGGGTGCTGTACGCTTTGTCAGCTCTGACGGTCTGCCTATTCGCCCTCTACTATCTGGTGGGTTATGACCAGCCGTACGTTGAGAACCCCGACTTCAACGAACCTTTACTCACTACCGCCCTACTCTTCTTTATGTATACGCTGTTGGTCACGACCGTAGGCATCGGTGTTTGGTCTATCCTGCGTGAAACAAAACGCCGGCGCAGCGAGTCAAAGGTAAGCAATGGCATCCCCACGTCATTAATCAGTCGCTGCGTGGCGGGTGGAACGCTAATGGTCCTCATCCTGACTTTCGCATTGGGTTCAACACAACCGCTGATGACCAACGGAAAGAGTTTCACGGATGGCATGCTCCTTCGCATGGCCGATCAGTTCATCAACACCTCCATCCTCCTATTGGTAGCGGCTACCTTGGCCGTGGTCTTCGGCATGACAAGATATTATCGCAAGCAAAAAAGAGAACATGCTGATTAGGAAAAGAAGACATGACATCCCAGGACTGAACACCACCTCAACGGCCGACATCTCGTTCATGCTGCTGATATTCTTCTTGGTAACCACCTCAATGGATGTGGATAAAGGACTGCGCAGACAGTTGCCACCGGCACAGCAGGAAAAGATTGAACAAGAGAGCTTGGTGGACAAGGGCAAACTGATGGAGCTGAAAATAACGGAAGGCAATGTGTTGCAGCTCAATGGACAGCCCATCAACATGGACGAATTGCGCATCAAGACGGAGGAATTCATCACAAGAGTGGGCAAAGAGCATCTTATATCGGTAAGCGCATCACCCGAGTCGGCATACGAAACCTACTTCAACCTGCAAAACGAGCTGATGGCTGCGTATAAAAACGTGCGCAACCGGCTGGCTCGCCAACGATATGGGCAAGCACTCGAAGTGTGCAACGAGGCTCAACGGAATGGCATCTTGGAACAGTGTCCGCAACGCATTGCAGAGACATACCAGACAAGCGAGGAAGGAGCCAAGCCATGATCAGCTTCAGAAAACGACAACATTTCGTGCCGAACCTGAACACGGCATCCCTACCCGACTTGATTTTCACGGTGCTGTTTTTTTTCATGATTGTCACTCACATGCGTGAGGTGACGCTCAAGGTGAAGTACCGTGTGCCACAAGGAACAGAATTGACGCGACTTACCAAGAAGTCGGCCGTGTCGTATGTCTACATTGGCGTTCCCCTCTCTACGCAAGGGACGGCCAATGAAAGAAATGTCCGCATCCAATTGAATGACAAGTTTGTCACACCTGATGACCTTGTAGACTACATCACCGAGGAGCGTCATCGCATGTCACCCGAAGACTTGCAGCAAATGACGGTATCTATTAAAGCCGACAGACAAGTGCGCATGAGCACATTGAACGAGGTGAAGCTGGCACTAAGAAAGGCTAACGCACTGCGTATCAACTATTCGGCCACGGAGAAACCATCGCCGAAGAATTGAGAATGAGTGGCCATCCGTATATGACGGGGGCCATGACAATGCCACGACAATCGACTTAACAAACAGCAGAAGAGAAACGAAGGACTTTAAACACAGCGTGTTCATGGCTTCATTTCTCTTATCGTATAGCAAAAAAGTTGAAGCCATCCTTGACTTCAACTTATTCATAACTTGTTCATCAATCTTGATAATACACCCGCTTTACCCTGTTGCTCACTCCCGTAAGCACCTCGTATGGGATTGTTTCGAGTGTATCTGAGAGTACGGTCACAGGCAGATGGTCGCCAAAAATCTCCACTTGGTCGCCTTCCTTGCAATCAATTCCCGTCACGTCGATCATGGCCACGTCCATACAAATGTTACCCACATAGTAGGCACGTTGCCCATTGACCAAACAATAGCCATGTCGATTTCCCAAACGTCGGTTCAATCCGTCGGCATAGCCGATAGGAATGGCTGCAATCATGCTGTCATGTTCTATCGTTCCCCTTCGGCTATAACCTACCGTATCGCCAGCTTTTACCATGCGCATTTGCAGAATCGTGGTTTTTAAAGTACTGACGTGATTGATCACTTGGTTGTTTCGAGGGTCTATGCCATACAGTCCTAGGCCCAACCTGCACATGTCCAGCTGCCGCTCGGGGAAATGTTCAATACCGGCAGAGTTGTCAATATGGCGCAAAATCTTGTGTTGAAAAGCGGCTTGCAACTGTTTACTTGCCTTATCAAACAATGCAAACTGCTGTGCGGAGAAGTCGTCAAAGTCATCGCTATCCGACCCTACGAAATGCGAAAACACCGAACGAGGAATGATGGCATCTTGATGTTTCAACCGTTCTATCAAACGCTGCATGTCATTATTGGGATCAAATCCAAGCCGATGCATGCCCGTATCAAGCTTGATATGAACAGGATAGTCGGTGATACCCTCTTTCTCGGCAGCCTTGATGAGTGCCTCCAGTAAGCGAAAAGAGTACACTTCGGGTTCCAAGTCGTAATCGAAAAGCGTCTTAAACGAACTCATTTCGGGGTTCATCACCATGATATTGGCCGTGATGCCATTCTTTCTGAGCGTCACACCCTCATCGGCAACCGCCACAGCTAAATAATCCACACGGTGGTCTTGCAGCGTCTTGGCAATCTCTACCGCACCCGCGCCGTAAGCATCAGCCTTGATCATGCAGACCAACTTCGTGGACTGCTTCAGGAACGAGCGAAAATGATTCAGGTTGTCGACCACCGCATTGAGGTTCACCTCAAGGATTGTCTCATGCACTTTCTGCTCAAGCAACTCGCTAAGCCTGTCAAATCCAAATCTGCGGGCACCCTTCAGCAAGATTACCTCATCGCGCAGCGCGTGGAATACGCCACTCTTGATAAAGGCTTCTACCGTTGGAAAGAAATACTTCTGCGTCACTTTGATGGCATCTTGCTGCTCGGTAAGCTGCGGACCAATGCCAATCAACTTGGTCACACCACGTTTTACGGCTAAGTTGGAAACCTCTCTGTATAGTTCGGATGCTTCTCGTCCGCTCTGATCAATGTCGCTCAAGACCAACGTTCGGCTACGCCCTTGATGGTCAGGACGACGGTTCATGAAGTCGAGTGCTATGTCAAGTGAATTGATGTCCGAGTTGTACGAGTCGTTAATGAGCGTACACCCATGCTGTCCCTCTTTCACCTCAAGGCGCATGGCTACAGGTTCCAGTTGTTGCATGCGTTGATCCAGCACGTCTGGAGTTACACCCAAGTGTAGTGACACGATGGCGCAGACAATGGAATTGACCACAGAAGCCTCATCGATGAACGGCAGCGAATACCAATCTTCCTTACCTTTATATATATAGGTGACGGTCGTCATGGTTTCTTTCTTCTCGACAAATTTCACAAAGAACGGTGCCTCTTTGTCCTTCATCGACCAATAAAGCCGTTCACCAGGATAGTCGTATTCTGTGATGACCTTGCTAATAATTTCATCGTCAGCTGGATAAATTAGGGTTTCGGCATCGTGGAAAAGGATGAGTTTTTCACGACATTTATCCTCGATGAGTCCGAAATTCTCCTGATGCGCATCGCCAAGGTTGGTCAATACAGCAATGGTGGGTTGTATGATGTCACGCAAAGCACTCATCTCGCCGGGCTTACTGATTCCTGCTTCGAACACGCCAACCTGCGTTTGTTCATTCATCAACCAAACCGACAGAGGCACACCAATCTGTGAATTGTAGCTGCGAGGCGAACGAGTGACATAAAATTGCGGTGAAAGAAGCTGATACAACCACTCTTTCACCATTGTTTTTCCATTGGAACCAGTGATGCCGACGATGGGAATGTCAAACTCATCGCGACGCCGTTCCGCAAGCCTTTGCAGAGCCTTGCGCGTGTCAACCACCTTGAGAAAGTTGGCTTCGGGATAAAGTTTGTCGTAGCCAACAGGCACAGCCGAAACCACAAAGTTGCGTACACCACGCTGATAGAGTTCTGGAATATAATGATGACCATTGTTACGATTGGTCACCAAAGCAAAAAATAAAGTTTCTTCGGGAAAACAGAGCGATCGACTGTCTGTTAAGATAAAGCCTATCTGTGCATTTTTCGCTCCATAACGCCGCGCACCTATGAGTGTGGTAACCTTTTCGATACTATAAGTCATAAAAGTCAATGTTTATCAATACAAAGGTAACCTTTTTCTGATGGATGCCAAAAGAAAATAAAGAAATTGCAAAATTGGTTCATTCGCATCATTTGCATTGACTGGTCTACCTGCACTCTCTCTTCTTTGATAATATCACCAATCATCCTTCTGATTTGTAGAAATAAAGTATGTTGCCTGTTCGAAGAGTGGACTACTTGGCCAGGATGCTATTAAGGTTAATTAACGTTTATTTTACATACTATTATTTTGCTCATGTGTATTCTATAAAAAAGCAGGCATGAAGAATACAAAAGATAGCGAGAAGCTATTTGAAAATATAGAGGACATGATAGATCATGATATTGAGCAGCTTACCAATCATGAGGAAGGAGCCGGCGAAGAACTTGGTGCACCTGAGTTTGACATGGAAGGTGTTTTCAATAACATCATGAAAGTAATCACGCAAAAGAAGCATCATCCAATTGCGAATGTCATCAAGTGGACATCAGCAGCAATTATTGTCTTTATGCTCGGATTTAGTTCCTATTACCTCTTCCTCGATTCCAGCGTTAAACATCATGAAATCTATGCTTCAAAAGGTGAGAAGTTGCTCGTGGTTCTCCCTGATGGCACAAAGGTATATCTTAATTCTGACTCTAAACTTAGTTACCCCGATAGGTTTTATGGCCGACTCAGGGAAGTTGGACTCGAAGGTGAAGGATATTTCCAAGTCGCCAAAGATGCCAGGCATCCATTCATTGTCAGAACATACGATATGATGGTGAAGGTTACGGGAACTAAATTTAATATCAAAGCCTATCCGGAAAACAAAGATATCGTAACAACTTTGGATGAAGGACATGTTCTGGTGGGAAAATCAGGTGAGGAACACACCTTACGGTCTATGAAGCCCAACCAACAGGCCATCTATGCACGTAGAACGGCATCATGTTCGATTAGGAACGTGTCGAGCAATAATGGTTCGTCTGATTGGAAAAACAACAGGCTGTCTTTCTTTAATACGCCGATGGATGAAGTGCTGCTGACGCTCGAACGCAATTTCAATGTCACTTTCATCATCAAAAAGAACGTTGCTAAAAAATACAGCTATACATTCAACTGCAGTTCGAACGATATCAAAGAAGTGATAGAAACAATGGAGACAATCACACCGATAAGAATTAAAAAGCAAGACGAACAAACATATATTATCAATTAAATTTAGCTATGAAGACAACAACTCAATTAAACATTGTCAAACGACTATGTGTGTTTTTTGTGGCAGCATTGTTACCTCTTTGGCTCTGTGCTCAAAGCCAGGTAATAAGTGTGAAGTTCAACAACATGCCCCTTGGAAAAGCGATGAAGATTATAGGCAAGAAATCGAACCTAAAGATTGCCTATAGCAAGGAATTTGTCGACGTGGATAAGCTGGTAAGCCTGTCTGCCAAAAATGAAAGGGTGGATAAGGTGCTGGATGCCTTGTTTCAGAATATTGATGTGGCATACAGCATCAAGAATGGTACTATTATGTTGTATAGGACAAACAGGCTGAAGAAGGACGCTAAGTCCAAGTCTTCACCAACTTATGTAGCAAATGATGCACAGCCAGCTGTTTACGGAAGGGTAAAGGATAAAAATGGTGAACCTCTTGTTGGAGCAACTATTTCGACACTTGACCAAAAAGTTATTGCCATCACTGACCAAGAAGGACAGTTCAGCATTAAAGTAGATCCTGGTACAGTGCTGAAGATTAACTATGTAGGTTGCGAGGAGATCAAGTACACAGTTAGGGATGGCAGGACTATATCCCTTGTGATGCAGGAAGATGCCACGGGACTGGATGAGGTCGTTGTGGTAGGCTACGGCACACAAAAGAAAATAAACCTAACTGGAGCTGTTTCGATGATCAAGGGCGATGCCTTGGAAAATCGACCGATAGCTAACGTTACATCAGGTTTGCAAGGAATGCTGCCAGGGGTAACCATTGAGTCTTCGAGCGGACAACCAGGTGCCGTGCCCAGTATTAGGGTTCGTGGAATCAACACCATCAGCAGCAACACCTCGCCATTGATTTTAATTGATGGAGTGGCAGGAGGCGACCTGAATCTTCTGAATCCATTGGACATCGAGAGTGTATCGGTGCTCAAGGATGCAGCCTCGTCAGCTATCTATGGTGCCCGCGCTGCAAATGGCGTGATACTCATCACAACGAAAAAAGGTAAGAGAAAAGAGAATGCCCATGTGTCTTACAGTGGATATGTGGGAATGCAAACCCCTACAGCCTTACCAAAGTTGGTTAACGGAAGGCAATATATGGAACTTTACAACGAGTCCATGGCAGCAGCAGGCTTCTCCAAGCCATACAGCGAGGATGCGTTCCAAAAATATGATTCAGGAGAATATCCAAATGAATATTCAAATACCGACTGGGTGCATGAGATTTTCAAAAAGAATGCTTTACAGACCTCCCATGCAGTTAGTGTAAGAGGTGGTGGTGACAAAAGTGCGTATTTTTTATCATACGGCTACTTAAACCAAGATGGTTTGGTAGTTGGCGATGCGTTCAATTCCAAACGTCATAATGCTCGTATCAATGTGAATACGGAAATAGGATCTCGCTTGAAACTGAACGGAACGGTTAGCTTCGTTGATTACAACCGCCAGGTATCCGGATTTTCAGGGACGGGTGGAGTATTTCGTCTGGCCCAGAGAATCTCACCGTTGTTGCCAATCAAGTGGAAGCAGAAGAATGATGCCGGACAATGGGAAGATACGCCGTACTGGTCATACGGATCGGTAGGCAACCCATTGTATGTCGCGTATGAAGGTGGTTCAGAGAAATCTAAGTCGAGAACGTTAAATGCCATCGTTGAGGCCAATCTTAAGATTGCCGACGGGTTATACTTGAATGGACAATACGCTGCAAACTACTATTTCCGTGAAATAGATAAATTTTTACCCACGTTGCTCAAGTTTAATGCAGATGGCGAGCCAAGCCCCGACAACAAGACGATGAAAAATTCTGTTCAGCAAAGTCATCAAGATGCATTGACGCAAAGCTTCCAAATCACGTCTACTTTCAACAAGAAGTTTTGGAAGCACGATATTGGAGCATTGCTTGGTTTTTCACAAGAATGGTATGATAACAGCAATTTGAGTGGAAGTCGAAAAAACATTCTCGTGGATGATATTTATGTGCTTAGTATGGGTACGGAAGACATAACAAACAGTGGCACCAAAGGACAATGGGCATTACAATCTTATTTTGGCCGACTGAATTATGCTTTTGACAATAAATATTTGCTTGAAGCCAACATTCGTATAGACGGCACTTCTCGTTTTGCAAAGAACAACCGTTGGGGCTATTTCCCTTCGTTCTCTGTTGGCTGGAATTTCTTCAGAGAAGATTTCATGCGGTTCCTCGATTCTTACATGTCGATGGGAAAGCTGCGTGCATCTTGGGGAGAATTGGGCAACCAGAATGTGGGCAGTACATTCTATCCTTATGTTACTCCCATCGAACGTAGGGAAAAGGCATATCCTATCGGTGATACAAACAACGTTGGATTTGAGCAAAGGAAACTGGGAAATACAAACATCAAATGGGAGACGATACGCATGCTGAATGTCGGTTTGGACTTGAACTTTATCAGTAATAGATTGTCCTTGACGTTCGACTGGTTTAAAAAGGAAAATATCAACGCACTGGTGAAACCTATTTTTCCGACTATTGTAGGTGTTGTTGGTTCGAATAATCTTCCGTTTGAAAACATGGGACGTATTGAGAACAAAGGCTGGGAGTTTGGTGCTTCTTGGCGAGACCATATCGGTGAAGTAAGGTATGGACTGAGTTTCAATATATCTGATTCGAAAAACAAAATTACTGATTTGGGCAATAGCGAACCAAGCCTTGATAACCATATCCGGCGTGTAGGTGATCCTATCAATGCCTATTATGGGTATCTGACTGACGGTTTGGCTCAAACGAGCGATTTCGAAGGAAGAAACAAAGATGGAAAGTACATCAATCCTAAATTTGTTGTGCCAAGCGCACATAAGTCTATAGTTCAGCCAGGAGACATTAAGTATCGGGATGTTAGCGGTCCTGAGGGCAAGCCTGACGGTATGATTGACGAGTATGACAAGGTGGTGTTTGGCGAGCCATTCCCTCATTACACCTATGCTATCAAGGCTAATATTGCATGGAGAGGCTGGGATTTCAGCTGTTACTTCCAGGGCGTGGGGAAAGTGAATGGTTATCTTTCAGACGAAGCCCGTCACTGCTTCATCAATGACTATTCGATTCCAAAAGTAGAACACTTGAACCGTTGGACACCTAATAACCCCAATGGAACTTATCCGAGATTGTATCAAGGACAGTCGCACAACCTCATGTTTAGCAATTACTGGCTCGAGGATGCATCATATCTACGTTTGAAGAACGTGCAGTTGGGTTATACCTTCCCTAACAAATGGGTGTCCAAGTTGGGCATGAATCATGTGAGGGCATATTTTTCAGCTGATAACTTGCTGACGTTTACCAACTATTTTGGTTCTTATGATCCAGAAGTGCGTGAAACTTCTGGGAGTATATATCCACAAGTCAAAACTTATGTTTTTGGACTATCCGTTAACTTTTAAAATGATGTGTTATGAAGACTTTTAAATATTTTGGCATTCTGTTCATCGGTTTGATGATAACAGTTTCATGCAGCGATATATTAGATAAATACCCTTTGGATTCGGTTACCAACCAAACATATTGGAAAACGGAGGAACAGCTGCGTTCGGCCTTGTACCCGTGTTATGATGCTTTTGACTATGAGACTCTAATCAAATGGGCCGAGGCAACTGCTGAAACGGTGTTGTGGGGTGACGTTAAAAGTGGATTGAGCAAGGTTTCCGGAGGTAAACACACCTATAGCGACGGGTTTCCTATGAGCTCATATTGGGGAAGAGCGTATAGCAATATATACACTTGCAATAATTTTCTTGACAACTACAACTCCGCCCCTATCCCGCAGAAAGTTAAAGATGTGTATGCCGGTGAAGTGAAGGTCATTAGAGCCTATGAGTATTTCATGTTGACCACTTTCTTTGGTGACGTACCATGGGTGGATCATGTGATAACATCCAAAGAGGCCTATATCGCTCGAACGAGCCGTAGTCAAGTCATTGATCATATCTTGGCTGATCTTGACTGGGCTGCTGAACGCTTGCCTGCGAAGAGACAGTTAGGAGTTAATGTGGGTCGCATTGACCGTTGGGGAGCCTTAGCCATGAAGGCTCGTATTGCCTTGCAGAACGAACGTTATGAGATAGCAAGAGATGCCTGCCGGGAGATCATGGATAATAGTCCCTATGGACTGTACGACTATGCCAAGCTATACCAGCAAGAGGGAGACGTAGAGTCAAATCCAAAGAACAATGAATCTATTATCTTCAGCCTCTATGTGAAAGATGTTCGCATGCACAACACCTCGAGAGAAATATGCAGTCCGGTTGACTATGTGCGTTTTATGGCATCCAAGACTTTAGTAGATGCGTTTTTGTGCACAGACGGTAAACCGGCTAAGGCAGGATTGGAATATTATCACAATAATAATGTCGTAACTTCTGATTTGTACACATACCCCGAGAAACATTATGCAGACTATTTTAAAAACCGAGATCCGCGTATGAGGATGACACTCTATGCTCCTGGTGACAAGTGGCCCGGCGGCGACGATGGTGACAAGGATGTAGACAAAGCAAATCCTGTTTTTAAATTACCACGTTTTGCTTCGCTAAGTAACAACAACCGCAAGGGGGCTAACAGCTATACGGGTTTTTATTTTAAAAAGTACAGCATCATTAACAATATAGCTTATGGAAAAGGACATAACAACTATAACGTCATTCGTTATCCTGAGGTTTTACTCACTTATGCCGAGGCCTTATACAAATTAAACGGCACCTTAACTCAGCAGGAGATTGACGAAACTGTCAATAAATTGAGAAACCGGGTGGGCATGCATCCTATGAAACTCGACGAGTTGAAGAAATGGAACATGGATCTATGGACAGAATTGAAGCGTGAGCGCCGAGTAGAAATGAGTTTCGACGGTATGCGTTATGCAGATATTATGCGTTGGCGCGAAGGTGAGCTGAGATTTGGTCGTGCTATAACGGGACCAAGCTTAACTGTATGCATGAATGATTTAGGACGGAATCCGTATCCCGACAATGGTGTGGACGAGTTTGGCGACATTGTTCATGAAAAGTCTACGGCTGAAGGCGGAATCCGATATTTCGACCCCAAAAAGCATTATTTGTGGCCTGTGCCGTATGAGGAAAGGCTCAAGAATCCTTTATTGGGACAAAATCCAGGATGGGAGGAGTAATATATTCTCACATTAAACTTTTATAAGTATCAACATAATAAAAAAATAAAATGAAAAATATAATTCTTATCATGGGTATTCTGATGGTAAATTTGTCAGGATGCTCCAAAGCCAGCACAGACTTCAATACTTCTGGAGATGATGGTTGGGACCATCAAAAGAGTAAAAATAATTTAACGGTAATGAGTTATAATATTCGTCACTGCTCCCCGTATATAGGTTCGGGTGTTCCCTCTCCGGCAGAAGTTGGCAATGTGGCTAAGGTCTTGAAGGATAAAAATGCCGATGTGGTGCTTTTGCAGGAAGTTGATTCCATGACCACACGTGCCTTCAATATTGATCAGGCAAAAGAACTTGCCAAGCGAGCAGGGTATAAATATCACAAATTTTTCAAGCAAAAAGACTATCAGGGTGGAGCTTACGGCGCTGCAATATTGTCTAAGTATGAGATGAAGAATATCATAAACCACCCTTTGCCCAAAATGATAGATGGTCAAACGATTAAAGGCAGCAACATATTGGGTAGTGCAAAAATCGTGTTCGCTGGAAAAGATATTTATATTGCGACAATGCATCTCTCCGTTACTGAGAGTGAGCGAGTAAAGCAATTTCCCAAGTACTTAGAATGCTTGGCGCCATACGCTCATAAATTGATCATTATAGGTGGCGACTTCAACAGCCGTCCAACTGATACATCTATAACCATGTTGGAAGCAAACGGTTTTACTCGTACGAACACAGATCCCAACAAGTTTACCATTCCTTCTGATAAGCCAAATCGTGAGTTGGATTATATTGCCTATAAACCATCAACAGCAGTAGAGGTTGTATCTCACACGGTCTTTACCGGGATTAACGCATCAGACCATTTACCAATAGTTTCTGTATTGAAGATTAAATAAAGTAAATATGAGAATTTTAATTTCATTTTGCCTACTACTTATCTCACTTTGTGCAGGGGCGCAAGAACCACTCAAGTTAAGAGTCATGACGTATAACTTGCGTTTTGGAGAATTAGCATCACTCGAGGAGTTGGCTTATCACATTAAAGCGTTCAAGCCAGACTTTGTTGCCTTGCAAGAAGTAGACTGCAACACTCATCGTGAACGTGCTCCCAAGCAGAACGGAAAGAACTTTATATCAGAATTAGCGTATCACACGGGTATGTTTGGTTTGTATGGAAAAACCATCGACTACTCAGGGGGCTATTATGGCATTGGTATGCTGTCTCGGTATCCATGCATTGACATGAAAAAAGTAATGCTGCCCAATCCCTCCAAGTCAGAGCAAAGAGCCGTTATGTATGCCACATACGAAGTAGGTACAGACACGCTCGTGTTTGCTGTAACCCATCTTGATATAAGCGGAAAGGACGCCAGAAGAGAGCAGGCAGAATTTATCGTACAAGAACTTCAAAAGTGTAATTATCCGGTCTTGATTGGAGGAGATTTCAATGCTGGTCCTACCGAACCTGCTATAGAGAAGGTTATGGAAAAATGGGGACGCAACATGACAATTATGGATCAGACCTATTCGTCGACAACTCCAAAGATCAAAATAGACTATATATATGCTTATCCTAAGAATAGATGGGAGGTGAAAACAAGTCAAACGGTACGGTCGTACTTGTCAGACCATTTTCCAATCGTATCGGAAATTATTCTTAAAAGATAACCTTTGCTCAAGATATGAATCATGATGTTTAGGAAATACCGACTTTTACTGTTGTTTTTATTATTACCGCAAGTTTTTCTTGCCGCTGATAATGATATCACAGTGCCAGCAAAAAGAGTTCTCGATCGTATTTTAGAGGTTCCTGAAAACCGCATAGTATATAAGGTCCTGCCACGTCAGGAGGGTCTGGATGCTTTCTCTATCAGTTGTGAGAACAATTGTCTAACACTCAGCGGAACAAGTACAACGGCATTGACTTATGCTTTTTACACCTATGTGCGCCATGCTTGCCATGTCATGGCCACATGGAGTGGAAATAATATAAAATTGCCTAAGCAACTTCCAAATTACCACTCTGGTGTCATCAATAGTCCGTTCAAGCTCCGCTATTTTCTTAACGTATGTACATTTGGGTATACAATGCCCTATTGGGACTGGAAACGTTGGGAAAAGGAACTCGACTTAATGGCACTTCATGGAGTGAACATGCCTTTGGCATCTGTTGCATCAGAGGCAATAGCAGAACGAGTGTGGATGAAAATGGGGCTTTCAAAAGCTCAAATACGGGAGTTCTTCACCGGACCAGCATATCTTCCTTGGCACAGAATGGGTAACCTCAACCAATGGGACGGCCCACTGTCTGATGCGTGGCACAAGCAACAAATAACGTTACAACACAAAATCATATCTCGCATGCGAGAGTTGGGCATGCATCCCATTGCACCAGCTTTTGCAGGTTTTGTGCCAAAGGCATTTGCCCAAAAGCATCCAGAGATTCATTTCAAACACCTTCGATGGGGAGGTTTTGCTGATTCCTTGAACGCTTATGTTTTACCACCTGAGTCATCATACTTCAAACAGTTGGGCAAATTATTTATTGAGGAATGGGAAAGGGAGTTTGGTGAAAACACCTACTATCTTTCTGATAGTTTCAATGAGATGAAGCTCCCTGTAAATCCTAATGACGAGGAGGGAAAATGCAGACTATTGGCTGAATATGGCAAGGCAATCTATCAGTCAATAAATGCCGGAAATCCTCATGCAATTTGGGTAACTCAGGGATGGACCTTTGGTTACCAGCATGATTTTTGGAACCGAAAAAGTCTAAGTGCCTTGCTCAGCCAGGTGCCAAACGATCGAATGATTATCATTGATTTGGGCAACGATTATCCCAAATGGGTGTGGCATACCGAGCAAACGTGGAAGCGTCACAACGGTTTTTATGGCAAACAGTGGATATTCAGCTATGTTCCTAACTTCGGGGGAAAGACACTTCTTACAGGCGACTTGGAAATGTATGCTACCGATGCTTCTCGGGCTTTGTCGGCAGCCAACAAAGGTAACCTGGTGGGAATAGGATCAGCTCCCGAGGGATTGGAGAATAACGAGGTGGTCTATGAGCTTTTGAGTGATGCCGCATGGACAGACAAAGGGATAAATCTTGATGAGTGGATTGCGAATTATTGCATGGCGCGATACGGCAAATATCCTGACAAGATGAAAGCAGCTTGGAACGGATTCAGAAAAAGCGTATACTCCTCCTTGTATTCATATCCAAGATTTACGTGGCAAACTGTCATTCCTGACACTCGGCGCAAGAGTAGACACGATTTGAATGAAACTTATTTCAAAGCTGTTGAGGACTTTTTGTCGTGCGCTGACGAGTTGGGAGGGTCAAAATTCTACCAAGACGATGCGATACTTTTCGCTGCGCAATACCTTGGTGCAAAAGCTGATATATATTACGAGAATGCACTCCGCTATGACTCTCTCAACAAACATGTTGAGGCAAAAAAACAGCTCAGTAAGGCTATTGATTTGCTTCTGTTTGCCGATAAGATCTTAGCATCCCACCCTACCGACCGACTTGATGTTTGGATAGCAAAAGCCAGAAGTCAAGGCCGCACGCCTCAGGAAAAAAATCAATATGAAGCGAATGCCAAGCGAATAATTACCACATGGGGAGGTCACCAAGAAGACTATGCTGCCAGATGCTGGAGCGGACTTATCAAAGACTATTATATTCCAAGAATACAAATATATTTTTCAAACCAACGGGAGATGCTGGATCAATGGGAGGAAAACTGGATAAACAAACACGGACAAACAGAAAAGCAACTCCCCCTGGCCAATCCTTTGAAAGATTTGAGAAGAATCATATCAACAATAAACCATTAAAATTCTAACATCAATGAGTGCTGCTAAGAAACTATTCCTTTTGGGTTGTCTGTTATTCATACCATTTTATTGCAATGCAGAGGATCAAGATATTGTGTCAATCAAGGCTTTGGTAAGTCGAATTCTACCAAAGCACGAGTCACAATTCGAATTTACCAAAAGCAAGTCAAAGACAAAAGCAGATGCGTTTACGCTTGAAAGCGGAAAGGATGGCAGGATTCATATTGCTGGAAACAATGCAAATTCAATGGCTGTAGCTTTGAATTACTATCTGAATAACTACTGCCATACCACCGTGTCATGGTATGCTGAGGTTCCGGTGGTGGTTCCTGATAAACTCCCAGGCGTACCTACTCTCGTTAAATCGAATGCTAAAGTAGAGAGAAGATTTTTTCTTAACTACTGTACGTATGGTTATACGATGCCTTTTTTCAGTTGGAAAGAATGGGAAAGACTCATAGACTGGATGGCTCTGAATGGAGTAAACATGCCCTTGGCCATCACAGGACAGGAGGCTGTTTGGTATGCTGTGTGGGAAAAAATGGGCATGTCTGACAGTGAAATTAGGAGCTATTTCACAGGGCCGACATACTTGCCGTGGAATAGAATGGCCAATATTGATAAATGGAACGGCCCCCTACCAATGTCTTGGCTTGAACAACAAAAAGAGCTTCAGCAAAGAATCCTGCTACGCGAACGCTCTCTGAATATGAAGCCGGTGCTCCCTGCTTTTTCCGGACATGTACCTGCAAAACTCAAGGAGTTATATCCCCAGGCCAATATTAAGTATCTGGGAAGATGGGCTGGCTTCAGTGATAATTACCGGTGTCACTTCCTTAATCCCGAAGACCCTCTGTTTGCCAAAATCCAAAAAATGTATCTCGAGGAACAAAAGGCTTTGTTCGGAACAGACCATATCTACGGAATCGACCCATTCAATGAAGTAGACCCGCCCAGTTGGAAGCCTGAATATTTAAAAGAAATATCACATAATATATATCGTACCGTTACATCTGTAGATCCTAAAGCTGAGTGGATGCAGATGTCGTGGATGTTCTACCATAACAAGAAACAATGGACACCCAAACGAATAAAAGCGCTGCTAACGGGAGTTCCACAAGGAAAAATGTCTCTATTGGATTATCATTGTGAGAACGTAGAACTTTGGAAGACAACCAATAACTTTTATGGGCAGCCATATATTTGGTGTTATTTGGGAAATTTTGGAGGCAACACAACGATTACTGGTAATGTTAAAGAAAGTGGGCAGAGGCTGAACGAGGCTCTGAACAAGAAGAACAAAAACCTGATAGGTATAGGCTCCACACTCGAAGGACTTGACGTTATACAGTTTCCTTACGAATATATTTTGACACAAGCATGGACGGCAAAACCTGCTGACAAGGAGTGGATAGACAATCTTGCAGATCGGCATGTCGGCTTTTCATCTCCTAAAATGCGGCAGGCTTGGCAGATATTGTTTAATGATATTTATACTCAAATTCCGAGATCATTGGGCATACTGCCAGCATTACGACCCATATTAGGGAAGAATCAGGAGCGTCGAACTGGAATTACTTACCCAACAAATCGCCTGGAAGAGGTTTGGAAACTGATGAGTGACGTTTCCGAGTGTGATAGAAACGAATATCAGTTGGATCTTATTGCTGTTGGCAGACAAGTTTTAGGTAATAAATTTTTAAAGTTAAAGTTGGAACTTGATTCATGCTACGAAAATAAAGATTTAGTTGGCTTGCAACGTACGGGAAACACAATGAAAGAGATTTTGGTCGACTTGGATTATCTCACTGCTGGCAACTCCCGCTGCTCCATTGGTAAATGGATTGATGATGCGCGTGCCTATGGAAATAATGACCTGGAAAAAGCATACTATGAAAAGAATGCACGAAATCTCATTACAACATGGGGAGGCTCACTTAACGACTATGCCAATAGAACGTGGAGCGGGCTTATTCGAACCTACTACGTTCGCAGGTGGAGTATGTATATTGACGAGTTAACAGCATCTGTTATGTCAGGAAAGCCGTTCGATCAGCAACAGTTTGATAAGGCAATAGGTGAATTTGAACAAAACTGGGTTAACTCAACAGAAAAGATAGATTGTGTCGAAACAAGTCATGTCCAACAGTTCTGCCGTTATCTTATTCAAAAATATGGAATATAGGTTCTTACCATGTAAAATTTCTTCCTGTAACATAAACTTCATCACATTTTAGCATATTAAAGTTGTTGATAACCATTATTTTTTATAGATTTGTCATGTCATAAACTGAAGAGTTAATTCGTCAGTAAATGTACATGAAATAGCAGTTTTGCATGAATCAAGAAGACGTAGAATCGATAAAAGAACTCAAAAATGGCAGTCAACTTGCATTTGCTGGCATATATAAACTATATGCCAGCCGAGCTTATCTTCTTGCATTCAAGTATTTCGGCGACAAGTATATGGCAGAAGATGCTGTTCAAAATGCATTTATTAAGTTATGGAATAATCGACAAACGCTTGATGAGTCTTGCCCCATCCAAAATTATCTTTTCTGCATTCTCAAAAACGACATCATAAATACTCTCCGCGACAATAAGAAGAAAATAGCAGGAGCTAACTTCTGGCTCAAAGAATTGGTATCCGAAGATGATGGCGATGAGCAGCGATTCGCAAGAGAAAAACAGTGGAAAAAGGTGATGCGAGCTGTGGAAGCCTTACCCCCACAACAAAAGAAGATATTCAAACTAAAACTTAGCAATTATTCTAATTCTGAAATTGCCAACATGTTAAATGTATCTGTCAATACCATAAAATACATGTATTACATCTCGCTCAAACAAATACGAACACTTGTCAAGGTGCTACTGGTCGTCTTTGTTTTTAATCCGTGATGTTAACTTATAAAAATAAGGGGCAGACCACTTCGACAAGTTTGGCTTGTTAGATGTCAAAGAGAAACCAACAGCACTCAAATAGTTACAAACAACACACAAGCTTGTCATATCATAAATCCCGATTGGTCAGCTGTGCGACCAATCGGGAATACATATAGATTTGCTTTACAGTGCAATTATATATCTAAAAAATTCTCTGAACATTGACGGGAAACGCTCAAAAGCGCACCGCACACCTTGCTATTCAGCAGCCTCTTCAGCGTTTTCAGCTGTTGGGGCTTCTGCCTCTTCTGTTACTTCAGGCTCTGCAACAGGTGCTTCAGCCTTTGCTGGCTCTTCAGCAGGTTCTGCAACCTTCTTCGTTTCAGCTGCCGGCTCTTCCTTTGGAGCGTTTTCAGCTATTACTTTCACAGGAACCTTCACTTCTACTTCCTTGTGGAAGTGAATGATTGCCTCATAGTCACCTACCTTCTTGACGTCACGCATGGTGACAATCTTGCGGTCGATGTCAAAGCCTTTCTTAGCCAGCTCTTCAGCCACGGTAGCAGCGGTAACCGAACCGTAGGTAACACCAGTAGCAGAAACCTTGGCCAGTATTTCCAAAGCTACATTTTCCAATGCGGCAGCCTTCTTCTCAGCCTCGGCTTTCAAAGCAGCCAGCTTGTGAGCCTGCTGTCTCATGTCCTCTGCAAGAACCTTCTTAGCCGATTCTGATGCGATGACGGCCTTGCCGGTCGGAATCAAATAGTTACGTCCGTAACCTTTCTTCACGTTCACGATATCGTTCTTGTATCCAAGACCGATGATATCTTCTTTCAGTATAATCTCCATTCTGTTTCCTCCTCCTTAATTATTTCATCAAATCGGTTACGTAAGGAAGCAGTGCAATCTGGCGGGCACGCTTAACAGCCTGTGCCACACGACGCTGATACTTCAAAGATGTTCCGGTAATACGACGTGGAAGAATCTTACCTTGCTCGTTCAAGAATTTCTTGAGGAACTCAGGATCCTTGTAGTCGATGTATTTGATGCCGCTCTTCTTAAAACGGCAATACTTTTTCTTCTTGATGTCCACTGAAGGTGGAGTCAAATAACGAATTTCTGATTTATTCTGCTCTGCCATGATTATGCCTCCTTCTTGTTTGCATACTTCTGCTTTCTCTTCAAAGCATACTCTGCAGCATACTTGTCGAGCTTAACAGTCATATAACGAATTACTTTCTCGTCGCGGCGGAAGCCGGTTTCGAGCGTTTCTACCAATGTGGGCTCACCCTTGAACTCAAACAGGCAATAGAAGCCAGAGTTCTTCTTCTGAATTTGGTAAGCCAGTTTCTTCATACCCCAGGCCTCTTCATTCAGAATCTCAGCACCATTGTCGGTGAGCAGCTTCTTGAACTTAGCGACCGTTTCCTTCATCTGTTCATCAGACAAAACGGGAGTCAAAATGAAAACGGTTTCGTATTGATTCATACTACTTTAAAAATTGATGATTAATTATAATTTTGCAAATTGCGGTGCAAAGGTACCGTTTTTTTGCTAATCTGCCAAATAATTTTCGTACTTTTGTCGGCAAATAAACTCACCGATGAAAAATAAGCTATCCCCCTCTACGGCCCTCTACAGCGTATACTTAGGCGTGTTCCTCCTCGTGCTCAGCCACGTTACGGGTTGGAACAGGGTAAACGGTTTATTGCTCACGGCCCTATTGTTCATCGTTCTGGGCATCATCGGCTACGTTCTCATACAGCGGCATCAAGACAAATATTAGTCTTGCTGCAGCTTGTTTTTTCGCAGCTAAAACTGCACTCCACCCACCTTATTTCCAGGTACCTTTTCAAATACATAGAGATTGACTGCTAAACCCAATGACTTTACCTGCCAATGTCTTTGACTTTGGACACCAATCTCGTTGACTTTTGGACACCTAAGCGATGCGAAACGCAATTGGCTATGAGCCAAACGATTAGACGGTCAGCGTAAGTTCTTATGTTCACATGGAGAACCATCCTGCCAGTTTGGCCTTCAGCTTGTCCCAAAGGTTGGTTTTTCTACGTAAAATGTGCAGAGATATGATAAGACTGACCGTGGTAAGAAGGCCGCCTATCACCCAATAAATCCATGGATTGTCCACCGTGGTCAGGAAAAAAGCAAGTAGTCCGATGGGTATTTGGATGAGCGCGTATCGAACGACCGATGAAGAAATTTGATATTGGTAGGTATGATGCATGAAAAAGAACAGCAAACAAAAATCGAAAACGGCCGTCAAAGTAATGGCGAGGCTTGTTCCAAAAAGCCCGCACAGCCTGTAGCCATAGATTACAGCTGCTACCAACACCACATAGTACAGGCCTTCCATGAGCAGATAAAGCCTGGAATTGCCTTTAGCCAAAGGGATGTATGCGATGGGCAACTTGATGGCCCTCATGTACATAGCCAGTAAGATAACCTGAACCATGGCTTGTATCGACATAAATTCGCTGCTGTACAACAAAGGCAGAAGGATAGGCGTGCACACGATGAAGGCCACCAGCATGGGGGCCACCAGCAGCAAGGACACCTCAATCTGGTTGTTGACAACCTTGCTCAGAGCGGCACCATTGGCCTTGATGGCAGACAACCGAGGAAAATAATCGGCCTCCATGGAAGAGAAAACAATGCCTGCATAGGTCATCGTCATCATGTAGCCGGCATTATACAAACCCACGGTACCCATCGACCCCGTAACGTTGAGATAACGACGAATCAAGAGATCTGCGCCACTGCCAATCACGCCTGTCAGCACGAAGGCGATACCCAAGCGTATCATTCCCAACCCCTCTGACATCAAAGCCGTGTTGAAAGAGATGCGAAAGGGATAGAGGCGATTGCTGTAATGAAGCGTGAGGAGCATCTGGATGAGCGCCATGACGATGAGCGAAGGGATGATGGCCGTTTCTCCCCACATATAATACATGGGGATGGAGGTGATTAATGCGCCCACAACATGATAGACAGAGACCTTTGCCAAGGCCCCCAGCTTTCTCACAGCCTTCAGTATAGCCAGTTCTACTCGGGTGATGGCAGCCATTCCGATAATGACGGACAACAGAGCAAAATGCAGTGAATGGTCGCCCCAGTCAAAGATCCATCGATCCAACACGGGACTCAGGGCCACGCATACGAACATACCCAGCAAGGATGTGAAAACGCCCCAGGTACGAACCACGGTGATTTGGTGCTGAATGGCAGACTGATCGCCCGTTTCGTAACAGGCAGACAACTCTCTGACCGCACTCATGCCCAAGCCAAAATTGGTGGAATCGGACACCAGT
The DNA here is from genome assembly GCA_050315175.1 of Prevotella sp. SGI.027. Lineage (GTDB taxonomy): Bacteria > Bacteroidota > Bacteroidia > Bacteroidales > Bacteroidaceae > Prevotella. The sequence goes on from JBNPOM010000005.1 coordinate 67,206, forward strand.
TTGATGGTGGAGTTGAATAAGGACATGAGTCCCATACCCTCCGGTCCCAGAATCAGTGCCACAAGCTTGTTGCGGATGATGCTGATTAAGACAATGAGTCCCTCCACACCACCAAACAAACTGGTATACTTTAAAATATGCGTATAGTTATTGTTACGTCGTTCCACGGTCATCATTGTTAAAACGACACCTAATAACATTTATTACTTTCGTCGACAATTATTTTAACACAAAAGAATTATCGGAGCAAATGTGCAAGGTATGAAGAAAACCCTTATCTTTGCATAAGATAGGCGGCACCTCAACAAAACAAACAAGTTTGCTTTGTATTCGGTTTGCACTATCTTTGCATAAAATAGGCATCGCCTTAGCAAAGTAAGTAAAATGATAGGAAAAACATCTATGCCAACTCAACAAATATATTCACAAGGTTCGTCAAAGATGACGTTAGTTAGTTTTATCATTCCTGTCTACAACCTGCCGGTCAAATTAGTTACAGACTGTTTAGACAGCATCTTCATGTTATCACTTGATGACACCGAACGAGAAATCATTGTGATTGACGACGGCTCTTCAACATCGCTGTGCAGTGATTTAAAGGCCTACTGGAATCAAATTATTTACATACGCCAGCGCAATCAAGGACTATCGGTGGCACGCAATGTGGGCATGCGAATGGCACAGGGCAAATACATACAGTTTGTGGATGGCGACGATGCCCTTATCCCTTTCATGTACGAACATTGTTTAGACATTGTACGCTATCACCATGCCGACATGGTGGTATTTGACCATGTGCGGACGAAACAACCAGGGACACCAACGTGCCATGTGCAGGGACCGATGACGGGGAGCGAATATATGAGTAATGCCAACTTAAAAGCATCGGTATGGAGGATGTTGTTTCAACAAAAAATACTACATGGTTTGCAATTTACGCCCAATTTGGCAAACGAAGACGAGGCATTCACCCCCCTGCTGGTATTGCACGCCGAACAACTGTATGTAACCGATGCCAAGGCTTATTACTATAGAAGACGTGAACAATCGATTACCAATACCACGAACAAGAGATACAAGGTGAAAAGACTGAATGATTTATTAAAAATCATCACGCAGTTTCAAACGCAATTAGACTCGTTTCCACCCATGGAGCAGAGTGCCATGCAACGGCGCATAGCCCAGTTGTCTATGGACTATATCTACAACACGGCTCGAGATACCCACAGCATGAAGCATCTAAAAAAAGCAATAGCACAGTTAAAAGAAAGGGGATTATATCCACTGCCTGACAAGAATTACACGCATAAGTATCTCTGGTTTAGGAGATTGATACAAACATCAATGGGTCGCTGGATGCTGCTGTTAGTAACATGGAGATGAAAATATTACTTGTAGGCGAATATAGCAATGTACACTGGACCTTAGCTGAAGGCTTACGTCAGCTGGGTCATCAAGTGACCGTTGTCTCGAATGGAGATTTTTGGAAAAACTATCCACGAGATATCAACCTTACCCGCACGCCCGGCAAGCTGGGTGGAATGACTTACATGCTAAAGTTGTACAGTATCTTGCCCCAATTGCGCGGATATGATGTGGTGCAGGTCATCAATCCTGTTTTTTTAGAAGTAAAAGCAAGCCGCATTTTACCTGTCTATCGATATTTGCAAAAGCATAACAAGAAAGTGTTCATGGGTGCCTTTGGCATGGACTATTATTGGGTAAAAGCTTGTTGTACCACCATGCCTTTGCGCTATAGCGATTTTAACATGGGGCACGAACTGAGAAATACAACCGATGCACTGAAAGAACGAAAAGACTGGCTGGGCACCGGTAAACAACAGTTGAACGAATACATAGCAAACTCTTGCCATGGCATTATAGCCGGATTGTATGAATATTGGGCATGTTATCAGCCTATCTTCCCGCAAAAGACAACCTTCATCCCCTATCCTATTCGTGTTGCAACAAGCAACGCCGTTGGTAAAAATAAAGAGGACGACAGGTTAAAATTGTTTATTGGCATCAATAAAGAGCGGTCTGTCTACAAAGGAACGGATATCATGTTGGCCGCTGCACAAGCCATCGTGCGTAAATATCCCCAACAAGTTCAATTGAGAATCGCCGAGAGTGTGCCTTTCGAAGAATATAAAAAGATGATGAATGGTTCTGATGCCATCCTGGATCAACTATACAGTTATACGCCATCCATGAACGCTCTGGAGGCCATGAGCCGAGGTATCATCTGCATCGGTGGCGGCGAACCGGAGAGTTATGAAATACTAAAGGAGCCGGAGCTTAGACCCATCATCAACGTTGAACCTTCCTACGCAAGCGTTGAGCATGAGTTGGAGCAGCTGGTACAACATCCCGAACGGGTGAAACGGCTACAACAACAAAGCATAGAATATATCAAGAAGCACCACGACTATGTGCAAGTTGCCAAGCAATATGTAGATTTTTATAACGCAAGTTTCACTCCCTAAAACAGTTTTTGCTGTTGATAAGGGAGTGAAACTTAGGCTATACAATCATCTTTTGCACAGGCGGAATCGTGATGTATCACGCTCCTACCGTTTCAATAATGATGACATTTGTTTAACTTACATTATTGTTCGTGTGCTTTAACAGCATATTTACTGTCCTCGCTGTTTACAAGCTGTCACACTCTTCTAACCAAAGTCTGCTGGTAGCATCGCTTGGCATGCGCCAATCACCACGGGGACTTAAGCTCACGCTGACCACCTTCGGCCCATCAGGCAAACATGAACGCTTGAATTGCTGAGAGAAGAAACGCTTGCAAAATACCTTGAGCCATTGCTTGATGGTTTCCTCATCATAATATCCTATCATCTTGAGCGAGTCACCCTCAAAGTCTTGCCGCTGCTGCGGTTTGGTCTCTGCAAAAGCCTTTTTAGCCAACAAGAATATCTTGCGAGGACGGAAGCCAAAACGTAAGAAATAATAAAGAAAGAAATCGTGCAACTCGTATGGCCCCACCAGATTTTCTGTCTTTTGCTTAATATCCCCATGCTCGTCGGCGGGTGTCAACTCGGGCGAGATAGGCGTATCAATAATATCCATCAAGATGCGTGAGGTCTGGTCTTCACGAGTGAGGTGTTGTGCATAGAAACGCACCAAAAACCTAATCATGGTCTTGGGTACACCCGCGTTAACACCATACATGGACATGTGGTCGCCATTATAAGTTGCCCACCCAAGGGCCAATTCTGACATATCGCCTGTACCAACGACCAAGGCTCCAAGCTGATTGCTCAAATCCATTAAAATCTGAGTTCGCTCGCGAGCCTGACTGTTTTCATACGTCACGTCATGTACATTGGGATCATGTCCTATGTCTTCAAAATGCTGATTGACGCTTTGACGGATATCGATTTCCTTGATGGTGATGCCAAGTTCCCGCATCAAATCAGTGGCATTGTGATAGGTCCGGTCTGTCGTTCCGAAGCCAGGCATGGTCACACCAATGATTCCTTTGCGATCATAACCAAGTTTGTCGAACGTCAACACGCAAACCAACAGTGCCAACGTGGAATCCAAACCGCCACTGATGCCCAGGACAACGTTATGGCAGCCAATGTGCTTGATGCGCGTAGCCAACGCCATCGATTGAATGTTGAGTACTTCCTCACAGCTTTCATCCAGTTGTTCTGTATCTGGGAGGAAGGGATGTGGATCTATCTCACGCTCAAGCTTGAAGTCATCCGACCGCAGGCATGGCAGGCATGGCAGGTAATGGATGGTCGAACCACTGCTAAAAATGGCGAACTGGTTGGGGCTCAAGTTATCAGAAAAGCCTCTTTGCTTGGCGTAATTATTTACTTGTCGTTGGGCATTGACATACGTCGAGTTGGTTCTGCGCTCGGCTCTCAACATCTCAACGTCTATTTGTGCAGTATGTATCTGTCCTTCGAACGTAAACCGTTTCCCCTCTGCCAGCAAGGTACCTTTTTCATAGATGAGTCCATTGCCAGCATAAGCCAGGTCTTGCGAACTCTCACCAAAGCCACTGGCTGCATAGACATACCCTGTGATGGTTCTGGAACTTTGTTGAGAGAGCAAGCTCTTGAGGTAGTTGTACTTTCCAATCAGAGCATCACTGGCCGAGAGGTTGAAGATGATGTCGGCACCTGCCAATGCCAATGTATTACTGGGGGGAACAGGTGCCCACACGTCCTCACATATTTCTACACCGAATTGAACACCCTCGGCAGTCACGAAGATTTGTGGATCGGGCGTCACCACGATTTGCTGTCCAGCATAGCGTATGGTTGTTTCTTTCAAATCCTGCGAAGACGCAAACCATCTCTTCTCATAAAACTCACTGTAATCGGGCAGGTAGGTCTTTGGAATCACCCCTATAATCTGTCCTTGCTGAATGACCATACCGCAGTTCAAGAGCAAATCTCCGACAATGATAGGTAGGCCGACGATGACAATAACGTCTAACTTTCGCGTGAAGTCCAGCAAATGAAGTACAGCAGCTTCTGACGCATCTAATAAAAGATTCTGCTGGAACAAGTCCTGACACGTGTAAGAAGTGATGCCCAACTCAGGAAAGACGATGATTTCGACACCCTGTTCTTCTGCTTGAGCAATCTGAGCTTCAGTTTGCTCGACATTGTACTTGCAGTCAGCCACCTTGACCAGTGGCACTGCACATGCTACCTTAATAAATCCTGATTTCATATTGTATTGATTTAAAGTTGTTCGTATTATTTGATAGGAGCAAATGGAAAGCAAGTGAAGTTTAACAGTAAATTCTTTTTATATGAAAGAGCAATGTCCATTAACTCCCATTAACTCCTCCCGTAACTCCCGTTAACTCCTAAGTTAAATTGTAAAGCTATTGTCCATTAACTCCCAATAACTCCTCCCGTAACTCCCATTAACTCCTCCTTATTTAATCGTCACCTGCGTCGCGCCGTAACCATATTCCTGGAAACTTGCGTCCTGATATGAATATTTCTTGTAGCGATAATTCAGGTCGTTGATGAGTGCTCGTCTCAACACACCTTCACCTTTACCATGGATGAAGATGATTTTTTGCCCCTTCTTATCAGCATATTCAGCCAAAGTGTCACGAAACTTCTTCAGTTGGTAATTCAGAATATCCGCTGCACTCATGCCCGCAGTAGAGTCTAACAACTCGTTGGCATGCAGGTCAACCACCAGAAGATTGTCATCACCCCGATGCTTCACAACAAAAGGATTTCCTTTTCGTCGCTTGTCATCGTACCGACTCATATAGGTATCGGCCTTTGCCTTTGCCGACGATGCAACTTTGGTGTGATCTTGTTCAGCCTTTTGATACATCTCAGCCTTCAAAGCTGTTGGGTCTACAACCAACGGCCGCGCGGTCTTATCATTTTCGATGATGGTGTATAACAAGGCTGGCTGCTCAAAGAAGTCGTTCTCTTCGAAGGTGTGAAGCTTGTAGAACTTCACCGGATCTATTCTGAACTGCACGTCCACTACAGGCTTCAAGATGAATGGTTTCTCACGCTTGTAGGCTATCAGTTGGATGGCTACCCGCCCCAATTCATTTAAATCCTCACGACCAAACTCCTCGATAAATTCTTTTGTATTAGGTTCTACCTCCTGCGTTGCTTTCAGGGTCCAGCTCTGTCCTTCTGCTGCAAGGTAGGTGAATCGAATATAATAGTTGCTGTCGTTCACTAAATAACACTCGAATCTCGTATGGGTCACCTCCTTGATATCCAATGGTACAAAGGCAAGATAACAACTAAGTTGGTTGCCACCTTTACGCTCTTCTACTGGAGCACGGAAGGTAATCTCCTTGTCTGCTGGGTCTTGCTCTATCTCTTCCTCCTCCTCATCTATTCCAGTATGGCTGATGGCTTGCTTCACGGAAGTTGGTTTCTGTGAAAGAGAACTCACAACTTTGCTGGTACTATAATCATCTTCCCGAACAAGCACAACTTCATTGATGGGAGTAGGAATCTGAAAACCATCTTCATCCTCTACCAATACGATATTTTTTCCTTGGAATCCTGCGATGATACCACCGCCAGACTCACTGAGAAAACTTACTTTATCACCTATCTTCATCTTATAAAAATATGTAAATATCCAACATGTTTATTTCAACTTGCCCTGCCAGACGTGTCTAGCACATGACCGTTCAACGATTATACAGCTGTCTTCCAGCGTAACATCGAGTGGTAAACTCGATTAAGGAATCAGCAAACTGCTGTCTCCATAGCTGAGAAAACGGAAGTCGTGTGCCAGCGCATAGTCGTAAATCTTCCGCCAGTCGCCATGAACGAATGCACTGACCAGCAGCAACAGCGTGCTCTGTGGTTGATGGAAGTTGGTAATCAACATCTTCACAATCTTGTATTCATAGCCTGGTGCGATGATGATTTGGGTTGAACTGTGCAAGGCTCCCAATTGATTTCGCTTGAGATAGTCGAGGACGTTTTGTATCGCTTGCATCGGTGTGATGCCGTCTATCAATCCCCCATCCAACTGTTCCGTCGTTCCATCCTCTCGCATTCTCTCGTAAGGAGCCCATTGATTGACATGTAACTCGGCTTCTGAGGCATCGGGATGTGTCGACAAATACACGCCCATGTAATACAAACTTTCCAATGTCCGCACACTGGTTGTGCCCACTGCGATGGCACTTGCATCGTGTCGCAACAGCTTCTCCAACGTTTGTTGGTGTACACAGATGTACTCAGTGTGCATGTCATGGTCTTCTATCTCTTGACTTTTCACCGGTTTAAACGTTCCTGCTCCGACATGAAGGGTAACCTCTTCCCTGTCGATGCCATGCTCGTCTAAAGATTTGAGCACATCGTTGGTAAAATGAAGACCTGCCGTTGGAGCTGCCACCGACCCTTTTATCTTAGAATACACGGTCTGGTAAGTGGTCTTGTCGCTCTCTTGTGTCTCCCGATTGAGATAAGGAGGAATGGGCAGCTCGCCCATATCTTCTAATATTTCGGAAAAACTAATATCTTCTGCATCCCAATCAAACTCAATCCAGTGATGCGTTGCAGGTGCGGACAGCAGTAAATTTCCCTCTGCATGATCCTCTTTCTGCTGACTTTTCCTGGTTATGGTAAGCGTAAGGCTGCGGCCCTTTATTTCGTAGGAACGAGTAAGAGGCCCTTCTTTCCATTTCTTCAAATTGCCAATCATGCAGTACCATGCACAGTGTCCCTTTGTCTGGAAAATCTGTTCATAATCAGTCGGAGCGGCCGGTTCCATCAAGAACACCTCTATTCTGGCACCCGTATTCTTCATAAAGTACATTCGTGCCTGGATAACTTTGGTGTTGTTGAAAATCATCAATGCCCCCTGTGGGAGATGATCTTTCAGATGATAGAACACATCTTCAACAACTTTGCCTTGATTGTACAAAAGCAATTTACTGTGATCGCGCTGCGCAATAGGAAATTTTGCAATACGGTCATCAGGCAAATCGTACTGATAATCACTAATATGTATATGTTTTGTATCCATTATTTCTTCGTTCTTTCCTTCATTAAGTAAACAACACTAATCCTCTAAAAATAACATACATGAAAGATAAAGACATCACTAAAATAACAAGATGAACGTCCTTATAGTTATACCCCGTTTGGGTGTACTGACTCGAGATGTAATTTGCATTGGCCGAGAGCTTTCGATTCACCCGACAATACATCCAATAGGTACTTAATCCTACGACGGTTGCCCAAGCGAATCCTACCAGAACGTCGCTTGGAAAATGCACACCTAAATACAGTCTGGTGTAGGCATTAAGCAGAGACCATGTGATCATAAAGAAGCTGAACAAACTACTTCTGACTAACAGGCAGAGAAACAGAGCAATAGAAAACGTGTTGGACGCATGTCCTGAAAAGAAACTAAAAGTCCGCGGACGATATTGGTCAACCACGTCGATTTGGTATTTCAGCATCGGATCGTTACAAGGACGAATCCTACCCACCAATGGTTTGATGAAAGCATCAGCCATTCCCGATGAAAGAAGCAAACACAAGGTAGCAAAACCAATGACGAGAAATATCTGTGTCATCGTCTCATTGTTCTTGATAACAAGATAAACCAAGGCGATATATAGAGGAATCCACGTCACACTAGACGTTAAGGTTATCATTATTCCATCTAGAAACAATGAATCGGAACCGTTCAGTGCATACAGCAGTTGATGATCCAGAACGATTAATGCTTGTATATTCAACTTCAGGATGCTGTATTAATAATGTATTATATTTCTTCTATCTGACGGGTTTTCAACCACCCTTCTCTCCCATCTGCCAGACGGATGCCACGCCAATCTTTGAGTCCTTTGTCCGTGATGTCCACCTTTGTGCCCTCATGGATAACAAACTCGTCTGCACTACCATTAGCTGGTGTCTTCTTGACTGCGACGGATGGAGCAATGACGATTGCTGCCTTCCTGTTTTGAAGATTATACTTCTGCTGATAGGCAAAGAAGTTACAGAAAACAAAGAGGATAAAGAACAAGCATCCGCCATAAAAGCCAATCTTTCGCAACATTACGTTGGGACCAAAGAGAAACATGAGCACTAGCAACAATACCAGCACAATGGACACAATTGCCATGACAGCCCAGTTGTCAACACTCGTAAAATTGACCAATGAGTGATACCAAGTAACGAAGAACATTTCGCTCTCTGGGGTAATCTTGTCAATGGTTTTTGAGGAAGCGAACTGCAAATTGAAACGAATGTCATCGTCACCCGGAGACAACATCAGCGCACGTTCGTAGGCAAGGATGGCCTGGGTGATGTTATCTGTACGATAGTATGCGTTGCCCAAATTATAGTACAAGTCAGCATTGACGCCTTTTTTGAGCAATTCCTCATAATCCTTGATGGCCTGTTGATAGTTGCCTCGTTTATATTCGGTATCGGCGTTCTCCTTGGTGATGGCCGAAGCTGAAAGTGAAACGAACACCATCAACACACAAAACAAAAATGTTTTGCTATGAACAGTCGAGTTGTTTTTATGTTTTGAGCTCGTTTTCATCACATTTTCTATTTCCATAATCGCGGTCATAGCAGAGTCAATCGTCTTATTCATATTACCAGATGGGTCGCCCGGGGCATATCTCTCAAACTCACATTCATCCAATGCCGAGATAAATGTATCGATAGTTATGCTATCAACAGCCTGCCGTTGCAGATTGTCTGCGATGTTCTCACGTGACAACTGCTCAACCGGCATGTTCAATTTGTCACTGACATATCCCCACAAGGCATGCAACACCTCATCATAAAAATCGGCTTGTTTATTTTGTTCCATGAGGTTTCTGGCTTTCTTCAGTCGCTTAGTCGCCACCTTGTTAGCTTTCTTACCTCGCATTTTCACGATGTCTGCATGGTCTAAAGCACGTTTGCGGAACACCACCAACAAGATGATAAATGCCAACAGCGGCACCAATAAGCTCACCCAATATTGCGGAGAACCAAAGAAGAACTCATCAACACGGTGCAATCTCGCCTTTTGTAGTTTAAGGCCTCTGATGTCGTTAGCCTTCTCCTGTCGATAGTCTGCAACTGAAGAGCCTTTACCATCACCCTTCTTCACGTTTATCTTGAAAGCCTGTGTCTTAATGGTTTTGTAAGCATTCAGGCCCGTGTCATAATAAGTAAACGCAATGGGAGGTATGTCATACTGTCCCTGATTTCGGGGAACCGCCAGTATGTCATAAATCATGTTGCCTTCAACACCATTTGCCGTCAATTTGGTTTTATCGGTTATCTTCGCATCATACTTATCAAAGTCTTTGGGGAAAGCAACCTCTGGCTGTTTAATCAGTTTCAGATTACCTACGCCTCCCACGACAACACGCAGGGATATGGGCTCTCCGGCCTTTACCTCCGTATGATTAACCGAAGCTGAAAGGTTGAATTTTCCCACCCCACCAGAGAAATCTGAGGGACGCTTAGGCAATGGGTCTACCTGCACTGTCAATCCCGGTGCCACGATGTTGCGTTTTACTTCCACATAACCAGAACCTCCGTTGAAGAACGCTTCAAAGGGATCGACGGCTCTATTCTGCTGGACAACGATGCCTTTGAAGGTGATGCTTGGTATCTCTAATTTTCCCGTTACTTGCGGATACATGACATACTGGCTCCACGTAACACAGCGATAGTTTTTCCCATTGACCTTTTCTACATGGAAGTTTTTCTGCTGTGGCAACTTGATTTCCTGCGTGTGAAAGCCAGTCAAGTCTGGCATCTTACCCTCCAGTTGTGTCAAATCAACAAGCGTATAAACTTTATAGGTCAGCAGGATAGGTTCCTGTTCATGCACTCTTCGCTTGTTGGCACTCACCTTGATGAACAAATCATTGCCCGATATCTTGCTCCCAGCCTTTCTCATTTGTGCCTCTCCCGCATAATCATCGTGCATCTGAGGTGCACCATTGTTCTGTCGTGCGGTACCTGACACAGTCACTTTCGCCGCTCTCGACGTGATGGTCTTTCCGTTGATGCGTGCACGTGCTGCTGGTATGGTGTACGTACCGTTCTTTGAGGCATACAACGTATAGGTGTATGTGATGGAAGACGAACTGCTGGTATGACCATTGACCATCTGAAAGCTCGACTGGCTGGATGTGTACGGTCCGGCAATCACCTCGATAGCATCTGGAATGTTACCGGCTCTGAAATCGTCTACCTCTTGTGTGTTGATGGTGTAAGACAGCCTGAAGTTCTCTCCTACTGACACATGAGATGGCACCGACACGGTGATGGATTGTGCGTTGCCAACCAGTGGACACAACGTACCAATGAGTATGGTGATAAATATATAATTGAGATATTGCTTCATCCTTTTCTTATTCATCCTTTTAATCACGTGTGATTTACCAATTCTTCTTCAGCTTCTTCTTGCCCGACTGCCGCATGGCTTTCTTCATGCGTTGCTGTGTGGCCTTTTCTTGCTGCGTGGCTGCATTTAAGAGTTGCTCAGCATTCTCCTTACTCATCCTATCTTTCGGCTTGTTCTTTTGCTGTTGTTGCTGATCCTGTTGCTTTTGTTGCTGATCATCTTTCTTCTGTTTGTCTTTACCTTTCTGATCGTCTTTCTTCTTTTGCTCGCCACCATTCTGCTTTTGATTCTTCTGTTGGCGTTTGCAAAGAGCCAGGTTGTAACGCGTCTCGTTGTCATCCGGATTGTTACGAAGACTCTCTTTGTAGGCTTCAATCGCCTCTCCATACATTTGATGATTCTGACAGATCACCCCGATGTTATGGTATATCTTCGCCTTTCTGGATTTACTGCTCTCCAACTTCCCCGCATTTTCATATTGCACAATCGCTGCAGAATCTTTCTGCTGCATCATTAGCGCACATCCAAGATTGTACAAAGCCTGTGGATTTTGACCATTTTGTGCAATGGCTTTGCGATATTCAGCTTCTGCCTTGGCGTAGTTTTGCGACCGATACAGCTTATTGCCCGAGCGAATAAACTGTCGGTCACTCTGCGCATACACGTTTGTTGCGCACAAAGCCATGACAAACAAGCCCAGCATATATCTGATTAATGTATTATTCATCTTTCTCTATTCTCCTTTTTTTTGAACAGTCGAACCTTACTCAGCATTGGATTTTTGCTTTCCAATATGCATATTTCAAGAATCAACAACAGGAGAGCAAGAATGGCAAAAGCCTGAAACTGCTCGTCATATTCACTATAGATGACACTGTTGGTTTCACCTTTCTGCAGTTTGGCCAGCTCGTCATTCAGCTGTTTCTGCGCATCGCTCGTGTTGTCAACGTGTATGTAGGTTCCTTCACCAGCCTTCGCCACTTCTTGACACATCTTCTCGTTCAAGGCTGTCATAACGGTTTGTCCCGTATCATCAGTCATATAGCCACCGTCTGGCATTGGAATAGGAGCACCTTTGGTTTCACCTACACCTAATATATATACGTTGATGCCTCTCTTCCGAGCTTCTTCAGCAGCCTCCAACGCCTCACCTTCGTGGTCTTCACCGTCGGTAATCAAGATGATGGCACGCCCCACTTTATCTTGTTGCGTGAAGCTGCTCATGGACAAGCGGATGGCCTGCGCTATATTGGTGCCTTGGGTGGTGATGAGTGAGGGATCAGCATTCTGCAAAAACATCTTCGCACTGACGTAATCACTCGTAATGGGCAGTTGCACAAAAGCCTCTCCGGCAAACACCACAAGCCCTATTTTGTCGTTGGTAAAGTTGTCCACCAAGTTTTCTACCATCAGCTTGCTCTTGGCTAATCTGGACGGAACCACGTCTTCTGCCATCATAGAGTTTGATATATCCAAAGCGATGATGGTTTCTATGCCTCTGCGTTTCTCGTTGGATATCTTTGAACCCATCTGTGGCCGTGCAAACATGATGATGAGCAAAGCCAGTGCAGCCTGCAACAACCAGAACTTGACAGACGGGCGATACTTCGAGGTATCGGCCATCTGCAACTTCAAGAGTTCGGGGTCACCAAACTTCTTTAATTTCTGTCTTCTTCGGCGATAGCCCACAAAACGCACCAATGCCAATAGTGGAATCAGGACTAATAGCCAAAGATATATCGGGTCTTCAAATCTTACCATATACTTTCCGTATTCAACATATTATACAGATTATACAGCCGTCGTACGTTTTTCACGCGAACAAGTTTGACGAGTTGCGCCATAAAACCTTTAAGGTATACGACGCAAAACCGTATTTCTCAGCAGCAGTTCCAACAGCAAGCTGATGATAGCCACTAAAGCAAACGGCTGAAAGGCTTCATAGCGCTTGGAGAATTTCTTGACTTCCATCTTGGTTTTCTCCAACTTGTCTATATCGTTGTAAATCTGTTTCAATTCCTTGTTATTGGTTGCTCTGTAGAAGTTGCCTTCCGTCACGGCGGCAATGTCACTCAAGGTCTTTGAGTCTATCTCCACCGGAATGTTCACATACTGCGTCGTCCCTCCCACACTCATGGGATAAGGAGCCACCTTGTTGGTTCCTACGCCAATGGTATACACCCTGATGCCCAAGCTCTGTGCTATCTGGGCACTGGTCATCGGTGAGATGTCACCCATGTTGTTGCTGCCATCGGTAAGGAGAATCACCACTTTACTTTTGGCCTTGGAGTCTTTCAAACGCGAAACAGCGTTGGCCAACCCCATCCCCACGGCCGTACCATCAGAAATCAATCCACGCGCGGCGATATCGGTACGAACATTTCGCAACAGGTTCAAGAGCGAGGCATGATCGGTTGTCATAGGGCATTGGGTGAACGATTCACCAGCGAATATCGTTAGTCCGATGTTGTCATTGGGCCTGCCTGAAATAAATTCGGCAGCAACATTCTTGGCCGCCTCCAATCTATTGGGCCTCAAATCCTCTGCCAACATAGACGTAGAAACGTCCATGGCCAGCATGATGTCAATGCCCTCGACAGACCTCTGATCCCAAGAGTTGCGCGTTTGTGGCCGAGCCAGCACGCACACCACCAGGATGAAGGTGACGCATCGAAGCACCATAGGCAGATGAATCAGCCGCGTTCGCCAGCTCTTGGGTGCGAACAGATAAGCATGCGTGTCGCTCATGCGCATGGTTGGCTCACTCTTCTTACGATAAAGGAAGTACCATACTATATATGGAATGAGCAGCAACAGCAGCAGAAAATATTCTTTATTTACAAATTCCACGTTTCATTTGTTTTAATGACACCACATCCTCCCCAATCATATCACCAGGAGATAAACATGATAGATGACATAAACCAGCAGGCCCAGCACACCGATGCCTATGACCGCGAGTAGGGTCTTGATTGTCATTCTGTTTTTTTGCTTTCGCCTGTCACTCTCATCGAGTTTAGGCACGATGCGTTCTTCGGTAGGCTGTCCTTCAATCTTCGTCTGATCAATGAAATTGATGGCATTGACAAGGTTCATGTCATTCTCGTTGATGAGCGCCTCGTGCTTAGCGAATTTCACCAAATCGGCCGTTTCAAACAGTCCCTTCAGCTCGTCCATCATCTTGCGGTCACCGTTTTGTTGCAAATGGTAGATGATTTCGGTGGTGGTCATCTCCATGGCGTTGAAGCCAAAACGTTCCTCGATATACTTCCTCAGCGTGTCTGTCAGCTCGGTATAGTAAGTTTTCTGATCGGTTGAGGTAGTCATCTTTTCCTCTTTCAACTTCTCGATAGCCGTAAGTGCTTTCTGGTGGGGAGGTATCTTCTTGACGATTTTAATTCGGGTAATGATGGGCTTGTTGTTCTTGAGTCTGAGGTAGAGATAAAATCCTACGATACAGAGTACTAACATGAGGACGCTCATCCAAAAGATAGGACTCCATTCACTCCACAGGAAAGGATTGTCTTGCACGTCCTTTGGTGGGAAAAACTGGTTGGGATGCAGCGTGTCCACATCCATGGTAACCACCTTCAACGCCAAGGTACCACCCACATATTCCTTTCCGTCAATCATTACTTTCTGCCCGGGAATGGCATACAGCTTTTCATCAAACGAGGTGATGGTATATCTCTTGGACACCTTTACAAAGTGATTGTCCAACGCCGTTGTATCGGCATCCGAAACATCGATGATTTCTACTCCCGGGACTAAATACTGCGAGGGTTTGAGGGATGGAAATTGAATCTTGGCTCGCTCATGAGCCGTCACGTCAATAGTCAAGTGAGCCTGCTGTCCAATGAAGATGCCAACCGAATCAATCTTTTGTTCGACGGCCGTTTGGGCAGACAAGCTTGTTTTGCACAAAAGGCAAAGCAAGATACCAACAATATATTTTATGTTTACATTCATTCGCATAAGGTATTTACACACCAGATAGATGGTTCGCCCACCACAGACAAGCTTGTTAAACGCCACGTTGTGCAAATAGTCGCATCATGGCCTTCACATAGTCCTCATCCGTTGCCACACTCGTCCAGTCTACCCCACTTTTGGCAAACGTTTGCTTAAGTTGGGCATTGCGTTCCATCCAATAAGCCGTATGGGCGCGGCGCAGTTTGGCCGACGAGGTATCTATTATCATCTCATGCCCCGTCTCAGCGTCACATATTTTCATCAAGCCAATGTTTGGCAGGTTTTTGGCACGTGGGTCGTATATTTGCACGGCAACCATATCGTGTTTATGGTTTGCAATGTTCATGGCATGCTCAAAGCGATCGTATTCCTTGGCATCGTGACGGATGTAGAAGTCGCTTAACACGCAGGCCGTGCAGCGTCGTTTCATCATTCGCGTGAGGTATTCTATGGCCATGGCAACATCTGTTTTCTTGCTCTCAGGCTCAAAATCCAACATCTCGCGTATGATGTACAGAATATGTTTGCGCCCTTTCTTAGGCGGGATATATTTTTCTATTTTGTCTGAAAAGAAGATTACACCAATCTTATCATTGTTCTGTATGGCGCTAAAGGCAAGTGTGGCTGCAATCTCTGTGGCCATCTCTCTTTTGGTTTGTTTCTTAGTTCCAAAATCCAAAGAGCCGGAGACGTCGATGAGCAGCATCACCGTGAGCTCGCGTTCCTCTTCAAACACCTTGATGTAGGGACGGTTAAAGCGGGCGGTGACATTCCAATCAATATCACGGACATCATCCCCAAACTGGTATTCTCTCACTTCCGAGAAAGCCATACCATGCCCTTTGAAGGCAGTATGATACTGCCCTGCAAAGATGTTCTGACTCAGTCCGCGAGTCTTGATCTCAATCTTCCTTACCTTTTTTAAAATTTCACTTGTATCCATATTCTTCATCCAGTAGAACCATGCCCTTCAGGGTTGTTTCTCAGCAGACAATAACTGTCTGTGCAAGTTGTTCCTCGCCCACTTTATGGCACTTCTATCTTATTGATGATTTTCGACACGATTTCCTCTGATGTCATGTTGCTGGCTTCAGCCTCGTACGACAATCCGATGCGATGACGCAGCACGTCGTGTGCCACCGCTCTCACATCTTCGGGAACAACGTACCCGCGATGTTTGATGAAGGCGTATGCACGAGCAGCCTTGGCCAGGTTGATGGAGGCGCGCGGCGAACCGCCGAACGTGATCATGTCTTTCAGTTCGGGCATTTGATAGCGTTCGGGATATCGGGTAGCAAAAACAATGTCAGCGATGTACTGTTCAATTTTTTCGTCGATATACACTTCGTTGACAATAGAGCGTGCTCTCAGTATCTCCTCTGCTGTGGTCACTGCGGCAACCTGCGGCATGGCTTCTTGAAGGTTTTCACGGATGATGAGTTTCTCTTCTTCCAGTGTAGGATAGTCAATGACCACCTTCAGCATGAATCGGTCAACCTGAGCTTCAGGGAGTTCATATGTACCTTCTTGCTCGATAGGGTTTTGCGTGGCCATCACCAAGAACGGATTGGGTAACTTAAAGGTGTTTTCACCGATGGTCACCTGGTGTTCCTGCATGGCTTCCAACAAGGCACTCTGTACCTTCGCCGGTGCTCGGTTAATCTCATCTGCCAAGACGAAGTTGGCAAACACCGGACCCTTTTTCACTTGAAACTTCTCTTCCTTCTGCGAATAAATCATGGTACCAATCACGTCGGCAGGCAACAAGTCGGGAGTAAACTGAATTCGACTGTAGTCTGCTTCTATCAATTGGGCCAGCGTTTTGATGGCCAGTGTCTTGGCCAATCCAGGAACACCTTCCAGCAAGATGTGTCCATCGCTGAGCAAGGAAATCAATAAAGAATCAACCAAATGTTTTTGACCGATGATGACTTGATCCATACCTCGAACAAGGTTGGTCACAAAACCGCTCTGTTGTTCTATTCGGATGTTTAACTCACGAATATCAATAGCTTCTGCCATAATTGTGTTGTTATTCAATTTTTAAACTGAACGCAAAAATACAACAATAATGACACAGTAGCGAAAGTTGCCTACCATTTTATATTTATTTTACCACTATATTTCAATATTTTAAGAACTTTTGGCCTTCATGCCTCGCAGGGGGATGAGGTTATGCAGCAATGGTTTTGTCGGATTTTTCTTAACAAAAGGTGCTCTGTGCTTCGCGTATTTTCCTTGAAGCGATACAACGATGAAAATATCGCAAAAATGAGCGGAAAATGCAACACGTTAATTGTCAACATTTTACGATTTTCATAGTGATTTTCATCGTGATTTATCGCTCGTTTTTACCGCTAAAAGGGTGCTTTAGCACTGTTATTTGATACCTTTTGCGCAACAAACGCATGCTTATTGGACAGCAAACTCATGCTCTTTACAAGAACAACTCCATGCTTTTACACCCAGACAACGTAAAACTTGATGATTTACTCCTTCTGTGCATCCCGAATGCCTATCATTTTTTTCTATTTCATCATTTTGCAACAGCCGATTTATTGTCATTTTTTAAGACAATTATCATAATCCAGTTGTGCTTCCAGGTTTTTTGAGTTGTCAGAAATAATGAGGAGAGATAAATCATGAAGACGGTCAAGCAGTTAACTATGGATAATCCTGCTCGAGCGCAAATTGCAGGGTGCCTCCTACCATTTGCCACCACTTATTTGGAATTTCTTCCATCCGCAGAGGAATAAAAAATGCCGATAAGATTTTAATCAATCGTTTGTTTTTTTGTCAAGGTTATCGTACCTTTGTCTTTGGTGAGAACAACATTGTTGAAAGTAGTGATGTTAATACTTCCCTGCCTCATGTTGCCGCAGGAAGTATGGTCTGCAAAAAGTAAACTCGACACTTTGTTGCACCGCGTTTTCAGCTACCCGCAAACCCTTGAAATCAAGCAAGTTGCCGACACCACCAGCTATGCTTACATGAAGTCTTCCTTGCGGGTCAACAAGCGCAATGTGTTTCTTATGGCCGTACCCACCATGTACGCGGTGGCCCATGGCGGCAGACGCGAATATGTTCAGGAAAGTTTTAACAAAGTGACGTTTCTGCCTTCCGGCAACTATACCACAAAAAAGCTGCTGTCGCTGTCCACCATTCCCCGCCGACACGTCGCCATGCCAACCTTAATGAACTACCTCACGCCCGACATATACGACGTGACCATGATTGGTGAGAACATTCTTTCACCCTTCAACAAGCAGAATAAAATATATTACAAATACAGCATTGAACAAGAAACCGACAGTCTCGTTCGAATCAGATTCAAGCCCAGGCTAAGAAATACGCTGCTGGTTGAAGGCGTAGCCATCGTTACACCCCAAGACGGTCGCATTGTCCAAGTGAGACTGGCGGGTGAATACGACATGATACAATTCAGGCTTTTCATTAAGATGGGCAGCGGAAGCATGCAACCCTTGCGCCTGGAAAAATGTAACTTGGATGCTCGTTTCTTGTTTTTGGGCAATGACATCAGAGCTCATTACACCATGGCTTACAATCTGCCTAAACCTGTTGACACTCTTAATGAGGATGACCATGATTTGAACAAGATGGAGCTGTTGAGACCCGAGCCGCTCACTTCGTACGAGAAACTAATCTACGGCAGGATTATCAAGGCAAGAGAAGCTGCCGAGAAAGACACCACAAAGATTGACAGCCTGTCGCCAACCAGCAGACGAATGAAACTGAAAACTATCTTGTGGGACATGATTGGGGAAAATGTACTGACGCATATCAATCAAAAATTCGGGCCAGACCAACAGGGATACTTCAGAATCAACCCCATCTTGAACCCGCTCTTCATGGGATACAACAACAACCAAGGATTTTATTACAAATTCAACATTCGCGGCGGATATAAGTTTACGGACAACAGTGACATTTGGCTTCAGTTTAAGGCCGGCTATTCCTTCAAACTCAAACAGTTTTATTTTTGGACGCCACTCATCTATTATTTTGACAAAAAACACAACGCTTACCTGAAATCTATCCTCTCAAGTGGGCGACGAATCAAAAATAGAAGACTGGTTAATGAGCTGAACTTGGCCACCGACAACAATCCTATTTGGGAGGGCATGCATTTGGATGAGTTCAAAGATACTTATTGGGATTGCTTTGCCAATTATGACCTGTCCAAACACATTGGTTTCCAAGCCGGTGTGATTCTCCATCACCGTTCCGCCTTACACAAAGAGGGATTCGACCTCATCAACAAACCCAAGGTGTATTCTTCTCTCGCCCCAAAGTTGCAAGTGCAATATAGACCCTGGGGATATGCGGGCCCCACCCTGACAGCCAGCTACGAACAAAGCCTCAATAAACTGGCGAACACCAACGTGCCGTACACGCGTTGGGAATTTGATGGTCAATACATTCTGCCCTTGTGGAACGTGCAGAGCTTGTCGATGCGCTTGGGGGGTGGTTTTTATACCCATCGCACCAGCAATGATTACTTTGTGGATTTTGAGAACTTTAGACAGACTTTCCTTCCCGATGGGTGGATAGATGATTGGTCGGGCGAGTTTGAACTGCTGGATCCAGATTTGTATAACTCGTCTTATTATTATGCAAGAGCCAACTTCACATACGAGTCACCTTTCTTAATACTTGCCTGGCTGCCATTCGCTGGACATTTCATAGAGCGAGAAAGACTTTATTTCAGTGCTTTACACGCAAAGCAAGGCCATCCTTACATCGAACTGGGTTATGCTTTCAAGACGCGATTGGCCTCTGTCGGAGCATTTGTTTCGACCATCAACGGCAAGTACAGAAACTTCGGATTCAAGTTTGGTTTCGAACTATTCAGACAATGGTAAAACTCAAAACATGACTGCAACGAACAACTTTTCAAACCAACAACCATCGCTCACGGTATATAAAGCAAGTGCGGGAAGCGGAAAAACCTTCACACTGGCCACAGAGTACATGAAGCGTGTCATTGAAAATCCCGACGCCTACCGTTCTATTTTGGCTGTCACCTTTACCAACAAGGCGACGGAAGAAATGAAGATGCGCATCTTGAGTCAGCTGTATGGCATCGCTCATGGCTTGCCCGACTCTGATAGTTATTTACACAAAATACAGGAATCTATCCCTTATCCCAGCGCTAAAATCCGTGAACGGGCGCAAAAGGCATTGGGACAGTTGCTGCACAATTACAATTATTTCAGGGTAGAAACCATCGATGCTTTCTTTCAAAGCGTGTTGAGAAATCTGGCAAGAGAACTTGACCTCACAGCAAATCTAAGAATTGAGTTGAGGGATATGCAAGTGAAAGAGAAGGCTGTCGATGAATTAATCGAAGAATTGCAGCCTAACGATAAACTCTTGAGATGGATATACGAATACATCCGGCAAAATATCTCTGACGATAAGTCATGGAATGTCATCGGAGAAATCAAGGATTTTGGATCGAACATCTTTAAGGATGTCTATAAAGCGCATCGCGACGAGCTGGAAAGCGTGCTGGGTCAAGAGGATTTCTTTGTGCAGTACACCAAGCAATTGAGAAACATCAGAGAACGAGCATTAGCAGAATTCAGTAAAATGGGGAAAGCCTTCAACGAAACACTCGACCGACATCAGGCTTCCATCGATGATCTCAAGGGTGGAAAAAAAGGACCCGCAGGCTATTTCATCAAGCTCAGTTCAGGTAAATATGACGACGACAAGCTGTTCAACGCCACGGCACAGAAAGCTGCGGATGCACCGGAAGAGTGGTTGAGAAAGGGCGATCAAAAAGATGAGGGGTTGATGATGTTGGCTACAGAACTCACGAACTTGCTGAACACCACAGAACAAAGACGAAGACAACTAATCGTTCCTTTCCGCACGGCGACACTCATCTTGCGACATCTCAACCAGCTAAGACTGCTCGGTAGCATTGAGAAAAAGGTAAGAGAGCTGAACGCCGACTCCAACAGCTTCTTGCTCAGTGACACACAGTTGTTGCTCAACAAGCTCATTGAGGACAGCGACTCGCCCTTTATCTTTGAAAAGATAGGCACACAACTCAAACACATCATGATTGATGAGTTTCAAGATACCAGCACTATCCAATGGCAAAACTTCAAGATTCTATTGAAAGAAGTCATCAGTCATGCTGATGGTACCGGTCTCATCGTGGGCGATGTCAAACAAAGCATCTATCGGTTCCGCTCCGGTGATTGGCGACTATTGAACAATATTGAGCAAGAATTTTCATCACAAGGTCATCTACTCGAAACCCTTAAACTTGACGTGAACCGCCGATCTGAGAAGAATATCATTGATTTCAACAACACATTCTTCACGATTGTCGCACGAAAAGAGTATGAAGCACTGGCCACAGACAACCCTGAAGAAGCCGAGCAGGTGAAGAAAGCGTACGAGGACGTGTGCCAAAAAGCGCCTGATGAGAAGAGCAGGACAGGCTTTGCCAACATCAAACTCTTTCCACATGAAGACTATGACAACCTGATGGTAACCGAAATCGCACAGATCATCACCAGGCTGATGGGGCAAGGAGTGCGGCAAAAAGATATCGCCATCCTGGTTCGCAACAACAAAGAGATACCCACTATCGCTGACGCATTGATGGAAACCATGCCGGAAATACGTCTGGTATCTGACGAAGCGTTCCGATTGGACTCATCCATTGCGGTCAATCTGTTGATAGATGCCCTGCATTGTCTCATGCATCCGGAGGACAAAATCGCCTTGGCCAATCTGTCAAAAGTATATCAAAAGCGGATACTTAACAACAAACTGGACGATAACGACTTATTCATTCAAGGGAAAAACGTTACGGATTGGCTTCCAAAAGAATTCACACAACAGTCCGATTCATTACTAACCTTACCACCAATCGATTTGGTTGAACGTTTGTTTGCCATCTTTCAACTCGACACACTAAAGGATCAAAGTGCATACATCTGTGAGTTTTATGACCTGCTGAATCAACATTTGACTGACAACATCACTGGATTGGACAACTTTCTGGAGCAGTGGAACGAGACATTGCATGACAAAACCATTCAAAGTGACGGCTTTGATGGAATCAGAATACTGACCATACACAAGAGTAAGGGACTGGAATTCGACCATGTCATCATTCCTTTCTGTGACTGGCAGCTGGAAAAAAGGTACACATTATGGTGCAGAACGGATGCCGAACTCTTCTGTCAACTGCCGCTCATACCGATAGATTTCTCGGAGAAAAGCATGACAAACACTTTCTTCGAGCCCGATTATCTGCACGAGCATCTGCAAAACATGGTTGATAACCTCAACCTTCTCTACGTTGCCTTGACCAGAGCAGGCAAGAGTCTCTTTATCCTTGGCCATCGCAAGCGTGCCGGTAGGCGATCAAAGGTAATTGAAGAAAGTGTGAAAGAGATGCACGAAGCACTTTTGGGAAGCATTCTCACGGGCGACATGGATAACAAGAACGACACCATCAGCCTGGAGTTTGGAACCCTGTCCACGCCTAAAGACGAAACAAAGAGGGCTTCCGAAAACATCTTTCAGCTGCCTGTCAAGACGCTGAAGATAGACATAGAGAGTTTTGACAACATTGTTGAATTCAGACAAAGCAACCAGAGCAAAGAGTTTGTCAGCCAAGATGAGGAGCCAGATGACAGACAATCCAGCTACATCCAACTGGGAAACATCCTCCATCAGCTGTTTTCTCAAATCAAAACTGCTGACGATGTGGAGGCAGTTTTGAAGCAACTTGAATTTGATGGCGTATTATACGATGACGTTGTGACCCGAGAAAAACTGCAAGAGATGTTGAACAAGCGGCTCAACCACCCCAAGGTTGCAAGCTGGTTCTCTGGCAAATGGAGACTATTTAACGAATGCAGCATCTTGCATGTCAATCCCACGACGGGAGAAGTGATGACCCATCGCCCGGACAGGGTGATGACTGACGGACAACAGATGATTGTGGTTGACTTCAAGTTTGGCCAACCGAAGCCCCAACACATCGATCAAGTCAAGCAATACATGCAATTGTTAACCCAGATGGGGCATGCACATGTGACAGGATACCTATGGTATGTTTATAGCAACAAGATTGAAGAAGTGATATGAAAAACAGCTTTTTAAAATATGTAGCCCAAGACTTGATTGCCAAGTTCGGGCAGGATTTATCCCGCGTGGCGGTCGTTTTTCCCAACAAGCGCGCGTCGCTGTTCATGAACGAGCAGCTGGCATGTCTGTCAGACCGCCCCATTTGGAGTCCGTCCTACATCACCATCAGCGACTTGTTTCGTCGCCATTCCCCCCTCACCGTCGGCGATTCCATCAAATTAATCTGTGACTTGCACAAATCATTCAATGCATGTACCGGAAGCGATGAAACGCTTGACAAGTTCTATGGATGGGGCCAATTGTTGCTCTCCGACTTTGATGACATTGACAAGAACATGGTTGATGCCGACAAAGTGTTTGCCAATCTTCGAGACATTCACGAGTTTGATGACGTTTCTTACCTGTCTGAGGAGCAAAAAAAGATACTCCAAGCGTTTTTCAAGAGCTTTGATGAAGACCACGATACCGAACTCAAACGTCGCTTTCTCAATCTGTGGAGCCATTTCAAGGACATCTATCACGATTTCAACCAGCGCCTGTCAGACCAGGGAATCGCCTACGAAGGCGCTTTCTATCGACAAGTGGCGCAGAATGAGGACATCGAATTTGAATACGACCAATATGTCTTCGTGGGCTTCAACGTGCTGCAAAATGTAGAACAAGCTCTCTTCAAACGACTAAAAGACATGGGTAAGGCCTTGTTTTATTGGGACTTCGACCGCTATTACCTGGCAGATGGCAAGCAAGAGGCCGGCCATTTCATCCGTCAATACCTGGACATGTTCCCGAATGAGTTGGACAACCAGTCGGACGAGCTGTACAAACAGTTCACACAACCGAAAGATATCACCTACCTATCGGCTCCCACCGAGAACATGCAAGCCCGCTACATCACCACTTGGCTGCGTGAAAAGGGGCGCATCGAAGCTGGCAAGAACACCGCCATCGTGATGTGCGACGAACAGCTCTTGCAAACGGTGATTCACTGCATCCCACCAGAAGCGGGAAAAATCAACATCACTACGGGCTATCCGTTGGCGCAATCGCCAGTGGCGTCACTCATCAACGTTTTGCTGATGCTGCAAACCTCTGGCCACATCCTCAACTCTGACAAGTACCGACTGGCAGTCGTCAAGCGCGTATTAAGGCATCCGTACGCCCAGTATATTTCAGAGAATCACCAAACATTACTAACTCATCTCGACACCGAGAAGCATTACTTTCCAACCCGCAGCGAGCTTTCCATGGACGACGGCCTGTCCCTTCTGTTTACAGACATAGATGACGACCCAACCAACAGCTTACTAACAACATGGATACTCAATGTGCTCAAGCGGATAGGACAGCAAGGAAGAGACAACGAAGACGCCTTTTTCCAGGAATCGGTGTTCAGAATGTACACCTTAATCAACCGACTGTCAGAACTGATTGCAGCTGGCGACCTCACCATTAACCTCACTACCTTCGAACGTCTCATGGCCCAACTCATTCAAGCCACCAGCATTCCGTTCCATGGCGAGCCCGCTGAAGGCATCCAAGTGATGGGCGTATTGGAAACGCGCAACCTCGATTTCGACCATCTGCTTGTGCTGTCGTGCAACGAAGGCAACATGCCAAAAGGGGTGAGCGACACGTCTTTCATCCCACACGCCTTGCGTGAAGCCTACGGACTCACCACGGTGAAACACAAAGTGGCCATCTATGCCTACCATTTCCACCGCTTGATACAGCGGGCCAGCGACGTGACGCTCACCTATAACAATTCAACCAAGATGAGCCACACGGGCGAAATGAGCAGATTCATGTTGCAGATGATGGTAGAAAGTGGGCACCCCATCCAACGATTCTCCATGCTGTGCGGGCAAAGCATGGAGACACATGGGCCGGAAATAATCGAGAAAAACGAACAGGTGATACAGGCGTTAAACCAGCTGGAGCAGCTCTCTCCCACCGCCATCAACCGCTATCTGCGATGTCCGTTGGAATTTTACTACAACATCCTCGCGGGATTGAAGGAACCGGAGGCTGAGGATGCTGTTGACAACCGCATGTTCGGCAACATTTTTCACCGCAGCGCAGAACTGATTTATACCCACCTGAAAGAGAAAAACCAACGCATACAAGTCAGCGACATCCATGACCTGCGAACGAAAGGAAAGCGCATCGAACAGTTTGTAGACCAGGCTTTTAATGAAGAATTGTTCAACGTAAGCAACCAGAGCTACCGACCCGAGTACAATGGTCTGCAACTCATCAATCGAAAGGTCATCATCGACTACCTCAACCGCTTGCTGCAGATTGATGAAAAACTGGCACCCTTCGTCATCAAGTCACTGGAAGAGAAGGTTAGTTCGACCCTTACTTTCGAAACAGCGCAAGGCTCCCACTCATTGTCCATCGGTGGTTACATCGACCGATTGGACGAGATTGTCAATCCCGACGGCACGCATCGCATACGGGTCATCGACTACAAAACGGGCAAACCCATGAAGTCGACACCCGTTGACGTGGATGACATCTTTACCGATGAAAAGCTTTCAGAGAAGCACAAGGATTACTATCTACAAACCTTCTTATACGCTTCCATCGTCAAGCACCATCCCCAGCTCAATCCTTCGCAGCTACCAGTGAGTCCGGCACTGCTCTTCATCCAACAAACCGCTGGTGAAGACTACGATCCGACACTGCTTTTAGAGAAAGAAAAGGTGCTGGACATTGGGGAGCATGATGCGAAATTCAAGGAAAATTTGCAGCAATTACTGAGCGAAATCTACAATCCATCCATCCCCTTCGCACCCACCAGCGAACTGAAACGATGCACCTATTGTGCCTATCGCCAGCTTTGTGACCGTAACGTACCTCCAACATCGAGAGGTTAGCAGGCCCGTACACCGAGAAATCAGGACGTGACAAGCCTAAAATAACACACCCACTTCGGCTGCGTGAGGCCGCATTTCAACTGACCTCATCATGCAAAACAGGTGATTTTACCGCAGCAGAACATCATTCCTGGGCAATTTCGACGGAGTTATCAAATAAATGATTAAATTTGTCAGTCATTCAATTCAATAAGTCAACCACAAAACAACATACAGTAACTGTTCAGCAATAGT
>JBNPOM010000006.1:0-89054 GCA_050315175.1 Prevotella sp. SGI.027
TTAAAAAGCATGAAAAGCAGATGAAACAAACATTTACTTTTCCGCATTTTATTTACATTTGCACACATTTATTTCAATTAGTTTCTACAAATGAAGAAACAATATTTCATCTTGATTTTAACAGTGATCGCTTTTTATTCGTTACAGACAAAAGCGGAAAGTGATGACGACGCCTCCAAACAATGGGGATTACAACTGGGCATGGGCAAGACTTCCGTAGGGGACAATTCGCCGGAAAAGCAACCATTCTATGTTCCCAATGACAACGAAGGGAACCTATTTTCACTCAACGGTGATTATTTTCTCACTCAAAGACTGGCTTTAACAGGAGGTGTGTACTTTGAACAAGCCGGACTTTTGACCGGCTTTTCCAGCGGAATCGGACTGAAAAAGATTAATACAATGGGCCTCACCGCTGGTGCAAAATATTACTTTTTTCCCAAGAAATGGATCATCCAGCCGCACGTTGGCGCCTCCCTTCAAACCAATTTTCTCAACCTTAGCCGCTCACAGGGCAAAGGCAATTATGCGGTCACCGAAGGATACCCCGGAACAACCCTTTATATGGAACATGATATTCAATGCCCTGCCTTGAGTATTATACCACAGTTGGGCGTTGACATTCACCTTTTCAGCACCGTTTCGCTCTGCCTCGACTGGGACTATCGTTTCGCCTTAGGCGGACACCAACGTGCAAATATGCGATTTATCAACGGTCCTTTTACGGGACAGCCCAGCCTTTACGAGGCCGAAAAGTTCAAGACAGCCTTCAGCATCGGTGTCAAAATGGATTTCCCAACGCGCAAAATCACTCAACGCGCATTCAACAATGCCCTGTGGCTGCTTAGGAGTTGGATTGAAAGCAAAGAGCCCAACAGACGCCTCAAGCATGACTAACCTTCGGCGACAAGTCATCCTTACTTTGTAATGCTATGCACATGGCTTTGTAAAAAGAATATTGTAACTTTGCAGTATCACAGCAAAACAATAGAAAGAAATGAAAAAGTTTTTTACACTCTGCACGCTCTTGGTATGCTCATCACTCCTCGTGATGGCTCAACCCAAGAAACCAAAACTAGTAGTTGGCATCATCGTAGACCAAATGAGGTGGGACTATCTGCCCTATTATGAAAGCAGGTTTGGACAAGATGGCTTCAACCGACTCATCAATGGCGGCTTCAGTTTCGACAACCTCAACATCAACTACACCCCCACCGTTACCTGCGCAGGACACACGCACGTGTACACAGGCTCGGTGCCAGCCATCTCTGGCATTGCCGGTAACAACTTCTACATCAAAGGCCAGCGTGTTTATTGCGCCGACGACAACTCCGTCAACAGCGTAGGAAGTCAGTCGAAGGCTGGCAAGATGTCGCCCCGCAACCTCAAAGTGACAACCATGACCGACGCTTTACGATTGGCCAACGATTTCAGGTCACGCACCATTTCTATTTCCATCAAAGACCGTAGCGCCATCATGCCTGGCGGACATACGGCCAATGCGGCCTATTGGATGGATGTATCAGCCGGCTCTTTCATCACCAGCACTTACTACATGAATGATCTTCCGGCATGGTTGAAAGCCTTCAACAAGAAGAATTACGACATCATCAAACGCGACGTGCGCACCGATCCGGAAGGAAATTCCATCTTGGTGCGTCTGGCCATGGAGGTTTTGGACAACGAAAAACTGGGGCAAGGTGATGAAACCGACTTCCTGGCCATGAGTTTTTCTTCAACCGACTATGTGGGTCACAAATACGGTGTGAGAAGTAAACAAACCGATGCGATATACCTCAACCTGGACAAGGAGTTGGGCAAACTGCTCAATAAGTTGGACGAAAAGGTGGGAAAAGGCAACTATCTGCTGTTCCTCACGGCCGATCACGGAGCTTCACATAACACAGATTACCTCCGTGCACACAAGATTCAGGCTGGAACATGGGATGCCCGCGCAACCATGAAGGCTCTCAACGAACACCTCTCATCCAAATTCGGGGTAACCAAACCATTAGTTAAAGACTGCTTCGAATACCGTTTCTATCTTGACCATGAAACGATTAGCCAATCAAACCTTGACATCCAAAAGGTGAAAGACGAGATTGCGGCATTTTTGAAGCAAGATACTAAGATTGAATTCGTGGTTGATTACGAGAATATGGAGAGTCTTCCCATGCCCACCCGACTGAAAAACATGATACGCAACGGTTATAACGCCCAGAGAAGCGGCGACATGGAGGTCATCCTTTCGCCCGCTCATTACGTGCATACAGGTACGGCTCCTCACCAAGGAACCACGCACGGGGTATGGAATCCCTACGATTCGCACATCCCATTTGTGCTCTACGGCTGGGGAATTCCACATGGCAGAAGCGGTTACGAAGCAACCATCAACGACATTGCACCCACCATTTGCAACCTTTTGAAGATACAAGTGCCGAACGGCAGCATTGGCAAACCGCTCCCATTCAAGGAATGATGAAACGGTTTGATTAGTCCCAAATCATAAGAAATCAACAGCTCGTCCCCTCGCCTATCATGGCTTTCTGCACATGAATGGCGAGGGGATTTTGTTTTGTGCTAGCATCATTGAGTTTCTTGAACAATTGACAACGATTTTAGGGCAAAATACACAGCATCCAAACTCATTGACTTTGGGCTGCAAAGTCATACAGATTGGCCTGCAAAGTCAATGACATTGGACGCTAAAGTCATGGAGATTGGAAACAGAAAGCAAAAGTAAGAAAAAAGGGAAAGTGCAAAGCGTGGTATTACCACTCAATGCACTTTCCCGATGTTTCTTGTTAAATGATTGTTTACCAACGAATTCTATCCATCAAGTGTCCTTGTTTATTGACTCGAGTTAGTTCATCTGTTCCATTCGTTGTTGCAAAAGCCTTTACTCCTTAAACTTCTTAGCAGCCCTTAGCTGATGGCGCATACTGCTAATCAGTAGTTGGCTCTCTTGGAGCAGGTTGAGATAGACAAGCGACAATTGGAAGGTCTCGTTGTCCTGTGCCATCTGTATACGATCGATATGCTTCTTACGATATTCACTCAACTCTGTTTCAAACTGGTCAGCCTTATCCAACAACTCCCGATAGTTTTCAAACCTACCTGTGGCAATAAAGTTTTCGGTTTGGGTTAAAAAGTCGGTGATTTTCAGACGGATAGGTTGATATTCGTCAATGAGACGCTGCGTGATAGGAGTAAAATTGTTGTCAACATGTTCTTTGATAGGCTCAAGCATACGGCGCAATCCATAGATGTATTGCTGCGATGCATTCATACCCACGTGGAACCAGGTGTTGCGTTCAATGGCGAGGTCGGCAGGCGCCTTGCGAAGAGCCATCAGCTCTTGTCGACGGTATTTCGTGAGAGATGTTTTCTCATTGCGCAGGGCATTCAGGCTGTGCCTCAACACACTTGGCTTATCATTGATAAATCCGTCCAAGATAGCATTGTATTGCTCGTTGGCAAAACGTGTCATGTAACTTTGCGTACGACTGACATGTTTGCTCAGCAAATCCCAGAGAATAACCGGATCTTGCGTGCGCATCATCAAACGGTAAGTATCATCTTTGCCCGAGCCGCCGTCCGACTTATCCTTCGACCCTCTAAAGAAACAATATACCACTAAAGCGATGAAGGCCGCTTGTGCTAAGATACCTCCATAAAACATGAGCAAGGCTACCACAGAGGTGCAAAGAAATGCAACGCCAGCCGTGATAAACCAACCGCCGATGACAGACAATACACCCGTTACACGGAATACGGCACTCTCGCGACTCCATGCCCGATCGGCCAAGCTGGTACCCATGGCAACCATGAAGGTAACATAGGTGGTAGACAATGGCAACTTGTAGTTGGTACCAAAGGTGATCAGCATGGAAGCCAAAACCAAGTTAACCGCTGCCCGAACCACATCGTAAGCAGCACCATCATCTAAAGATGCGGCCCGGTGATCAAATCGGCTGTTTATCCAATCGATGATTCGATTAGGAATGATTTTCATGACATACGAGTTGGTATTTTGTGTGAAGCGAACGATACTGCGTGCGGCACCACTCGATCCAAACATCTCGTCGCCCTCGTCTTGTCGTGCCAAATCAACCGAAGTTTTAATCACGCGATGAGCTTTCTTTGATGTGGCCATGGCTATGATCATGATGACGCCTGCCAACATTAAATAAAATGGAGGGGTTTTGGCACTCTCAACCAAACTTATCATCATGAAAGAAGTGGGAGCAGTGCCATTACCTTGCGCTAAATATGTTTGATACGAATCAAGTCCGGCAAGCGGAACACCGATAAAGTTAACCAAGTCGTTGCCGGCAAACGCCATCGCCAACGCAAACGTTCCCATCAGCACCACGAACTTGAAGATATTAACGCCCATGAGATGCATAATCTGCATGAGGATGGCCGAGCCGATAAAGGTATAAACAAGCAACATGCCTACATGGTCATTGATGTATTGTCGTGTGGCTTCGGATATATAAGGAGACTTGCCTAAGCCTTTCATAAAGATGAAGTAAGCCAAAGCGGTGAATGCGATGCCACCAAAAATGGCAATGGCATAACGCATATTTTTCTTGTAATTGAAAGTAAAAATGATACGCGTTAGATACTGCACGACGACACCAAAGACAAAAGCGATGGCGACACTCACAAAGATGGCAATTATCACTTTTAAGGCCTGCTCTGTGTTCAGCAAGTCACTAAAGCCGAGAGAGGAATCGGCTGCCATCTTAATAATGGCCAACATGAAGGTGGCACCCAACAGCTCGAAAACCATGGATACTGTGGTGGAAGTAGGCATTCCCAAGCGATTGAAGATATCCAAGACGATGACGTCGGTGACCATGACGGCCAGGAAAATAATCATGACCTCGTGGAAACTAAACTGGGCTGGATTCATGATGCCATGTCGAGCCACATCCATCATGCCCGATGACATCACCGCACCCAGGACAACACCAAAGGAAGCAATGATGAGGATGGTGCGAAATTTGGCCACCTTGGCTCCCACTGCCGATTGTAAGAAATTGACAGCATCGTTAGAAACACCCACAAATAAGTCAAAAACTGCCAAAGAAAGCAGGAAAATGACGATGCACAAATAAATTGTTAACATTGATATGGTTTAATAATGAATAATCAAAGTACAGTTTGGCTTAGCGCCTACTGATTTTGTGGACAAAAATAACGGAGTATTGTTACAAGTATTTTAAACACGTATTACAATCGTATTACAATCGAAAATAATTAAATTTATGCATCACTACCGGTTGTTTTCAATTTAAAAATCGTACCTTTGTACCTTAAATATTGAGACATTACATAGAGATGAGTAAA
Source organism: Prevotella sp. SGI.027 (assembly GCA_050315175.1). Taxonomy (GTDB): domain Bacteria; phylum Bacteroidota; class Bacteroidia; order Bacteroidales; family Bacteroidaceae; genus Prevotella. The sequence continues at coordinate 5,359 of JBNPOM010000006.1, forward strand.
GATAATTTGACTCATGCGTTGACAAGCACGGTTGAACTGCTGTCCCAACCAGAATCACTCAACAACTTGTGCCATCGGCAGCGTGATGGATACCCTCTCCCATCTGGTAAAACACTGCAAGAAATCATAGACTTGTCAAGAGCCATTCTTTTTCCTGGATATTATGGAAAAGCATCGGTGAACATTCAAACAATACAATATTATATAGGTGTAAACGTAGAGCGACTTCAACGCTTGCTGGAAGATCAAATATTAGCTGGACTCCGTTTCTGTGAAGACTGCGAGACTACGTTGAGCGAGTCGGAAGCAGACGAGCAGAAAAAAATGGCCAGGGAACTGTCATTCAAATTGGTCAAGAAACTACCTGAAATACGTGAAAAACTATCAACAGATGTCATCGCAGCCTACAATGGCGACCCTGCGTCTGAAAGCCAGGCTGAGATTATTGCCTGCTACCCCATCATCAAAACTTTGGCAAACTATCGCATCGCACACGAGCTTTATCTACTCAAGGTGCCTCTGATACCCAGAATGATGACAGAAATGGCTCATTCGGAAACGGGAATCGACATTCATCCGGGTGCACAGATTGGCCGATACTTCACCATTGACCATGGTACCGGTGTCGTCATTGGTGCTACGTGCATGATTGGCGACAACGTGAAAATATACCAAGGGGTAACGCTGGGGGCTAAAAGTTTTCCGTTAGACGAACATGGAAACCCAGTCAAGGGCATTCCACGTCATCCCATCATTGAAGACAACGTCATCATTTATGCCAATGCCACTATCTTAGGCAGAGTTACCATCGGTCAGGGAAGCGTCATCGGCGCCAATGTTTGGGTGACAGAAGACTTGGCTCCCGAAACCAAGAAATACAAGAAGAATTAAGTTATCATCATTTTAATACAACTATTTTTTATCAATTCAATCAAATGGAATTTGAACTCATCGCCAAAACTTTCATGGGCTTGGAACCCGTTTTGGCACAAGAGCTGACCCAGCTGGGTGCAAACAATGTACAGATAGGACGCAGAATGGTGTCATTTACGGGTGACCAGGAAATGATGTATCGCGCCAATTTCCAACTCCACACGGCTATTCGTATTCTTAAACCCATCAAGCACTTCAAGGCTCGCTCTGCTGAAGAGGTGTATGATGAAATCAAGACGGTGGACTGGGGTCAGTACATAGAAAAAGGAAAGACATTCTCTGTCGACTCGGTGGTTTATTCTGAAGAGTTCAGAAATTCCAGATTCGTGACCTACAAGGTGAAGGATGCCATCGTAGACCAATTCAGAGAAAATACAGGAACGCGTCCGAACATCTCGGTGAGCAATCCTGACATCCGCCTACACATACACATCGCCGACGAAGATGCAACGCTTTCTTTGGATTCAAGTGGTGAGTCGCTACATAGAAGAGGCTACCGACAGGAATCTGTAGAAGCACCTTTGAACGAGGTGTTGGCTGCCGGAATGATTTTGTTGACAGGCTGGAAGGGCGAAACCGACTTTATAGACCCGATGTGTGGCAGTGGTACGTTGTTGATAGAAGCGGCACTGATTGCCCGAAACATGAGTCCTGGCATCTTTAGAAAGGAGTTTGCATTCGAGAAATGGCCTGACTTTGACCAGGAGTTGTTCGACCGTATCTATAATGACGAGTCGCAAGAGAGCGAGTTCACGCACCATATTTATGGCTACGACATCGACATGAAAGCGGTGAACACAGCTCGACTGAATGTTAAAGCGGCGGGACTAACCAAAGATATCACGATAGAACAGGCTGATTTCAAGAACTTTAAGAAGCCTCAAGAACCCAGTATTCTCATTACCAATCCGCCATACGGCGAGCGTATCTCCACGCCTAACCTGCTCGGAACCTACAAGATGATTGGCGAACGACTGAAACATGAGTTCATGGGCAATGATGCTTGGATATTGAGTTATCGTGAAGAGTGTTTCGAACAGATTGGCTTGAAACCGTCCATCAAGATACCAGTGTACAACGGAAGCCTTGAATGTGAGTTTAGAAAGTATGCTATTTTCGACGGAAAGATGAAGGAATTTCGTGCCGAAGGAGGCATCATCAAGACTGAAGAGGAAAAGAAAGAGATGGCAGAAAAACATCGCTTTAAGAAAAATCGTGAGTTCAAGAAACGCTTAGAAGAACAGGAAGAAAACGAAGAAGCCGACATACGCTCCTTTAAGTTTCATTCGTTGGAACGCAATGATCGGGGAAAACCGGGCAATCGAAGAGAAAGATCATTCGACAGGGATGAGCGATCATACGGGAAAGGCGGAAAACGCTTTGGCAAAGATGCTGCTGACCGCACATCACGCAAACGTGATTTCGGGAAAAGAACGAGGAGATTTGACGATGAGGAATAAGACTTTGATGCTTCTACTTGCCCTCACCGCATGGCTGATGGGTGGACAACAGATGATGGCACAAAAACAATTCACGCTCGAAGAGTTGAATTTTGGCGGGAAAAACTACCGCCAATTCGTTCCAGAAAACCGCTACACAACCTGGTGGGGCGATGAGCTGATTCGCACAGACGCCAACCAATGCAGCGTCATTAACAAGAAAACGGGCAAAGAGAACATCCTGTTCACGCTGGAAGAAACAAACAAATATGCGGCAAGCGACGGCTCCAGCCAGGTTAAAAATCTGTTTAGCGCCTCGTTTCCTTACCCTAGCAAGTCGTTGGTACTACTGCGGAATGGGGCAACCATGCGTTTGTACAACTGGAAAACGAAGAAGACAGAATGGTGCATAACCACTGCTGACGAGGGCGAGGTGGCCGAATGGAATGCCATATCCAAGGCTACCTCTTATATAGAACCTAAAAGTCAGCAACTCCATGTACGAACCTCTGATGGCAATGACATTCAGTTGACAACCGATGGAAGCAGGGAAATCGTGTATGGTCAAAGCGTACACCGTGACGAATTTGGCATACACAAAGGTATGTTTTGGGCACCCAATGGACAAAAATTGGCATTCTATCGCATGGATCAGAGCATGGTGGCTGACTATCCGCAGGTAAACATCTTCGGCAGAATAGCAAAATGCGAACCCGACAAATACCCCATGGCAGGCGAGACAAGTCACAAGGTAACGGTGTTAGTGTATGATTTAGCCACTAAAAAGACGGTTACTTTGCAGGCTGGTGACCCCACTGACCGATATTTTACCAACATTGCGTGGAGTCCAGACAGCAAGACCATTTATATGTTTGAGCTGAATAGAGACCAAAATGACTGTCGGTTGGTGAGCTACAATGCGCAAACTGGCACGAAAATTGCTGAACTTTACCGAGAGACGCACGATAAATATGTAGAGCCACAGCACCCCATTGCATTCTTGCCTTGGGACAACAACCTCTTCATCATGCAAAGCCAACGTGACGGTTACAACCATTTGTACCTCTACCAAGCAAACGGTAGGTTGGTAAAACAGCTTACCAAAGGCAAATGGGTGGTGTTGGACGTGATAGGATTCAACGTAAAAGACAAGTCGATTGTCTATACTTCTACCGAAAAGCATGCGCTGCAAACCAACACATTTACCGTGAATGTCAAGAATGGAAAGCGCAGATTGTTGGACAACGGGCGCGGCTATCACAGTCCGTCATTATCCCCTTCTGGAACATTTATCGTAGATAAGTACAGCGAACCCACCGTTCCACGCAACATAGAGATTATCAATACTGCCAACGGAAAGCGCACAAACTACTTTGAAGCGGCTGACCCATGGAAAGGATATCAAGTACCAAGCTTTACATGTGGCACAATCAAAGCTGCTGACGGCATGACCGACTTGTACTATCGCATGGTGAAACCAGCCAACTTTGATGAAAACAAGAAATATCCTTTGGTGCTTTATGTGTACGGAGGACCCCATGCACACAACGTAGATGCACATTGGCATTACGCATCCCGCAGCTGGGAAACCTACATGGCACAAAAGGGATACATCCTCTTCATACTCGATAACAGAGGAAGTGAACGCAGAGGTAGAGATTTTGAACAAGCAACATTCCGCCAATTAGGTCAGATAGAGATGCAAGACCAAATGAAGGGCATTGAATATGTGAAGACTTTGCCATACGTAGATGCCAACAGAATAGGCGTACATGGTTGGAGTTTCGGCGGTTTTATGACCATTTCGCTGATGACGAACTATCCCGAAACCTTCAAAGTGGGTGTCGCTGGCGGTCCTGTTATTGATTGGAAATGGTACGAAGTGATGTATGGAGAGCGCTATATGGACACACCACAAGCCAATCCAGAGGGCTACAGCAAGACTTCCTTGATACCACAAGCCAAGAATTTGAAAGGAAAATTACAAATTATTCAAGGCACTAACGACAAAACGGTAGTGCCGCAACACTGCTTGTCGTTCATCGCTGAGTGTATCAAACAAGGCACTCAACCCGATTTCTTCGTCTATCCGGGTGAACCACACAATATGAGAGGACACCAAAGTGTTCACCTCCACGAACGAATTACACAGTACTTTGAAGATTATCTGAAATAAAAAAGGAAACATACGCATGAAGATATTATTATTAGGTAGTGGCGGAAGAGAACACGCCTTGGGCTGGAAAATAGCACAAAGCAAACGAGTAACCCAACTATTCATTGCTCCCGGCAATGCTGGAACAAGTGAAGTAGGCACCAATGTCGACATTCAGGTGAACGATTTCGATGCCATCAAAGATTTTATATGCAACCAAAAGATTGACATGGTTGTCGTTGGACCCGAAGATCCACTTGTGAATGGCATCTACGATGCGTTGAAAAATGACTCTCGAACTAAAGACACCGTTGTCATAGGTCCATCGAAAGAGGGGGCAAAACTGGAAGGTAGCAAGGATTTTGCCAAGGCTTTCATGAAGCGCCACCATATTCCAACCGCACGATACCACACCTTTACCGGCGAGACGTTAGATGAAGGACTTCGCTTCTTGGAGACTTTAGAGGCTCCATACGTGTTGAAAGCCGACGGACTGTGTGCTGGTAAGGGCGTTTTAATACTCCCTACGTTGGCAGAAGCACAGCGAGAATTAAAGGAAATGTTAGGAGGTATGTTTGGAAAGGCATCGGCACGAGTCGTCATTGAGGAATATTTAAGTGGAATAGAGTGTTCTGTTTTCGTCCTAACCGATGGCAAACATTATCAAATTTTGCCAGAAGCAAAGGATTACAAGCGCGTTGGTGAAGGCGATACAGGACTGAATACAGGCGGCATGGGCAGCGTCTCACCGGTCCCATTTGCAGATAATGACTGGATGAAGAAAGTGGAGGAACGAATCATTCAGCCAACGATAAAGGGACTATCCGAAGAAGGTATCGACTACAAAGGCTTTATCTTCTTTGGCTTAATCAATGTGAAAGGCGAACCCATGGTGATAGAATACAACTGTAGAATGGGCGATCCCGAGACAGAAAGCGTCATGCTGCGACTGAAAAGTGATATCGTTGACTTGTTCGAAGGAGTGGCTCAGGGCGATTTAGATGAGCGACAAGTAGCGTTCGACCCCCGTTCCGTGGTGTGCGTCATGCTCGTCAGCGGCGGCTATCCGCAAGCCTACACCAAGGGATACCCCATCAGCGGACTGGACAAGACAGAGGGCAGCATCCTGTTTCACAGCGGAACGGCTCTCAAAGACGGGCGGATTGTAACTGCCGGCGGCAGGGTTTTGGCCGTTTGTTCGTATGGAAAAGATAAAGACGAGGCACTGAATAAGAGTTTTGCTGCAGCAAAAAAGATTGATTTTCAAGACGTATATTTCCGAAAAGACATCGGCAAAGACCTATAAATGCCTACGCTCGTACACACGAAAACCGGCTGGTCAATCCATCAATCACGGACAACTGTCGTCACCGATGCTTTAACTCGAGAATGCACTTACAGTGTCGTTTGGTTTGATTCATGACGCATAGATTACAAAATAGAATAGCAGGAAGTCGTTATGCCCTGCCCTTCACCATGGTATATGCGATAGGCATTTGGTTCATGGGTGGCTTGCTTCAACAGCAGTTGTGGCCTCAGTTCATACTGATGCTCATGACTACTTTGAGCATGGTCGAACTGAACAACCAGCACACTTTAATACGAACCTACAGTCGCATGCTGTCTTGTTCGTATCTTGTGCTCTCTGTCGCTGCCCTACCCTTGTTTGTTCACCTGGATGCCTGCATCGTTCAACTTTGTTTTGCCCTCACCTATTTATTCATGTTCCGCGCCTATCAAGACAAATCGGCCATCAGCAGCGTGTTCAATGCGTTCTTCTTCATCGGTGTGGCCAGTATTTGGTTTGTCCAAATACTATTCCTTCTCCCCATTTGGTGGATCATCTTACGGTTTTACGTCATGGGCATGGGCTGGCGAACCTTCTGGGCTTCACTGCTGGCTATCATCACTCCCTATTGGTTTGTAGGAGGCTATTACGTCTATCGACACGATGTTGACACGCTCATCCATCACTTTTCCAGCATCACCAACTTTGCACCTCTCTTCGATTTCCAAAGCATTTCCCTACTGAACCTGCTGACGCTCTGCTTTATCTCTGCATTGGGCATCATCGGCATGCTGCATTTTCTCCTCAACAGCTCAAAGGATAAGATTCGCATTCGCTTGTTTTTCTCATCCTTCATGTTGATGATGGCAGCCACCATCGTGTTCATCATCCTGCAACCCACGCACCTACCCAACCTCTTACCTGCACTCATTGTCAGCGTTTCACCTCTTATCGGCCACTACATCACGTTCACCGGCTCGCGCCTGTCGGGCATTACTTGCCTCACGCTGTTCATCATTACGCTGACCATCACGGGTTATCAACTATGGATACATTGATAGATCTCTTGATACAATACGGCTATGTGGGCATGTTCTTGGCCTCGCTTTTAGCCGGATCGGTCTTTCCTTTCAGCAGCGAAGCCGTCATGGCGGGTCTGTTGGCAGCTGGCCTTAACCCCTGGCCATTGGTTGTGTACGGCACCATTGGAAACGTCATTGGCTCGTTGTTCAATTATTTCATCGGCACATTGGGGCGGTTAGACTGGATAGAGAAATACCTACATGTCAAACCCGACAAGCTGGATCGCGCACAACGCCTGATGGCCCGTTACGGTGCCTGGATAGGTTTCTTCGCCTTTCTGCCCATCATCGGTAGCGCCATAGCCATCGTCTTAGGACTGGTGAGAGCCAACATCTGGGTCACCATCGTCTCTTTCACCTTGGGAAAAATATTCAGATACCTACTTATCATTTATGGCATGAATCTCATTTTATAAGCATTACATACATGACACGCTCAATGAAAAAATACCTTCTGCTGCTCACGGTCACGCTATTTCTCGCATCTTGCACCACCAACCCGCAAGACACGAGACGAAAAATCACGGTGACCATAGAGCCACTCCGTTATTTTACCGAACAAATTGCCGGTGACAAGTTTGTTGTGAACACCATGGTTCCCCAGGGAGGAAACCCCGAAACCTACGAGCCCACCACCCAACAAATGGTGAAGTTGGCCGAAAGCGACCTGTATATCAAGGTGGGAAACATTGGCTTTGAGCGCACATGGATGAAAAAACTAAGCCAAAACGCACCGCATACCATCATCATCGATTCGTCTGAAGGCATTGAGTTGGCCCCCTCTTCACATGGCGTTACTGATCCACATACCTGGATGAGCACCAACAACGCAAAGCAAATCGCACGAAACATCTACCAAGCGTTGGTCAGCATCAATGAGCGAGACAGTGCCGCCTACAGGCGAAATTACGAAGCCTTGATAGACACCATTGAGGCTACCGACATGCGACTGCGCGAACAGCTCACGCGTGACAAGTCGCAGGCCTTCCTCATTGACCACCCTGCCCTCACCTACTTTGCCCGCGACTACGAGCTTATGCAGATTCCAGTGGAGGAAGAAGGTCGCGAACCCAGTGCCGCCCAACTGAAAAATACCATCCAGCTGGCCAAGGACAAGAAGGTGAAAGTGATGTTTGTGCAGAAGCAGTTTGAAACCAGAAGCACGAAGATTGTCAGCCAAGAGGTGGGTGCAGAAACGATAGCCATCAACCCCTTGAGCCACAATTGGAGCGAAGAAATGGTAAGTATTGCCCAAAAACTAAAATAATCGCATGACACCCATCATCCAATTAGAAAACATCAGCACGGCGTACGGACAGAAGACGGTTCTGCAAGACGTGAACCTTACCGTGTACGATCACGACTTTCTGGGCATCATCGGACCGAACGGTGGTGGGAAAACTACCCTTGTACAACTCATCATCGGTCTGAAAAAGCCGAGCGAGGGACAAATCAAGTTCTACCGAAACGGAACACTTGCAGACCACATCAGCATGGGTTATCTCCCACAATACAACGACATCGACAAGAAATTCCCCATCTCGGTGCAAGAAGTAGTGCTGTCGGGACTGAGCGGACAAAAGAAATTGTTCTCCCCATTCACGTCCAAGCACCACCAAATGGTGGATGAAACACTCGCCAGGATGCAGCTCACCGAACTGCGCCGGCGTGCCATCGGCACCCTGAGTGGCGGCCAGTTGCAGCGCGTGTTGCTGGCTCGCGCCATCGTAGCACGGCCAGAAGTGCTGATTTTGGATGAACCAAACACCTACATTGACAGGCAATTCCAAGAACAGATGTACCAGATGCTCAACGACATCAACCGCGATTGCGCCATCATCATCGTGAGCCACGACATCGGCTCTATTCTGCAAAACGTGAAGGCCGTGGCCTGTGTCAACCACAACGTACACTACCACCCCGACACGGAGCTGTCGATGGTTGAGCTGGAGCAACACCTCGGCTGCCCCATCGACTTGTTGGGACATGGGCGCATGCCCCACCGTGTACTCAAAGCACACACGGATTGAAGTTGAATGCCCGCTACGTCAGCAGCTTTCATCCATCGCACATCCACTTAATCATTCTATACACAATCGGGCAAACACTCTAAAAATAACTGGGCGAATGGCGAATGCACCTCTGTGCATCACCACCCTTTCCGCAAAAAAGCCACCGTTTCATAAACCTCTCATTGACCACGTTTTATAAGAGAGATTGACCGCATTTCCAAAGTCATGGAGTTTGGGAATCAAAGTCATGGAGTTTGGCCTCCAATCTGTATGGGTTTGTAGTCCAAAGTCAATGAGTTTGCAGAGAACGGACAATGCTATCGATAAACATTTTTATTGTTAGCTGATATTCAACGGTTTACAAAGAAACGACGGGCAGTTATTCCCGTGCATTTCATGCCCATGCAATACACTCGGTATCAGGTAGCTTACAAATCACCTGCGTTCAACAACATCGTGAACGACTGTCAAGAAAAAATCCACTCACTTGAGAAGTTGATGCTCAAATGAGTGGATATGATTATTTCAATAATCTCGAAGAATTACCACAAGTCCAAGCGGTTTTTCTTCGGAATGAAGAGCTTGTCGCCTTCTTTCACGTTGAAAGCCTCGTACCAAGCGTCGATATGAGGAAGCGCACCATTGACGCGCCACTTGCCCAACGCATGGGGATCACGCTTCACGCGGTTGCGAATTTCCTGCTCGGTGATGTTCTGTCCCCACACGCCTGCATAGGCCAGGAAGAAACGCTGATCGGGGGTAAATCCGTCTTTGTTCTTCAAAGGCTTCTTCGCCGTGGCGTTTTTGTATGCCAGGAAACTAACCTGTAATCCACCGTGGTCGGCCAAATTTTCACCCAACGTGAAGCGTCCGTTGGCCTTGAGATCGGGCAAAACATTGATATTGGAGAAGAAATCGGCATACATGTCGGCTCGCTCGTTGAAGCCTTTCGCATCGTTGGCAGTCCACCAGTCGTTCATGTTGCCATTGGCATCGTACTGACGACCTTGGTCATCAAATCCGTGCGTCATCTCATGACCAATCACCACGCCTATGGCACCATAGTTGAAGGCCTCGTCGGCCTTAGGGTCGAAGAACGGATATTGCAGGATTCCCGCCGGGAAACAAATCTCGTTGGTGGTGGGATTGTAGTAGGCGTTCACGGTTTGCGGCGTCATGAACCACTCATCACGGTCGACTGGCTTACCGGCACGCTCGGCAATATGATTGTCGTGTGCAAACTGGCGGCATGCCATGACATTCTCATAGAACGACTTAGCGGGGTCGATGTTCAATTTAGAATAATCGCGCCACTTGTTTGGATAGCCAATCTTGACATAGAATTTATCCAACTTCTTATGCGCTTCGGCCTTGGTTGTGTCGCTCATCCATGTTTGTGCATCAATACGTTGGCCCAATGCAATTTGCAGATTGCGCACCAGGCTCTCCATCTTCTTTTTAGAACTTTCGGGGAAATAACGGGCTACGTACATCTTGCCGAGCGCCTCGCCCATCTGTGCCTCTACCTGGTTGGTGGCACGTTTCCACAGAGGATAATCCTCCTTGCGGCCACTCATGGTCTTACCGAAGAAGTTGAAGTTGGCCTCACGGATTGCATCGGTGAGATAGCTTGATGACGACATGATGACATCCCACTCCATCAGTGCGCGCAAATCGTAGGCAGTAGCAGCAGCCGAGAGCTTGTCATATCCTTCCAAGAATGACGGTTGACCGACAACCATCGTCTGGATGTACTCACTCTTCACGCCCTCTGCATTAGCCATGCCTTCGAGGTTGATGTTGGGGTAATTGGCCTTGAACTCTTTCAAGGTCATCTTGTTGTAGTTGGCTTGTGGGTCACGAAGCTCCGTCATGCTCTTTGAAATCAACGCGAGTGCGGTTTCGGTTTTGAAAATGACATCAGCCTTTGCCTGTGCCTGAGCCTCATCAAATCCATAGAGGCTGAACATGCGCGCGATGTGCTTCTTGTATTCGTCGCGAATGGCTACGGTGGCCGCATCGTTGTTGAGGTAATAGTCTTTCTGACCCAATGTCAAACCACTCTGACTGACGTTCAGAATGTTCATCGTCACATTCTTTTCGTCAGCAGCGAAGTAAGTACCGCAAGCGACACCATATCCTTGAGCGGCATACTTCAATTGCAGTTGTTCCAAATCTTTCTTCGTTTTGGCGGCTTCCATCTCATCCAACAAGGGTTTCACAGGTTTGATGCCCTCCTTGTTACGACGGTCGGCATCCATGGCGAGCTTGTAGAAGTCGGACAGCTTTTGCTCCATCGTACCTTTCTTGTACGTCTTCTTTTGCAACTCTCCCAAGATGGTATTAATTCGCTTGTTGTTGTCTTCAGCCAACTGGTCGAAGCTGCCAAAACGCGAATATGCCGCGGGCAGCGGATGTTTCTTCTGCCATCCGCCTGTGGCAAACTGGTAAAAATCATCGGCTGGGCGGACAGACTTGTCAAAATTAGCCTCGACAAGTCCCGATTTTGATTGTGCCATCCCCATCGTGGGTGCCACCATCAACATCATGATTGGAAATAAATGTTTCATAAATTTTAAAGTATTTTAGTTTACGAGTTTTTTAATTTACGAGTTTACAAGTTGATAGTTAACAAGTTGATAGTTCAAAGTTCAAACCTCAAAGTTCAATGTTCAATGTTCAAAGTTCACAGTTTTTCCATTTTCTCATTAAGCTCCATCCATCGTTCGTTTTCTGCATCCAATGCCCGTTGAACGGATGTGTATTCAGTGACCAACTCCATGTTAGACGCATTTTCTGGTTGTGAGAGAATGGTGTTTAGTTCGGTGATACGCTTTTCCATGGCAACAATTTTAGCTTCACTCTCCTCAATACTCCGTTTTAGTTTGCGTACTTTCTTTTGCTGTTCCTTCCGCTGGAGATATTCTTCAGCCCCACTCTTTTCTGTTTTTGAAGCAGCTTGCAATGGTTGTGATGCACTTGACTGTGTGTTTGTGTGCAAAAGAGAATCGATACTGTGGTTGTCAGCGTCATCACCCATTGCCTGCGCATGACTGCGGATGAAGTCGTAGATGCCACCCAGATGTTCTTTCACCTGTCCGCCACCGAACTCGTAAACCTTGCTCACCAGGCTGTCGAGGAAGTCGCGGTCGTGGCTCACCAATATCACCGTGCCATCGAAAGCCTGTATGGCCTCCTTCAAAACATCCTTTGATGGCATGTCCAAATGGTTGGTAGGCTCGTCAAGAATGAGCAGGTTGACGGGTTGCAAGAGTAAGCGTATCATCGCCAATCGGCTGCGTTCGCCACCCGATAGCACCTTAACCTTCTTCTCAGACGTTTCGCCACCGAACATAAACGCACCCAACAGGTCGTTGATTTTCAGTCGCATGTCACCCGTTGCCACACGGTCAATCGTTTCGTAAATCGTCAGTTCCTCATCCAGCAACTGCGCTTGGTTTTGTGCGAAATAGCCTATCTGCACGTTGTGACCCACCTTGAGGGTGCCAGTATACGGAATTTCACCCATGATACATTTGACTAAGGTAGATTTACCTTCGCCATTTTTACCGACAAAGGCAACCTTCTCCCCACGTTTAAGGGTGAAAGTAACGTCTTTGAACACCGTATGAGAGCCATAATCTTTGCGAAGTTCATCACAAATAATAGGGTAATCGCCACTTCGAAGGCATGGAGGAAACTTCAAGTGCATGCGTTTGTTATCCACCTCATCGACCTCAATGAGTTCTAACTTTTCCAATTGACGGATGCGCTGTTGCACCTGAATGGCCTTGGTTGCTTGATAACGAAAACGCTCGATGAAGGCTTTTGTGTCGGCTATTTCTTTTTGTTGGTTTTCATAAGCGCGCAATTGCTGCTCTCTTCGCTCAGCTCGCAAGACGACGTATTGATCGTATTTTACTTTATAGTCTTCGATGTGGCCACAAGTAATCTCTATCGTACGGTTGGTTACATTATTGATAAAAGCACGGTCGTGACTAACCAGCACCACTGCTTTGGCTGATTGAGCGAGAAATTGCTCCAGCCATTGTATCGACTCAATGTCGAGATGATTGGTTGGTTCGTCCAGCAAAAGCACGTCAGGGCGACGCAACAAGATCTTCGCCAGTTCGATTCGCATGCGCCAACCACCAGAGAACTCCGACGTAGGACGGTCAAAGTCGGCCTGAGTGAAGCCCAGTCCGGTGAGCGTTCGCTCCATTTCGGCCTCATAGTTCTCGCCACCCATCATCAAATAGCGATCATGTTCCTGGGTAAACTTCTCAACCAGTTCCATGTACGACGCACTCTCATAATCGGTACGGTTGCCCAATTCGTTCTGCATGTGTTCAAGGTGTTCCTTCATGCGCATGCTGTCAGAAAAAGCCTTTCGTGTTTCTTCCTTGACAGTTGTGTCGTCGGCTATCTTCATCACCTGCGGAAGATAACCAATGGTGGTGTCATTAGGTACCGAAACAACACCTGCAGTAGGTTTCTGTTGGCCATTGAGAATCTTGAGTAAGGTAGATTTACCAGCCCCGTTCTTGCCCACCAATGCAATTCTATCACGCTCATTGATGACAAAACTCACGTCACGGAACAAGGGTTTCACACCAAATTCTACCTTCAAACCTTCTACTGATACCATGAAAATCTCGTTAAATTTAGTCGCAAAGTTATTTCATCCTCCTTCAACGCTGTACTTCTTAACAGCACTATCACGCTTGCTTTGCTTTGTTCTGTTTGCGCTTACGAAACTCGTTGAAGCATACCAATATAATCAGTACCACCAACAAAGCAAAGGAAATATACGCGATAGTCTCCGTACGATTGACTGATTTCGGGAAGAAACTCAATACCACCGTGTGTTTACCGGGTTTCACCCGGATGGCACGAAGTATGTAATTAACCCGACCAACCGGCACTTCCTCGCCATCAACCGTGGCCGTCCATTCCGGATAATAAATCTCAGAGAACACCACCACGCCACCTTTGCTCGACTCTACCTGATAGGTTAGTTGATTGGGCTCATACTTCTGCAGCGTTACTACCGACGAATGGTCTTGCGCAACGGCCTCACCAAGTTGTTGTTTGAACTTCTTGTCAGCCACAGCCTCAGTACGAAGATTCATCTTTCCGATGCGTTCTATTTCCTGATTGGCATTATCTACATACGTCAATTTATCAACAAACCACGCATTACCAAAGGCGTATGGATTTTTGAGCGGAACGGTTTGTCCACCCTGCAATGGCATGATGAAGAACTTGGTGTTGAGCATATTCAGCACAGGCGAAATGCTATCGCCATTCAACTGCGTCATGTCGCCCTGTGCATCCATAATTCCTTTCATCAAGTTTTGCATTTCAGGAGCGATATAAGCCTCAATCATTTCCTGATAACGGCGCAACTTGGCTGGATGATAGCCTCCAATGCTCTTGTGGAAATAACTGGTTTCGTTCTCGTTAAACGTACTCGTTGAGAGATTCAACACACGATAGTCGAGCTCTTTGGTCTGCAGAATTTGCTTGTCGGTGGGTGTCATTTCGATGGGATTTTCACGCACACTCTTCTCAACAAACATGCTGTCGTACAAATAGCGCTTGTTAACAGCCCACATATCTACCAAGCACAACAGGGTAAGACCACCGATGAGCCACGCTGTACGTATTTTCCTTGCCTTGTAAAGCAGTAAAAACAAGGTACCAATGAGGATGATCACAAACGAACGCCAGCAGTCTGTTGTGAAGATAGCTTGCCGCATAGCACGAAGATTTGTCAACAGTGCACCCTGATATTCGGAAGGAATATTCTTCATAGCCTCCATCTCTGCCGTGGAAACATAGTCGGAGAAGAACACTGTAGGCATCAGGGCAAACAGCAAACAGAACCCAGCAGTGAGGCCAAAGCTGATATATACGTATTTCAAGCGTTTGTTCAATAGTTCGGGTTCGTCGATGATTTTCTTCAATGCCATCACGGCCAACAGCGGAATGGTAAACTCTGCGATAACCAAAATCGACGCCACGGTTCGGAATTTGGCATACATAGGCATGTAATCAATGAAGAAATTGGTAAGCGGCATGAAGTTTTTACCCCACGACAGCATGACAGAAAGGATGGTAGCTGCCAACAAAGCCCACTTCATAGGCCCTTTCACGATGAACAATCCCAAGATGAAGAGCATCATGACGAATGCGCCAACATACACAGGACCGCTGGTTCCAGGTTGTTCACCCCAGTATTGACCAATCTGTTGATAGATTTCCATGAACTGCGGATCAGCCTTTTTCATGGCAGTTTCGTTCATTGAGAGCGGAACAGATGCCCCACCTTTGGCATTAGGTATGAGCAGCGTCCATGTTTCACCTATGCCATAACTCCATTGGGTGATGTAGTCGCGTTCCAAGCCACTATTGGTTTGGTTGGCCGAGTTGGGCTTCACCTGTTCGCTTTTGCCACGCATCGACTCTTGACTGTATTCCCATGTATGATACAGGTTGCTCAGGTTGATGCAGATACCGATGGCAGCGGCGGCGATACACACGGCTGATGCTTTACCAAATCGCGCCAACTGCTTGTCTTTCACAGCCTGAACCAAGAAGGCGATAACCATGAAGAAGATGATGAACAGATAATAATAGGTCATCTGCACGTGATTGGCCTTCACCTCAAAAGCGGTAAACAAGGCCGTCAGGATGAATCCCCAGAGATATTTCCCCCTATAACTAAGCACAATACCAGCAATCATTGGCGGCAGATAAGCCAAGGCCATCACTTTCCAAATGTGTCCGGCAGCAATGATAATGAAGAAGTAACTGGAGAAAGCCCAAATGACAGAACCCAAAACAGCCAGCTCCTTGCGGAAATCAAAAGCACGCAACAGGATGTAGAAGCCCAGCAAATAGGCAAACACATACCACACATTTTCGGGTAACCACAGGTGGTAAGCGTTCATCACCTTGCTCAGTGTGTCGGTACTTTTGTACGACGGAGCCGTTTGATAGGTGGGCATACCCCCGAACACCGAATTAGTCCACCGGGTTCGTTCACCTGTTCTTTCATAATATTCTGTTTGTTCATGCCCAAGACCCTTTCCTGCCGAAGCATCATGCTGGAACAGAATACGCCCTTCCAGACTGGCTGGAACGAAATAAGCGAATGAAATCAAGACGAACAAGACGATGGCGGCTACATCCAACCCATATTTCTTCAAAGCTTCCATGAATAGCTGTTTTATGTTAAGATTTAGGCACAAAGATAGCAAAACTTTACCGTTTACACCTGCCTGTGCAACCATTTTTTGCTACCTTTGCAGCTAAATAGCAAACAACAATCATGAAAATAGGTATCATTGTGGCCATGGAGAAAGAGTTCACGCAACTCAAATCCTTGCTCGAAGACATGCAGACACAACAGCATCGGCATCTGTCAGTCGTCACGGGACGCATTGGGCAACACGAAATCGTCATGCAACAATGTGGCATTGGAAAGGTAAATGCTGCCATTGGTGCGGTGGAATTGATAAACCATCATCACCCCGACTTGGTGATATCATCTGGATGTGCGGGTGGTGCAGATGTGTCTTTAAGTCCTACCGACGTGGTTGTAAGCACACAATGTTGTTACCACGATGCTTATTGTGGTAAAGAGTGCGAAGCAGGTCAAATCATGGGAATGCCCTCAAGTTACGCCTCTCCTACCCAATTAGTACGTAAGGCGTGTGCCATCGACTGCGGAACTAACATTCGTAGCGGCCTCATTGTGAGTGGCGATTGGTTTGTTGACAACAAAGAGAAGATGCAACAAATACTTTCCTCTTTTCCCGCAGCCATGGCTGTTGACATGGAGAGTTGTGCCATTGCCCAAACCTGTTACCTTTATCACACGCCGTTCATCTCCTTCCGGGTAATCAGTGATGTGCCTTTAAAGGATACAAACGCGGCACAGTATTATGATTTTTGGGAGCGATTGGCCAACCATTCGTTCCATGTCACCAAAGAGTTTATACAGATAGTGGGATAGTTGACAAGTTCACGAGTTGACAAGTTCACGAGTTGATAGCTTTCGCTATTGGCGAATCAATAATAAACCCCATGTATAAAGAAAAACCATAACTTGTCAACTTGTCAACTAAAACCTCGTCAACTAACAACTCATCAACTCGTAAACTCGTAAACTAAAACCTCGTCAACTAACAACTCACAAGCTAAAAAACTCACAAACTAAAAAACTAAAAAATGAACAAGATTCCCTCATTCACCATCAACCACAACAAATTGTTGCGTGGTATTTATGTAAGTAGGCAAGACGTTGTCGGCTCTGAAGTCATCACCACTTTCGACATTCGCATGAAAGAGCCTAATCGCGAACCCGTGTTACACATCGGTGCCTTGCACACCATCGAGCATTTGGCCGCCACCTATCTGCGCAATGATGCCCAGTGGAAAGACAAAATCGTTTACTGGGGACCCATGGGATGCCTCACTGGCAACTACCTTATTATACATGGCGACCTGAAAAGCAGCGATATCGTTGACTTGATGAAGCGCACCTTCAACTTCATTGCCAACTATGAGGGCGAGATTCCCGGCGCACAACCCAAGGATTGTGGCAACTACCTGTTGCACGACCTACCCATGGCGAAACTTGAATCACGCAAATTCCTTGAAGAGGTATTGCAGAAGATTGAAGACAAGAACCTTGTTTATCCAGAATAAGCCGAGGCTTGACAATGACTACAGCAACAATACGACAATATTTTTCCCATATTGTTGCTGAATATCCTATTTCCAAAGTTTTATCTTAACTTCTTCATTAAGGTGCTGCCATGAAGGGTTTTCACTCGCACAACAACCACTTGCGTGGCAGGAACGTGCAACCTTACCGTATGTTGTCCGTAGGCATCAGAGGAAGTAATCAGAGTTCCATCGAGTGCGAACACCTGCACATGTGCCAAGTCCTCGCCCTGCACGCCAATCCAGTTACCACTTCGCATCATGCTTAGCGAGCTTTGTGTTGCGTCTATATGCGTAGTCTCGTCAGGATAATTATTGTAAATACTGTTCGTAAACGACACTTCAAAGGGAGCGCAGTGCTCGTTCCACAAATCACACTCCATGTCGTCTACCACGCCCATTAACGCCAATCGGTATGTACGGTTGTTGATGACGGGCAAGCTGTCCTTGTTTCTCAACCATCCTGTAACAAATATTTCATCATCCCCTCCACCCGACAAGTTATATTGTTTTTGAGCACTACTGCCCAAGGATATGCGCCGCTGGGTCTTCGTGTCAATCAGGCACAGCGTCAATTTGCCGTTGTAGGTGGCTTGAGGGGCGAGCGTCATCACCACTCCTATCTTGAGCAATGGATTGCCACTGAGGTCAACGTTCATGGGAGATATGGAAGATCCACTGTTGTCTTGCACCATGCCCAAAAGTTGTACGAAAAGCTTGTCGCTGGACTTAGCAGCATCCACCTGCACCGTAGACGGCTCGTTGCCGTGCACCATACCCACCGTTGCAATGCTACCAGTATCATATTGCTTAATTACCTCTACCTTCAGTTTGTATTCCTTGGGCTGCAGATGGTCGGCCAAGTGCATGTCCACCCTCACCTCTGTCTCGGCAAACATCTCAAAGTTCACCGCCTCTGCGGTTTGTCCTGTAGCAACCACACGATTGTCATCATCCACGAGCGACACCATCACTGTGCCATCGAAGGGCGTACCCGTGAGTTTGCGTATGCTCAAGCACAGTGTGGCTTTGTTGCCGGCAGTACACGGTTTGAGCGTATAGGGATGTGATGCCAATGCGAAAGGCACCTTGTCATCGGGATTCTCAAATAGGCGCACATCGTTGCCTTGCACCTGAAAGCCTATGCGTGGTGCCGTTTTCATCTTGCACCATACCCCGTAGGTGTCCTTATCTTTGATTCTGGCACATACTGCTTGCAAATAGTAGATTCCATCGGCAAGGTCTTCAAGATTCACCGTAAACGTGCAAGCATCGTCAATCAACTGTCCTGATTGCAGTACGCCACCGTTATATTTGCCGCGCTCTGCTGTGTATCCGCCTTTGTCGTGCCATGCCGATGGCACCACTTTTACTTGTTCGCCCTGCTCATTGAACACGCCCAAGCCAATATCTCCGGCAAACGTTCCGTCAGCTTGGTTCTTAAAGTGGTGATAGCTAACCGTCATGGGTTGCCGTTTGTTAGTGGGTATGCTGCCAACTACGGTCATATTGCCCTCCGAGTTGAAACACAAGTTGGGGGCATCGTCAGCAAGTTCGACATCAATGGGTGCGCTTCCCGGTTTGTTGGGATGCACCAAAACTATCTGCACTTGCTTGTTAAAGGAGAGAGGCTTGCCGCCAAACTCCTGTCCTGTGGTGGAAAGATTCAGTGCAGTAACGGAGAAATAGCCGTCACCACCGCCTCCCCAACCAAAATTCATGTGAAAGAGGTTGTCCTTATCCACACCGTCTACCACCCATGCGTGTCCACTACCGCCCGACTTCACGCTGCCGCTGATGTACACGGGGAAGCCGTTTTCTATCTCCTTGCGCAATATTTGGGTGAAAGCAGCTGCACCCTCATCAGACTTATTGAGCATGGAGGTGGAATAATTGAAGTACGTTTTCAGTGCCTTGGCAGCCATGAAGGTTTGTGCACCGCTCGATGTAGGGGTGTATTGCATGTTCACCGACACACCCACATCACGCATGAGCAGCGCCACGGCATCGCAAGCCTCCGCATTGTCAAGTGCCATGCGTGTGTTGTATTTGGGCAACATCTTGTCCCATTTGTATACCGACTGACTAAAGTCCACGCTCATCGTACGGTTGTCAGAGCGTACTACATACGAGTAGCTGCCCTTTCCCCGCTCTGGCCAGCGGTGATAATACATGATTTGTGCCACCGCCGTAGCCACACATCCCGTGTAGTTGTACCCCGTAAGACGATTGTAAGGATCGTCTTGATTCCATGCCGATGTGAGCAACGGAGCCACCTTCTTTCGGTTAGGGGGCGTAGTGGTAACGGTAGCTCTTGTACCAGGTTGCCTTTGTATTTGGTGAAAGGCGTCACGATAAGCACTCAGCAGGAATTTAAGTTCCTCACTTGCACACAGCGTGTCAAGCGTTCCAGTGTGCGAGTAGCCCAACACTTGTCCCAGGTCATCATCGCCTGCCACCACTACGAAACCCCGTCCGTGGCGGTCGTTATAAATATAATAAGGTGGTGTACCATGCGAAGCCCTCGTAGCATGGCGTGTCGAAAGGCTCACATTGACATATTTGCGGGCAATACTTATCGACTGGTCCACTGTTACTATCTTGCCCAAGGTGGGAATGCTCACCATCGAGGCAAGCACAATGTCCCATAAGGTGGAGCTTAACCATCTTTTTATTTTCACTTTTTTAGTCTTGTTTGGTTTTAACTACGAAAGTCTGATACAAAGCCACTAACCACACCGATAACACGAAAGGTGCGGTGAGCGTGACAAGCCCCATGTGCAAGCCGGCGTATTGCATCAGCAACGTAAGTATCAGGGCAACCAATGCCTTGACGTAAGTCCATGAGCCAACGTCAAGAATGTTGGCGACTGCCAAAACAGCAAGAATGGCATTGTAGCCATACATACCGTTGTTCACCGAGGTGGTACTGACACCCGGCACCCACACCACGGCGAGACACAGTGCACAGGCGACAAGCGACTCCACGCCCATCTTGCGCGAATTGACACAAATGGCAAGAAGAAACAATAAGCCCGTGAGCAGGTTGTTGCCCTGAAGCATGATTTGTCCAAAGCTCAGTGAGTCAGCCCGAACCATCGAAAAACTTTCCGCAGTACCAGCCGCTGTCGTTGCTGGCAGCTGTAACTGGGGGAAAATATGACCCAACAACAGCATTGCCCAGGTGATGAGTACGAAGGGTGCGGTGAGCGCAGGGACAAGTCGTTGCCGCTCGAACAGTCGCGTCACCAGCGTTGACAGCACACATGCCACCACCATGAGCAGAACCGAACCTGCATGGATGGGCATGAAAAAGGGTACGGCGATACCTACCAGCGCAGCATTAAAACCATACAAGCCGTCGCGGATGCGCCCCGCATCATATCGAAGGACTACAGCCGTACACGTGCCAATAGCACTTCCAGCCAAGGCAAACAAGCACATGAGGAGGGAGTTGCAAGCAATACCTGCAAGCATCAGTGCGCCCGACAGCGCATTGCCCTGAAACATCACTTGGCCAACACCACGAAGTATACTTTTTATCATCTGCATTGAATCGTCATTTAAGAAGTGTTTTTGTCCGTTTGAGCGCACAAAATTACGTAAAAGTTACGATATGCGTGTAAAAGAGAACTAAAAAACGGAAATTGATACCATCCTGTTTACTACAGCAGGGGTATTATCACAAAGCAGGTACTCGTAAGTGGTTGATTTCCAATAATATTCAAAACCATAACCAAACTCAATGACTTTAGCGTCCAAACTTCATGCTATTGGGCACCAAACTCATTGCTATTGGGCACCAAACTCTATGCTCTTGAAATAACAACCAATAGGCATCATCAAAGAAGCGTTTTCAGTTAGTGTTGAAGTGGATGTTGAAGAAGCTGCTTTTGCAAGGGATTGTATTTACTGATCAGAGGTCAAACACATAACCAACCGTGAAGGTGAACACCTTGTTTTTCATGCTTTCTTGGGGATGTTTGTTCATCTTGGTCAGGTCGAAGTTGTATCTTGCATCCAGCACCACATGGCTGTACTCCAACGAAAAGCCCACAGGAATGGATACGTCGAAGCGCTTTGTGTAGGACAGGTTGTCGTATCTTTCGGTGTAGGCATACAGCAAATGCCCTTTCTCGTCAGTCTGATAATGCGCTTTTCCTTCTTTGTCGACCGTAAATTGCGACAACGTTGCGCTACCTTTTGCCGACAAGAGGTAACCCATCTGCACGCCAGCATTGAACGAAAGACCAGGAAGAACCGCCACATGAGCCATCAAGGGAAGCGTAAGATAATCGTATTTCCACTGAACATCATCAGACGTATAGTGTACTTTTTCCTTATCAATCGTTTCTGATGGCGGAAACCGCATTCCCTGAACCGAATAAAACACACCGGCAGAGAATGCCACCTGATTCATCGCTTGATACTGTACGTCCAGTCCACCGATAAACCCTTCGCGGTATTTTAACTTCTGCTCAATTTTATTCTGCTGCCCATCAGGGTACAAACCACCAATGACAACGTCCATGTTTGAGATATTTGCCAAGTTTACCCCTACCTTGGGAATCAATGACCACGTCCCAACACTGCGTTGAGCTATGGCAAATGTGCAGGCCATCAGCAGGGCCATAGACAGCAATAGCTTCTTCATGATGCTTATTTTTTCTATATAAACGGATGAAGGGTATGATTTATTACAAAAGAAGATGAAAAAGCTACCGCTCTAAAGATAGAATAATTGACAGTGACAGATAAATGAACACAAAGCAGATAGCTGCGCAAAACGAATGTGGACGATGGCTTCAACATGCTCTTGCTCACAAACATTTGGCACGGTCATCGGCCATTGACATCATCTTTTTCGTTATCTTTGTACAGCAACCAAGCATTTTTGGAATGGAACAATATATCGACACATACGCCTCTCCCTTAGGAATCATCACCATGGGCAGCAATGGTAGGCAACTTACAGGATTGTGGTTTGAAGGACAAAAACACTTCGCCGACACGCTATGTGACCAACCTCAACATCTCTCGCTCCCCATTTTTGACGAGACTCGCACTTGGCTCGACGTTTATTTTCAAGGCAAACGTCCTACGTTCACACCCCCGATGCTGCTGAACGGCACGCCGTTTCGCATAGCAGTATGGCAGTTATTGTTAACCATTCCGTATGGAGAAACCACTACGTACAAGGACATTGCCAGGCAATGGGCCAGGCAGCACGGTGTGAAAAGCATGTCGAGCCAGGCGGTGGGCGGTGCCGTTGGACGCAATCCCATCTCCATCATCATTCCTTGTCATCGGGTTATCGGTACCAACGGAAGCCTCACGGGCTATGCGGGAGGGCTGGACAGGAAGCGGTGGTTGCTGCTATGGGAACAAAAAAGCGCCGACAGATTCTTCATACCTCAAGAGTAAAAACGAACCATGAGGAACAGAAGGCAGCACATTACGCTTGATCCGTTAAGTTTACACCCCATTTGTTTTCCAACTCCTTGATGCGTTCTTGCGTCTGACGGATGAACGACTGGTAAGCATCGCCATCCGGATGGAAGGGACGATGCGCCAAGGCGGCCTTCACAGGTTGCCAATCGGCCAAGAAAAGTTTGGCCTCCTGACTGAAAAAGGCATCCGAAAAACGTTCCCAGATGTATGCCACGGCTTGGTCGGACGGATGCAACATGTCTTCTTTATAAAACCGATAATCGCGCAACTCGTCGTTCACGATCTCGTAAGCGGGGAAATAAGTCACCACGCCTGGATAACGCTCTACCAACTGGCGAGTGGCCAAAAGCAACGTAGCCTTGGACAGCTGACTGCCATGAAAACCGTACTTGGCATAACGAATGGGACTGACCGTGAGGATAATGCGCACCTTGTCATTGCGCTTCACCAAACATTCTACCGCTCGAGACAGATAGGCAGTGCATTCCTCCACGCTCAATTCTGCTTCACGGAACAAGTGCTGCGGACGCTTTTGGCAGTTGTCTACTATCTCGCCCGTTTCTTTTAAGATGTACACATGGTTGGTACCCAGGGTAAACACGGCCACGTTGGGGTTTACATCGGTGCGCTCAACCGTGTGCAGAATGCTGGCCGGATTGTACATCACGCCGTAAGGATTGACGGTGACGCGAAACTTATCTTCGACGAACCGCTGCCCCATGCTGTCAGCAAAGCATGAACCGACAAAGAGCATGCGCTCGAATGGCGGGATTTGAAACGAGGGGTGGTCTACCTTGACTATAGTTCTGAATTGCATAAGCTCTTGGTTGTGCCTTTCCACCCCATCAACACCACAGGGACTGCGATGAAGAGGAAGCAGAAAAAAACGTTAGGATGACAAAATTAATCATTTTTATCAAAAGACACTTGGCGTAACCCATATTTTATGGTAGATTTGCGATATTAATCAAACCCAAGACGAGCGATGGCACATTTCATGTCTAAAGACGCATTCAAACACTGGAAAGAAGGCCTGCAAAGCATTGTGCGGAGATTTCCGCTAACCCTGTTTTTCACCATCGCCTCATGCCTGTCGCTGATATACCTCAATCACCATCTGAGCAAAGGCGGAGAGATGAAAGGATTCGAATTCTTCCTCATGTTCTATCCACTCACGGCCACCATTCTGTCGTTGACGCTCCACTTGTGGACGGAAGACATGCGTCAACGGATCAAAGCATGGGGATGGCAAGGTGCTATACATGCCCTTTGGCTGGCCCTGTGCATCTATTGGGCCACCAAATACGAACTATCCATTGGGCAAAGCATCGCCGCCGGAACATGCGTAGGCGCGATGCTCGTGGGCTGGTTCACATTGCCTTTCGCGCAACAAACGAACGACCGTCCAGCCATTAATTTCCTCATCAGGCTTATGGGAAGCGGCATCATCGCTGCCGGCACATCCCTTGTTCTCTTCTTGGGCATCTTGTTGCTGATACAGTCGTTTAAGTATCTGTTTAACATGGACATAGAGGAAACCCTCTATGTCGACACGGCTACCGTGTGTTTCACACTGGTGGCCCCGCTGTTATTCATGTTCCAGTTGCCGAAAGACGAACAAAAATACAGTCAGTACAACTGGCTGCAACATAAGTTTGGCAACGGCATCATCCATTACCTGCTCATTCCGCTGCACTTAGCCTACGTCATCACGCTTTATCTCTATGCTGGAAAGATACTCGTGACCTGGGAATTGCCCAACGGATGGGTGTCTACATTGGTTTCGGTGCTTATGTTGCTCACTGTCATCATTCTGTTCCTGCTCTACCCTATCCACCAGCAAAACCAAGTAAAGCCGGTAGACCGTTTGGCTGTTCGCTACCTACCCATCATCGTTTTGCCGTTGCTGGTGCTGATGTCGATAGGCATTGGCCGCCGCTTCTCCGACTATGGCGTGACCATACAGCGTCTGTACCTGCTGTTGTTCAACCTTTGGTGCTACGCTGTCTGCATAGGTCTCATCGTCTGTCGGTCGCGTAAGGTGATGTGGGTGGCATGGAGTTTTGTCGCCATCCTGTTGCTGGTGTCGGTATTTCCAGTAAACGTATCAAGTTATACCCATAACCATTTGCAAAAACAGGTACGCGAATTGTTGGCCAAGCACAACATGACCAAGTTTCCGATAAGCAGTAAAACATACACAACTTTATTGAAACAGGTAGGATACCAACAGGCGAAAAGCCTTGCGGGTAAGCTGAACTACCTGAACAGCACATACGGTAGCCAGGCCATTGAGGATATCATCAACCCCAGGTATCTCGTCGCCGACTATCAAGTAGAAGAGATGTACGGGCAGTCAATGGCAGGTATCTCTTCAGCATCCATACCCGAAAATACGCTCATCAGCGACAAACGTGAAGAAAACATCCCATTACCCATTCCGCCGGGTTACCGTTATTTTCAGAACATCAATCAATATCCTCCGCAAAAAGAAGCTAAAGTTGAGGGCGACAAGCTACATGTGACCATAAAATACCAACTGAATGGGAAAACCTTGACGGACCACTACCAAATGAGTTTGGCGGAGATTGAACGAAAGGTCAATGGCAAAGAGAAGTTCTGTATGACTGCCACCGGCAAACAGACACAGCTTGTCATTACTTACCTTTACCTCTCGTACGGCGAAGACTTCGTCGACATGCAATACCGGGGTACGCTCTTCGTGAAATAGCACACGGCAGTAATCCTGAAATGCGCGTCATCAAGCCTGCTTCACGGATGTTTCCATGGATTTGAACGGTGCATCATGTCGGTGGTTGAGGGTTCACCATAGGCTGGTAGTCCGTCATGATACGCAAATAAAAACGGGAACTTGCTGCGAGGTTTAGCCGATGGGATTTATCCCAAAGCTATTCCTCGCAGCAAGTTCCCGTTAAGGTTTACGCCTTATTATGCTAAAATGTGACCAGCCTTGAGCCGTCTTCCTGCTCTGCAATGGTTACCTTGACGGCATCTTTAGGCAGCAACTCTTCTATCAACTCCGGCCATTCGAGGAAGCAGAGGCGATGACTGTAAAAATAGTCTTCATAACCCATGTCGTACACCTCTTCGAGCTTTTTAATGCGATAGAAGTCGAAATGGTAGATGGAGTCTTGCAACTTATCGGAATAATACTCATTGACGATGGCGAAAGTGGGTGAAGTGATAACATCCTCCACGTCCAAACATTCACAAATGGCCTTGATGAAAGTGGTTTTACCAGCTCCCATTTTTCCGTAGAAAGCAAACACATTGCCCTTATCCATGTTGTCTATGAACTGCTGGGCAGCCTCTTTTATGCAATCTAATGACTTGATTTTAATTTCCATTTTTTTATCTTATTAATTTCTATGACCTGTATTGTTTAATTGTTTTATCGTTTTCTGGGCGTGAGTGTAATCAGCGGAATGAGCATTTCCTCCATGCTGATGCCCCCATGTTGGAAGGTGTCCTTGTAGTAGGATACGTAATAATTGTAATTGTTGGGATAGGCAAAGAAGGTGTCGCCCGTGGCAAAAACGTAGCTGGTACTGATGTTGGGCGAGGGCAACTGTGCGCTCCGGGGATCTTTAATGGTAAAGACTTCCTTGGCACTGTAACTCAAATTTTTGCCAAGCTTGTACCTTAGGTTAGTGTTGGTGTTGCGGTCGCCGATGATCTTGATGGGCTTTGAGGCGCGAATACTACCGTGGTCGGTGGTCAACACCACTTTATAGTCGCTCTGTGCGAGCAATTTCATCAACTCTGCCATCATGGAATGTCGGAACCAGCTCTTGGTGATGCTGCGATAAGCCGACTCGTTGTTGGCTAACTCGCGCACCATCTTGGACTCTGTTCGGGCATGTGAAAGCATGTCTATAAAGTTGACCACCAGCACATTCAAGTCGTTCTTCTTGAGTTCATGCAGCTTATCGAAAAACTTTTCAGCCCCACTCGAATCGTTCACCTTATTATATGAGAAGCTGTGATGACGACGGTAGCGCTCGATTTGTGTCTGTATGAGTGGCTCTTCATTGAGGTTTTTGCCCTCCTCCTCGTCTTCATCTACCCACAAATCGGGAAACATTTCGGCTATTTTGTTGGGCATCAGTCCACTGAAGATGGCGTTTCGGGCATACTGTGTGGCCGTAGGCAAAATGCTCACATATATGTCTTCCTGCATGTCGAACAGGTCGCCAATCTCCTTGGAGATGACCCGCCACTGGTCATAACGAAAGTTGTCGATGACAATGAGAAATACTTTTTCGCCAGCATCGAGCAGTGGAAAAATCTTGTTCTTAAACAAATCGGGACTCATCATGGGCCTGCTGGTCTGAGAAGGCGCTACCCACTCGAGATAATGTTGCTTGATGTACTTGGCAAATCCGAGGTCGGCCTCTTCTTTCTGCATCTGTAACATCTCAGTCATGCTGCTGTCCGTAGAACTCAGTTCCAGTTCCCAGTGAACCAACCTTTTGTAGATATCCATCCAATCGCCCAGTGATTGGCAATTCATAATTTGCATGGAGATGTCTTGGAAACTCTGTTGATAGCCCGATTGCGTCACCTCCGTTACAATTTCTTTGCGATGGATGTTCTTTTTAAGCGTCAACAAAATCTGGTTGGGGTTCACAGGTTTGATGAGATAGTCGGCTATTTTTGAACCAATGGCCTGATCCATGATGTTCTCTTCCTCACTCTTGGTTACCATCACGACAGGGGTTGCCGGACTGATTTCCTTGATGCGCTGCAAGGTTTCCAATCCGGTGAGTCCCGGCATCATTTCATCCAAAAGCACCAAGTCGAAGGTGTGCTGGCGACATTGGTCGATGGCATCCGACCCATTGCTCACCGTCACCACCTGATATCCTTTTTTTTCGAGGAAGATAATGTGTGCACGAAGCAGTTCAATCTCATCATCTACCCATAACAATAGTCCATTGTTCATCATTAAAATCCTTCTAAATCATAATATTCATCACCTAAATCGATGACCTTTGGTTCAGCTTTTTTCTTTGCCTTGTCATCCTTGGAGGTCGGTTTGACAGGTGTTTTCTGATTGTTTTTTTGAGTCTTTTCCTTAGAATTGTTCTCAAAATAAATAATCGTTTCACCAGGACGTTGCGACTGTGGCTTGTCGGGAACCGTCTTTGGTTGCGCTTGCGTTTTCGGCTTCACGGCTGGTGTCTTAGCGTTAGGTACTTTCAACGGTTGCTCACGGGGAGTGGTTTGCTGCTTTTTACCCTGGTCGGCAGGCAGCTGAAGAATAGTTTCACGCTGCGGAACAGTCGTATCTTGCGTCTTTGGCAAGGGTTTTTCATGAGGAATCACCGTGCCACCCTGATCGTTTTGCCTCGTATCATCCTCTTGAGGAACAACGATGGTTCCACGATCTACTGGCTCAATTTCGAGGCCATTATCTATAAAGGTGCCATCATCCAGCAGGTGGTCAATCTCTTCAACCGATGGTTTGCGTTGCGGTTCGGTAGGTACATCAGCTGGTTCTGTGAGCAGCTGGAACGTACTAATCTTCAAAGGTGCAAAGTGCTTGTTATAATATTGATCATAATCATCATAGCTGAATGTGGTGCCCAGCAATTGAAGATTGGCATCGCTGATGACATACGAACGTGCCTTACCCTCGAGAGAAGTGAGGTTGGTTTGACGATGGAACGCACGAGCATACTGCAAAGCCTCGTCAAAATTACGAAAACCGGCTATCTTCATCAAGTGCAAACCGGCATCTTCATCAATGGTAACATCAAAATTGCGTACCACATAACGGGTAAAATTGTACTTGGCCACTTGGTAGAGCAATTGATTTTCTTGAACAGAATCAGGATGATAGACGAGCATGAACGTGAACTCCGTGTTTCGTTCGTTACTGAACTGACGGGCTGCTATAGAGTCACTATCACTCAACACAGCCGAACGCCGAGACCACACCTCGCCCATGTCAAACTTACCACCGTGCAATCGTCTGCCAGCCTGTACACCATTGATAATCATGCCAGCCATGTTGCTGAGGCTACTCTCGGGGAATTGTTCCACCAACTTCCGCATATCGGCCAAGCAACCGTCAGCATCACCATTGTTCAACTTACTTAAACCTCCGATGAAAAGGAATTTGTCACGGTTGGCACCCAATGGGAAGCGGGTTGATGAAAGATGCGTATTGCCGCGCACTTCATCGTAGCGATCAGCCTTAAACGCATTGTAGGTGGCCGCATAGAGGGAATCCTCAAGCTGTACTCCAAACTGCGCGTTCTCACGGAAATGAGGGTCGGTGAGAATAACGGTCCACTCACTTTTCGGATGTTGCGCCTTGAGCAGCTGTATGTAGCGAGCGGCAACACCCGACTGCCCCAGCCTTGAGTACAACAGGAACAGATGATAATAGGCTTCGTCGATGTGCTCGAAGGAAGGATAGCCGTCAACCAGTCGCCGCAGAGCCTTCTCACTCAACTTCAAATTGTCCAGTTTATCCTTAAAGATAACCCCCGAATGAAATAATCCATCCATGATTTGGTGATTACTGGCCGCCACTTGTTCGGCAGAAAACGGTATCTGCGCCAAATAGTACGCACGCTTGTGCGGGTCGTTCTGGGCACTATCGGGAACCTGACTGAGTGAATCTGTCACCGCTTCTGCTTGTTGTAGGGAATCGAGTTGCGATTCTGTCATCTGGTTTGTATCGCCAAACGACACCACCGTTTTATTAGTTCGTTGCCAATTATCAACGTTTTCACGCTTTCCCCACAATCGTTCAAAAGCGGTCTTACCTTGGTTGACGGCCATTTGGTTATAAAAATACCATTGGCCATCACCTTGCTTTTGAGGGGTTGGCGTGGGTGGTCGGTAAGGAGTGTTTCGTTGGTTGTCGAAATAACTGTCATCCCCTCCGGCCATCGAGTTTTGACCATTCTGCTCAGCCAGGCGATCAGCCTCTTCTTTTTCTTTCTTTTTCAACGCATCAATGACACGGTCGATGGCTGCATAAAGTTTTGGTTTCGGCAGTTTGGCCAGTGCTTGCAGGGAGTCTTGCAACGCAACAGCATCGGTGTAAGGCACCAGCTCGTCAAGAACTTTCGAGCGATAAGACAGCTCTTCATAATCTTCACGCTCTTTATCCAACAATCCAATCGCTTCGCCATAACACCGTTGAGCGTCGTTATATTTCTCACGTTCCCAATAAAGGTCACCAAGTTTCAGCAGTAACACACCTTTTTCAATGCCGCTGCGAGTAGCACCTTTGTTTCCTTTCTCATACGCATCGATAGCCCGAAGGGTATCTTTCTTGGACAAATAGATATTGCCAATGGCATAATAAACCTGATCCAAGTAGTCCTTGTTGTTTTCATTGACTGCCATACGACGCAACTTGGCAATCATCTTCTTGGCTTGCGTACCAGCCATCACCTCGGTCATGGCAACACGAGCGTTGAACTCAACTTCGTAAGGGGGATGCTGGCGGAGTACTCGCTGGTATGACTTGTAAGCCTGTTCCTTGTTTCCAACGGCCTCATAGAGCTGCCCTAACAGAAACCACTGGCGGGCTTTCTGCTTTCGACGCATCTCGTGTTTGATGACCTTGCGAAGGTAAGGAATGGCTTTATCGTACTCCTTCGTGTGTAGATAATAGTCGGCATAGGTATAATCCCACTCTTTTTGCGCCTGCCAGTGAATGGAATCGCGCTGCATGTTGCGAATGACGTCTTCGGCATCGTACAGCCAATCTTGCTCAATATAGCTTTTAGCAAGCCAAGCACGTGCACGACCATAGATGGAAGGCTGCGACTGATACAGACGACTCATGTATGAAAAGGTTGATGCAGCCTCATCAAAAGCACCCGAATGGAATTGCGAACGCCCCATGAGCATCCACGCTTTCCATAAAAAAGGATTGTATTCTTTCCGGCTCAGCCATTCACGATCTTTCTCTGTCTTTCGCTTTCCTGGATTCCACTCAGGCCTACGCTTGATGCTATGCAACTTGATTGCCTTCTGAGATTTCTCAATGGCGCGCTCAAAGTTAGCCTTACCAAGCTCGCGGCTCTTTTTATTTCCAACAGGATAGAGAGGAAGCATTTCGGTAAAGTTGTCTCGATGTCCATTCTCTTTCTCCAAAGAACCATCAATATAGGCTACCGAACCATTGTAATAGATGTTGTACCGCGCGGTAAACGAATGCCACCATCTACTCTTGGCTGTGTTTTTCTGCGTAGAGCAACCCGTCAATGACAACAATAAAGCTATCAAAGGTACGGCTAAAGCGATATTTTTAAGATGGTGAGACCTCACGTTGGTTAAACTTGAATATGAGTGTTTTTATTGCCTTTAACAAGGCATAAATAAGGATACTGACGAAAATGATGGCAGCTCCAGATGGGATGTTCAGCATATAACCGAACGTCAAACCCAACAAACAATCCACCCACCCCAACAAAATGCTGTACGCGATGATTCTCTTGTAGCTATATGTAAACAGATTGGCTGTCATCTGGGGAATGGTCAACAGGCTGATGGCCAAGACAACTCCAACCATACGGAGGGTGGATACGATGGTCATGGCAATCAATATCATCATCATGTATTCGATAGCAGACACGGGAAGCTTTTGTGAACGGGCGAAACATGCATCAAAGGCTACGCTCAAGATAGGACGAAAGAGCAGTGTGAATATGGCGAGCAACAGCAAAGAAAGCACAGCAAGCAACAACAGATCACCATGAGAAATAGTTAGAATGTTGCCAAAAAGGAATGAGGGAAGGTCGGGCATGAATCCCGGTGTCAAAAAACAACAGATGATACCCACGCTCATACCGAAGGTCCAGAACAGGGCAATGGCAGAATCTTCACGCGCATCACTACGATGTGACATCCACTGAATGCCGCATGCACTGAAGATGGCGAACAGCATGGCCGACACAATGGGATTGAAACCTAAGAACACCCCCAAGCCAATACCGCCAAAAGACGCATGCGTGATACCGCCACTGATGAACACCAGTCGGCGCGTCACAATGTATGTACCGATGAAGCCACACACGATACTGGCCAAAAGTGAACCTAACAGGGCGTTTTGAAAAAAAGTATAATGCAGAATGTTCATATCTATTGATTGGAGATAAGCATGATGACCACGTCTTTCAGTTGGTTAGGAAGGTGGATGCCCCGCAATATGAGACTTCTGTTCCAATCCTTCACTTCCTCTTGCTTCATGGAGTACAGCACTTCGGCAAATTCATCGGCCTCCTCATCTGTGTATTGATCAGACGGTTTTCCTTGAAAGCGGTCCAGTTCTTCGTCATCAAAGTATTCAATATCTTTCGTTGCAGCCTCCATCATACACACTTGCTCACACATCTCGTCAACGCCATTGCAGGTGGCACATGAACTGGTTGGCATGTGAACTGGTTCTTTGTCCTCACCACGTTTAGTAGCAAAGATACCAAAAAGTGCGGCCAGCAGGATTAAACCCAATAGGATAAGTATAACTGTCATAATGGCTAAATATGATGAACCGTATTGATTTCCTTTATCTGAAAACCCGCATGACGCATGTCATCCCAAAAATGCGGGTATGACTTTGATACGACTTCCGGATGATTGATGCGCAGACCAGGGAACTTGATTGCTGCTGGCGCAAAGGCCATGGCCATGCGATGGTCTTCGTATGTATCGATGGGGTCAAAAGTAGGTTCGCATTTTTCACCATCCCAGAAGAGCTCGCTGCCATTTTGATCCTTGATGACATATCCCAACTTGCGCAGCTCTGTCTTCAAAGCTTCGATGCGATTTGTTTCCTTGATCAGCAAAGAAGACAAACCCGTAAACAGAAATGGAATGTCGAGAACCGCACAGCATACTGCGAATGTCTGTGCCAAATCAGGCGAATTGATGAAATCGTATTCCAATTTCGGCAGCGTCCTGACATGTCTCGTAATACGTATGCCCCCCGTACGTGGGTCGTCACCATCTTCCACAACTGTCTTGACACTGAGCAAGGAGAAAAGATATCGCGCCACAGAATCGCCTTGCTTCGATCCATCGGTAAGTCCTTTCAACAGGAACGTGTTGTCACGATGACTGGACAAGGCCAGAATTTCATACCAATACGAAGCAGCACTCCAATCACTTTCTATATAATATTTGTGCGGTTGATAGGGGGTTGGCTTGACAGCAAGCGTGTCAATGTCACTCCATTCAGCCTCTGCACCGAACTGCTGCATGGTCCATAGCGTCAGGTCGATATAGGAACGCGACGCCAATGTTCCCGTCAGTTTCAGTTCAAGTCCATTCTTCAACACGGGTCCAATCATCAACAAGGCCGAAATGTATTGCGAACTGACATCGCCTGGCATCTCCAGATAACCGCCTTTTAATGGTTTTCCTTGAATGCGTAGTGGCGGAAAACCTTCTTGTTCGGTATATTCAATATCCGCACCAAAATAGCGCAAGGCATCGACCAATGGCCCAATGGGGCGATTCTTCATCCGCTCTGTTCCCGTGATTACATGCTCTCCTCCACGGACAGCTAAGTAAGCCGTCAGGAATCGCATGGCTGTACCAGCCGCTTTGACATCTATCACCCGCGGCATGTCCTTGAAAGCGTCGATGACAACTTGCGTGTCATCGCAATCGGAGAGATTCTCGGGACTGATTTTTCCACCCGAAAGAGCATTGATGATCAATGCCCTGTTGCTCACACTTTTAGATGCAGGCAACTTGATGGTATGGTTGAAACGGCTGGGTGCCGTGATTTCATATTGTGTCATCTTCACCTTTAATTAATTGTTTGTATGGGCAGATCTAACACCTCGTCACTCTCCTCCTTGGCAGCTCGGCTGGTTGACCTGTTTTTCTTTGGGCCTGGAATCAACGGACTATAATACAACACCTGACGAATACGATGTTTTTGGTCAGGCGACAAGTAAAAACCATATCCTATGGCATAGTCCATGATGTTAGTTGATTCAAACTGTTGTCCTTCGCAATTTTCTCTCTTCACCAGTTCTTTGATATCGATAGTCTTGCTGGGAGCATGCTTCAAATAGTCATTCAACCAGCTGTCATACGCCACTTTATTATAGGAAGGTGTATCCTTGCAGTGGTCTGAGTCGTGACAATCATCAACAGCTACATAACCTCCATGAGCCTTATTCTCTGAAAACGTGTGATACAATCCCAAGTAATGACCCAATTCGTGCGCCAAGGTCACGTTGACATCGGTGGAAACATATTGATATCTTCTTCGTCCTTTGTCACTCAGCGTATAACGAGTAGACTCTGAATTGATGTAGTTGCTGTTGATGGAAGAGCAATAAGCGTAGTTCAAGTTGCGCTTGGTCAAATGTTTTTGACGAACAGATTCAAGACCTGAGATGGTAGAATCGCTCTTCGAAACATACGGTAAGTGACTAACGCCCAAAGTCTGTCCATCTTTGTCTTTCGTGAAATGATACAGCATCACGTTGATGTATTCATTGGGATCCCAGATATATTTGACATTCTTTCCCGAATTGTCATTCATAAACTCTGTGGGATTGATGGGATAAGTGCCGGTATATTTCACATATTCGACCCCAGGGGTTACCAGTTTCTTGCCTGATTCATCATATTGTGCCAGAAAGAAATGCACGCGTATGCATTCACTCTTCCCATAGACACCACCCTGAAACAACTCATTAACGTTTCTCACAATGGCTTGCAAACGTGAAGCCGGGACATATTGTGTGGCATCCCCTGCGTTCTGGTATAGGACATGGAAGATGATAGGCAGCCGATAGACATACTCATCATCAATTGTCGCATGCGTATCGTCATCGTCCTCATCCACTACCACATACTGCGTTTTCCGCTCCAGCCCATCATCTTGACTGCAAGAAAAAAACGTGAAGCAAAACAACAGAAAAATATATGTATATCTTTGCATGAAAATAATCTCTATTGATACATGCAAAATTACTAAAAAAATAAGTGAAGGCAAACGCTTTTCGACGATATCTACATGAATCCATGTAAATTAAACATTTTAAAACAAAAAAAAGGAAACATAAATTTGCAGATATGCCATGAAGTCACTATCTTTGCAGCACTTTTAGAAAATGATCGGGATTTGGCGCAGTTGGTAGCGCACACGTCTGGGGGGCGCGAGGTCGCTGGTTCGAGTCCAGTAATCCCGACATAAAGATAAAGAGCTGATGACCATGTGACCATCAGCTCTTTTTTTCGCTCACTCCGGCCGTCTCTCTTACCATAGAGCATCACAAGTTGAGCATTCATTTTTCAATCTTTCTTGAAACAAGATTCACCTATAAATAAAAATACAATGTATTGATGACCAACACATTGTATTTTATATTTTTGTCGGGGCGACAGGATTCGAACCTGCGACCGCCTGTTCCCAAAACAGGAGCGCTACCGGGCTGCGCTACACCCCGCTTGCAGTTCATTGTTGAATTGCGAGTGCAAAGGTAAGATATATTTTTTTATTGCCAAAATTTTTTAAACAATTATTTCATAAACTGCACACGAACGCATAAATCATGGGAAATTTTGCGCTTGTTGGCATCATCAATGTCACAATTCTGAGAATGAACGTTCCCGACACATTGTTTGTTAACACGGCTCATGCACGCTACAATCAATCTCTGTAAACCAAAACAGGGAAAGTATGGCTGACTTTCCCTGTCTTTATATTAATGCAAAAGTGCTACTTCTTGATGATACCTTGGTCCACAAACACCTTTTTTAACGCCTGAACACCTCGCTCTACTTGCTCTTCAGTATGCGTGGCCATCAGTGCAAAACGAACCAATGTGTCTTGCGGCGCACAGGCTGGAGGTATCACTGGATTGATGAACACACCATTATCAAAAGCCAATTTGGTCACCATAAAGGTTTTATCAATGTCTCTCACATACAGCGGAATAATCGGACTCTCCGTTTCACCAATCTCAAAACCTTCTTCCTTAAAGCGTTTCAAGGCATAGCGAGTGACTTGCCAAAGATGCTCTATCCGCTCTGGTTCAGCCTGAATGATACGCAGGGCTTCGCGTGCGGCAGCCGTTGCGGCAGGCGTATCAGACGCACTAAATATATAGGTGCGACAGGTGTGGCGCAGATAGTTGATGGTGTCGCTGTCCGATGCGATGAAGCCGCCGATAGAAGCCAAACTCTTTGAGAAGGTTCCCATAATGAGGTCAACCTCGTGGGTCAATCCAAAATGATCACAGACACCTCGACCTTGACGGCCAAAGACTCCCAATCCGTGCGCCTCATCAACCATGATGGAACAATTATACTTGCGTTTCAATTCAACAATAGCGGGCAAATTGGCCAAATCTCCCTCCATAGAGAACACTCCATCCACCACTATCAGCTTCACAGCATCGTAAGGAAGCTTTTGCAACAACCGTTCCAAATCGGTCATGTCGTTATGCTTATAGCGCAGTTGTGTGGCGAACGACAACCGACGTCCATCCACAATGCTGGCATGGTCACGGTCATCACAGAGGATATAGTCGTTGCGACCCACCACCATAGCCAACACACCTTGGTTGACAGAGAACCCTGTTGGGAAACACAGTGACTCATCCTTTCCCACGAAGGTGGCCAATTCTTTCTCCAATTGCACATGCAGGTCAAGCGTCCCATTGAGGAATCGGCTTCCAGCACAGCCCGACCCATATTTGTCCAAGGCCTCCTTGGCCGCACGGATGACGCGCTCATCCCCTGTCAATCCCGTATAAGCGTTAGAGCCAAACATCAAAACCCGATGCCCGCCCATCTCTACTTCCGTTCCTTGCTTACTGGTTATTTCCCTGAAATAAGGATACACGCCAGCATCCATGTATTTCTGAGGATCTCGATAATTCTTGTATCTTTCTTGTAATTGTCCCATTATATTAAAATAGGTATCATACCCATTATGAAAAACATAGGCTGCAAAGATATAAAATAAATAACATAAATTGTTCTTTTCTCAACTAAAAACATCAAATTTGAGTTTTTTACTGTATATAAATGGATATATCACTGGAAATGTCGTACATTTGCGAATCATGTTCGCATGAATGAAAAAGTCTTTCGGAACAACTACGTTAAATTAACAGACTACACACAAGATGAAGAAGATAAGATTCATCATGAACCCCATATCGGGAACCGGTGATAAGGATCGTATACCCAAACTGATTGACGCAAAGCTCGACCATGAGCAGTTTGAGTACGAAATCATTACAACCAATCATGCCGGTCATGCCTCCGAATTGGCTACTGAAGCCAAAGAGTCGCATGTAGACATTGTCGTGGCTGTGGGTGGTGATGGTACCATCAACGAGGTAGCGCGCGCCATTGTGCATTCAAACACGGCATTGGGCATCATCCCCTGCGGTTCAGGTAATGGGCTAGCGCGCCACATGCTCATTCCCATGAGTGTGAAGAAGTCCATCGAAATCATCAACAAATGCGTCATCCATGACTTCGACTACGGCATCATCAACGGCTATCCGTTCTTCTGTACCTGCGGCATGGGATTCGATGCCTACGTCAGTCAGAAGTTTGCTGAGTGCGGAAAGCGTGGTCCCATCACCTATGTTCAGAAAGTGTTGGAAGAAGGCCTCAAATACAAACCAGAGACTTACGAAATCACCACCGAGAATGGTGTAATCAAATACAAAGCCTTTCTCATCTCTTGTGCCAACGCATCGCAATATGGCAACAATGCTTTCATTGCGCCACAGGCATCGATGAGCGACGGACTGATGGATGTGATCATCATGGAACCCATCGACATGATTGAGGCTCCACAAATCAGCATCGACATGTTCAACAAAACGCTGGATAAGAATTCCAAGATTAAGACTTTCACCTCTAAGAAGCTCCACGTACACCGCAGCAAGCCTGGAGTAATCCACTACGATGGCGACCCAGTGATGACGGGCAGAGATATTGACATTGAACTGGTGGAAAAGGGTATCAAGATTATCATCAACCCCGATGCTAACAAGAGTCAACGACAACCCAACGCCATTCAGAGTGCCGCTGCCGAGCTGTTCAACGAAATCAACGTGGTGCGCGAAGACATCTCCAAACAAACGCGCCACATACAGGCTTTGAACAAAGTGTTGCAGAATAAACTAAAATTCTGATGGTTATATGTGACCGCCACCACGGTCACATGGTCATGAGCGCCATCCATCAAAACGGCATCAACCCGCAGGTTGATGCCGTTTTTGTTTCAAATGACTAAGGCATGGCATGCGCCTTCTTTCCATCAAAATCTTTCTTTACAAATAAAAATTGTTCATTAATTTCGCATACCATTCAGACATTTCACCCGCTTCATCAAACAATGTCAGCGTCTGCTCATCCAGCTTTTCGGGACGACGTTTCACCCACGCCATCAAACAGCGTTTGGGCGATTTGCGGGCAACCGTCTTTATCAAATATCTTTTTCGAAGATAAAATCCCGCAATTACCGCTGTCGCACTGAATTGCTCAACCGATTCAACCGGCAACACCACGCTCATTTCGCCATCATTGGTAAGCAGCCGGTAGGCCGACTGGCACAATGCTTTATAGGGAAGCGTGTCACTGTGCCGAGCCATGGAACGCTTTGCATCCGGACTACGAAGACCTTCTATGAAGTAAGGTGGATTAGAAACGATGCTGTCAAATTGTTTTACCGTTTCAAACTGCTGCAAAGCCACCTCCCGAACCCTCACCCTATCGGCAAATGGGGAAGCCTCTACATTGACTTTTGCCTGCCTACAGGCATCACGGTCAATCTCCAAAGCCTCAACAAAGCAAGCAGCAAACCGCTGCGCCATCATCAAAGCAATGAGTCCGGTACCCGTCCCAACATCAAGAACGCGCTGTCCTCCCTTGGCCCAGGCACCCAGCAACACGCCATCCGTACCCACTTTCATGGCACACTGGTCTTGCCGGATGGTAAATTGTTTGAACTGAAACCACTCGTTACTCATGCTGCAAATTTACACAAAAAAGATGAAACAGAGGACTTCTCGTGTTTGGAAATCACCGTCAAAAATCCAAAATTCTTCCATTTAGATAACGCATTGATTATCAATAACCTGTAAAACGAATTTCAAACTCATTGACTTTGCCGCCCAAACCCATTGACTTTGATACCCAATCCCATTGAGTTTGCCGTTCAAACTCAATGCTATTGAAAAGTTCATGTTATGCGCTTGATTTAACGTCCTCAAACTCATCATCAATTCAGGATGGCAAAGGCTACCGCCAACGACTTGGCACGATATTTGCTTTTTACCACATATTATACACGAGTAATATAAAATGTAGCGGTGCAAGGACCTTCATGTCAATAAAAAGTAGTAACTTTGCACACCGATAACGAAAAGACAAATATGAGTAAAAAGAACAATCCATCTATCCAGATGATTGCCGATTTCGAAGGAGACATCTCAAATCTCTTTCATGTAGAAACAGAAGGCGACGTGCCTATCTTAGCAACACGCAACATGGTGATGTTCCCCGGCGTGCTCTGCCCTATTCTCATTGGTCGCGAAAACAGCCTGAAGCTGATTGAAAAAGCCAAGAAAGCCCCCAATACCATATTCGCCATATTCTGCCAAAGAGATGCAGACGTGGAAGAACCGCATCAGAAAGACTTGTACGCTTACGGTGTATACGCCCGACTGGTGCGTGTGCTGGAAATGCCGGGGCACGGACAGAACGTCACGGCCATCATTCAGGCGATGGGACGCTGCAAGCTGGAAAAGGTCACCAAGACCAAACCTTTCTTGCAGGGCTTAACGACCATTGCCCCTGAAGTATTGCCCGAGCCGAACGATGAGGAATACCAAACGGCCGCAGAGGACTTTCGCAAGCAAACCATCGAGTACATCAAAGAGAACGATGATATCGCCGACGAGGCACAGTTTGCCTTGAACAACATCCAGAACAACATCCTGAGCATCAACTACATGTGCACCAACCTGCCCTTCACCAACGAGGACAAGATGAGCATGTTGGAGGCCAACTCGATGAACGAGCGCATCATGATTTCGCTGAAAGTGCTGAACAAGGAAATGCAGCTGCTTGAACTAAAGAAACAGATTCGCACGAAGACGCGTGAGGATCTGGATGAACAGCAGCGCGAATACTTCCTGCAACAGCAAATCAAGAACATCAAAGAGGAACTGGGCAACGGTGAGGGTTCGCCCGAACGCCGTGATTTGGAAGCGAAAGCCAAGAAAAAGAAATGGACGACCGAGGTGCGCGACACCTTTTACAAAGAGCTGGAGAAGCTGGAGATGTACAATCCACAAAGTCCGGAGTACAGCGTACAGCTGAATTACCTGCAAACCATGGTCAACCTTCCCTGGGGAGAATACACGGCTGACAATCTCAACTTGAAGCGCGCGCAGCGCACCTTGGACCGTGACCACTATGGCATGGAAAAGGTGAAGGAACGTATTTTGGAATACATGGCCGTGCTGCAATTGCGTGGTAACCTAAAGTCGCCCATCCTGTGTCTGTACGGACCACCGGGCGTGGGCAAGACCAGTCTGGGCAAGAGCATCGCCTCGGCCATGAAACGCAAGTATGTGCGCATCTCGTTAGGGGGCGTCCACGACGAGTCGGAGATACGCGGACACCGCCGAACGTATATCGGTGCCATGCCCGGCCGTATCATCAAGAGCTTGCAGAAGGCGGGTTCTTCCAACCCCGTGTTCATCCTTGATGAGATTGACAAGGTGACGCAGAACACCATCAACGGTGACCCATCCTCGGCACTGCTCGAGGTTTTGGATCCCGAACAGAACAGTGCCTTCCACGACAACTATCTGGATGTAGATTATGACCTGTCGCATGTGATGTTCATCGCCACGGCCAACGACCTCAACACCATTCCCCGTCCCTTGCTGGACCGCATGGAGATTATCGAGGTGAGCGGCTACATCACGGAAGAAAAGATTGAGATTGCCAAGCGACACCTGGTGCCAAGGGAACTCGAGAACACCGGACTGGACACCAACGAACCCAAAATCAAGTTCAACAAGGCATCACTGGAGAAGATTATCGAGCAATATACCCGCGAAAGTGGGGTGCGACAGCTGGAAAAGCAAATCAACAAGGCCCTGCGGAAGATGGCCTTCAACAAGGCCATGGACGGTGAGCTGGCCTATACGGACATCACGCCCGAGAAGTTAGAGTCGCTGCTTGGCAAGCCGCCTTTCTATCGCGACATCTACCAAGGCAACGACTATGCCGGCGTGGTGACAGGCTTGGCATGGACCAGTGTGGGCGGAGAGATTCTCTTCATCGAAACCTCGCTGAGCAAAGGAAAGCCCGGCAAGCTGACATTGACAGGCAACCTGGGCGACGTGATGAAAGAGTCGGCCGTGATTGCGCTTGAATACGTCAAGGCACATGTAGACGCTCTGGGCATCGACTACCGACTGTTTGAACAGTGGAACATACACATCCACGTGCCGGAAGGAGCCACACCGAAGGACGGTCCGTCGGCGGGAATCACCATTGCCACATCCATTGCCTCGGCGCTCACACAGCGCAAGGTGCGCAAGAACACCGCCATGACAGGTGAAATCACCCTCCGTGGCAAGGTTCTGCCCGTGGGTGGCATCAAGGAGAAGATACTGGCGGCCAAGCGCGCAGGCATCACCGACATCGTGATGTGCAAGGAGAATAAGAAGGATATTGACGAGATTCCGGAGAAATACCTCAAAGGTGTAGAATTTCACTATGTGGAAAACGTGCAGCAGGTATGGGACTTTGCCTTGACCAACGAGCGCGTGGAGCATCCCGTGGACCTGACTATCCAGGAACTTCCCGACAAGACCTCTACCGATCCTCACACTGTTCTGCTGTAAAGAGAGGGCAACATGACATTTGAACTGCAACATACAGACCCATCATCGGATGCACGGGCAGGCCTGATTACCACGGCGCACGGGCAGATTAAGACACCGATCTTCATGCCAGTGGGTACGGCCGGAACGGTAAAAGCGGTGCATTTCAGAGAACTGAAAGAGCAAATCAACGCACAAATCATCCTTGGCAACACGTATCACCTGTACCTTCGACCGGGACTGGACATCCTGAAGGCCGCAGGAGGACTGCACAAGTTCAATGGCTGGGATCGCCCCATCCTGACCGACTCGGGAGGGTTTCAAGTGTTCTCGCTCACCGGTATCCGCAAACTGCGTGAGGAGGGTTGCGAATTTAGGTCGCACATTGACGGCTCTAAGCATTTCTT
This sequence comes from Prevotella sp. SGI.027, assembly GCA_050315175.1. Lineage (GTDB taxonomy): Bacteria > Bacteroidota > Bacteroidia > Bacteroidales > Bacteroidaceae > Prevotella. Next base: position 47,746 of record JBNPOM010000006.1, read on the forward strand.
CTCACCCGAAAGTGTGATGGACACCGAGCGCATCATCGGCGCCGACATCATGATGGCGTTTGATGAATGCCCGCCTGGTGACTGTGACTACCAATACGCCAAGACAAGTCTGGCCCTGACACACCGCTGGCTGGATCGCTGCATCAAACGATTCAACGAAACACAGCCGCTGTATGGTTACGACCAATGTCTGTTTCCCATCGTACAGGGAGCGGCGTACAAGGACCTCAGAGAGGAGTCGGCCAAGTACATTGCAGACAAGGGAGCCGACGGCAACGCCATCGGTGGTCTGGCCGTAGGCGAACCCACAGAGGTGATGTACGAAATGATTGAGGTGGTGAACGCCATTCTGCCCAAAGATAAGCCACGCTACCTCATGGGCGTGGGCACGCCACAGAACATCCTTGAAGGCATCGAGCGAGGCGTCGACATGTTCGACTGCGTGATGCCTACCCGCAACGGACGCAACGCTATGTTGTTTACCTACGAGGGCACCATGAACATGCGCAACAAGAAGTGGGAAAATGATTTCACCCCCATTGATCCCAACGGATGCGACACCGATCAGCTTTGTACCAAGGCCTACCTGCACCATTTGTTCAAGGCGAAGGAGTATTTGGCACTGCAGATAGCGTCCATTCACAATCTGGCCTTCTATCTTAGGTTGGTGACCGATGCGCGGCAGCACATCCAGCAAGGCGATTTCAGCACATGGAAGCGGGGCATCATCGAGCAGTTAGGACGAAGAATTTAAGACGAGATGAAGAGTTTCAAGACCCGCAGACGACACCGACGACTGCTCAAGGCAGGCAGATGGATGAGACGGCACTTTGCATGGCTCATCACATGGATGGCATGGCTGGGCAGAAAACTGAGCTTTTTGCGCATTCTGAACCCAAACAAGTACATCCGAAGGATAGACTGGTACATCATCAAGAAATTCATTGGAACGTACATCTACTCTATTGCGCTGATTATTGCCATCGCCATTGTGTTCGACTTCAATGAGAACTTATCAAAGTTTACCGAATACCATGCGCCGGCAAGAGCCATCATCTTCGACTATTATGCCAACTTCATCCCGTACTACTCCAACCTGTTCAGTCCGCTGTTTGTGTTCATTGCGGTGATCTTCTTCACCTCCAAGCTGGCTGGCAACTCAGAGATTATCGCCATGTTGGCATCGGGCATCTCGTTCAAACGACTGATGCGGCCCTACATGCTCTCGTGCGTACTCATCGCATCACTGTCTTATTACCTTAGTGCCTACGTCATTCCGCACGGAACCGTGATACGACAGAACTTTGAGAGTCTGTATCGAAACAGTAAGAAACGAACAGCTGCAGACAACGTTCAATTGCAAGTGGGCAAAGGGGTCATTGCCTACATTCAGCACTACGACAACAAGACCAAGCGCGGATATGGCTTCTCACTGGACAAATTTGAGAACAAGAAGCTGGTGAGTCACATGACAGCGATGGAGATTCAGTACGACACCATTGCCGACTCGAAGTATCACTGGAACGTTACCGGATGGAAAATCAGGCAACTCAAGGGGCTTCGCGAGCACATCACCAGTGGAGCCGACCTTGACACTCTCATCCAGATGGAGCCAACCGACCTGGTGTATTCCAAGGGACAGCAAGAAACGTTTACCAGTCCGGAACTAAAAGACTACATCACCAAGCAGGTGAACCGCGGATCGGGCAACGTGGTGCAATACCAAGTGGAGTACCACAAGCGCATCGCCTCATCTTTTGCGTCGTTCATCCTCACCATCATCGGTTTTTCACTGTCGTCCAGGAAGCGAAAAGGAGGCATGGGACTGTACCTCGGTTTGGGGCTGGCACTGAGTTCCTTGTACATCATGCTGCAAACCGTTTCGGCCACCTTCGCCATCAATGCCAATGCACCTCCCATCTTGGCTGCGTGGATTCCGAACATCGTCTTTGCCATGGTGGCCTACTTCTGTTACCGCAAGGCACCAAATTGATGAGGGTAAAAGTGAGTGAGCGATTACATGACATGCGCCCTTGGCACGGCGAATCTACACAAAGAAATTAACCGTCTTGCATTCACCCTGAATGATGTGAATGACAAAGGACAAATTGAAAATCAGAAAAAATGAAGTTTGAAGAATTAGAATTAAACAATAACGTATTAGACGCATTATACGACATGCGCTTTGACACTTGCACACCCGTACAAGAAAAGTGTATCCCCGAGATACTCAAAGGACGTGACGTGCTGGGTGTGGCACAGACCGGAACTGGAAAGACGGCAGCTTATCTGCTGCCCATCATGAGCAAGATAGACAGTGGCAACTACCCAGAAGACGCCATCAACTGCCTCATTATGTCGCCAACGCGCGAACTTGCTCAGCAAATAGACCAGGCCATGCAGGGTTTTGGCTATTATCTGCAAGGCGTAAGCAGCGTGGCCGTGTATGGCGGAAATGACGGAAACCGATATGACCAGGAACTGAAGAGCCTCCGCATGGGTGCCGACGTGGTGATTGCAACGCCGGGTCGCTTTATCAGTCACATGAGTCTGGGCAACGTAGACCTCAGCAAAGTGAGCTTCTTCGTATTGGATGAGGCCGACCGCATGCTGGACATGGGCTTTTCAGAAGACATCATGACCATTGCCAAAGGCTTGCCGAAGACATGCCAGACCATTATGTTCTCGGCAACAATGCCTGACAAGATTAACGAACTGGCACGTACATTGCTTAAAAATCCCGTTGAGGTGAAATTGGCTGTGAGCAAACCTGCCGAGAAAATCAAACAGACTGCCTACGTATGTCACGAGACTCAGAAGCTGGGCATCATCAAGAATATCTTCAAACAAGGTGACTTGAAGCGCGTTATCATCTTCTGTGGAGCCAAACAAAAGGTGAAGCAAGTGAGCCAGGCACTGCAACGCATGAAAATCAACTGTGGTGAGATGCACTCCGACCTGGACCAGGCTCAGCGCGACGAAGTGATGTTTCAATTTAAGAGTGGACAGATTGACGTGCTTGTAGCCACGGATATTTTGTCGAGAGGCATTGACATCGACGACATTGCCATGGTCATCAATTACGATGTACCTCACGACGCAGAGGACTATGTACACCGCATTGGTCGTACAGCCCGTGCAGACCGTGACGGAGCGGCCATCACGCTGGTTAGCAAAGACGACATCTATTACTTCCAACAAATAGAAAAATTCCTTGAAAAAGAGGTGGAGAAGGTTGAACTGCCTGATGACCTGGGTGAGGCACCTGCCTACGCAGCCGATGGAAAACCACAGCGAAGACGCTCCTCAGCGAAATCGATTCGCAGGAAGGATCGTGACCAAACGGCTCACAAACGCAAGCCACGTCGCACCAAAAACGAGCAACGCCCCAAGGAGGTAGATGCCAAAAGTGAGCAAACAAACGAAAAGAAAGCGCAAGAACGCAGCAAGACGGCGGATAAGCAGCCTGCAAAGAATCGCCAAAAGAGTAACAAACGCAACAACAGTAGACGTACTGAGCAAAACAACACTGACGGAGCTGGGGCACAACGTAACAAGCAACGTAGAAATAAACGACAAGCGAGCGACAACAAAACAGCCGACAAACAGGTGCAGACGCAAGCCAACCAGAAGAATAAGCGTCGCAGAAAACCAAACAACAACCGTAATACGCAGCGCGAAGACCCACACAATGGCAGAAGGAAGTTTGAGCCTGCAAAAACCGAGACCAAACCAGAGAGTGGCATTTCAGCCATCATCAAGAAGCCACTAAAATGGCTCAAGTCGCTCGGAAAGAAATAAACGAATGGGTGACACCCAAGAGATACCATCCTTCAGTTCGTCTATTGTGACGATGAACAGAGGATGACGAAAATGAGAGGAGAATGTATCAAGTTGACATTCTCCTCTCATTGTTTGTCATCATTGATGGAATAAAGTTCGTTGACTTATTCGCGTTCATCGCGTATTCCGCGTTATCGGAAACGTTTTGTTCAACCTTCTGGGCTGGTCATCAAGTGAATGAGATAACAGCCATTCGTAAGTTTGCTGCTTATAGAATAGTCTAACGGGACGACCATGGTTCCATCCTTTCACCCAATCGAAACTCAGCAACTTGTCCTTCCCTAACTTTTGTAGATAATCGACCACCCGTTTAGATTCACTGATTCTCACATCCCGATCGGCAGTGCCATGCACAATCCACAACGGAAGTTCGCCCAATCCAGACAAGTCAGCTAAGGTGGTCCCTCCACAAATTGCCAGGGCAGCCGCGATTTTATCTGGATACGTACCCACAAAATCCATCGTTCCATAGCCACCGAGACTCATTCCAAGCACATACACACGGCTGGAATCTACAGGATAGTTTTCTATCATCCATTCTAACAGCTTATTTAGTTTCTTGGGATTCCACGCTCCACCTGAATTCTGTGGGGCCACAACCATTGCAGGGACTGACGTACCACGCTGAATGGCATCGAGCACACCATACCGTCGCACGCGGTTCATGTTGTTTCCACAGAGACTGGCACCATGAAGAAAAATGATTAACGGCACGGGTGCACCCTCATTGGAATAATTCTCAGGGGTGTATACCCAAAAGTTATAGCTGTCGGCAACGACATTTCGTTTAGCCTCCAACTCCCCACCATCCCTTAGCACTAACGCATTAAGATGAAGAGAACTGAAGAACAGGAGGAACAGAAAAAAATATTTTCGCATGTATAGTCTTGATATTAATGTTGACATTGAATAGGAAATAGTAATTTTTCATCAGCAAAAATAGTAAAAAGTTGACCGACATACTGTCGCTACCATGTTGTAAAATCACAAAGAGCGTTAATTATCGTACACGCCCTGCCACATGATTCATACCCGCCACGCGGACGTGCAAATGTAAATCTTTCTACCAAGTACATTTCAAGTCTGCATGAGAACTTCAAGCAGATGACAGGCGAATGGACAGACACAAGTCGTTGTTCAAGAACCTGACTGAAGATGTTAAATATGTTGATTGTACGAAACTATTCACTTTATTATTTGTTTTAAACATTTAATTTGCATATATTTGCAAAATAAAATAATACTATTAATATACCAGGGGAAAATAAAAGATTTTATTATATATTAAAACTATAATAACTATATATCTTAATAATTTCAGACAAATATATAAATATTTTTATTATCTTAAACAGTTATTGCTAACGAATAAACAGTTAAAGATTAATACTTAAATCAGATTGATAAACATGAGAACAAATATCCTGTTAAAAAACAAGAGATTTCTTTCAGTAGGTATCATTTTGCTACTTGCAAGTACACTCACGTCTTGCGCATCACCAGATTCATCAAATGACAAGAATGGCAAAAACATTAGTTTCAAAACCAAACCATTTGAACGCGAAAAGAACGTATTTCACCATACTGTACCTCAACACACGGTCTTAATATATAGTGGTGGAGCTCATCGTCCTTTCCAATGGGATGCGGAACATTTTGAACCTTACCTGGCTGGTAAAGTTGATGGTAAAGAAAAGTGGCTGTTCGATGGGTTTCTATTTTTAGAGATATTGGACGGCAAAGGGCGCGGATTCGCTTCTGGTTATCAGAAACAAGCAGCGAGGAAAGAAGAATGGGAGAAACTGTTGACTGGCTACTTTAAGAAAGGTAATGCCATTGCTGCGTTGAACGAGCAGGCAAAGGCGGTCAAAGATCGAATAGGAGCAAGCAAGGCTGGGAAACGGAAAGTAATAATGGTTATTCCAGAGCCCATCCCTAACCAAACTGATTGGGGTGAGATTAATGGCAAGAAAGTGGTCTTCACAGACCAAAACGACCGTTTATCTGCGTGCAAGTGGTACATTAATCGTGCAGAACAGTTGTTTAAGGACAGCCATTTAACCGAATTGGAATTGGTTGGGTTTTATTGGCTGGCTGAGGAGGCAACCAATACACGCCGCTTGGTGAATCAAGTATCTGAATATCTTGACAAGAAAGGATACGACTTTTATTGGATACCCTACTTTTATGCTGATGGATACAATGAATGGCAACATCTGGGATTCAACGTGCCCTATTATCAGCCAAACTATTTCTTCGACGAAAAGCACCCTTACAGTAGGCTACAAGAAACGTGTGATAGAGCGGCCAAATATGGCATGAACCTCGAAGTAGAGTTTGATGACAGAGCTTTGGCTTCCCAAAAAAACTGGGGATATCGTTTAAGAGACTATCTGGATGTATTTGAGAAAAATGGTGCGTTCAATTCATTGAAAATCGCTTATTATCAAGGCAATGATACCTTTTACAAATTAGCGAAGTCAGATCATCCAGCAGATCAAACACTATATAAACGACTGGTGAAACTCATTGCAAAATGATAATCGATATCATCGCACATGAGATCAGCATGTATTGAGGAAAATAGATTAGAAAACGTAAAAACATTTTTTAAATCATTCATTATTATATTAGATACACTTAAATTTATTATCTATGGAAACAAAGCGAACCTTCTATTTGAAAAAAAGCGCGATGCACATGTTACGTGTACTGAGTTGCTTCTTGTTTCTGCTCTGTAGTATAGAAGCATTGGCCCAAACAACGGTCAGAGGTGTGGTAACCGACGCAAATGGCGAGTACCTCATCGGGGTCCAAGTACAGGAGAAAGGAGCGAAGCAAGGTGTAAGTACAGATGCGAACGGAAAGTTCAACATCGCTGTGTCCAACCGAAATGCCGTACTGACATTTCGCTATGTGGGATACAAAAACCATTCAGTAGCTCTTAATGGCAAAACGAATGTTAACGTGATGCTTGAAGAGGACGCAAAAGCATTGGACGAAGTAATTGTTGTGGGCTATGGCTCCCAAAAGAAACAGCACGTGACGGGGTCTGTTGCGCAAGTGAATGCTGATGAAATCTTAAAGGCACCATCAGGTAATGTGTCAGGCATGCTTGTTGGGCGAATGCCAGGATTGGTTGCCCAACAGAAGTCAGGACAGCCTGGTGCCGATGGCTCCAGCTTGCTGATTCGTGGTGTAAGCACACTGGGCAGTGCAGCACCAATGGTCATTGTAGACGATGTTCAGCGAAGCTTTAACAATCTTGACCCTAACGAAATTGAGAGTATTACCATCCTGAAAGACGCATCTTCGGCGGCTGTCTACGGTATGCAAGCAGCTGGCGGTGTGATTCTTGTAAAAACCAAACGTGGTTCCATGCAACGCCCAAGGATTACATATTCTGGGAAATTGCTGTACAGCCAGAACACCAATTACCCAAAATTCCTGAATGGTCCGGACTTTATCAAATGGTTTAACAAAGCACTTGAGATGGATGGAAAAGAACCTTTATTCACAGAAGAGGTGTACAACAAGGTCTTGAATGGAGATCCGGAAGGCAAATACGCCAACACTGATTGGTTCTCTGAACTGATGAAGAACGGTGCCACAACTACCCATCACAACATATCCGTGAATGGTGGTAACGAGACAGCCAAGTATTTTGTCTCACTGGGCTACTTTGACCAAGGCGGCATCGTAGACAAGTTTTCCTTCAAGAGATATAACCTACGTTCTAACTTGGACATCTCATTAGGCATGGGATTCAAGTTAGGATTAGATTTAGGGGCTCGCCAAGAGCGTCGCAACTCAGGATACTTCTCTGTGACGAACCAGTCCTGGAACAACCCCATCAACTTAGCTCAACGTATGATGCCTATCGTTCCTACGGCCTATAAAGGCATGCCTACCGCAGCGAATATTAACTCAAACGCTAAGTTCAACCCTATGGCTTTCAACAACCAAACAGGATACAACAATTCTGTCATGAATGCTCTTACGACGACGGCAACATTATCGTGGGACGTGCCTTTTATAAAAGGGTTGAATTTGAAGTTGAAAGCTTCTTACGACAAAGATTACACGACGTCTAAGTCGTGGGCTGAAATTGTTGAGTTGAACAGCTATGATCCATTTACAGAGAAGTATAGCGTCATCATCTGTGATTACGGTATGGGCAAAGAAAATGTGGCACAATTGCGAAACAGTTCTGCACAGGCGAGCCGACTGACGCTCCAGCCCTCCATCAGTTACCACCGCACCTTTGATAAACATGATATTTCTGGCTTGTTACTGTACGAGCAGTCATCTTATGAAAATGAATCATTCGGTGCCGGCGTACAAGGTTTTGACTTGACATCACTACATGAATTAAGTTTGGGTAAAGATATCATGGGCAAAGAAAAGAAGAAGGCCATCAATGGTGGAAGTTATATCTTTAACCGGGCTGGATTTGTTGGCCGTGTTAACTATGCATACGATGGCAAATACCTGCTTGAATTAGCTGCACGTTACGATGGATCTGTTCGCTTCCCAAAAGAAAACAGGTGGGGCTTCTTCCCAGCAGCATCGTTTGGATGGAGAATATCAGAGGAGTCATTCTTCGAACCGCTCAAGGGCGTTGTAGAAAACTTGAAGATCAGAGGCTCGGCAGGTGTGCTTGGTAATGACCGTATCGGCGACTTTCAATATCTGAATCTCATGGTCCCAAATCCGCCTACGCTCTACGTTGGCGATAGAGAGTACATCTCTATTTACTCGAAAGGTAACGTAAACCGAAACATTACATGGGAGAAGACCAGAACCTACAATATTGGTTTCGACCTGTTGTTGAACAAGGGAATTTTTGGAATGGAATTTGACTATTTCTATAAACTTACAAATGACATCTTAATCTCCAGTGGTGGTATCTATCCTCCTTCATTGGGAGGCAACTTCCCCAGCATAATTAATGGTGGAAAAGTGAGCAACAGAGGCTTTGAGCTTGTATTGACCCATCAAAACAACATTGATCAATTCCACTATAATCTCAGGGGAAATGTGAGCTGGTCAAGAAACAAAGTCTTGCGAATGAACGAAAGTCCCAATGTGCCAGACTATCAAAGACGCACAGGAAGAAAAATGGGTGAGAAAATGGGATTTATCACCGAAGGCTTGTATCAAAATGAAGAGGATATCATCAACTCGCCTACACTGAGTCACCTAAGCAAAGACCAAATCCGTCCTGGAGACATCCAATACAGGGATTTAAATCATGACGGGAAAATAGATAAGCTTCAGGACTATACGTTCATTGGTAACAGCAATCTCCCTGAACTGTTTTACGGTTTAAGCATTGGAGCGTCGTGGAAAGGTTTCGACTTCTCCATGTTGTTCCAAGGAGCAGCCATTACAGATGTTTTCTTGAGCGGAGTATATGGAAATGGTCACGTTGACGCTACCATTTTCACCAGACCATTCCACGGTTTGGGTAACTCACCCTATTTCTTAATTGAAAATAGTTGGACGCCAGAAAATCGTAATGCCGAATTTACCCGTTTGTCTACCAATGCTGCCGAAATGGGCAACTGCAACGGATGGGCTTCTGACTGGTGGATTAGAGATGGCAGTTATCTTCGACTGAAGAATATCCAATTAGGATATACGCTGAAAAACAGTTTCGTTCACCGTATTGGATTAGACAATATTCGTCTTACGCTCACAGGAGGAAATCTGTTTACATGGTCAGAGTTGACGAAATACAACATTGACCCAGAGACTCCTGAAATAACCAATGGTTATTATCCTCAACAGCGTACATACGAGTTTGGCATCAATTTCACATTCTAATATTATTCCAAGACTATGAAAACTATTAACAATATCTTGACAATCTTGGTATCCGCATTCATTTTGTCCGGTTGCTCTGATTTTTTAGAACCTAAACCAAGAGCACAATATACCGAGATGGATGCCTGGAGTTCCGTAGAGAATACCTATTTGTACATCAATGGCTTTTACAAGCCCATTTACGAATACGGACCTTATGGCGCAAAATATGCTGGAGTAAGTCTTACTGACGGATTCTCTGACATTCTTCGCTACAGTGCAAATGTCATGGGCGGCTCCGGAGGCGATGTCAACAAGGTGGTCTACACCGGAGGTATCAGTCCACAAGGCAATCCCCTGAGTGATTATTCATACGAATACAACCGCATCAGGCGCATCAACGAATTTTTGTATGGATTAAAGACCTATGCAAAATACGGTGACCAGGATAAACTGATAATGGAGGCACAAGCCCGTTTCTTCAGAGCTTACCTTTATTTCATGCTGGTAAGAGGGCATGGCAGCGTTGTGATTCGCGATTACATCGACGGTCCCAATGAGGCATTCAAGGAAAGAAGTCCCGAATCCGCATGCTGGGATTTCATTGAAAGCGACCTTGATTTTGCCGCAGAGAACTTGCCAGACACTTGGCCCAAAAAGGACTTAGGACGCATCACAAAGGGTGCAGTCTATGGATTTAAGTCGCGTGCCATGTTGTATGCCAAGCGCTGGGACAAGGCTGCTGATGCCGCTGCAAAGGTAGTGGCGAAAGAGGGCGAGCTATATGACCTTATGCCGAATTATGCAGACGTATTCAATCAACCCGACTTTTGCAAGGAAACCGTTTTAGGCTATCGTTTCCATGGTCAGCTAACGCACTCAACGCTCTTTGACAAGTACTATAGTCCGAAAGGTGACTTCCCTGCCGACAACACGGATGGTAAATGTCTGGCCGTGCCTACACAAGAGCTTGTAGACTCCTATCGAATGACTGATGGAAGCAATTTCGATTGGAACAACCCAACGCATGCCGCCAACCCGTATAAGAACAGGGAGCCACGCTTTTACGCTTCCATTCTGTATAATGGCGCTGCTTGGAAAGGAAGAACCATTGAAACGTTCGTGGGAGGTAAAGATGGATTTAAGCCGTTTGACGTTGAGGCGTTCCCAAATGCCACTACTACTGGCTACTATATGCGCAAATTGCTGAACGAAAGCGTCGTTGACATGAACGTTAAAGGCACCACCTGCTGGAACGAAGTACGCTATGCTGAAGTACTGTTGAACCAAGCCGAAGCGCTCAACGAGATGGGTAAGACTGCTGAAGCTCTTGTACCATTGAACAAAGTAAGGCAAAGGGCAAAGTTGCCTGCTGTTTCACCTACGAGTCAAGAGAGTCTGCGGAACATTATTCGCGAAGAGCGGAAAATAGAACTTGCCTTTGAAGGCCAACGTTATTGGGACTTGAGACGATGGCACATGGCTCTTAACATCTTAGGAGGCAAACGTATGCACGGCATGAAGATAACCAAGAACGCAGACGGAACCTTCAATTACCAGATAATTGACTGCGACGGTAAAGACCGACATTTTGAAGAAAGATATTATCAATTCCCAATACCGGCATCGGAAATCAAAAATAATCCGAAATGCAAGCAAATAGATAAATGGTAAACTTAATCAAGCAGAACAATGAAAACAATAGATAAAATTACGGTGTCAGTTCTTGGTCTACTGCTCATGTTTTCGTGCCAAGAAGCAGATACGTTGGTACCCACAACAGGCAATGACATTAGTGGCATATCGATTATGTTGCCAGATGGAACAAAATCAGATTTCGCTGTTACTCCTGACGCCAACAACATGATCAACCTCGAAATGGACGGAAGCATCAAGACTGACCTGACAAAAATCAGAATGTCAGTAAACGTTCCTAACAATGCAATAGTAGAATCAAGCATACCACTTGGGCAATACATGGATTTTACAAAACCAGTGAGCTTTGATGTCATTGCAGCCAATGGAGACAAGAAAACATATACAGTTGATTTGAAAGTGGTTCCAACAGTCATCCAAGTAGATGAACTGTGGCGAAAGACAGCATCCGAACTGGAATTCGTCAAGCACAACAACGGCGGCTTAGCTATCAGTGGAGATTATTTGGTTATACACGAACGTACAAAGTTTGACTATTACAATCTGAAAGACGGAACAAAAGCAGGCACTTTGTCGATGGAGGGGGTTGACTGGAGCACACTCACCCGCACCGTACCCTTATTTATAGCCAACGACGATGCAGGCAACATTGTTTCAACCAACTTCTACATGAATAGGTGGATGCCCAAAGACGGAACCAGCACCATACACATGTTTTGGTGGGAGGGTGTAAACGCCAAACCCAAACTGCTGTTTTCGTATGATGTTAACTTAGATGAATTTGCCGGAAACAAAGACGTAGGAAGAAAATTCTACGTCAGAGGCAACATCAAGGAGCATGCATTCCTCTACATGGGTGTCTCGTTCCAGAACGTTTTCCTCAGATGGGAAATCAAAAACGGGAAACCAGTATCGCAACAACCTGAAAAGATACAATATGACCCAGGTTACCAAATGGGTATGATGCCCCAAATCGTGCCTATAGAGCTTGGTGATAATAGCAACTATTTCATTTCACGCTACGATGAAGGAAAACCAAAGGTAGCCATCACGTACATGGACGGCCATACCAACAAACCTCTTTATTCCTCGTCACATCATGTGCAAGGTATTTTCCACCAATGGCTTGGCGGAGGAACTGCATTCGATTATGTAGATTTGATGGGAGCAAAATACATGTTTTACATCGAAGGAGATGTGAATAACTGGATGAGAGAGATTTATAATGTTCGATTGGTGATGAAAGATCCCGCTGGAACTACGACCAATACGCAACTATTGGCCCATACGCGCAAATGGAATGGATGGCTAGAGTTCCCACTTGATCTCGCATACGGTCCCAACGGCAACACCACGGCAGATGTCGTCACACAAATAGCACCAGACAAGAAATCAGTCATCGTGGCCTTCCTTTATACCAACGGAGGCGTAATGGTGTGGAAAGTAAGCTTAATGTAGCGAACGTTTAGAAAGACTGGAGATGCGTCAACTGATTCGTTGAAAATGCTTAGAGGAAGTAAAAGAAAATGAGAAGTTAAAAAGTATGGCAGTGCTTTTCAAGCATGTAGATAAGCTGCTAGTAAGCGACTACTGACCTATTAAAACATTCTCGACTGACTAAGAAAATCTATCCAAGCATCTCCCTTCGATTCCTGCTCGAGCTGAGCACACGATACTTTAAATCGGCTGTATGGTCTCATGATCATACAGCCGATTCTCTTTAATCATTTGATGTTTGGTCTGTTGCCAAACCAACAACTGAGCTAACACCACATTTTCATTTTATTAAAGTGGTTCGTGGTCAAAACCCATCATTTCCTTTTGTTTTAACAACGAATGAGACCAATGAAGCGAATCTCATGGCTTGGATTCAATGACCACAAAGCGTTCGGACGAATGAAAACGACTTTACAACCACGCAACATTTTTATAATCAATCGCAAATACGATTCCAAGGGAAACAAAGCATCCTTACTTCACTCATTGTATGTAATGTCTGTCACAACGAAATTGCACGGAACGACAAGAACGTTCCGTGCAATTTCGTTGCTATAAAGAGCCATGTGGAGTTGCTGCTTTATCTGATTCGGTCAGCTGACCTCACCAATTTTTCATCGTGGATGATACCTCGGCGCGCCAATACTAATGCGATGATGGCAACCAAAGGTAAACATGCCGCAAACTGAAGGTGGAAGGTATACTCATGACCAAAACCATTCAGCAGGGCGAATGCATAATAAACATACCATGCCAGACAGAAAACAATGCTCCACAAGCAAAGTTTAGCTTGCAAAGGTCGTTTGCGGTATAAAAAAATAGCGCAGGCCTCCAAAGGGATAGTCACCACCAACAGGGCGAAAAGAGGCCAGTTGCTGAAATTGATTCCACGATCGGGTACTACTGTTCCAAGGTTGTAAATCAAGGTTGACAGCCCCATCCCCTGCGGCTCTAGCATGGCGACAGGCATGCACAGACATGCCACCGTCACTATCAAAGACAAGAGCAGGTACAGCGTTTGCTTGCGTTGAATCATGCCTGTTCGTCGTTATTGTCTAAAGAAGGATCACGGTAATAAACATTACCTTCTATAAATTCCTGCGTTGCCAGCAAAGTAGGTTTGGGCAACTTCTCGTAATAACGCGAAATTTCTATTTGTTCACGATTCTCAAACACCTCCTCCAAAGAGTCGTTGTAAGAAGCGAACTCTGTCAATTTTTTATTCAAATCCTGTTTAATCTCTGCTGCAATCTGATTAGAACGCTTCGCAATGATTGCCACACTTTCATAGATGTTTCCCGTTTCTTCACACAAATCCATGATGTTGCGTGTCGTCGTGTTGACGGGTGCATTTGACTTTTTGTAATCCATTTTTTATAAATCCTTATCTGTTGGGCATTGTCATCTTACCGGACAATGACTTATTCAAAATATATAGTTGATGATTTTACTCTCGTTGTATTGCCAGCATAAAAGGCAATATCCCCTTATGTTTCCTACGAGTTAGACTCTCCAGTCTTCGTAACCTCCTTGCATTTCTTGATAAACTTCTCGGCCAAGGCGCGTTGCTTCGAGTCAGGATACTCGTTGATAAATCCATAACACTCATCTTCTGCATCCTGGTAGCGTTCCAATCGCTTTTCCTCGACACTCTGTTCAGCCAACTCAAACTTGCTCTTCATCACCAGCACGGCAAAATTCTCGCGCAGTGATGAATAGGGATAATCCTTCAATGCGTTTTCTGCCGTAATGATGCATGCTTCGTAATTGTTGCCGCCGCTGGTGCAGTTGCCGAAATAAGGGCCAAGGTCATAATACAACTGTGCCGAATACAACTCTTTCTTCACCAGTTTGTCTTGCAATTCAAAGAGCCTGTTCTGCGCGCTGTTTTTCAGTTTGGCATCTGGATAAAGATCCAAAAACTCCTGGAAAGAGGCGATGGCCGAAACCGTTTGCGACTGATCTAAACGTGGCTCCGGCGTACACATGAACAGACTTTCACCCACAAAGTAGCTCGCCAACTCAGCGTATTTCCCCTTCGGATAACTTTGAACATATCGCTTGAACGCTTGGGCTGCACTCTCATAGTCACCACTTTTGTACTGCGCCATGGCCAACATGTAAAGGCTTTCCTGTGCATTCTCGGTACCTTTCTGAACAACAATCAAATCGTTCAGCAAAGTAATGGCCCGAGTGTACTTACCTTTAAAAAAGCACTCCTTCGCATATTCATAGCGATAGTTGCTGTCGGTCGACTTGTAAACCGCATTGAACTCACTGGCACAACTGCCAAATAACAACGCGACGCATATAGTGGAAATGAAAAACAGTTTCTTCATTGACATAATCTTTGGTGTGCAAAAATACATATAATCCATCGATTTACAAAGTAAAGAGAATGCTTTTTCGCAAATAATTAACCTTTATAACGGATATTTTTGTACTTTTGCATGTCTGGGCAGCCATTTGCATGCTTAGAGGCAATCCTTCAACAGATTCAGGATGAATTTCAAACTCACGTCAAAATACAAGCCCACGGGCGACCAACCAGAAGCCATTCAGCAACTCACCGATGGCATTCATCGGGGTGATTCAGCTCAAGTGTTGCTCGGTGTGACCGGATCGGGCAAGACTTTCACGGTGGCCAACGTCATCAACAATGTACAAATGCCAACACTGATTCTGAGTCATAACAAGACGCTGGCAGCCCAACTCTACGAAGAGATGAAGGGCTTTTTCCCCGAGAACGCAGTAGAGTATTATGTATCTTATTATGACTATTATCAGCCCGAGGCTTATCTTCCTACAACCGACCTGTACATAGAGAAAGACTTGGCCATCAACGACGAGATAGACCGTCTGCGATTGAGTGCGGTAAGTGCTTTGTTGTCAGGAAGAAAAGACGTTATCGTCGTATCTTCCGTTTCGTGCATTTACGGCATGGGAGGCCCCTCGGCCATGACCAACAGCATCATCACGGTAAAGAAAGGCGAGCGATTAGATCGTAATGATTTTTTACGAAAGTTGGTGGAAGCGCTGTATGTCCGCAATGACATCGACCTGCAACGAGGCAATTTTCGTGTCAAGGGCGATACGGTAGACATTGCGATGGCCTACTCTAACAACATTCTCCGCATCACATGGTGGGACGAAGAGATTGACAGCATCGAGGAAGTGGACAGCATGACTTTTCACCGACTGGAAGAATTTGAGGAATATCACATCTACCCCGCCAATCTCTTTGTCACGACAAAAGAACAGACCGAGCATGCCATCCGCGCCATTCAGGACGACTTGGTGAAGCAAGTTGACTATTTCAACGACCTGGGTGACACCATCAAAGCACAACGCATCAAGGAACGTGTGGAATACGACATGGAGATGATCAAGGAACTGGGCCACTGCAGCGGCATTGAGAACTATTCACGTTACTTTGACGGACGTGAAGCCGGACAGCGGCCTTATTGTCTTTTAGACTTTTTTCCAAAAGATTTTCTACTCGTTGTCGACGAGAGTCATGTCAGCGTGCCGCAAATCAGCGCCATGTACGGCGGCGACAGGGCACGCAAGCAGAATCTCGTAGAGTACGGATTCCGCCTACCAGCGGCGTTTGACAATCGCCCACTGCGCTTTGAAGAGTTCCACGACATGCTCCACCAAACCATCTATGTATCGGCCACCCCAGCCGACTATGAGCTGCAAGAGGCCGAAGGGGTCGTGGTAGAACAAATCATCCGACCCACGGGATTGCTCGATCCGGAGATTGATGTGCGCCCCAGCGAAAACCAAATTGATGACCTTTTGGACGAAATCCTACAACGCACCGAACGCGAAGAACGTGTCCTGGTAACCACGCTGACCAAACGTATGGCCGAGGAACTGACCGAATACCTGCTCAACCATGACGTGCGCGCCAACTACATCCACAGCGACGTGGCCACACTCGACCGCGTCAAAATCATGACCGACCTGCGTGCCGGCGTTTTCGACGTTTTGGTTGGGGTCAACTTGCTGCGCGAGGGACTGGACTTACCAGAGGTTTCACTCGTGGCCATCCTTGACGCTGACAAGGAAGGTTTTTTGCGAAGTCACCGTAGTTTAACGCAGACGGCAGGACGCGCCGCACGCAATGTCAACGGAAAGGTGATTATGTATGCCGACACCATCACCGAAAGCATGCAGCGCACCATCGACGAAACCGTTCGCCGTCGCTCCATTCAGCTGAAATACAACGAGGAACACCACACCACGCCACAGCAGATTGTCAAAGAAATCAAGAACGCATTGCCTAACTCGAAAAAGGATGAGAAGGACTGGCGCTACCCCACCCTTGCCGCCCAACAGGCATACATGGAGGCAGAGAGTGGCGCCTTTGCAGCCGACCCGATTGTATTGCGAATGACGCGCGAACAACTTGAGAAGAGCATTGCCAACACCACTGCCTTGATGAAACAAGCAGCCAAAGACTTGGATTTCCTGCAAGCCGCCCAGTACAGAGATGAAATCGTAAGGTTGCAGGCGATGTTGGAACAAAAATAACTTCACCCTTCAATGTTTAAGATTTACAGGACAGATGCTGAATCGTTACATATTATAATAAGTATATCGTCTTCTTTTTTTACCAAAAAATGTCCTAAAAACGTCACTGACAAACTTTCATTTTAGAAAAAACCGATAGGCAAACAGGATGTAAACTTGAGATTTTTCAGCAAGAAAAATCGGTTTACACCCTAAAAGCATGGTTTTTTCCCAATTAATAGCATCCTTTTGGTGCCCAATCTGTAAGCTATTGTGGGGCAAAAGCATGCAAATTGCTCTCTAAATGCAATGATATTTTACATAAAAAGACTTGAATTTTTAGCTCATCCAACATGAGATTTCCGTAAAATATTAGCCATCAACGACATATGAAAACAGCTGATTTTTGGTGTATTTACAACCAGAAGAGTGGCTGATGGTAAATACGCAAAATATGAAGAGGTAATTTGTCAAGAAAAATCACATACGTATACCAATATAATCATATTTTCGCTTACAGATTGAAAAGATAAGTTTTAATAGTTATATGTTGGCACCAAGTTTCTTCCTTTTTCGTTAATCTTCTCAAATTGTACGTCATTTACGCAGAAAATATATACATTTGTGAAATAAATCAATCAACTGGATGATGAGAAAGTTTGCTACAGTCACCTTCTTAGTCATTTCTATGATGGGACACCCCCAGCTCGTCTTGGCTCTGAAGTAGCAGTTGGAAAAGGGTAAACAGGAGGTGAAGGCTAACAAGAATACTCACAGAGAGGCAAGCATGTACAGCAAATGCAGCATCAAGAACACGCACGACATGGCGGGCAGCGGGCAGCTTTTCTTTCGTAGTCAATATAAAAAGGAGGACACTTCATGGAATACAGCAAAGAAGACAAATTAGAATGGACGATGATTTTCATTCATGAGTTTGGAAAGCGGTTCGGCCTTACCATGAAAGAGGCTTTCGGCTATCTGAGTCGTTTCAAGGGTATTGACTTTATAGACAAGCACTATGGCTTTGTACATACGCAATCGTTCGAAAGTATGGTAGACGACATCGCCAGTCTGTGCAAAAGAATGGGAGGACAGTTAGGATGAGGCTCTATCATGGCACCAATGTACAATTCGACAATATTGATCTTAAGAAGTCGAAACCCAATAAAGATTTCGGACAAGGCTTCTACCTGTCTGACAACAGGTCACAGGCGGAAGAATTGGCAGTTGCACGTGTTGCGTTAACTGGCGGTGAACCCATCGTCATCGAATATGACTTTGATGAAAGATTATTGGAAAACGGAACGCTGAAAGTGAAGTGTTTTGAGGGTTATACAGAGGAGTGGGCTAACTTTGTTCTCCTGAACAGGAACAGTGAGGTTGGGGCTGTCCACAATTATGATGTGGTGATTGGTCCCATCGCCAACGATCGCGTAGGACGCCAACTGTGGCGTTACCGTAATCAAGATATTGACATGCCTACACTGATTAGGAATCTGCAATATATGAAAGGCATCACCATGCAATATTTCTTTGGCACAGAGGAGGCCATCAAACACCTTATAAAACGATGAACGAAAAAGATGAAATGAAAAGCGACATGGTAAAATGTCTTGCCAGTCTGCTGATGGAACAAAGGCCAAACCTAAGCATGGAGCAAGCACTAAGTATGGTATTCAACTCAGTAACTTATCAAAAAGTGCTTGAAGATGAGACACGCCTGTATTATCAAAGCGCAAAATATGTGTTCTCATATTTGCAACAGGAATTAGAAACAGGCAAAATAGGATGAGGGAATTTATATTCTTCTAACTGTGAGAAAGTATAACTTGCAGCGGTTGTAGTCCAAGGAATCGAATTCTTCCTTTTTCGTTAATCTTCTCAAATTGTGCGCCATTTACGCAGAAAATATATACATTTGTAGACTGAATCAACCGATTGAATTATGAGAAAGTTTGTCATCGCCATTCTCTTAGCCATGCCTTTGATAATCCAAGCTCAGACTGTTTTGACGCCGGAGCAACAATTGGAAAAGGCCAAACAAGAAGCGCAGGCTGCCAAGAAAGCTGTCAAAGAAGCCAAGAAAGCAGCAAAACGAGCTGCTGCAGAGGCTAAGAAAGCTGCCAAAGACAAAGCTAAACAGGCCGAGAAAGTACGAATTGAAGCTGAAATAGAGCGTGCCAACAAGGAGGCAGCTCGATACAAGATGGAAGCAGAGATGATTAAGAAGAAGGCTAAACAGGCTGTTGAGGATGCGCAAAAAGCTGTTGAAGGTACGCCATCGGGCTGGTCTATCCCAGACAACAGCGCGAACGAGAGCAATCAAAGAAGCAGCTCGCAACAGCAATCGGTTAGTTCAAAGGTCACTATGCCGAAGACAGACAAATATGATTCCAAGTATTTGGAGGGAGGTGTACCGCAAGATGCCGATGGCAAAGTGGTCTTCACCCTCAATTTAAGGGCTCCTGGGAAAACGGCCAAGCAGATTTACGACATCACCTATCAATATCTTGATGAACTGACAAAAGGCGAAAATCAACTCAATAGCCACATCGCGCTGGTCAATGAAGAACAGAATATCATTGCCGCCCGATACACTGAGTGGTTGGAATTCAGTAAGTCATTCCTGTCATTAGACCGGACAGAATTCGATTATACGCTGATTGCCAAGTGCACAGACAACCACTTGGAACTCACGATGAGCCGCATACACTACGACTATGAGAAGGGACGGCCCACACACATGTCTATCAGTGCAGACGAGTGGATTACCGATGAGGTGGCCATCAACAAGAAAAAGAACACTCTGCGTCCCCTGTCATCAAAGTTTCGCCGCAATACCATCGACCGCAAAGATGAGATATTTAGTCAGATTTCCTATCGACTTCGCTGACAAACCATATCTGACCGAGCATTAACAGGCGGACCGAAACGCTAATAATAGCTATTTTTTCAAGCAATAACACGACATCTATATGAGTGCAAAATACCCAAGACGACAAAGAGGAACTGGCGAAACGCCACGCGATAGAATCTTTTGGATTCGAAACATACTCAACATCATCTTCATGATTGGTGCCGTGGTAGGCGTCATCTTCTATTTCTTTACACAAAAAGAAACGCTTGGAATCATCATCATCCTAACCGCCATGTTCTTCAAGATGGCCGAATGCAGCATTCGCATATTCCACAAATGACTCGATTTTTATTATCCATATTCCTTTTACTGTCGTCCTTGACCATGGTCGCTCAGATAGACGACTATAATCAAATAGATCCCAATGGTAACATCACGCGCCGAGATGGCATGGCCAACGACTCGACTCATGAGAACAAAGAGATACCGAAAGGGTTGAAGGTTTGGACGGTCAACGAACGTTTTGGTGACATCATTCCTGCCATTCCCGATACCTTGTCACACATGTATCCCAACAGCATCTTTACAACGGGCATGCGCAGTGAATACAATTCTACGGGCAATCTGGGGGCACCACGCATCAACAGGCTGTTCGTTGACCGCCAACGTGCTGATCAACAGTTTATCTTTACGCAACCTTATGACTACTTCATTGTTGCTCCGGGCGATTTTCATTTCACCAATACGCTGTCGCCCATCACCAACTTGACATACAATACGGCTGGAAACCGCACCAACGGGGAGGATCATTTCACGGCTAAGTTTGCCGTAAATGCGGGCAATAAGATAGGACTTGGATTTAAATTTGATTATCTATACGGCCGTGGATATTATTCTAACCAAGCGTCTTCACATTTCAACTACACCCTGTACGGTTCCTATCTCGGCGAACGGTATCAAGCACACCTGCTCTTATCGACCAATCATCAGAAGAATACAGAGAATGGAGGTATTACTGATGACAAATTCATCACCAACCCAGAGAGCTTTGACGATAACTACCAAACATCAGAAATACCGACGGTATTACAGCAGAATTGGAACCGTAACGATAATCAGCACGTCTTTTTCAGTCATAGATACAACGTTGGCTTCAATCGAAAAGTACCCATGACGGCTGAAGAGATTAAGGCAAAGAAGTTTGCCATGGAGGCCAAGAAAGAAAATGACGCGAAGAAAGCTAAGCAAAAGGCCAGGAAACAGGCCAAGAAAGAGGGCAGAACACTGAACGATGACGACCTGAAAGAAACGCCAAAGCTTGCTGGCAGGCCTGATGACGCGGTCATTGCAGGCGTTGAGTCGACAACTCCAGCAGCGCAAGACAGTGCCCGTATTGTCGTGAACGGTCAGCAGGCAGCAGACAGTTTGTTGGCAAAACACGAGAAAGAAAAAGAGGATACGGCTTGGGTAAAGAACGAATATGTGCCCGTGACTAGCTTCATACACACGCTGAAATTCGACAATTACACCCGCATCTATCAAGCATACCAGACACCGGACAACTACTATGCCAATACATACAAGATGGATGAATGGCTACGAGGTGACTCTATTTATGACAACACCAAGCACTACCGCGTGCACAACACGTTTGCACTATCGCTCTTGGAAGGTTTCAACAAATGGGCCAAATCGGGTTTGAAAGCTTTTGTCAGTCATGAACTGCGGCATTTCACGCTCCCCGACACAGTTGGAACAGCGACTTACAACGAGAATTCCGTATACGCCGGCGGGCAATTGAGCAAGACACAAGGCAAAACTTTCCACTACGAAGTGACTGGTGAGGTGGGAGTTGCAGGGCGAGATGCAGGCAAGATAGACATCAACGCCACCGCCGACCTCAACTTCAAGCTGTTTGGTGACACCGTACAGTTGGCTGCGAGCGGCTTCTTCCATCGCTATCAACCCACCTTTTACTACCGTCATTATCACGGACGTCATTTCCTTTGGGATAATGATGACTTGAGTAGCACCACGCACACGCGTATTCAAGGCTTGTTGAGTTATGCCAAAACCAAAACTTCACTGCGCATTGCCATGGACGAATTGACCAATTATACCTACCTGGCGCAAGCCTATACCATCAACAATCAATATCAGCGTATCGGTACAGAGGTTGGCGTTCGGCAAAGCAGTGAAGCCATTAACGTGCTGACAGCCTCACTATCGCAGGATGTAGCATGGGGACCTTTGCACTGGGAATCGGTCATTACCTTCCAAAATTCATCCAGTCAAACGGCGTTGCCATTACCAAAACTCAACATTTACTCGAATCTTTTTTTCAGATTGAAGATAGCCAAGGTACTGAAATGTGACGTGGGTGCCGACGTACGTTACTTCACCAAGTACTATGCACCTGACTATAGTCCGGCCTTGGGGCAGTTTGTTGTGCAGGAAAATACCGACCGCGTTGAAATAGGCAACTACCCTATCGTGAACGCATATGCGAACTTCCACTTGCAACAAACACGCTTCTTCGTGATGTACAGTCATGCCAATGCGGGCAGTGGCACAAAGGCTAGTTTCCTTGTTCCTCACTATCCGCTCAACGGCAGCATCATCCGCTTTGGCCTGAGCTGGAACTTCTTCAATTAAGGGCGGTTCTATAAATTACCACCGCATATAGTCATTAAATTTATATAAATCCGTTTTGTTATCATTTGGCTTCTTTTTGGTTCAAAATGTAAGTTCGTTCAGTCGTGTAGCTCGCTACACTCCTTCACTCTCTTGCATTTTGACCTCAAAAATAAGCTCAAAATCTAACAAAGCTAATTTATAGAACCGCCCTTAAACAAGTAGCCCGAGAGAAACCAGAACACCATAAATAAAGATGTTCCGCCCTGTCTCACCAAGGATTTGATTCAGCGCCTTACCTTGTTTGATTCGCATGCGACGGTAAGTACGCGTATGCAAAACCAAATAAATTATTGGGAATACAAAAGCCCAAGGATGCCCATTGAACAAAAACACAATACCCAACAGGCACCCCAACCATCCCAGCATGAGATAAACTTTGCGTGATAAGGATTCACCCATCCTTACTACCAAGGTCACCTTGTGCGCCCGTCGATCGTTCTCCAAATCACGATAGTTGTTGACAATCAACAAGGTATCAATGATAATTCCACAGGCCAGCGAACTCAACACCACTTCCCAAGTGACGTGATTCATCGTTGACGGCATCGCCAAATAGTAGGTTACACAAACAGGAATAAGGCCAAAGAAGAGAAGAACCAGGAGATCACCCAATCCGAGATAAGACAGATGCGTGGTGTAGAGGAAACAAAACAACACACAAAGAAGCCCAACCCAAACCATTTCGACACCGCCATAGCAAACCAAAGGCAGTCCAACCACACAAGCCAACAAGGTTGTCACGACAATACCCATGCGCATGGCTTGCGGAGAAATCCACCCTTGCGCACAAGCACGACGTGGTCCCAGTCGGGTTTCATCATCATTTCCACGCTTGAAATCAAGATAGTCGTTGATGAAATTGGCGTCTATCTGCATGATGAAAGCAAACAGGAAACACAGCAGTACCGGCACAATGCGAACGTTCCAGTCACTCATCGCCAGTGCCAACGCTGTGGCAATCATCACGGGAACAGCCGAACCCGACAATGTTTTTGGTCGCATGGCCAAGAGCCAAGCTTGAAGAGAGTTGCGTTGAACACGAGGTGCATGCATACAAATAGTTTTTCGTTGAATCTTCTTGAGATTGGTTTGCAAAAATAAACAATTATTCTTACATTTGCAATAAACTCCCATAAGCATGATAGAAAACAATGTAAACCTTGATTTAATGGCTTTCATCGAGCAAAACATCCTCCCGAAATACAATGAATTTGGCCTTTCGCATGGATTGGGGCATGTGCAGCATGTCATCAAAGGAAGCCTCGAGCTGGCTAAAAGGATGGGGGCAGACGTAAACATGGCATACACCGTGGCTGCCTATCACGACATTGGCATGTCTGGACCGAGAGCCATTCATCACATTACCGGAGGAAAAATACTTGCCGCTGACGCGCGATTGAAGCGATGGTTCTCACCTGAACAGATACGCATCATGCGCGAAGCCGTTGAAGATCACCGTGCCAGCGCATCCCATTCGCCACGCAGCATCTATGGAAAGATTGTGGCCGAGGCTGACAGAGACCTCGACCCAGAGCATGTTTTTCGTCGCGCGGTACAGTTTGGTTTGGAAAACGAGCCGGGAAAAAATCGCGAAGAACAGTGGCGTCGCTTTCTGGCTCACCTGCAAGAAAAATATTCCAACACAGGCTACATCAAGCTATGGATACCCAACTCGCCTAACGAAAAGCACCTGAAAGCCATCCGCAGCATCATCGAGAACCCAGACAAACTGAGACAACAATTTGACAATCTCTATGATGAGGAAACGGGCAAACAGCACACCTGCTGACTTGTCTACCCCAAAAGCTCACGACCTTTTTTCATTTACAACAGGCCTGCCTTCTTCAACAAGGGCATGACGGTCTCAGCATGGAGCCGCTTCTTCTTTTCTACAGAACGGTATTCGTCGAGCAGGGGCTGATAATCGTTGAGCAAAACCGCCATGAGTTTCTCGTCAACAATCAAGGCTTTCTTGTTGCCAGGCGTGATGATGTAACACACATTCTGGCTGGATACTTTCTTGGAGGCGGCAGCCGTGGCCAAAGCACCAATGATGCCGAACATTCCACCGATGGTAGCGCGACTGGTCATTTCTTGCACATTGAGGTAGGTGAGTAGCAGATGGCCATCACTCATCTGGAAGGCTCGGGCATATCCGTTGCCGAAAGCACATCCACGATCCTTGTACGGACGGGTGTTCAGCAAGAGCGTGTCGCCATACATAATGGCGAAAGCATCCTTCTTGAGCAGCTTCTTGACCTGCTTGTCGTGCGAGTCGAACCTGAAATCGTTTCCGCCCCACCACATCTGCTGATTGCGCGTCTTGGTGATCACGGTCACGCTGTCGGCAGTTTTCCATTCGCCTGCAGCCAATTCCTCGTTATTGTTGCAGTATTTAATGCTCACACACTTGTGCGTATGCTCTTTTTCTACAGGTTCCGCCTCATTTTGAGCATGACCTGGAACGAAAGAGGCCGTGGCCAGCAGCAGGCTCATAGCTACGGCGGCAGTGCTTGTTTGAATCTTCTTCATATCTAACTGAGATTAAAAGTGTTTGTCCTTATTTTCGTCAGAATGTGGCAACGGTACACCCGGTTAAAACAAATAGGCCAGGCCGATGCCTAACTGATAGTGGTTGAACCCAAACCGACCCTCCCATCCGGCGGGCTTGCGATAGATGGAAGTAAGCTGTCTGAGGTCGGCTCCGATGCCCCAATGGTGTGACAGCTTATAGGTGCAACCAAGAATGGAAAGAAGTCCAAGCCCGTTTTCCTGGTCCGGCTGTTCCAGGTCATTGCGGGCAAAGCCCATGCCTAACGCACCTTCCCATCGCCAGCCTTTGTCGGTTGTCCATGTGGCGACAAAGCTGCCTCCCACGAAAAGCACATTGCAGTTGGGCTTACTAAAGTGGTTTTGGCTGGCATGAATGCCAAAGCCCAGCCCATTGTCCCACAAATGCTCATAGTCAAGGCTCAGTGTTACGACTGAGCTTGAATTGTAAGTTTCTCTCAGATCCTCGAACTTGGATGTCATGATGCCAAGCCCGTAATTCAGTCGAATCATGTTTGGTAGCGCTTCTGTGCGGTCTGGTTTCACAGCAGTATCAACAGACTGCTGAGCACTCACGAAGATTGCAAAGAGACTGCAAAATGCCCATAAAAGTGTTCGCTTCATATTGGTTAGCTTTAAATTGATATACAAAGATAACAAAAATCCAAATTTTACAAAAAAAAAGATCTTTTTTGTTCTATTTGTTTATCGAAAAAGTTGCTTTTCTTCACAGACCTTACTAACATTTTTTGCAGAGTGCTATTCCGAATCACGGGTCAACTCGCCCTTATTGTCCATCATGTCGTGACGCGACCTTGACTTGGTGACCATCCAAACGCCCACAAACACCATGAGAACAGCAAGGCCATGCGTCCATTTGAAGATGCCCATTCCCGTAAGTACCGTCACGACAACGGCCACAATGGGCTGGACATAGTTATAGGAACTGACCACCGTGGGGCGCAACACGCGTTGGGCTGAGATGACGAGGATGTATCCGACAAACGTACCAAAGAAAACAACATAGGCGGTTTCCAACCAGGTTTTAGTAGAAACGGTCGCCCAAGGAATATCCATGACTTCACGGAAAGAAAACGGCCAGATGAGACAGGTGGCCCATAGAAACATCCATTTGTTGACGGTAAAGACCGAATACCGCTTCACCAACTTGTTGAATGTGGATAAATAAAACGCATAAGACAGCTGCGCCCCCATGACCATCAGGTCGCCGCGAATGTCGCCAACTTTGGCATCGCCTGCGGTCATGCTGGTTAATATCAAAATCAGCGCGCCGCAACATCCTATCAACACCCCCATTGCCTTTTTACCCGTGATGGGTTCTTTCAAAATGAGTGCCGCCAACACCATGGCAAATATGGGCATGGAGGTTGTGACGATGCTGGCATTGATGGGAGAAGTGTAGCTCAATCCGATGGTAAAACAACATTGATTGCAGACCAATCCGAAAACGGCGGCACCAATAAACCACAACACATCCCGTAGGGGTACATGCTCGTGCTTGACAAAGAGCGAGCTCACCCAAAACAAGATGGCTCCGCCCAGCACTCTAAACGAAACCATACTCACGCCATTCACCCCATTTAGCATGGCATCTTTGCCAATAGGAGCCATGAGTCCCCAAATGGCACAGGCTGAGAACATGCTCAGGTGAGCCAGCAAAGGGGCACGATTAAAATGCTTGGTAGGAATATGTTCGTGATCTAAGGAATCCATATTTTGTTCCATCACAATGAAAATGAGTTTTAAAAGAAGTGGGTAGCTATGAGAAAGTAGCCCTATGGAATGATTTTGAACCGAACTCTAAAAGTTTTTTTATGTTCGTCCCAGTTGGTTCCCAACAGTTCGAACCTTCCTATTTGTGAGGTTGAACGCACATGTTTTCCGATACATGGACAAACGTCGTAATCGCCAATGCGGCAAATGCGAATCGCTTCGGAAGCATCGGCAGGCAAGCGTTCTAAGCTGATTCCTTCGGGAAGATGTTGCCTGTCGACCACTTCAAACGTAATGGGCAAATCTTGTTGTATCAACTCGTTCATACGAGTTTCAATCTCTTTCTCGTCACGTTTGTCCGGTTTACGATCGAGAACAAACGTCATCTTACTTTTCTTTCGCTCAATGTGTGCATTGTTTGAACGCTCACATCCAAACACTCTATGCATCAATTGATTGAGTAAATGCTCTGCAGTATGGGCTGGTGGGAATGACACATCCCGCTCTTGAATTTCCAACACAATCTTGTTATATAGTCGACCTTACTTTATCTTTTTTTTACAAATGGTTGATTTAGGTTTGTGGCTGCTTACTTTCATAAATTAGCCCGCTGGAATTGTTGTTATTTCTTGTGAGAAACGCAATGTTGGGTAGTCACCTCACCTCGGAAAGTAGAAGCAGGAAGGCCGTCACCATTGACAAGATTGGCACGAGTGTACGGCTGCCAACCATAGCGCACAAAGCGAGGTTCCCTGACCTTGTCGGATTGAAGAATCACCAGCTGCCCCTTGATCTCTGCATGGGCAGGATAAAACAAACCGTCGTATTGGGCGATTTCAAAACCATAAACAGGCTTACCGTCAGAAGTAGACAGTTTGTCAGCAGCATTAAACGAGACAGCGACCCGGTTCCCCGCTTCACGCCAAGCACACTTAAACAGAGGGCCACACGGCATGAGTGGGCGATGATAGGTGTCTGCCAATGCCCACCGAGCCAGTCGCTCGCCTATCTTTTGTTTATGGATTGGATGCACATTGAGCGAATCACCAAGGTCGGAAGATACTGCCATACCGGTGTTGGGAATTTGCTGCATCAACCTTCGCTGACTGTCACGGAACCAAGTCCACGAAGGTCGGTCAAGACTTGATAGCTGCACAAAATAAAATGGCATGCTGGCATTGTTCCAATACTTTCGCCAAGAATCGACCAACAGCTTGAACAGCGTTTCGTGTGCCTCAATGTTATGGGCGTTCGACTCGCCTTGATACCATGCCACCCCCTTAACAGCATATCGCTGCAAGGGCAAGATACCGCTCTCAAACAAGTAACAAGGCTCGTACGGATGCCTTACGCCTGCTCCCTTTGCTTGTGCGATATTCTTGGCAGCCCGCTGTCGCACCCACGGTTGAATGAAGTCGTTGTGCAACCAATTGTTGAGAATAGCAGGGAAACGTGACTCCAGTGTATGTCGATCAATCCAAGACTCGGTAGGCGAACCGCCCACTGCATTGCAGATAATCCCCACAGGTACTTACAAACTGTCGCGCAACATACGACCGAAATAATAAGCCACAGCCGAAAATTTTCGCACCACATCGGGTGTTGCAACCGTCCATGACGAGGGGCGATAATACTGCAAATGGTTCAACGAATCAAGTACCGACTTGTTCCATTCTACATCATACGTCTCCCAGTTGGGCTTCATGTCGTAGAGATGCAAATCCTCATCACCAGAAAGGGGAATATCCCGTTGGGCTGTAGCGGCTTGGTGCATCATGAAAGCCATGTTCGACTGTCCCGAACAAAGCCACACCTCACCTATTGCCACATGCTGGAAGATACGCTTTTGCTTACCCGCACTTACGGTGAGTGTCTTGCTTCGCACGGCTTTCTGAGGCGCAAAGGTAACCTGCCAGTTGCCCTGCCGGTTGGCACGAGTTGATTGGTACAGACTTCCCAACTTTACCTTAACCGTCTCGCCTGCATTGGCTATGCCATGAATCGTTATGGGTACATCTCGCTGCAAAACCATATTGTCGGTATAGATGGCTGGTAAGTGCAACCCTCCATAATTGCCCGTAATGCTGCCATAAACCACTTTTGCCATGATACCAGCACCTTCTACGTTAGGATGTAAGGCATCAGGCAACAAAAAAGGATAAGGATATAAAGGAGCATGAAAATCAATAAGCTCACTTCCACTAATCTCTGCTACTGTTTCAATGCTTGCCTGTATCTGCTCGTGCCATTGTTGCGTTCCTGAGATAAAACGCGGATGCCTGTGCGCAATAGGTGACAATCTTGCCAAAATGATGCGCACCTTTGGGTTGGCTTGACGAAGAGAGTCGATAAGAGCCAAGTAATCGGTCACAAATTCGTCACGATAGTTGGGCCAGTTTCGTGGGTCGGTGTCATTGATACCTAAATGAATAACGGCAATATCGGCGTGAAATGCCATGGCATCGTGAAACTCTTGTTGCTTGAAATAAGGGCGATGACCATGTCGAAGCAAGGTAGCTCCGGGTTTTCCAAAATTCCCAACGAGATATTTATTGCCCAACATCGCCTGTAGCTGTGCGGGATAAGAGTCTTTATCACGATTGGCGATACCCGTTCCGTATGTAATGCTATTGCCTACGCATGCCACACGAACTGGTGGCACTGTTGGTTTTGCGTCTGTGTGAAGGACAACGAAACACGAAAATAAAAGCAAACATGCCAAAAGTAGTTTTGACCGATAATTTTGAAGAAGCATTGTGATAAATAGTTGTGTACGCATTTTGTTAGATTGATGAAGATTGTAGGAATGCCATAAAACGACAGTAGGTGCACAAAATGAAATATTTAGTTTTCATTTTGAACACCTACACACTCGAATGATTGATGGCAAGAGCCTATATTATACTTGTTTAATTTCATAGATTCGTCCACCATAACCCGGTATTTGTGCAACAAACGGCACGGAAGCCGACCACTCTGCACGCTGTTCTTGGTGTGTCAACAGGTCGGCTGCCCTGCATGTACCCTGCCGCATGTGCAGGAAGTCGAAAGCATGTTGTGGTATGTTGACATGCACCCTCTGCTGGTTGGGCGAAAAGTTCACGACAATCAACAAGAGCTGCTCAGCCGATTTACGCAAGAAGACATACTGCTCATCGGGATTGAACAATGCCGAATGCTGACTGTTGGCATACATCAAGTCGAAGAACTGCCCCTGCGCAATGGCTGGCAGGTTACGCAAGTTGAGTATTTGTCGATAAGTTTCGGATAACGTTTTACTGTGGTTATCCATTTTTCTTCTTTGATAATATCCTTCGACAACGGACTTTACCGCCCAGTAGTCGAATATGGTTGTCCTACCATCAAGACCACTGAATCCTTCTGCATCCATACCTCGCTCGCCAAACTCCTGTCCAGCATACACCATGACAGGATTGGTGTGCAGCCATGCGCACACCATGAAAGCAGGCAAAGCACGTTCGGCACTGCCACAAAAAAAGTCGCTGGCAATGCGTTGCTCGTCGTGGTTTTCCAAGAAATAGAGCATCTTTGGCAAGATATCATCCACGGATTGCCATTGGCGGGTAATGTGATGGGCTGGACGCTTGCCACACACGATGTCGCGCAAACAGTCGTACATGCCCACCTTATCATATAAGTAATCAAATCCCGAAGCGATATACGCCCGATAAAGCGAAGGATTGTACACCTCGCCAACGACAATGACGTGAGGATAGGTAGCCTTGAGCTTAGATATAGCGTACTGCCAAAAAGCCGTTGGCACCATCTCTGCCATGTCACAGCGGAAGCCGTCTACTCCCTTGGAAGCCCAAAACAGCAAGATGTCCGTCATCTGCTGCCACGTGTCGGGCATGGGGTCGAAATGTTCACTGCGTCCACCAGCATCGGTGTAATCAATGCCATAGTTCAGCTTGACGGTTTCGTACCAATCATTAGCTGAGGGCGAAGCATTAAAACAATCGTTACCCGTGCATTTGGCAGGATATTCACGATAAGGTTCGCTGGCATCCTTGCACAAATCAATGGCAGGTTCAAAGGGATAGCCTGGGCAATAATAAAAATTGTTGTGAATGTCAAAGTGCTTGTTTACATCATCGTTCTCCCCCAAGTCTCTCACACCCTGAGGTTTACAAATGGAGTGGTATTGCCGAGCCACATGATTGGGGACGAAATCAACAATCACCTTCATGCCTGCCTTGTGCGTACGCTTCACCAAAGCCTCGAACTCATCCATGCGCTTCGACACCTGCACGGCAAGATCGGGGTCGACATCATAATAATCGGTAATGGCGTATGGCGATCCAGCCCTTCCCTTCACAATGGCTGGATGTTGACGAGGGATGCCGTAGGTAGAATAATCGGTTGTCGTTGCATGGCGAACAATGCCCGTGAACCACACATGCGTGAACCCCATGTCGTGAATACGATTAAGCACGGTCGTGGTGATGTCGTTCATCTTCCCCACTCCATTCTCTTCCAGCGTTCCATGGGGCATGCGGGTCATGTTTTGATTGCCAAAAAGGCGAGTAAAGATTTGATAGATTTGCATGTAATCTTTCCTTATTCCTCCCTGTGAGGAGAGTAGTTTGTCGATAATTTTAACGTTGTTGAGAGGTAAGAATAGAGCTTTGTCATCCAGCCAACTGGCAAGATGACAAAGCTCAATGCAGTTTAGACTCTTCTTTCGTTTAGATGCCGTGCACTGTCACTTCCTTGCTGATGCGTCCAATCATGCCCTGCAAAGCCTTGCCAGGTCCACATTCGGTAAAGTCGGTAGCACCATCGGCAATCATGTTCTGTACCGTTGTTGTCCAACGAACGCTACTGGTCAGTTGTGCGATAAGGTTTGCCTTAATCTTGGCTGCATCGGTATAAGGTTTCCCGTCAACATTCTGGTACACAGGACATTGAGGTGTATTCACCGTGGTAGCCTCTATCGCCTTTTGCAACTCGTCCTTGGCAGGCTGCATCAAAGGTGAATGGAATGCACCTCCTACCTTCAAAGGCAACGCACGCTTGGCTCCCGCAGCCTTTAGTTTTTCGCAAGCCTCCTCAATACCTTCCTTATCTCCAGAGATAACCAATTGCCCTGGACAGTTATAATTAGCTGGAATGACAACTTTGCCTTCGTTGCTCACCTCTTGACATATCTCTTCTACCTTTTCATCTGGCAAACCAATGATAGCTGCCATGGTACCCGGTGCCACCTCACAAGCCTTCTGCATCGCCATGGCACGGGCATAGACCAATTTGAGACCGTCTTCGAAACTCAACGCACCAGCTGCCACCAATGCAGAGAACTCACCCAAAGAATGACCAGCTACCATATCGGGCTTGAACGCATCGCCCATACAGAGTGCAGAAATGACACTGTGCAAGAATACAGCAGGTTGTGTCACCTTGGTTTCCTTGAGTTGCTCATCGGTACCAGCGAACATGATATCGGTAATACGATAACCCAACACCTCATTGGCTTTATCGAACAGCTTCTTTGCCGTTTCGTTACTATCATAAAGTTCTTTTCCCATTCCTACAAACTGGGATCCCTGACCAGGAAATACAAATGCTTTCATACTTGTTTTTTTGTTTGATTAAATCTGATGTAAGCAGACACGCCAAGCTAATGGCGGTCTACAAATTTTCTAATACTCATAAAGAAACAACCAGCCTCAATGTGAGACATGGCTGCAATTCGTTTTAATATTTTATAAGGCATGCGTTGGTGATTCAACCTTCGCACAATGTAATAAAAACCTACCGTATTGAACACACCTATCACGACTACCACCAGCAGTTGGACAGTGGCAGAAGCTCCTAACTGATAAGAGATGAACCAACACAAAACATTAAAGACATTGAGTGACAATACCGACACGGTTGTACCGATATGCGAGAAGCCTATCTCTATGAACAAATGGTGCAGATGCGACTTGTCTGGATGGAATGGAGAGCCTCCCCTCAACATGCGCAGAAACATGACACGCAAGGTGTCGAAAACTGGAATGGACAGAACGGAAAGCGTAAAAGCCACTACCCCCATGTTAGGATAATTATATGCCACCATGGATTTGGTTTCCAAAATATGAAAAACAAAAATACTCATGAGTGTGCCCAGCATGAGCGTTCCACTGTCGCCTATGAACATCTTTGACGTTTTGCCGAAAACGTTGTGCAGGAAAAAAGGAAGCAAGGAAGCCACACATATCCAAGCCAGTACGGTCATCGACCCGTAACCCGATGTCATGAAGGCATAACCAAAGAGGGCGCAAACGAACATGCAAAATCCGGAAGAAAGTCCGTCTACGCCATCAATCAAGTTAATGGAATTGATGATGCCGACACCCACAAACGAAGAAAGGGCAATGCCAACATATTCGTTCAGCTGGTGTATGCCTAAGGCACCATGAAAATCGTCAATAAATTTATGATCGATAGATATCAAGAACAAGATGACGCAGAACTCGACTATCAGTCTTAACCATGCGCTCAATCCTATAAGATCATCCAACGTGCCTACATACATCATCACCGTAATGGCAACGAACGCAGGAAAAAAGATATAACTGTCAAAGACTGCACTCGTCAAGCCCACCCCCAATACAACTCCCCAAAAGACAGCAATACCGCCCAATACGGGAACAGGGGCTTTCTGCAACTTGCGGGCATCGGGATTGTCAACCATTCCTTTTTGTTTGGCAAGTTTAACTATTAAAGGATGAATCCAAGTCACCAACGCAAACGCACTGATAAAAGGAATGACAATGCCTAAAAGAAGAAATTTCAAATTCATAATGTTCTCTACTTAAAATCTTGTTCGCTTGAAGCCACTTTTCAAATAACCAGGAATGTTGTACACGGTTTCGTGAGGAAACATGAAGAAATTACGCAGGATTTTACTCATATTTCCAGTAAAAGCCTTGCATCGACGCACATAATAATTCTTGGATTTACTTTTTGTGCGTACATCATGATAACCAAAGTTTCCCGAGTCCAACACATAGCGCAGCACCTGTTTGCCCATGTCCGCATACCTCTCATTATATAGTGGCATCTTTTCTTTGGGGTATCCCAAGAAGTCAACAGCCATGGCGGCAAACACTTTCCATATCTTCTCTATGCCCAAATACGTTACGTCACGCGCCAACTGTTCTTGGTCAATATCCGCATGATGCGCATAAAGCAGGCGCATCCAGTCTGCTATCTGCCTCAAACCTATTCCGCCACTAAAATAATGTCTTGTCAAGTGTACAAAGACAAAGACAAGGTCCAACCGCAAGGGAGGCAGAACGGCAAAGCCACCCCCAATACAGACCTTTCTTTCCTTCTCCTCACGAAACATTGCATCACACCAAGCGGGGAAACGCTGTTCCAAGGTTTTATTCACATACGCATTGATGCGCCCATGCAGCTCAACCACCACATTGCGATACTGAAAGACAGCCTCCATTGTATCGGTGGTGAGTGGCTCTATCATCTTCATTTTTTGTTGACACAACTTGTAAGCCTCGGCTATTTGTTGCGTGTCGGGAATATATAGGTCGACATCTCCCGACTGTCTTGAAAGTGGGTCACGATAGTTTTGTGCCACCCCTTGTCCTTTCAGCAAGACAGGCACAACACCAATGTCTTCCAGCAAGCGATATATCTCGGGGATGGCAGCATTCATCGTTTCGTTGTTTTTCCTAACGGTGAGCACATACGTTATCAGCTTCATCTTCAATGGCTGTGGCATCTCTGTCTCTCTCAATAGCGAAATACCATCAGACACATTGCCTACAACAGCTTGTTTCTCTGCAATGCCTAACACGGCTTTCCAGTCTATATGCTTACCTACAAGAACGTCTTTGTGGGCAATCTCTCCCCACACTCCTGCCTTGTACAGTTCAAGAAAAACTTTTTCTGTATCCGTAAATGTCGTCATTTGCAATTCTTATTTTGCACAAGCTGGAGATACAAGGCGTGATACGCCTCGTACATACTCACAGAAGAGAACTGCTCGCATACCTTTTGTTTGGCACGAAGTGGCTTGTCTTCCTCCTTTTCTGCTTGTAGGATTTTCTGTACCAAATCATCCGAGCGTCCTGATTGATAATAGGTAATCTCATCATCCGCATATTTTTCTTTCATCCCTCGAATGTCTGCACATACTATCTTTTTTCCGTACATGGCTGCTTCTGTCAGTGCCAAGCAAAAGCCCTCGCTCAAGCTTGTCTGCACATACACGTCCATAAGTGGCATGTATCGATGTCCTTCGGGAACAAAACCTGTGAACATTATCCTGTGGGAAATGCCCAATTCAGCACACCGCTGTTGAAGAGGCAATCGCAAGTTTCCTTCGCCAATCACCAACAGGCGAAACCTGTCTGGCAACTGTGCAAGGGCTTGTATCAACTGTTCCACTCCCTTTATCTTCACCAATGAGGCACATGTACCTATGAGCGTGTGACCTGCCTTGAATTGCTGCACTTGTTCTTCTTCCTTAACGGACAGCCTACCTTGTGGCATGTCAATGCCATTGTAGCAACGAGCCAGTTTCTGTGCGTTCACCCAGCGTGAATAATAATCAACGGCATCATCGCTGAGCACCACTACCTTATCCAACGTCCTGATAGAAGCCAAGAACAACAGACTGAAAAGAGAGCCTGCCATTCTGCCAAATCCTACCTGAAACTCCTCCCATATATAACAATGTACCGTGGTTACAAATTTTGTTTTCTTGCCAAACCACGGCTTGTAAAAGGTAAGATATAAATTGGGGCGAATGCCATGGGCATGCACAATATCGTAGTGGGCAAAGTTGATGGGACGGTATCCGTCTATCTTCTCCGTAGGAAAAAGAGGTTCAAAGATGTTCTCGTCAAAGTAAAACACCTTGCACTCATGACCATGCTCAACCATTTGCTTCGCCAGTTGCATGACCACCGACACGGGACCTGCATGCCTCAGCGCAGAAACCACATAAGCTATCCTCACCTCTTGATAACGCAGAAATGCTTTTTTAATTGTACTGCCACCCGAGCAATATGCGGATGTTGGCACGCAGCCATGTCTACTACCGTCACGCCTTTATAACTATTGAGCGTGTGCATGCGCAACGGCTGGCCAGTTGTGGGCGATGAAAGTCGGCATACTTCATGAAATGCGAGTCTGCCTGTTTCATCTTTTGTTACCTGTTGTATGACAATGCCCTGCCCATAATAGAGTTTTCCGTCTTGTGCGGGTCGATATAACTTACCTTCACATTCAAAAAACGCCCCCGCATTGCGGGCCGTCTTGTCGGCAAAAACGTATGACTCTTGTCGCACCTCCTCTCCTTGGGCATTGTAAACAAACGTATGCAATACAGGATTGTCATACGGCAAGTAAGTTCCCAACAGCATCTCCTCCCCAAGCACATCCGTAAGGACGGCATCCGCCAGAGGTTGTGTCGACACTACTTTCTCTTTACGGCAACTGTACGTCTTCTGATCAAACTCATACAACGTAAGTCCTTCGCCAAAAAGATTCTCGGGCATGATGTACACTTTGTCATTCCTGCGCACGATGCAAGGAAAGCTAAGATGCCGTGGCACATCCAAGACAGGCGTGAGCTTCTTCAACTCAAGTGTGTTGCGCTCTACTGTCAACAATGATATGCGACCACGTCTCAAGTGTATGTCATAATCCTCTGCCAAAAGCAAGATTTCGTCATCCGTCACCTCCAACACAAAGGGGTCGGCAAACCATCGGTCGGTGTAGGAATGCCGAAGCATACGAACAGAGAAGGATGCCCCATGCACCAACTCCTCCAACGACTTGTCGGGAAATCCAATGTTCCATTGTTTCTCCCTCACAACATGGTTGTATATACGTTCCAAAAGCATCCGCAAAAGCGAATATTTAGCTTATTTTCGCAGAAAGCGTTGATACACCCAGGTTCTTACACTGTTGGGCAGAAGGAACTGTACGGTGCCACGCACCATATCATTGTATATCATCTTGGGAAGAGATATGAGTCCGTGTTGCCACATCCACTTGTTCAGGGCAAGCACATCCTTATAATACGCCATGCCACCTCTTCGTGCAAACTGGTCTCTGCCCGAACGCACGTTCACCACAATGTCGAGAATGTTGCGAAACTTGCATCCAGCCTCAATCATGCGCGCCCAAAGATAATAATCTTCTTGCTTGAAATCCTGCAGATAACTGCCGGCACGCAGCAGCTCGCTTTTCTTCATGACAACCGTAACATGATTCACGCCACACCGCGACTGCATAAACCGCTTAATGCCGCTGTCATCCAAAGGCAATATGCGCTTGCTCACCACATGCTCGGGCGAGTCAACAAACTCGGTTATCATTCCTCCTACTACCGCCAACTCATGGTCTTCCTCAAAACATCTCATCTGTTTCTCAAAACGGTCGGGCAACGAAATGTCATCGCTGTCCATGCGAGCAAGATAATCATACTGTGCCTTTTCCACGGCAATGCGCAACGCTCCACCCAATCCTCTGTTCTTGTCCTGATAATAAGCATGCAAACCTGCAAACCGAGCTTTCGTCTTCTCCACCACATCTATCAACGCTTGTGGTACAGGACCGTCGGCTATCAGCACAATCTCGTCTGGCACCTGCGTTTGATGAATGATGCTGTCCAAAGCCACCTGCAAATATTCAGGGTTGTCGTTCTTATAAATCGACATGATAACAGAAAACTTCAACTTACTCATAGCCTCAATAAATTACTTTATCACCTACATAGGTACTATAACTCTTTTTCTATTCTTATGGTAATTCTTTTAGATATATACGCGAGAAGTGTATTAACCAGTATAAAAGCCAAAACAATTAACAGGTGATATTCTCCTTTAATCAAATTTTCAAACAGTACGAAGGTAACACCTTGAAGAATATATACTTCGTAACTAATATTAGACAGGAGTAAGAAAACCTTATTAATAGAAACCTTAATAAAAGAGAAAATAAATGCAAATGGCAAAACATAAACTGTAACTCCTATAAGGGCAAAGCCATGAAAAGGAGGGTTACCTGATATATATGCAAAAGAGCATACTGCCAAAGCCAAAAATGCAGCTAAAATATACCAACAGTTCTTTTTGTGGCCTAACCATATAAATGTGTTTTTCTCATTGTTTTTATAAAAAATGCCTAACAGAAAGGCATAATTACTCACATAGGTAGTCCCATCAATACCATTCAAATAAAGTACAGCTAAAAAAATAGTTGTTATGACAAACAATGCGGCATACATTTTCGTGTTGCTTCTAAAATATCGCCTCACAGCGTAAAACACAGTATTCAATATCAATAATACAACAACAAACCATGTATAAGGTATAAATAAACTGAAAGTTGTAAAATTCGCATGTATAGTGGTAAGAACATCATATTGTAAACAATGCAATAGAACCAAGTACAATACGATTGGGAATATGAGCGGAGTCAACAACTTCTTGACCCTATGAGGAAACATAGAGAAATCCAAACCGTTATTATGGTACTTATACTCTAAGCCATAACCGCTAATAAAAAAGAACATACCCACCACATAAGGTCCCGAATACCTAAAATTCTGTATAATTGGATTATGCGTATAAAAAGAAAGGTGAGCTAATACAATTGCAAAAGGAAGAATAGCTTTCAAAATATCACAGCGACTCTTAACCAAATAATATTTATCCAGTTGCATCGAATCCTTTTGCGATTTCAGTGAAAAAAGAAATGCTAATATTAGAACTATAAGAATTGTAAACATAATGCTTAAACCCACTTATTATTGATATACTTCCCTGGAGAAACCTTTGCACAGATTTCCTTTGCAGGATTTCCTGCAACTACACTATTTTCCGCCACATCTTTCTTTACTATAGCACCTGCGCCTATGGTAGCATTACTACCAATTTTTACATCTTCAATAAAACAGACAGAAGGACCAATATAAACATTATCGCCTATCATGGCAGCTCGCTTTTCATTACTTCCTATGGTTGTAAACTGACTGATATTAACATTGTTTCCAATAATGGCTGTATGATTTATAATGATACCTGCTGGATGCCCTATGAGAAAGCCATATCCTACTCGAGCAGTAGAGGGGATGTAAAGCCCTAACTTAAACATATAATGACGATGCAGTAGCTTCGTGAAAAGATATGCCCAGCCTTTTACCATAGATAAACGCCACCATATTTGAAACATGAAAGATGGCTCGCGTAAAGCAAATAAAAACATCTTTATAAAGCTATCTTTCTTGGAACCCGTACAGCGGAAATAATCGCTTCTGATTAACATAAAGCAATCACGATAATTTTCAGGTTCTGGAATGGTGATGCCCAACTCCTCAATTATAACTTTTTTCATCCTTTACATTTTTTACTTCTCTATGATTAACATGAGAATTTCTCTCATGTAGCAAGTCCAACAGATAAAACAAAAAGCCTAATGGCTTCAGCATATAGCACCACCATGGCAATTTTGTCTTTCGTCCTTTGTAAGGTATAAGATACCGCCAAAAATTAATGGCATCTATGATATGTCGCCGAAGTCCGAAACGAGAATCTCTCACCAAATTTGAATAGTAAAGCATGGTACCTTGTGGGGATTGTCGATGATGCTTGCGCAAGTTGTTTGATAATCCGTCTTCCAGATATTCGCAAACATAAATATTTGCATTGAAATATCTAAGTTTGTATGTCTTGGCTATTTCATTCCAAACTACAGCCTCTGTTACGAATTTTTCGCCAGGAAACTCAGGAAAAGGGAATGCTTTTAATACTTCTGTCCTCCATATTTCTGTCATATCACCTTTCATCTTTTGGAAAAAACTTACCACATCGGTATCTATCACATCATAAGCGACACCTTCTGCCACTCGTTGCCCATTAGGATAAGCTTTATAGGCGGCAACGCCCGCAAAACTTTTATCAGCCCTAACCTGTTCATAGTAACGATCTATCAGGGTAAGGCTATCCTTTGTGATATAATCATCACTATCTACAAAAAAGAACAACTCACCTCTCGCCAAACTTACAGCTTTATTAGTAGCCCGATGTTTACCGCCATTAGGCTGTTTGTAATACCGTATATCAACCTTCTTCTCCTGAAGCCATCGACCAACAAGCAGTTCAGTATTATCTGTGCTTCCATCATCTACAATAAGCCATTCGAATGATGTATAGGGTTGAGCCACCAAGCTTTTATAGAGCTTTGGCAGCGAATATGCCCTATTGTAGGTTGGAGTAAAAACTGTAATGAATGTCATACACTAAATTTAATAAAGTAACAAGTTCTTGTTTTTTTATCAGTTCTCTCCGCATCAAGTAACTTGCTTGATAAAGCTGATTTTCAACATCTTAAATAACAACTTCATAGAGCTATGAGATTGTCATGCAAAGTCAATGCTTTTCCTGTGCAAAACGCATGAGTTTAACAGACAAAGTCAATGGGGTAATTTTACCAACGGACAAGTATTTTTTCGCAACGGACTAACACGGATGTACACGGATTCATTTAATATCCGTGTCAGTCCGTGAAGCGCCGATGCTAAACACTCTTTATTGCAACAGATAGGTGTTTTTTTCGCAACAGATAGGCACGGATACACACGGATTCATTGTATATCCGTGTCAGTCCGTGATTATCCGATGCTCATCGTCACAAGCCTCTGGACCTACACGTCTAACAAATTTTCTATCACCACAGAAGTTAAACACAAAACCAACTTGCTTCTTAGTAGTTGTGAGATAGTTGATAAGTTGTGCTACATGTCCGTTAGTAATAGTTGTCACCGCCTTTAGCTCCAAAATTATCACATCGTTTACGATTATGTCTGCCACAAAGTCACCAACAATCAACTTTTCTTTATAGGTCACCTGCAACGGCACTTGTTCAGCAACAAGTAATCCTCGTTGCTTCAATTCATAAACGAATGCACGTTCGTACACTTTTTCTGCATAACCGATTGACAAGTTATGACACACCTCATAAAAAGCCTCGATTATTTTATCTGTTATGTCCCTATAAAGTAGCATGTAACCAAGTTTTTTAGATTCTTATTTACGCATCGGATTATTTTTGCAACGGATAGGTATTCTTTTCGCAACGGATAAGCACGGAAGTACACGGATTT